>PEQK01000016.1 GCA_002786165.1 Legionella sp.
TAGATACCCATTTATAATACTCATCTATCTAAAATAATGTTTTATATTATATCAGATATAGGATTAAAATTAAACAATTATACATTTAGAAAATGCTCTAAACAATATATCTCTATTAGGTTCTGTGGTATCTGGTGTGATCTAATGTCAGCAGTTAGCGATATTGATGATCAGTCTTTCATGATTGATGCTACTGTGGTGCGGGCTCATGCATGTGCTTCTGGCTATCAAAAGAAAGGGAATGAAATTCAAGCACTCGGTCGTAGCAAAGGAGGGTTTACTACCAAAATTCACGCATTGGTATATAGGTTGGGTAACCCTATTCATTCTGACAGAAGGCAATAGACATGATGTGACTCAAGCAGATGAACTGCTAAAAGAGCCGCGTAATACAACGATCCTGGCTGATAAAGGAAATGATTCGCAAGCCCTGATTGACACACTCGAAAACCAAGACTTCTCCGCAGTCATTCCGTCAAAAATAAATGCAAAAAATCCGAGAAAAATTGATAACTGGCACTACGATTTTTAGTGGAGGCATTTTTCTCCAAAATGAAGCATTTTCGAAGAGTTTTTTCTTGATTGATAAAACAACGTCTGCTTTCTTAGGGTTCTTACACTTTGTAGGAGCACTCATATGGATGCGTTAAAAATTGGTTCACAGAACCTAATACCTGCTGGCAAAAAGAACCAGCCTAATACGCCGATGAAGTACTCTCAAGCTATTTTATTGAATTACACAGCGTAAATAACTGTCGGTCGTGTCTGGCTGCATAATTCTCCCAAGATTGTTGTTTTTGATTGACATAAGTTTTGAAACGAACATTGACACAACCGCCCCATCTCGCCCACCACGGAGAAGCCACGCCCCATGGCCTCCGCCGGCATATTCAAATCCAATCCCCCCAAAAGAACCGACGCCGGGAGGATAAATTGCCCCACCACCAACTCTAAAATTAAACGAACGCTGGGCAGGTTCTTCCATTTCTACCCGATAATGAAGTCCCTGTGCAACATCCATCGCAATATTGGCCGGTAGGAATCGCTGTACATAACCTACTACTTGGCGCCAAAATAAATCGCGTTTATTCCAACTCCACTGGGCAAAATTGCTATCATAAAGCTCAAAAGCCTTGATGAGATGCTGTGGATTAAACACCGCTTCTTGATAGGAGTGTTGGGCGAAATTCGCTCTAAATCGCACAAGATTACTCCAGAGTTCCGTTATATTAGGCAACTCCAGGTTAAGTGCTTTTTGTATATCCGCATCATCGCTTAGATTTATTGCATTGATGATTTGACTAAAGTCAAATGGCGTTTGGGTTGCATAATAGCTTTTATGTCCTGTTGGAAAAATGTCTTGATACTGGTTTTGCATATCTTCTTCTGTCATATACTTAGCCAACATCGCACAGAGTTCATCATCCATTGCACATAGCGCTGCTTGAAAGGCGGTCTTTTGTTTTACTTTTCTTTTTGAGTAATCTTGAACCGTTACCTTTTCTGTTAATAATGGCTTTAATAAGCGTGGATGTGCTGCTTGAAGTAATTGTTCTGATTTTTTGAGGAATACATTGAACTAATTGAATAGCCAGGGGATCGAATTTCTTGAAGAATCCTACTGCTGTATTCACGGTATTTCTTTCAGTCTGTGCCTGTTGCAGACGGTCAAAAAGCATATTGGCTATAGTGGTCTCAGAAAGCAGGGTTTGTAATGTGTTATTCTCCAATACCAACTGCCGGCCTTTCTTGGTACTTACCAAGGCTTCTGCAATTGTTCTGCCTTGGTATTTGTCTTGTAAAACAACGGTATTCAAGCTTTCCACAGTTAAGTTTTGTAAAAGATGAGGATTATCATGTAACCAGTAGAGCGTATCGCTTTTATGCGCTTGGCTAAATAATAGTAATATGGCTTTATTCATATCTGCGCCATTGCCTATGTAGGCTCTTACAGCCGCTATTTCATTTTCATCAATTGCAATCGTAAAATATATGGGTTGAAGATTTGCGTGAGTTTTAAGCTCTGTAGTTAATTGCGGTATTTCATTATAAAGAGTAGCTAATATCTCTTTTTGCTCATTGGGTGATTTAGTTTGCAGATAAGCGAGTACAACGTTTGCTTTTTGTTCTTTGCTCCAAAAACTGAAAAATTGCAAACATTCGGCTAATTCATAAGCATGAGGAATCAGTTGATATAAGCTGTTTGCATCTCGTGGCATCGTTTCATTTTGTAAAAGGAAATCTAGTAAAGTGGCTTCTTCTTGAGACAGTTTTACATAAGATTCCTCTCTTAATTTTTGCAAAAATAGAGTCTTGACATATTGCCAATCGATATCGCTCACTTTACCAGCGTTTCTTTCAAATGCTCTTCCCTTGTCTATGGGGATAAAAAGGCTTAAAACTTCAAAGAATTTATCATCATCTCCATTTTCATATTCTTTATCCGCTTGACGTTTGCCATTGTATCCAAGAGAAGCACACAAGGCCTTTATTTCCTCACACAGGACATTGATGATTGCAAAGTATTGGAAGTGATGATGAAACCCCTCTTGTATTTTTTGTTTAATCGTTTTATCCGTAATATCGCTAGAGCCTGCGCGCTCAAAAGTATCTTTCTCATTGATAGCCCAAACTCCAAAACCGGCGACTCTAGCAATCTTATTCACACGGGCATGGACATGAACACCTTGAGCGCTCTGGTCAGCAAGTTGATGTGCTATTTTATCCACTAAATTAAAGCGTGATTGGCCAAGTAATTCATCCAGATTTTTGGGAATGTTTAACCTGATAATGATAAAATTCACGCGGTCATGAAACCCAGGCGTGCATTGGCTTACATCCTCTGCTATTCTCCTCGCAATAAAGTTCTTTTGGCTCTCAATGGTGTTAGAATGTTTAAAGACAACATACAAATTGGCTAATGACTCCAGGAGTTCAGATTTGTAAGTCGACCTTTCTCCTGCGTGCTTGTCTAATTCTTTGAAAAATTTTTTTTTGGCTGTCAAACTGACTTCTTTATTTGTTGCATAATCAATGTCTGCAACTACAGTATGGTTATCATCGAGCTGCAATTGCATGGCTAAAAGCTCATAAAACTCTTTTAGCCAATTACGAGGCAAGCTGTTAGGTGTTGCCGTTATTATTAAACGCTGCGGTTGATAGGCATAACATCTATTGGGTTCTAAAATCGGCATAAACTCACTCTCGCGACTCAAAATGGTTATTTATGGAGATATTGTAACATACGCATGTATGCTAAAAAAACATATTGGATATATATTGGGTTATTTAGCAGCGGCTCATATGGATATTGTGTCACCACGCCAGTTCTCATCAGAAAAGGTGCATTGCGAACGCTATTGTGAAAAGCACCATAGAAATAGCCGTATAGAATATTATCATCACATGTTAGGCGCAGTGCTTGTTTACCCTGATCACCGCGAAGTGATTCCTTTAGCACCGGAACCGATTGTTCAAAGTGATGGTGACACGAAAAATGACTGCGAAAAAATGCAGCTAAATGAAACTTTCAATACACTCAAAAATCAGGGTTACAATTTTGAGCATAATTATGGTCATGGTTATAAAAACTTATGCTCTGTGATGACCATGCTCATGATGCTTGCTTTTTTAATGGACCAGGTACAGTAATTATGTTGTAAAATTTATCAAAAAGCACGTAAACATGTCGGCACCTTGTCTGGTTTATTTGAGAAATTACGGAATCGCATTGATATTGGGGTCTGAGAATGCTGGCATCATTTATATACTTTTATTGGTGACCCAAGCTCTAGACCACCTCCGATTGGAAGTCGGTGGTTAATTGCCTAAGCTTGAGCGGCTAAAAATAATGCGCTCTTTGTTTTTATTGCCTGTAGGTGCTCTTTTAATCCTATTTTTACGAGATAGATTATAATAATTTAAAAAGCCAAATATAAGCACTAAATATGTTATCACTATTTTATTATTTGTGATTTTAGTATGATAACGCTAAAATTGTTGCCCAATGTCCCAGTGGCGCAGCTGGATAGCGCGGCCCCCTCCTAAGGGGCAGGTCGCAAGTTCGAATCTTGCCTGGGACACCAATGAAACCAACAAATCAGGTAGAATACATTGAACATAGAAAAACTATTTTCTTACGGAACGCTTCAATACGAAACTGTACAGATTGCTAATTTTGGTCGGATATTGGAAGGGTCAAAAGATCAATTACCCGGATTTGAATTATCCATGCTCAAAATCACTGACCCAATAGTAATTGCCACAAGTGGAGAAACATACCATCCTATTATTTCCTATACAGGACAAGCAACAAACTTTGTAGAGGGTATGGTGTTTGATATTAATGAAGAAGAGTTAAAGCGCGCTGATTCTTATGAGGTGTCTGACTATAAAAGGATTAAAGTGGCACTTTCTTCTGGAATATCCGCTTGGGTTTACGTCAACAATACAACCGAAGCAAACGAATGAAATTATTTGTTATTTACATAGGTGGCGCACATGAAAAATCCATCATTGAATTGCATGACATGCGATTTATTGTCGCCAATACGATTGAAGAAACTTATGATAGTTTACGAAAAAGTTGGTGGGGTACCCCAAGTAGCTTACATCTTGATGCTTGGGGCATACTCGATTATGCCGATGGTTATTCTTTACATCTATCTCATCTGCCACCAAAGAAATGTGACAATAAATTATACTTCGTGAACTTAGGTGGCTACGATAGCACTCAATTTACTGAATTACATCAAAATATCTTTGTTGTAGCTTCTAATGAAGCTCAAGCCAAACATAAAGCTGTACAACAAATCGCTCAATGGGAGTCACCCCACCGTGATTATCTTCATCAAGTTGATACTCTATTGGATATCAACCAATTATTGGTAGAAAACAACCATTACTTGCATCTGGAAAAAAATGTAAATTCGAAACCATTCGAATTTACTTGTCGATACACGCCTATTGGAAGAGCGGGTTAATTTTTCGGTTGCAGTTAAGTACCGATAAAACATCTCCCTTTTCATAGATTATTTCATGCATCTGCCCACATTCTAATTCTAAGCAGCAGAATGTTGGGGTTTTAAAGCATATTGCTCTATCAATACAGTTTCATTAAGATCACACAGTTTATCTGTAATCACTATCACCTCTTTATCTGCTGGTAAGAAGGAATATAAAGTTTTATTTAACCTGTAGTTTTCCTCATACCCAATTAAACTCTGTCCTGTAGAAATTTTATGGTTTTTAATACATCTTTTAGGATTAATGGTTACTTTAATAAAGATATGACTTAATTATGCACATCTTTATAAGCAAATAAAAAATATTTTTTTGCCTTTTTTCTTTGTTGGATTATTGCCATCGCAGCTAAAAATCAAAAATTACATCTCAATTTTCAAGTCAACTCTATTAAAAACCGAGATGTCCTTTCCAATATTTTTTTAGCTTGTCAGATTGTTAGGCGTAAAGTTTCTTTTTCTAAAAAAGCCTTATCTCTCCCTTGCGATTCTTTAATACCCTTATGTCAGAGCCTCAATCTTGATTCATTTGCGCCGATCCCTCAGAGCCTGTTTAGATACAGTATTTCATACGAACCACAAGGCCTTGTTCAAAAAATACGTGTTCATGGGATTCGTCGTTATGGGCTTCACAGTCTCTCCTATGAGTGGATTGTTCATTCTCTGCCTCAGAATGAGCCTGAATTAGCCGATGGTCGAATTATTGCAGCACATTTAGGTAGTCGTGCAAGTCTTTGTGCCATCAATTATGGAATGAACACTGATACGACGATGGACATGACGGCTCTAAATGGGTTGCCGATTGGAAATCTCGATCCTGGTGTAGTCATCCATATGATCCGAGAACTCGTTTTATAGAATATATTCTATGATAACGAATCAGGACTATTGGGATTGTCTTAATGGAGAAACGATGTCAGTCTATTACAAGGCAGCTACAATCCAAAAGCACGCTTTGCGCTTCATTATTTCTATTTGAGGGCCGTGCAACTCATGGGCATGATGGCCGTCGCTTTAAGCGGTATCGATTGCATCGTGTTTACAAGCGGCAGTGGAGAAAATTCTGACTTTGTATCTGACAATAAACAGACTTAAGGAAGAAGATGAGTGATTTAAAAGGCCTTATTGTTGGTATCGCTAATGAGCACTCCATTGCGTGGGGATGCGCTAAAGTATTGCATAAAGCAGGTGCTGAACTTGCGATCACTTATCAGAATGAAAAAGCAAAAAATTATGTTCAACCCTTAGCTGAGAGTATCTCAGCGCCAATTTTCATGCCGCTTGATGTAACCAATTCCAAACAACTTGATGAATTATTTCAGACTATTAAATCGACTTGGGGCAGGTTAGATTTTATTGTTCACTCCATTGCTTTTGCACCAAAAGATGATTTGCAAGGTCGTGTTGTAGATTGTTCACGAGATGGATTTATATTGGCTATGGATATCTCATGTCATTCCTTAATGCGCTTAGCAAAGGCAGCTGAACTACTTATGACAAACGGCGGATCGATTATCACCATGAGTTATTATGGTGCAGAGAAAGTTGTACAAAATTATAATATGATGGGGCCTGTCAAAGCAGCTCTGGAAGCATCGGTCCGCTATCTGGCAATGGATCTTGGCAGTAAAAATATAAGAGTCAATGCCCTATCTCCTGGGCCTGTGAAAACACGTGCTGCCTCGGGTTTAGTGCGATTTGATGAGCTAATGGCAACAGCCAAGAATGAAGCTCCGCTTAATCAGTTGGTTACTATAGAAGAAATTGGTGAGGCGGCCTATTTCTTAATTTCCAAAGCAAACTCCGTTACCGGTCAAGTGATCTATATAGATGGAGGTTATAACATAAAGGGTTAGCCAATATGCCCTCAACATCATATCTAGAACACCAATCAGAGGATAATATTATGGATTTTGATTTGATTGTACTGGGTGGAGGCAGTGGTGGGATTGCCAGCGCCGTCCGTGCTGCGGTTTATGGAGCAAAGGTTGCGATTATTGAAGCAAAGCATTTAGGCGGTACTTGCGTAAATCATGGTTGTGTTCCTAAGAAAATAATGTTTAACGCATCAATAATAGCTGATATGTTACGAAAATCATTAGACTATGGTTTTGCTCCTGTCGACGTCAAACTCGATTGGCAGGTACTTGTAAAAAAACGCAATAATTATATTAAAAAATTACGCGAAAGTTATGAACAACGATTGAATAAATATCATATAACTCATTTGCCTGGTATGGGGGTCTTTCTCGACCACAATACAGTGGATGTTTGCGGCAAAGAATACAAAGCCCAACACATCATCATCGCAACAGGTGGTGAACCCATTTTTCCGAATGATCTATCGGGAATAAATCATGCTATTAATTCGGATGGTTTTTTTCAACTGACTGAACAACCTAATAAAGTTGCAATTATTGGCGGGGGCTATATCGGTGTCGAACTAGCGGGCCTCCTACATAGCCTGGGGACGGAAACACATATGCTCCTACGGGGTGATCGCCTACTGAGTCGTTTTGATGACATGTTAGGAGAAACTCTACTAGAAATTATGCAGCAAAGCGGTTTAATCATTCATCCTAATTACCAAGCTCAACAAATTATTTTGCAAGAAAATGGTAAAAAAACACTTAAATGTCAGACAGGGACTCTAATGACTGATCTCGATGCAGTGATTATTGCTATTGGCCGAGCCCCACGAACGTTTGATTTAAACCTCTCTGGCATAAATGTTGAGCAGGATAAACGTGGACTTATCATTGTTGATCGTTATCAAAATACCTCTGTTTCCGGTATTTATGCCATTGGAGATGTAACTGACGCACCTGCATTAACGCCTGTCTCTATTGCTGCAGGCCGAAAACTTGCTGATCGTCTTTTTGGCAAACAAAAAAAGGCTCATTTAAATTATGAAAATATTTGCTCCGTCATATTTACGCACCCACCCATTGGCAGTGTAGGTCTAAGTGAAAAAGACGCATTGGATAAATTTGGCAAAAAACAGATTAAAATTTATAAAACACAATTTAATCCTATATTTGATGCATTGAGCGAAGAAAAAACTCCAACGGCCATGAAATTAGTGACTACAGGGAAAGACGAAAAAATTATTGGCCTACACATTATTGGCTACGGCGCCGACGAAATGTTGCAAGGTTTCGGTGTGGCTGTAAATATGGGTGCCTACAAACGTGATTTTGATACCACCGTAGCTATTCATCCAACCAGCGCCGAAGAATTAGTCACCATGATGTAGTTAAGCAAACCTGATAAATAATTAAACATTTGAGGCATGCACCACAGCCATAAGTTGGAATTTACTTAAACTGACATATAAACTAGCATAGGTTACTGGCTTAGTTAGCGCAAAGACACTCCTCACGCCCTGATTTGTCGGGCACCGTGCTAAGACAGTGTAGGTAAAAAATGAAAAGCAAAGAAGTATAGTCCTGAATTTAAAGATCAATTCTAAAAAAGGATAATTATTGATGGATCACGCTCTTCCCCTTATCACAACTATTGCCGTTGCACTTAGTCTTGCCTTGCTGATGGGTTTTATTGCAATTCGTATTGGACTTCCTGCGCTGGTAGGTTATCTAGTAGCTGGCGTTATTATTGGTCCGTTTACACCCGGTTTTGTTGCTAATACTCAAATTGCTCAAGAACTTGCTGAGATTGGTGTCATTCTTCTTATGTTTGGGGTTGGATTGCATTTTTCATTGGCCAATTTACTGGAGGTAAGAAACATTTCTTTACCAGGTGCTGTAGTGCAAATTATGGTGGCTACCGGATTAGGTGTCGCCATTGCTATGACATGGGGTTGGAAGTTTGGCGGCGCGTTGGTGTTTGGTCTCGCTTTATCCGTCGCAAGCACTGTAGTATTACTCAGAGCACTTGAAGAAAGAAATATTCTGAAATCTATTAATGGCCGTATCGCCATGGGATGGCTAATTGTCGAAGATCTGTTCATGATCATTGTTCTGGTATTATTACCCCCTTTATCTGGTTGGTTGGGTGGTCATGACAGTCACCAAGGAGAAAGTTTGCCATGGATTTTGATGGTAACTTTCATAAAAATCTCGACTTTTATTGCATTGATGTTACTAGTCGGACGTCGTTTTTTCCCGAAATTACTGCGGCATGTCGCGCAAACTGGTTCGCGTGAGCTATTTACGTTGTGCGTTGTAGCGGCCGCAGTTGGTATCGCTTACGCAGCAGCCACACTTTTTGGCGTTTCTTTTGCCTTAGGTGCCTTTTTTGCAGGCATGATCATGCGCGAATCTAAATTCAGTCATCGTGCTGCCGAAGAATCTTTACCGCTAAGAGAAGCATTTGCTGTGCTTTTTTTTGTTGCCGTAGGCATGTTGTTTGATCCTATGGTGATATTTGAACATCCTCTACAAGTTTTTATCGTCACCAGTATCATCATCGTTGGCAAATCTATTGCAGCCTTTGTCTTGGTCTTGGCCTTTGGATATTCTTTTGGATCAGCTTGTATTGTTTCTGCAAGCTTGGCTCAAATTGGAGAATTTTCCTTTATTCTTGCTGAATTGGGAGTTCGTCTTGGATTATTACCCCTAGAAGGCCAAAGTTTTCTTCTTGCGGGTGCCATTATCTCGATAGCAATTAATCCTTTGGTATTTAAACTCCTAGAATATCTCCAAGATTGGGTCAAATCAAAATCAAACATCACTCGATTACTTGCAAAACCCTCGGATCCTTTGGCCAAATTACCCATAAGTATCGACAAAGAATATATTGCGGGCCAAGTCATTTTGATTGGATACGGACGCGTTGGCAAAAAAATAGCAAAATCATTGCTCGACCACGAAATCCCTTTTGTGGTAATTGATGAAATTCGAGAGCTCGTTCAGCGCCTTCGAGCTCGAGGCATCAATGCCATGTGTGGTGATGCAAGTAACCCTGTTGTGCTCAGCCAATCCCATGTCACAAATGCCAGCGTGCTTGTGATTGCTGTGTCTGACAGATTTAACATACGACCTATAGTGAAATGCGCTCGCCTTCTCAATAAAACCTTAGACATTGCTATCCGAGCTCACGATGAGTATGAAGCAGTGTTGTTGGAAAAAGAAGGTCCCGGCAAAGCTTTTTTTGCTGAAAACGAAATTGCTAAAAACATGAGCGCCTATATATTAAATCGATTTAGAAAATCTCATGACAGGATATGATTTAAATTTAGACTATACTAAACAATAGAATCTATTACTGATTGGAGAAAGCATACTATGTTTAAAAAAATAGTCGTTGCTACTGATTTTTCCAAACATGCTCGTTACGCCTTAAATCGAGCCATGCAAATTGCCGAGTTATTTCAAGCAGAACTCACTTGCATCCATGTGGTTCAGCAAAATTTCTTAGATAATTTCAAATTTCTGCAGCCTACCAATGAAGAAAAACACCTTCAGGATCACGTTAAAAAAGTTGAGACGTCATTTCATAAAGAATTAAAAAAAATGCCCAACCAGTACCCTGTCCGTTTTATCGTATGTACAGGTAGAGTATCTGATCAAATCAATCAATATGTTGATAACAACGGCATTGATCTTGTGTTGATGGGCGCACATGGCACCTATTATTTGAATGATTATATTTTGGGAACCAGTTCAGAGTCTGTCATCAAACATGCTAACATTCCTGTTCAGTTGATCAAAAAAAATCCTGAGTTTTCTTATGAACGGATCTTAGTCACCACTGATTTTTCAGAATCAAGTCGAAAAGCTACGGAAACAGCCTATCAGCTTTATCCGAATGCACAGTTTCTATTGCTGCATGTGTCAGATGTTTGGTACGAGAAAAAAAATGGGGAGACGACAGAACGCCAATCATTTCATGATGAGATGCATCACATACTACAGAACAAATTAATGCTATTTATAAAAAAAGCCGCCGTTGATCCCACTCGTTTTGTGCCAAAATATATCGGAGGCTATCCGCCAAACGACATCGTGGAATGTGCATCGACCTGGAATGCACAATTGGTTGTTGCCGGCACTAGGGGACATTCCGCATTACATTATATTTTGATAGGTAGTGTCACCAATCGTTTATTACGCATGTGTCAAACAGATATATTGATTGTTCCTTAAGAGAATTGCTTTTATTTGCTCATAAACAATCCATAAGACGCGTTCATAAAACAATTTTATATTGAATTAATATTACGAACACGTTACTCTCGCACATCACCATATTAGAATTAATCGTGATGAAAACTCACCTTCAAAAATCTCTGCATACTTATCTACCTTTTTGTTTGGCGGTTTTGATGTTCTGCATCCCGCTGGGTCCTACTTTTAAAAGTATTGGAATTATCTTGGCAGTTGGGGTGATTGTAATATCACCCCTATATCGCCAAAATCTTGCCTTCATGTTTTCCCAACCTATTTCTTTTGCGGCTATCGGTCTTTGCGGTGTGACTTTGTTGGCATGTATCTGGAGTAGCGCAAGCCCTGCCCAAGAATTCTCTATGGTTGAAAAATACGCTAAACTTTTATATTTACCAATACTGGCTGCCGGATTTTGTCATAAAAGAACAAGGCAATATGGGATTCAGGCATTTATACTGGGTATGATGATCACATGCTTTATTTCTTTTTATAAGTATTTCTACGCCATCCCTCAACTGCATGAACTTATTGATCCTGGCAAAGTGTTTTACAACCATATTATCACGGGCTATATGATGGCTTTGGCTGCATACTTGGCCGCATGGACAAGCATACACACCTGCAAAACCACACCCTTCAAAATACTATATGGGGTCATTGCTATACTATTTAGTATTCAAGTTTTATTTGTGAATATAGGACGAACGGGTTATGTGATCTATGCCCTGCTCTTTGGTTTATTGTTTTTACAACATATGTCTTTGAAATCTATTCGCTATATTCTACTTTTCTTTGTATGTAGTTTGGGCCTGTTGATTCAACAAACAAAGTCCGATACATTGCAAACAAGATTGCACATGATCCTATCGGATGTTCACCAATATCAAGGTGGTCACGAAAATTCAAGCCTTGGTTTTCGATTACAATTTCATAAATATGCCAAAACCTTATTTTTAGCCAAACCCTTACTTGGACAAGGTACAGGCAGCTTTACCTCGAATTTTTTTGTAGATAATCCTATCCCAGAATGGGATCAACCTTTGCCAGATGCACATAGTCAATATTGGTTGATTGCCAGTGAGTTTGGAATATTAGGACTGATTGCTTTAGGTTGCTTCTTTGCCCTTTTGATCCAATTAAGTTATCGTTTACAAGAGATGAAAAGTATTTTTCAAGCAATTTTATTGCCTTTTTTGGTTGCAAATGTATCAGATGCATTGCTGGTAAATTCAGGTATAGGATACTTATTTATCGCCTTTACCGGTCTATGTTTGGGCGAATGGGTTGAAACGAAATATCATGCTAAATTTCCGTTTCAAACCTCTTCTTCAAACGATGCTATTTATTCTATAGGATGATTATGAAACATTTGGCCATACGTTTACCCAATTGGTTAGGTGATGTCATCATGACACTACCTACATTAGAAGCACTGAGCTCTGCCGGCTTTACCTTTGAATTATTTGGTAAAAAATGGGCCAAAGACTTGTTTTCAGCGTATCCTTATAAAGTTCATACGCTACCCTCGCAATTTTGGCAAATCAGAGACATGTACCAACAGATGAATATCAGTCCTTGTGTATTACTCACTAACGGATTATCAAGCGCTATGCATCTTGCATTCACTGGCATCAAAGGCATTGGTTATCGATCCGATGGTAGACGTCCTCTTTTATATCGATCCTTAGAAAAAAAACCAGGTCTTCATGAAATTGAATACTTTTGGGAATTAGCGCAATTTGCAGTAAAACAAGCTTTATTACCACCCAAAAATCCCAATTTACTCCTGTCAGACGCTTATCATGAACAAGCTCATGCAATATTAGAAAAATATCAAATTCACTCGAACTTTGTAGTCATTTGCCCTGGTGCCATTGGAAAAGGCGCTGGTAAAGCATCAAAAATCTGGCCCCATTGGCGGGTATTAAGTGAGAAGTTGCTGGAAGAAGGCAAGCAGCTCATCGCGTGCCCTGCCCCATTTGAAACAGAGTATTTTCAACAAGTCCTGGCTGAAGGGGTTTGTATGATACCGGATTTAAATATCCCTTTATTTGCGGCAGTCATGCAACGTGCTTCACAAGTGATTGCAAATGATAGCGGCCCCATGCATCTTGCAGCAGCCGTTCACGCGCCTGTACTAGGTATTTTTGGGCAAACTGATCCCCAGCGTTGCCGACCCTGGGGGGGGGAATTTATAGGTGCGCCACTTCATTGGCCTTCTTGTGAGGAAGTCTTGCGAGTGATAGCAACTGCCAGCTGATCAATAAATTTTTGCAGCAATTCGCGAGTTGTATCTACAGTGATATGATAGCTATCATCGATAAGTCCGTCTTTGTACACCAAATACATCTCTGGTTGCCCCATGAAGATGCCACCTAACGTGACCATGATACTCCGCAAATGAGATTGGGCAACGGCAGTACCAATTGCACCGGGGCTAGTCCCCATGCTGGCCATGACCTTACCAGGCCAAACGGTTTGCCCTGCGGGTCTCGTACCCCAATCTATGATGTTTTTCAGCACGCCTGGAATGGAACGATTATATTCTGGAGTCACCCACAATACTGCATCGGCTTTTTGGATCTCTTGTTTAAATCGCAAGACTGATTCTGGCATATCCGTTTCCAAATCCTGATTATATAAAGGAATGTCAGTAATATCTGGATAGGTAAACGTTAAAAGTGGGTGCACTAATTGATCTAGCGATAGAGCCAATTTACGATTTATTGAGTCTTTTCGTAAACTACCCACAACAACAGCGACTTGAAACATAAGTTTTCCTTGAATGTTGAGCAAAACATATCTATCACTTTGCACGATCTTGTTTGGTTCGTCAATTATGCCTGTTCACACAATCCGATCGCTGTGAGCCATTCAGGGGTAGGCAATATCAATTTACGCGCTTTCATATCAAAAAAACCCATCACAAATTCAGCATCACAACACAACTCACCATCTCGCAACATTTTTTGGGATAAAATCGCTATTTTACCTTCGTAAGAACGTATTTGTGATTCAATCACGATGGCTTCACGCAAACGTAATTCTTTCATAAATTTTAATGTGATTTCTAAAACGGTCGGCCCCATTTGGCTGCTTTGAATTCGCTCCAAACCATAGTGATTATTCGTCAATAAGTCCCAGCGTGCCTCTTCAAATAATTTTAAATATATCGCATTATTAACATGTCCAAATGTATCCAAATGGCTTTCGGTGATCAATACACGATAAGTATATTTAGTTGCAATCATTATGTTCACACATTTTAAATTTATAGCATCAACTATAAAACAAAACCTAAAATCTCACCAGAGTCTATCAAAATGGTGACTCGGCGCATATTCTTCGTTATGATGCGTACATATTATAGCTTTAGGCCATGGATGGCGATATTTCATTTGATAATAGGGAAGTTTCATGCCAGTTATTGCAACTATCGCGGCAACGACTGCCGTCGCTCAAAACAGCTTGGGTCCTCTTTTAGTCTATTGTTTCGTAACCATAGCAACGTTTTTTAATTTATATGCTTTATACAAAAACTATATCAAACCAAAACAATCCCAAGATCCAGATATCAATGCAGCTCGAAGGGATCGCCTCCATAGAGAGGAGCAAATCAGTGCAGATATTTCTTTAACTGCCGCACAACTACAAAATGACTCTAAAGCAGTGGTGGATCACTTTCAACACCAAAGCGAGAAATTTGCTCATATCATAGCGGATTTTGAACAAACCATGGTCCAATTTCAGAACTCTACTCATACTTTAGAACAAAGCAATCAAACCATCCCTGACATTATCGCCAAAATATCTTTGTTTTTAGAGAGCATGAAAATGCAATATAATCAATTTTGCAAAGATGTAGATTTTTTATCTAAAACTTTAGTGACAACCAACCACACTATCACCCAGCATGAACATGAAATTGGAACGCTTGTGGGACAGCTACAACAACTGGAAGCTGATACTCAAGAAAATGTAACAACGCTCAATAGGTTAGCCCATAAATTATCTCATGGAAAAGATGCAAACGACAGATTACAACGCTACAAGAAAGAAAACGAAGCATTGAAAGAAGCCAATCAAGAGCTTTTTTCTGATATAAACAAATTGTTGATAGAGCATCAAAAGCAAAAGGCAATGATAGATCAATTACTTTCTGAGCGGAAAGATCAAGAAAATCATGAGAATGTCGGGCAAAATAACAAACGACCGACGTCTCCAAGCTTAAGACTGTTTTAGGATCTAAGGTCTGAAGCACACCATAAAAACACAAAATTCAATTGGAGTTTCGAAATGAATGATAGACAAGATGACGCTCTTGACATACTGCAAACCAACGCGGAATCCGAAATCCGTACTTTGGGCCAACAGTATCAATCCTTGAACACGTATACTCAAGACATGGACCTATTGATTCAACGCTATAACGCCAAAAAAAGTTTTTTGGGATACGCCACTCATTGGTATGGCGAAAAAACTTGGTGGATGAAGCTTATTGTTTCAACAGTACTCATTGGGGTCGGTATTTTATGTCAAATATCTTTTGTGAGCAGCTGCCTCATCTCTATGGCGCTGTCTTTCTTTTTTATCGAGCACCATTCGAAGTCTAAAGAACGCAATGACATCATTGCAAAAGATTTGAGAGATCAAAAAAGATCGTTACAAAACTCTTTAACGTATATACGCACAACACAAGAGGACTTTAAAAAGATCACATTGCCCCTGATTGATATGAATCGACAAATGCGCACTGTTCAAGAAGACTTACAAGAAGAGATAAGTCGTGCCAAAAACTACTTAAATCAAGCTGAAGACACTGCTAAAACACTTCAAATCCAAGTGGAGAGTTTTCAACAATCGCAAGCTGAACTTAAAACTCAATTAGCTGAGGCCACTCAAATGCTTCATACTTATCATCAAATAATCGCAGGTGGCGCAACTTCTTTTAGCCAAACAAGCCAAAGCTTTAGTGCAACAAACAAAGACTTTAGTAAAGAAGTTCAAAAATTTCAAGAAATTATTAAAGGCATGAAAATTCAACTGGGAGAGTTAACCGTAACCACAGCAAATCTTGCGCACGAGACAACAGACATTATGACACAATCCTGTTGGACTGTGGTCAAGTCACCGAGTGCAAAAGTGCAAAATGTGCAATTGGAGAATCAAGCACAACAGGCGCAAGTAGATAAAGTAGCAAGGAGCACCGATAATGAAACAGCCACAGCTATCTCTTTAAAAAAGATCTAATAATACTGATATATGATTTGTGTCTCTAATGTAATTTTCGGCTGACACAATCCACTAGAATGTGAGCAGGTTACGGGTATGCAACAATTTAAACCTTGATCGTTGCAACTGCCTTTGAAATACAAGAATCGTTGTTTGTCTGTAAATAAACGCAGTAAAATCGACCTTACTTGCTCTAGATCTCCCTCACCTATTACAGATGCTGCTGCTTGATACACACTTTCTCCACGCAATCCGAAAGAAGTGTTAGCGTCAATCAAAAATACATCGCCTTGTGGCGGTGTATCAAAACGCTTCATATAACCAGATTGACAATCATTGGACGTTAAAAAATGCAATTGAACCGCTTTGAGATTCATGGAAAAAGCAGTTGAAGATACTTGCAATCTCACAATAAGATTCGATTCAATAGGATCATAAGTCAGCAAGTCCAGCATCGATATGGCTGCAAGGGCTTGTGACATCATGATTAAAAATATACCGCAGACAAGCCGCGGTAAATAGTAAGCGCGTTTTGTAGCCAGCAGCATCAAGGGGATCTAAACTTTATCTTTAACAGCTTTAGGCGCAGAAGATTGGCCAATCTTAGTAACACCTAAAGATATAATATGTTTCAAAGCATCTTCCACTGACATGGAAAGTTCTTTCACTTCGCATCTTGGCACCATCAATAAAAATCCGGCTGTGGGGTTCGGTGTGGTAGGTACAAAGATAGAAATGATGTCATTTCCCAAATCTTGGGTCAGCTCTTGCGAGGTTGTGCCTGTTTGAAAAGCCAGAGTCCACATTCCTTTTCTTGGATATTCCACCATGACTACTTTACGGAATGCCTGGCTATTGGTAGAAAAAACGGCTTGGATCATCTGTTTTGAAGTATTATAAATAGACCTCACCAAAGGAATCTTATCTAAAAACAACTCACTCCAGCGCACCAAACGTTGTCCCAAAAAGTTAGTCGCAAATACGCCTGTGGCCAATAAAATAATCAGTGAAAAAACCACACCCAAACCTGGTAAATTAACACCAAAAACATGTACAGGTTGATAAGCATTAGGTAATAATGCAACGGACCGATCTAAGAGCTCTACAATAAAACCTAAGATCCAGATGGTTAATAAAATAGGTAACCAAACCACCAGCCCTGCCAACAAATAACTACGTATATGTTTCAATTGTTTCCGCCTTTGGTTTCAGTGGGTTTAGAGTCCGAGTTTGCTTTTGTTTCTGTGGACGAAGAAGATTCCATAGTAGAAGGCTTTGGTTTTCCTTTATCTTTAAAATCAGTCGCATACCAGCCTGTGCCTTTTAATTGAAATCCAGCAGCTGAAACAAGACGTACCACCGTTTCCTTGGCGCATTCGGGACAAATCTTAATCGTTGGGTCATTCATTTTTTGCATCACATCAAATTGATGCTGACACTCAGAGCATTGATATTCATAAATTGGCATTGATTTTCCAAGTAACAAAAACACTGAACTGATTATAACGAAAAAGAATCAGAATAGGTACAAAAAGACTGCTGCGTCTTGCATATCTATTCACAAGCGCACAATAGAACGCTATAGTGATGTTTATTATTTTTAATGAGACCAGCCATTTATGTATTACGGATTACAGCATCAACTTGGCGATATATATAGCCAATTGCGTGAAACAGCGTACCAATTCGCTCAGCGAGAGATAGCCCCTTTGGCCGCTGAGATTGATCACTCCAATACCTTTCCTAATGAATTATGGCGAAAATTGGGAGATATGGGTCTCCTTGGGATCACTGTATCAGAAGCCTATGGTGGCGCAAATATGGGATATTTGGCACACGCTATCGCAATGGAGGAAATATCGCGAGCCAGCGCTTCTGTTGGCTTGAGCTACGGTGCGCATTCTAATTTATGTGTGAATCAAATTTATTTAAATGGCACAGAATCTCAAAAACAACGTTATCTCCCCAAATTAATCAGTGGAGAATATATTGGTGCATTGGCTATGAGTGAAGCCAATGCGGGTTCTGATGTGGTTAGTATGCAATTAAGTGCCGAACAAAATGGCAAAAACTATCGATTGAATGGCACTAAAATGTGGATCACCAACGGTCCAGATGCCGATGTGTTGGTCGTATATGCCAAAACCAACCGCGAAGCACGCAGCAAAGGCATCACCGCTTTTATCATTGAAAAAGGTATGCCTGGATTTTCAACAGCACAAAAATTGGACAAATTAGGGATGCGTGGATCCAATACTTGTGAGTTAGTATTTCAGGATTGTATCGTCCCAGAAGATCATATTTTAGGTCATTTGAACCAAGGTGTCGCTGTGCTAATGTCTGGCTTAGACTATGAGCGTACTATATTAGCTGCAGGTCCTGTGGGTATCATGCAAGCTTGCTTAGATGTAGTGGTCCCTTATGTGCATGAGCGAAAACAATTTAGCCAAGCCATTGGCGAATTTCAATTGATCCAAGCCAAACTTGCTGACATGTATTCAGATCTGAATGCGTCTCGGTCTTATTTATATGCCGTTGCTCAAGCCTGCGATCAAGGGTTTGTCAGCCGAAAAGATGCAGCTTCAGTTATTTTATATACAGCAGAAAAAGCCACCCAAATGGCATTACAGGCCATTCAGATTTTGGGGGGGAATGGTTATGTAAACGAATACCCTACCGGACGTTTATTACGCGATGCCAAATTATACGAAATCGGAGCAGGAACATCTGAAATTCGCAGGATGCTCATTGGTCGAGAGTTATTTCAAGAAACTGGCGACTCTTTAAAGTAAAGTACCTCTCGGCTCAACCTTTCTCCACTATGATCCAAGATAGTTATATTCCATCAACACTCCTTCCGTAGCCTTGATCTAAGGCATCGGCGCAAACAGGAAAAAATAGCTAAAAGAAAACAATAAGTTATTGAGGTGCAGTTGTATTCATCAACATTCTTTCGTAGCTTTTACGATGCTGACAGGGACTTCAGCACCACTAGATGTTCATCACTCGCATCGCTTTAAAACCAGAGCTTCCATCCATAAGCATGGGTTGATGGGTCGTTATAGGAAGCACAAACTGTTCTAACACAGCCTCCCAAAATGGTCTATATAAGCGCTCTTGTAAAGGATGTTGCTCATCTGTAGGAAAACAAGGTCCATGATTCACCTCCAACAACCAAGCACGTTGATGCTCATCTAGCATAAAATCAAACCCAAATACAGCAAAGGTTCGCTCTTTCTGCGGCATATACGCGCGAGGAAATGCTTGCTCTAGGCCTTTTGTGACTGCATGTACAATAGTTTCGACTTGCGGATACCAAGCAGCGTAGTCAGTAATATCCATGGTAGGGATTTGAACCACGGAAGGCATATGATGCATGAGGTGTTCATTGGTCAAATGTGCACTAAGATTCGTAAAATCGGCACCCGGATATTTATTCAAAGCCACATTCAAATATCCGTGAGGATATAAAAATGCGCCTGCCTCTTGGGTGATAACTACAAAAAAACGCATGCTATATTTTTTACCGTCGTAAAGAGCAGGATCTAAGATATAACGCTGTAAGACATGCGGGCCAGCCAAATGATCTGGACGTAAAAGATGCTCTTCAATTTGTGACAATGTGTCAAAAATTTTAATATGTTGACCATTGTTCAATAAAGCTGGTTTTAAGATCCAGGCCAATCCCTCGACATGATCTTCAATGGTTTGGTGTGTCGCATAATACATACTGGCGATATCACTTAAAATGGTTGACCATGAGAATTCATTGATGACATATGTCTCAGGCATGACCGTTGGACAATACATATCTACCATTTGTGAAAGCAAATGCTTAAACTCAAGGCATTCACACGCATCTGGTGCAAAATTTAAATTGCTCTCACTAAATTTGGCTCGCCAAGCCCAGCGCGTACGCTGTAATCCTGCCGATTGCATAAATCGCGCCAATTGATGATGCGTTGGGGACATGTGATCGGAAGAGTGAAAATGATATTTTTTATGTGATCTTTTAACAAAGTTCATATCATCTCATCCATAATATGGTCTTCAAAAGTCAAAGTTTCAAAAAGCAACCGCTGGCTTTTTGCTATCTTGAACATTTGATCATGTATTTCTCAGTGTATATGGTGTACCATCCAAAGCTCAAGGGTTATTGAGCAAATATTCATTAAATTTATGAAATTTGATTGCATTCGAATTATTTTGGTAGCAACCACACATCCAGGTAATATTGGCTCGGCAGCACGAGCAATGAAAACCATGGGTTTATCACGCTTGTATTTGGTAAATCCAAATCTTAATCCATATCGAAAAGCCCATGAATTAGCTGCGGGGGCTTATGATATTTTACAAAACGCAGTCATCTGCGACACATTAGAAAAAGCACTCGACGGCTGCCATTTGATTTGCGGCACCAGCGCACGCCCACGTGATTTGGCCTTACCAGGTTTGAATCCAAGTGAATGCGCCACATTGATGGTAGAGCAACCAGACCATACCGAAATAGCCATTGTATTTGGTCGAGAACACGCCGGATTGACCAACGAGGAGCTATTGTTATGCCATTATCATCTTCATATTCCAAGCAATCCCGACTTTAGCTCTCTCAACCTGGCTCAAGCAGTACAAATTATTGCGTATGAGTTACGAATGCATGCTTTAAATCCAGCTTCGAAAGTAGAAACGCATCAGGATCAATTAGCAACCAGCACCGAAACAGAACAATTTTATACTCATTTAGAGCAAGTACTGATTCAAATCGACTTCTTAAAACCCTCTAACCCACGTAAATTATTACAACGCTTACGCCGCCTATTTAATCGTGCACGTTTAGAAACAACAGAGGTTAATATTCTACGTGGCATTCTGACTCAAATTCAGGTGACACGAGATGAGTCTTAGACCCATTTATTTAGATTATATGTCCACCACCCCTGTAGATCCGAGAATTATTCCTGAAATGATACAGTATTTAGGTCCAGACGGGATGTTTGCCAATGCCGCATCGGTTCAACATCTTCCAGGTCAAACAGCGGCAAGCGCTATTGAAAAAGCACGTGAACAACTTGCAACATCCGTTGGAACAACTCCAGACTCATTGATTTTTACATCGGGGGCCACTGAAGCTAATAATCTGGCTATTTTAGGTGCTTCACATTTCTATCAACGTAAAGGTCGACATGTGATCACAATGTCTACCGAACATAAATCCGTCTTAGATTCCTTTCAACAATTAGAACGAGAAGGCTTTGAGGTCACTTATTTAGCGCCACAATCTTCAGGTTTACTAGATTTGGAGACATTAAGAGTAGCTTTACGCCCTGATACTATTTTGGTCTCCATCATGCATGTCAATAATGAAATAGGAGTTATTCAAAATATTGCTGCCATTGGCGCTGTGTTGGCCGACAAAGGCATCGTGTTTCATGTAGATGCAGCTCAAAGCGCCGGACGATTATCCATCGATTTGGCAAAATTGCCTGTACACCTCATGTCATTTTCGGCCCATAAAAACTATGGCCCCAAAGGTATTGGTGCTCTTTATATCTCTCAAAAACCCCGTATTCGCTTACAAACTCAAAGTTTTGGTGGTGGACAAGAGCGGGGATTACGTGCAGGCACCCTGCCTACTCATCAAATTGTTGGTATGGGTGCTGCTTTTGCTTTAAGTGAATCGTTAAGAGAGGAAGAGCAAATACGTCTGATGACCTTCAGGCAAGATTTTTGGGAAAAATTACAAACTATTCCAAATATTCAGTTGAACGGAGATCAAATACATCGAATTGCTGGAAACTTGAATTTTAGCATTCAAGGCATTGATGGAGAGCGTTTGTTACCTGCTTTACACGAATTAGCGGTATCTTCAATGACAGCTTGCGCATCGCACAGCCATCAACCGTCTTATGTACTACGTGAACTTGGTGTAGATAGAGATCGGGCTCTATCCTCGATTCGTTTGTCCATAGGCCGATTTACCACAAAAGCCGAATTAGACACAGCTTTTTATATCCTTCGAGACACTATTCTTTTTCTACGTTCTTAATAAATCGTCCAATTGATTTCAGCAGCGGGCGTATCATACCAAACATTACACATTGAGGGCGGAATTGAAGTAAAGCTTGCGTTCATATTGTCTTTATTCAATACAAAACCCTCTACTGGAGGAACATTTAACATGATCAGGCTATCGAAAAAAGGATCGCTAGATAAGAGATCAATACTATTCTGTCCGCATTGATATTTCACATACGCTAACGCAACACTTTTAAAATCAGTGGTCAGCACAAACTGCGTAGATTGGCCTTGAAGAAGTAAATCAGGGATTTGAGACCCTTGAAACATAGTGCCAGTTAAAAGATGTTGGGTTTTCAAAATACAATCATTTGGACTTTTATTAGTGATAGTAACAACAAATTCTCTACAACCAGGCTGTTTGGCGTCGGCAATATTTGTTATCAGTAAAGTCATCATCAAAAAAGAAAATAAAATTTTACTCATCATGGCTCATCTTTAAAAAATTAGGGTATTAGTATCATAATTATAGTTATATATAAAATAAAAAATTTTTATGACAACATGTTTTGTTTTGCTGTAATCGTTTTTACGATACCAAGTAGTTTATCAATGTGAAAGGGTTTTGACATAAAGGCTTCTGCACCTGCTGTCAAAGAACAAGCCTCGATCTCTGGCGTGCCATTGCCACAAATCATCACAACACCCATGCGGTTATTTCTTTTTTTAAGCTCTTTCATGAGCTCTATGCCATTTAAAGAAGGCATAAAAAAATCGACGATCAAACACCCAATCCATTCAGATGAAAATTTTTCTAAAAAAGCCATGGCCGTCATATAAATTTCGACTTTGCTGCCATCAACCGATTCAAATAAAAATCTCAATGATTCACACACTGCTGGATTATCATCTATGATACAAATTTTAGTGTCTTGCATAAGACTCTCTTTCTAAGTATTTTTTGCCAGCGGTAAGGTGAATCTGAACCATGCGCCTATACCATCATGTTTTTGTAGTACCAATGTGCCACCATGGGATTGTACAATCGTCGTGCAGATACCTAAACCTATCCCCACCCCTTGAGATTTGGTTGTAAAATACGAGCGAAATAATTTATCTTGAAACTCAATGGGTACACCAGGACCATTATCTCGAATATCCACAACCACATTATGCTCCATTTGATGTGCGGTAATGCTTAAGGTTGGATTGGGTTCTGAAATGCTTTTTAATGCTTCGATACTATTTCGGCTTAAATTTAAAATCATTTGCATAATATGGGTTTTATTAAGCGTTACTGATAGATTTTCGGTCAAATTTAATTCGACTTTTAAATTAAAATCTAATAATTCATAATTTAAAATAGCCAAGCTTTCTTCTATAAGCTTATCAATATCAATTTCTTCTACATGAAAACCTTCTTTATGGATAAGATCTTTCATTCCATGCACTATTTCACCGGCATAATTTGCCTGTTTAGAAATTTGCTCCAAAAGATGAGACAATATATTTTTATGGTTGGCATCATCCAATTTAAGCAAACTGGCACTACTATAAGCGACAATGGCAGCTAATGGTTGGTTGATTTCATGTGCCATAGCCAGAGCAACTTCTTTCATAGCACTTTGTTGAGAAGCGAGCATAAGCTCAACATGTTGTTTATGACGCAACAATTCCTCTAGTTTTAAGCCAGTCATATTTCTAATGATAAAAATAAATTCATTTTTTGTGTGATATTTTGTCTTCAAAGCATCGATCAAAACCTCATAGCAATAATAATGATCGTGATTAGGATTTACATTAGAATTTTCCAATATAAGCGAAGCGGTGGTCTTGCTATGAAGGGCTTGTTGGCAAGCCAAATTAATACTTTCTTTCACCTCAGGAAACTCTAAAAGAATATCCCCCAGACTCATTTCTAGCTCTACCTGATGATGATAAACATTCAACACAAACTCATTAAAAGCTCGATTAATCGTTCTAATACACAGGTCTTCATCTATAACTGCAATGGCATCACTGGTCGCCTGGTATAAATAGACAACTCTTTCTAATTCCTTTTCTAAGTCTAAAACCCTAGAAGCCAATTCAGATACATCAAAATACTCTGAGGTTATTTTAGGTTTTATAGATATGTCTAATACGTCCATGCATTAAGGCCTTATGTCTATGATAATTCTTGATATTGGGCCTGCAGATATACTCTAATTAAATGCGCCAAATTCTTTGCCTGCATTTTTTGCATAATATTTGCTCTATGAGCTTCCACAGTGGAAATAGAAATATCTAAATCATAGGCGATTTGTTTGTTCAGTCTTCCATCTAAAATCAAATCCATAATTTGGCGTTCTCTTTCTGATAAACGACTAATCCGCTCTCTAGTGTACTCAATATTTGATTTGTCTTCAGATTTATTCAAATGCTTTTGAACAACTTCTAACAAATATTGTTCATTAATGGGTTTTAAAATAAAATCACATGCGCCAGATTTCATGGCACGAACGGCCATGGCGATATCTCCATATCCTGTGATCACCACTATCGCCAAATGACTACGTTGGGACTTAAGATGCTCTAATAATTCAAGACCACTCATAGCAGGCATGCGTACGTCTACAATAAGACATCCTATCTTATCTGTTGTGTAATCTTGTAAAAACGATTGTGCGTCTAGATATGTTTTTACCGGCAAAGATACAGATTTAAATAACCATTCTAATGAGGCGCAAACTTCAGGATCATCATCGATGATATATATAGCGTAATCATTTGTTTTCATATAGGTCTACTAGTTAAATTAGAATCAGAAAAAGAATGTATTTTATTCCCCATGAGATGGCTATGCTCACAAATGATTTGTAATATGCTTCGAAACTCCTGCATCACTAGCTCATCGTTTTGTAGTTGGTTCTGACATCCCCATGCATAGGCATGAATGACTTGTATTGATTGCGTTAACTCATGCAATAAAGTGCCAATTTTTCCACATTGACAAATGTGTTCTGATTTTACACTACTGCCATCCATGGGCACCTCAATTATTCTTTACTAAATGTTGATTTAGACATGTTAACAGTAAACTTTTTTATAGTAACTAGGGTTAACCTTGAGAGATACGACATTAATCTTAAAAACAAAAAACATCATACTATTTCAAGGAAAATATGAATAGAAAAAACTTTAAAATACGTTGATTTTAGTATAGACAATAACTCTCGAGGAATAAAAATGAAATATTGTTCAATTGTTTTAATCTGCATCACTATGATGCATCCCTCAATGACCTTTTCTCAAACCAAAACAATATTAGAAGGTAATTGGATTTGCACCACAAATGCCAGTACCGGCACAACCTCGGCTGATAAAGAAGCAGATGAAAGAATGAAACATACCACCACCGCTATTTCTGATGCATTTTCCTTTGCATCCAGCAATTGTCGTGATTGCACCAAAATCACTTGTGATTATGTTCAGATAAATCAATGAATTATTTTTAAGATCAGGTAGTCAATAGCGTTGAATTGCATTACGATAATATTCTTACACATCATTTGTATTGCAGGGAGCATAAAATGAGTCATAAAAAAATAGACAAGAAAAAACTACATAAACACCATTTGAAAGCAGCAGAGCATCATAAAAAAGCCGCTGAACATCATAGTGAAGCTGCAAAACATCATGAAGCTGGTGAACATGAAAAAGGTCAAGCAAGTGCTTATTTGGCGCTCGCTCACGGTAGGCATGCTAAAGATGAATCGTGTGAAGCATGTTCACATTATGCAGGGATTGAAGTAGAGCGATAGAGCATCAAAAAATGCCCAAGTGCTTTTTAGTTCGTGTAAAAGCACTAAACATCGTCACTCTTAGCACTTGTAATACAATATTGCCAAAGCGTCCGCCTTTGGCTTTTCCCATCTGCCAACCCCAAAGAAAGGCAGGAAGTATAAGCGTAAGAATCAATGTTTTGTGACTATTGATTTCACGATTCAGATACCATTTATGTTTATAATCACTCATTTTCTGGAAGTGCAATTTTCTTTCTAGAACGTTTAGGCTTGCGATCACTCGCTGGCGGGAGTTCTGCATGATCGGGTACTCTCATTTTTAGTAAATAAGCTCTGGTTTTCTCAAACCCCATGTTTTTTAAATTAAATGACAAATATCTAAGCAACCATAATAACATCAACACGTTGAGGCCAAGAACACTAGTAATACCAATTGAAATATGTCCGGACCAAAGAGAAATACAGTGCCCAATGAGCACCATGGTTGTCAGCCAGATACCCGTAGATACGAGAAACAATGCGCAAATATTCAGTATCAACGGGTAAACACTCAGGCCAGCAAGCCTCGTCTCTAATTTAACAATAGAAATGATAGTCTTCATAATTTCTAGTTTATTAGAAACGAGGTCTTCTATTTCTTCTAAAAACTTCATTATTTTCTAACTAAAGCAGACAGTATAAATCCAATACCACCTGCAATTAATACAGAAGCTAATGGATTGGCTTTTACTTTTTTCAAAAGCATATCAGAGTATTCAAGCACAGTATCTTCAGCAGCATCCATTTTATGCAGACCATCTTTATAAATTTCATTTGCTAATTTTTTACCTTCACCCAATAAATCATTCGCAGCTGCATTAATATGAGCTTGCGCTTGTCGAGTGTGATGAACAGTAGTGTTACTATGTTTGGTAGATCTAGCGGCAGTAGCCATTTGGATTCTCCTTTAGTAGTCAGTTTTAACAAAATTTACAATTAAGACTCTTTTTAAAACATACTTCAAAAATATAGTACATGATTTCATATTTAGCAATCCAGGTAGACATTAACTAGTCCTTGCCCCCATTCTGTTGCTAAGATCAAACCTGTATGATTAAGATGAAATGCACCATAGTTTCATGAGCGCACCAAACGCAGTATAAATTTTCAAATGACTGCATTTGGTGAGTTGTTAAGGAAGATGTCAAACCACCAAGGAGATGCTAATGTTCAGATATTTACTAGCTTGGCTATTGGGAGTTCCATTGACGGTTTTAGTTATCATTTGGTTAATTTCACACGCTTAAAACTTTTGAAATGAATGGAACATCTTTTAAGGAGAACTATTATGGCAAAAGATATACCTATCCATCCTCACACAGCTTACCCTTTTAAACGTATTTGTTGGAGCGCTATTTTTGTTGGAGCTCTGGTCGCAGTCGGATTAAGTTTTTTGTTTAATTTGTTCGGGATTGCAATTGGATTAACCGCCTTTACCATGGATAAAAATGGAGCGCTAGGATTCGCAATAGGGGGTGCCATTAGTATATTTATCGTAGTCATCATTTCCATGCTAGTCGCTGGTTACGCCGCCGGCTATTTGGGACGTCATTTTGCTCCAAGAAAAAATCTTGGTATATTGTATGGATTTGCCACCTGGACAGTAGCTATCTTGATGAGTGCTGCAGTCATTGGTCATATCAGCAATTATACCGCGGTTTATTCACATGACATCGGCAATACCTCCTATAAAATGTACCACGATAGCCATTACCCTGGCAGTGAAACAGTGACCGTCAAAGAAAGTGAACCACATCAATCAAACACCGCTAAGCAAATCACGTTATCCAAAGATAGTTTAGCAACAGGTGCTTTTTTGATATTTGGATTATTTTTTATAGGTGCGCTGGCAACTTGTGTGGGTGCTACTTGTGGGATGTCCTGTCGTAGAGAAGATTAAAACAAAACTACTGTCATCCTGTAGCCCAGCTGCAGGATGATGTTTACACCTTCTCGAATGATCATTATGCAAGTATTCACCTTTAGTTTTCTGCAATCATACTTGTGTATCAATGAATACTTACAATGACTTAATAACAAAATTCGGCTAAAGCGTTAATATCACAGAAATTTACACCCTAACCGCAATAGTATTCGTAGACAAAAAGACTTCCAGCGATTCTTTGACAGAATTTTTACCAGCTTCTGTCATTTGCTCCACCAACTTTATAATCGTAGCATGATCCATTTCATTTCCCATTAATTCATTAATTCTATTCCAAAAAGCTAACCACATAGGTTTTTGCACATCACTCATAATTGCAACCATACGTTCTAGATCTTGTGACTCTAAAGCATCAAAGAATCCAAGTTCGTGCATTTTTTCTACATGTGTTTGTTCGTGGTCTATGGCCCAGCGCTCACTAAACGCTTTTATCAGCTGTTCTTGAAATACGTAAAAGTGCTCTTGATCATTCGTCTCATCAACAGCTATACACGCTGCGTCAAATTTTTCAGACATATTAAATTCATCTGCCAGTTTACCCATTGCTTCAGCTTGCCTGTGCCCTGTTGTGTTAGACTCGCCCGGTGCGATTGTTGTATTTTCTAATGAATACTCAATTCGGCAAGGAGTAAAACTATTATTAAATTCTTGAACTAATTCCTCTAAATGACTAATATCTGAAAGATCAGTTATCCTAGATAACTTTGTTTCTAACTCAGAATTTGAATGCTCAGGTTTCGAAAATATAGTGAATGTTGCAGATGTACTTACCTGAAATAATTTCTCGGGTATTCTTAAAAGACCCATAAATAAATCTCATTTTTTTAATTGGTAGTTCGATAAATTCATTTGATGATAAATCATTAGTTTGAGCAGCATGATGTCGCTCTTCTTGGTTGTGCAAGTTATGATGAGTGGGGGGATAATTTGAAACAAGGTGGTTATATCCCCACCCTGTTTCAAAAAAAAGACATTATCTACGTTGTTCACGGCCAGTGTTGTTACCATTTCGGTTGTCTGGAGTGCGTTGACCTTGGTTTTGACCTGGTTGACGAGCTTGTCCACCTTGGCCAGGAGTACGGATTTCACGATCTTGTGAACCTTCTTCACGTGGCGCAGCGAAACGACCTTGATTGCCGCCTTCAGATGGACGATTTTTTTGATCGTTATGTTGTTGGTTAGGTCTAGAAGGATTATTTTGATGCTGTTTATCGCCATTATTACGTTGGTTATCTTTCATGATATCTCCTGGTTATAAGTACGATTGCATAATATTTACTACTGAGCGAGTAAATCTTACCTAGCATTTACGAATTTAAGTATGGACTACTTTATCAAAAATGCCACTGTAAGTTTCCTTAATGACCTAAGGATTACCTTAGGTCTATCAGAAAAATTATAATATGTACCGAGCCAAGTCTTCATTACCAACCAATTTACCTAAATGTAAATTCACGTAATCTTTATCAATAGACAAGGTTTCACCTGAACGATCGGTTGCTTCAAATGAGATGACTTCTAATAAACGTTCCATCACAGTATATAAACGACGTGCACCAATATTTTCAGTACGCTCATTCACCTGCCAAGCAACTTCAGCAATGCGATGAATACCACTTTCGGTGTAATTTAATAACACACCTTCAGTAGCCATCAATGCAATGTATTGCTCAGTAAGTGAGGCAAATGGATCTGTTAAAATTTTAATAAAGTCTTCTGTAGTCAATGCAGATAATTCCACTCGGATGGGCAAACGACCTTGCAATTCGGCCACCAAATCAGACGGCTTAGCCACATGAAACGCACCAGAAGCAATAAATAAAATATGATCCGTTTTAATCATGCCGTATTTTGTCGATACGGTACAACCTTCTACCAAAGGTAACAAATCGCGCTGAACCCCTTCACGAGAAACATCTCCCCCTTGCTCAGAACGTTTGGCTACTTTATCAATTTCATCAATGAAAACAATGCCGTTTTGTTCAATATTTTCTATAGCACGTACTTTAATATCCTCTTCATTCACTAATTTCAAAGCTTCTTCTTCAGCTAATTGCTTCAAAGCTTTTTTGATAGTCATTTTTCGAGCTTTTGTTCGGCCTGTACCCACTTGTTGAAACATAGATTGCAATTGACTGGTGAGATCTTCCATACCAGGTGGCGCCATAATTTCTACGCCCATAGGTGTCACTGCCACATCTATTTCGATCTCTTGATCATCTAATTGGCCTTCGCGCAATTGTTTTCGGAATAATTGACGAGTCGAAGTGTCTTTTTCATCAGCGGTTACTGTGCCACGTACTGGAGGTAAAAGAATATCCAAAATACGTTCTTCTGCAGCATCTTCTGAAGGATGTTGTACCTTTTTCATCGCCATTTCGCGTTCTTGCTTAATGGCTATATCTGCTAAATCACGGATAATGGAATCCACATCGCGTCCCACATAACCAATTTCAGTAAATTTAGTGGCTTCAACTTTGATAAAAGGCGCGTCCACTAGTTTGGCCAAACGGCGTGCAATTTCGGTCTTTCCAACACCAGTGGGCCCTATCATCAAGATGTTTTTAGGCATGATTTCTTCACGCAACGCTTCATCATCAATTTGCATGCGCCGCCAGCGATTACGCAAAGCAATGGCAACTGCGCGTTTTGCACTATCTTGGCCAATAATATGTCTATCTAATTCCTCAACAATTTCACGAGGCGTCATCATAGATTTTGATTTATTCACAGCTATTATCCAATTCTTCAAGAGTTAAATTTTTATTTGTATAGATACAAATATCGCCAGCAATGTTTAAGCTTTTTCTCACAATCTCTTCCGCACTAAGATCAGTATTATCTAATAAAGCGCGTGCGGCAGCTTGTGCATAAGGTCCGCCTGAGCCAATCGCCATCAAACCATATTCTGGTTCAATCACATCACCATTTCCAGAAATAATTAAAGACGACTTAGAATCAGCAACAGCGAGCAATGCTTCTAATCGCCGCAACATGCGATCTGTGCGCCAATCTTTGGCTAATTCTACTGCGGCACGAACCAAATGCCCCTGATGCATTTCTAATTTAGACTCAAAACGTTCAAATAAAGTAAACGCATCGGCAGTACCACCCGCAAAACCCGCTATCACTTTATCTTGATACAAACGTCTGACTTTACGGACATTAGATTTCATGACGGTATGTCCATGTGTCGCTTGACCATCACCACCAATCACGACTTTTGATCCTCTTCTCACTGAAAGGATGGTTGTTCCACGAAATTGTTCCAAAATAATCCTCGCTTATTTAACAGGAGTCTGTGCTTCGTTCCATAAGGTCACAAATAACACCATGACCATAGGGCCGACAAATAAACCAAGTATGCCCATGGTTTCAAGACCACCTAATATTCCAAATAATACTGCCAAAAAAGGCAGTTGGGTTGCACCGCCTATCAACAGTGGTTTAATAAAGTGATCCGCAACAAACATGACCACAGTTCCCCAAATAATCACAATCACTGCCGAAATCATCGCGCCATGATGTAATAATATAAGGGCAACAATTCCAAAAACAAGAGGAACCACAAAAGGTATCATGGCAGCAAATGCGGTAAAAATGCCAAGGAGTGTTGGCGCTGGCACTCCAATGAGCCCGTAACAAATACCCATCAAAATACCAACCCCTACCCCTACCACAATCGTACCATTTACCGTCGCCCGCAATGCGGCCGGTAATTTACTTGAAAAGCGATACCAACGCTCTCCTAAAAGAGCGTGACCCACATGATTTAATTGCTTATCCAAAATATGTCCGTCACGATACAAGAAAAACATACTGAGTAACGTAAAGCCTACTTGTACCCCGCGATGAAACACAGAACCGCCGACTTCTTTGATATAGTAACTGGTCGGCGTGAGTGAAATATGAAGATTTGACAAAAAGGATTTGACGTTGCCTGGTTGGCCAATATGCTCATCCCAATAAGCGACCATATTATCGCCAATCATCGGAAGCTCTTGGAAAAAGCTCGGTGCTTCACCACCCAATCGATTGATTTGTTTGACGTAGGTGAGAAATAACTGAAACTCTTTCACCAAAACAGACAATAACCAACTTAAAGGAAGCAATAATAATAACGCTAAAAATGAAGTGAATAAAAAAGCAGCCAAATTATCACGTGATTTTAATAGTTTTTTCCAACGTAAGTAGAGAGGATAAGTGGTGATAACAACGATAGTAGCCCATACCAACGAAGGGATAAATCGATGGATGATGTACAAAGAAAAAAAGACAATGAATACACTCAAACTCATGCTTATTAGTTCTTTATGATTTTGATTCATGTGCTTATCCTCCGGCTGAACAAATGTAATACGACCTAAGGGTAGTCAAGACTCGTAACATTCCTTTTACAGAAAGAAAGTCAGTCTATCATGATGCATCGTTTTTCATTGCTTTAATTTCAATGATCCGTACTGTTTGTGCCAAATTATGCAATACGCCATTCACATAGCGGTGGCCATCTTGCGACCCAAATGCTTTGGCCAGGGACACCGATTCATCCAGAATAACGCGATAAGGAATTTCGATACAATGAAACAATTCAAAAGCACATAAACGTAAAATGCACAACTCAATGGGATTTAAACTCTCGATGGGGCGATCTAAAAACGGCGTCAATGCGGCTTCAAGCGCTGCTAAATGAGTAGGAACCCCGTGTAATAGTTTTTTATAATAGGCCACATCCACTTTGTCCATATTATTAGCAGCGTGAAACTGAGCTTCAATTTCGGATAAAGCTGCACCGGACATCAACCATTGATACAAAGATTGTAATGCAAGTTTTCTGGCACGACGTTTGCCACTAATGGATTGATTATTATTCACAATATACACTCATTTGCTGCTTGCGCAGCTGCAAGACAAAAGGGGCTATTCTACTCGCCATCCTTCATTTGGTCAATTGCACGACGAAACTCACTCACATCTTGAAAGCGTTTATAAACAGAAGCAAAACGCACATACGCAATATGATCCAATCGATATAATTGTTCCATTACCCATTCACCAACCTGCCGAGAATCAATTTCTCGCTCTCCTGTTTGCCTGATTTTTTGCAAAATGAGAGCCAAAGCATCTTCTAAGGCATCAGCGCCCACTGGACGCTTTTCTAATGCACGTAACATACCAGCACGTAAATTATCCAACTGAAACAATTCACGACGTCCATCTCGCTTGATGATCAACGGCATGATCAGTTCTGCTGTTTCAAAGGTCGTAAATCTTTCTTGACATACGATACATTGCCTACGCCGTCGGACTTGCGCACCTTCTGCAACCAACCTAGAATCTATCACTTTGGTATCAATGGCATGGCAAAATGGGCAATACATAATTAAACAAACACCTGATAAACGGGAAACTCACGACAAAGTTGCAATACTTGAGATTTGACGTGTGTGATGACGTCTTCATCGCCCATATGATCTAAGATGTCGGCTATCCAATGACTCAACAAAGAGATTTCTTTTTCCTTAAAACCTCTTGTGGTTACCGCAGGTGTTCCCAGGCGTAACCCACTGGTCACAAAGGGAGAACGAGGATCATTCGGCACTGAATTTTTATTCACAGTGATATGCGCCCGCCCGAGTGCAGCATCGGCATCTTTGCCTGTGATGTCCTTATCAATCATATCCACTAACATCAAATGGTTTACTGTACCGCCTGATACGATTCGATAATCACGTTCAATAAGAACCTGCGCCATGGTTTGTGCATTGGTTAAAATTTGTTTTTGGTATCCTTTAAACCCAGGTTGTAACGCCTCTAAAAATGCCACTGCTTTTGCAGCAATCACATGCATCAATGGCCCACCTTGGCTACCGGGAAAAACGGCGCTGTTTAGTTTTTTTTCCAACTCAGGATTGCTTTTGGCCAAAATCATCCCACCACGAGGACCGCGTAAGGTTTTGTGGGTTGTTGTGGTCACAACATCAGCATAAGGCATGGGTGAAGGGTATAGGCCAACAGCAATTAATCCCGCAACATGCGCGATATCTGCCATAAAATAGGCCCCAATTTTATCAGCAACGGCTCGAAATCTCGCCCAATCTACTTCTTGAGAGTATGCTGAAAACCCAGCAATAATTAATTTTGGACGATGCGTCAGCGCCAGTGATTCCATAGCATCATAATCAATCAAACCAGTCTGTTCATTAAGTCCGTAGGCGATACTGCGATACAATTGCCCAGAAAAATTGACAGAAGCACCATGCGTGAGATGACCGCCATGAGACAATGCCATCCCTAAAACCAAATCACCAGGATTTAGCATCGCCATCATCGCTGCTGAGTTGGCTTGAGACCCAGAATGTGGCTGTACATTAACATAGTCTGCCCCAAACAACTGCTTTGCCCGCGAAATAGCCAATTGCTCAGCGATATCTACAAATTCGCAGCCCCCATAATAACGCTTACCCGGGTAACCTTCTGCATATTTATTGGTTAAAATAGACCCTTGAGCTTCCAAAACAGCGCGACTCACGTAATTTTCTGAAGCAATCAATTCAATATGATCTTCTTGTCGACGGGCTTCACCCGTCATAGCTTGCCACAATTCTGTATCAAACTCTGCGATGGTTGTCGTATCTTTTATCATGCACACCCCTTTTCAAGGCTTTGATTCTAGTCTTGCTCATCTAATAGGTCAATAACTGATAATGCTGTGTCGAATTTTTTGCAAAAAATTCTGCTATGCATGAGGAGAATCGCTTAAATAAAATCAATATCTGTATAAAAATTCATGACTATTCTTCCATTTTATGATATCCATTGTGTTAATAAAAATAAGTATGATGTATCTCATGACCAAACGTATGACCACTATGATCATTTCCTTGCTTATCGTATTTGGAGGATTGATTGGATTTAATCTTATCAAACAAGGCTTAATGACCTACTATCTTAACCATTACCAACCCCCTGCTGTTACTGTCTCAACGGTAGTGGCAAAAAAAGAAAATTGGCATCCTTTCATATCTAGCGTGGGTAATTTTGTTGCCATAAATGGCGTTGATATCAGTGCCCAATCGGCGGGGAAAGTCAGCGCCATTCATTTTGAATCTGGCCAACATGTGGAAAAAGATAGCCCATTAATTGATATAGAAGACTCGGTTGAACAAGCAACCCTCAAATTTAATCAAGCTGACTTAACCCTTCAACAAACCAATTTTTCTCGTCAAACAGATTTATTAAAACGAAACGCGACTGCAGTTTCCAGCTTAGATGAAGCCAAAGCACGCATGCTAGAAGCCACTGCCAACTTAGAAAAAACCCAGGCATCTATTGACTTAAAGCATATCAAAGCCCCATTTTCTGGGATGTTGGGCATTCGACAAATCAATCTTGGAGAGTATATTCGTCCCGGACAGACCACTATTGTTTCTTTGCAATCGTTAGATCCAATTTATCTGCATTTTTATATACCAGAACAATATATTGATATGATTAAGGTAAATCAAAACATTGAATTTACAGTCGAACAAAATCCAAACACTATTTTTAAGGGTAAGATTACTGCGATTAACTCTAAAATTGATGAAAACACGCATAATATTCAAATTCAAGCGGTCACCGCAAACTGTCCCTCCATCAATCCAGACGAATTTCACACATCCGATTTGCTTACAAGTAAAAAATTGCCTACGGGCAAATATCTCGCTATTTGTGATACCACACAAAATGAAACCAATGACATCAAACAATTTAATTTCATTCCTGGCATGTTTGCATCCATTGAAGTTGAGCAACCTACTATCCCCGATGTGATTGTCTTACCCACTACTTCAATTTCTTATACGATGTATGGTGACTCTGTGTTTGTCGTTGAAAAACAAACCGATAAATCCGGAAAAAACGTATTTACGGTTAAGCAAGTGTTTGTCACTACGGGCGAGACACGAGGCAATTATACCGTGATCAAATCAGGCATAAAGGCGAATCAATTGGTGGTGGCCGCAGGGGATTTGAAATTGCAAAATGGCACCCAAGTTACCATCAATAACAGTATTCAATTAACAGATCATGACAATATCGAACTTTTGGGTGAATAGCGTATGAGTTTTACAGATGTATTTATTCGCCGTCCTGTTATGGCCTCCGTTGTCAGCTTATTGATTTTATTTTTTGGCTTAAACTCCTTGCTCAAACTGCCTATCCGTCAATTTCCACGTATGGATAATACAGTTATTACTGTTACCACAACCTATCCTGGCGCCAATTCAAACACTATTTCTGGATTCATCACCACGCCTTTGGAAGCGGCTATTGCGTCAGCGGAAGGGATTGATTATATGACCTCTTCAAGTATTGAAAGCGCTAGCGTCATCACTTGTAACATCAAATTAAATTATGATCCGCAAATTGCTTTCACAGATATTATGAGCAAAGTACAGCAAACGTTGAATGAGTTGCCTCCTGAAGCAGACCAACCGGTCATTGTGAAAAAATCGGATGCGTCTACACCTTTGATGTACATTAGTTTAGACAGTCGTGATATGACACCACAACAAATCACAGATTACGCCGTTCGAGTGGTTCAACCCCAGTTACAAACTGTAGATGGCGTAGCCCAGGTCGATATTTTAGGCGGTCAAACCTATTCCATGCGCATTTTTCTTGACCCTATTAAAATGGCAGCTTTGCATGTTGCACCTGCTGATGTCTTTAAAGTATTAGATAATAATAATTATTTATCCGCAGCTGGTAGTACCAAAGGTGAATACGTAGCCATCAGTATGCATGCCAAAACAAATTTAACCACCGTTAAAGAGTTTAGTCGTTTGATAGTCAGAAGCAGTGAGCATGCTATTATTCGATTATCCGATGTGGGTAAAGTTGAATTGGGTTCAGAAAAATACGACACCTCGGTACGGTTTGATGGTAAAAAAGCTGTATTTTTAGCCATCACCCCTACTCCAACCGCTAATCCTTTGACTGTGATTCGTGATGCACGCAAAGTATTTCCCATCGTACAACAACAATTTCCACCTACGCTATCTGGCACTATTGTGTACGATGCTACAAATTACATTCGAGCTTCAATCCATGAAGTGATTCAAACCATCATAGAAGCAGCAGTGATTGTGATTGCTGTGATTTACTTGTTTTTAGGATCAATGCGTTCTGTTTTGATACCCCTGGTGACGATTCCATTATCTCTCATTGGCGTATGTAGCTTTATTTTATTACTTGGATATTCATTAAACTTACTCACTCTGTTGGCTTTCGTCCTTGCCATAGGCCTGGTGGTGGATGACGCTATTGTTGTTGTGGAAAATATCCATCGCCATATTGAAGAGGGGCAAACACCCTTTCAATCCGCGCTGCGCGGTGCACGTGAAATTGGAACGCCAATCATTGCTATGACCATCACATTAGCGGCAGTCTATGCCCCCATTGGTTTCATGGGTGGCTTGACCGGTGCTTTGTTTAAAGAGTTCGCTTTCACCCTAGCAAGTTCAGTGATCATTTCCGGCGTCATTGCCTTAACGTTATCACCAATGATGTGCTCAAAATTACTCACCAAAGACATCAGCTCTGGGCGTTTTGCAACCTACATCGATTCTTTTTTTAATCGCTTGAAGCAACGCTATAAAACGATGCTACATAGTCTCTTAGACACACGCGGTATTATCTTGGTTTTATCTGGTGTTGTGCTCGTAATGCTACCTTATTTGTATACACATACGCCTAAAGAAACAGCGCCTGAGGAAGATGCTGGATTCTTTTTTGTAATGTCTACAGCCCCAGAATACGCCACCATTAACTACATTGAAACATTCACCAAATCCTTTGAAGATATTTATCGTAGTTTTCCAGAAGCCGATCATTTTTTTATTATCAATGCCAAATCAACGAATTCAGGCCTTGTATTAAAACCATGGGATGAGCGTGCTAAAACACAATTTAGCATGAAAAAACCTCTGCAAACCAAATTGAATGCCATTCCTGGGCTCAAATCTTTTGCTGTCACGCCACCTGCTTTGCCGGGAGGCGGTTCAGGTCCGCCTATTCAGTTTGTTATCAAATCAACCGCTGATTACAATAGTTTATTAGACATTTCCAATAAATTAATAGACAAAGCCCAACAAAGTGGTTTATTCATTTTTTTAGATAACACGCTTAAAATCAATCACCCTGAAATCGTGATGGAGATTAATCGCTCTAAAGCTTCTGATTTAGGCCTAGATATGCGAACCATTGGTGGTAGTTTGAACAGCGCTTTGTCTGGAGGCTATGTCAACTATTTCGATCTGATGGGGCGCAGTTATAAAGTCATTCCTCAACTTGACCGACGTTTTCGATTGAACCCAGAACAACTCAGCAAAGTCTACATTAGAACTGCATCAGGCAGTATGGTACCTTTGTCCACATTCACTCATCTCACTAAAAATGTGCAACCTAATGCCAACACACATTTTCAACAATTAAATTCAGCCACCATTCAAGCCGTCGTTAAACCCAACTCAACGCTCGGTGAAGGTCTCGAATTTTTACAACAAGCTGCAACAACTGTTTTACCCAAAGGATTTTCTGTAGATTATGCTGGTCAATCTAGGCAATATATGCAAGAAAACTCGAATTTGATCGTGGCCTTTTTTCTGGCTATTATCATCATATTTTTAGTGCTCGCTGCGCAATATGAAAGCTATCGCGATCCTTTGATTATTTTAGTCGCCGTTCCCATGTCCATTTGTGGCGCACTCATTCCGCTAAATCTAGGGGCAGCGAGTATTAATATCTATACTCAAGTCGGGTTGATTACTTTAATTGGACTTATCAGTAAACATGGTATCTTAATTGTAGATTTTGCCAACCATTTACAACGCTCACAAAAATTAGATCGACGTGCAGCAGTAGAAGAAGCTGCAGCAACACGACTACGACCTATTTTAATGACCACTGCGGCCATGGTATTTGGTGTATTGCCCTTGTTGATTGCTTCTGGAGCAGGTGCTGTGAGTCGTTTTGATATTGGTTTGGTTATTTCGTGTGGATTATTAGTAGGTACTGGCTTCACCTTGTTTGTGGTGCCTACTATTTACACTTATTTGGCCGCAGATCATCGTCATGACGATTTTGATGCAAATGAAACCGTGCCCACATCACACTGAACGCACATTCGAGGTTTTGATCTCAAATCGCTAATGCTATAATGCGCCACAAATCGAAATACTTAGAGTTCATTGTGGAAAAAACCTATTCGCCAAATGATATCGAACAAACCTGTTATAAACTTTGGGAAGCTCATCGTTATTTTGAGCCACATGGTGACGGAAAGCCTTATTGCATTATGTTACCCCCGCCCAATGTGACAGGTAGTTTGCATATGGGTCATGGGTTTCAACATACGTTGATTGATACGATGATTCGATATCAACGTATGATGGGTCGACGTACCTTATGGCAGCCCGGTACAGATCACGCAGGGATTGCCACACAATTAGTCGTAGAAAGCCAATTAGACAAACAAGGCTTGTCACGTAAAGACATGTCACGCGATGAATTTTTAGATCGAGTGTGGCAATGGAAGACTGAATCAGGTGGACAAATCACATCTCAAATGCGTCGTATCGGTTCCTCGGCAGACTGGTCTCGTGAACGTTTTACTTTAGACAAAGGGTTATCAACTGCTGTCCACAAAGTATTTATTCAATTATATGAAGAAGGCTTAATTTATCGCGGTACCCGTTTGGTGAATTGGGATCCAAAATTAGGTACAGCTATATCAGATCTAGAAGTCATTGCAGAGGAAGAAGCAGGATCTCTTTGGCATATTCGTTATCCCTTGGTAGATTCCGATGAATCTATTATTGTTGCCACCACTCGACCAGAAACGCTGCTTGGGGATGCGGCAGTTGCAGTAAATCCCAATGACGAGCGCTATAAACATCTTATTGGTCAACATGTTCAGTTACCTTTGTGTGATCGCACCATTCCTATCATTGCCGATGACTATGTGGATCAAGAATTTGGTTCTGGTTGTGTTAAGATTACGCCAGCACATGATTTTAATGATTATGACATGGGCAAACGACACAATTTACCCTTGATCAACATTTTCACCAAACGCGCCGTTATTAATAAAAATGCCCCCGTAAAATATCAAGCGATGGATCGATTTATTGCTCGAGAACAAATCATTCAAGACTTAAAAGAGTTAAATCTTTTGGTCACCATTGAACCACATCAATTGAAAATTCCACGAGGAGAAAAATCCGGTGTCATCATTGAGCCTTTGCTCACGGATCAATGGTATGTTAAAACCAAACCTTTGGCCAAGCCTGCTATAGATGCGGTTCGTAAAGGAGACATCAGCTTTGTACCTGAGAACTGGAGTAAAACCTATTTTCAGTGGATGGAAAATATTGAAGACTGGTGCATCAGCCGTCAATTATGGTGGGGTCATCGTATTCCAGCATGGTATGACACCCAGGGTCATGTATATGTAGGCTATACTGAAAACGATGTGCGTTTCAAATATAAACTCGATCCGAATTTGGCCTTAATTCAAGACGAAGACGTGTTAGACACCTGGTTTTCATCTGCTTTATGGCCATTTTCTTCATTAGGTTGGCCTGAAAAAAAACCTGATTTGGAACAATTTTACCCAACGAATGTCCTTTTCACTGGATTTGACATCATTTTTTTCTGGGTAGCACGCATGATCATGATGGGACTCAAATTTACAGGCAAAAGCCCGTTCAAAGAAATTGTGATCACCGGCCTGATTTGTGACAGTGAAGGAAAAAAAATGTCCAAATCTAAAGGTAATGTTTTGGATCCTATCGATATCATCGATGGTATAGAGCTACAGTCACTCTTGGAAAAAAGAACCGCCAATTTGATGATCAATTCTGTCAAAGATCGTATCACCAAGCAAACCAAAAAAGCTTTTCCGACTGGTATTCCTGCCTATGGGGCTGACGCACTGCGCTTTACTTTTTGTTCCTTGGCTTCCAACAGTCGCCAAGTTCGATTTGACTTGAATCGTGTAGATGGATATCGTAATTTTTGTAACAAACTATGGAATGCTGCGCGTTTTGTCTTAATAAGCACCACAGATGACAGCGGCGATTTTGATGACGGTGCTTTTCAGTACAGCCCAGCGGATGAATGGATTTCATCCTTATTACAAAAAACTATTGGTAAATGTCACGAGCATTTGGCAAATTATCGGTTTGATTTATTAGCACATCAATTATATGAATTTGTATGGCACGAATATTGTGATTGGTATTTAGAATTGTCAAAAGTTGTTTTATTTGATGATGAAGCTCGGGCCCCACTCAAACGAGGAACACGTCGCACGCTGATTCATGTTTTGACCCAGATTTTAAAGCTGCTGCATCCTATTATGCCTTTTATTACAGAAGCATTATGGCAAAGACTCACCAAACTCAGCTCCGATGATTCTGAAACCATCATGTTGTGTGCGTATCCAAAAGTGGATGAACAACGTATTCATCCTTCTGCAGAAGAAGAATTTGAATGGATCAAAGCAGTGATTCAAGCCATTCGTACACTTCGCTCAGAAATAGGCATCAGTCCTGCCAAACAGATACCCATAATGCTCCGGCATGTCACACCGGAACTTGAAGAAAAAGTTCACACGCATCAAAAAACATTACAGACGTTGGGTAGACTCAGTCAAATTCAAATGAATCATGAATATGATGAACATGCGGTGTATGCCTCAACATTGGTCGGTGGTATGGAAATTTTGATTCCAATGGCTGGTTTGATCAATAAAGACATTGAGTTAGCTAGATTAGATAAGGAATTAAGCAAACTTTACAAAGACATTGAATATGCTCAGAGTAAATTAAATTCTACTAATTTTACTGATAAAGCCCCTGCTGAACTCATAGAAAATATGAAAAATAAGCGCGATCAGGCTGAACTTGCTATCGAAAAACTGCAACAACATCGCCATAAGATAGCGGCGATTGATACGTTTGAAGGGCATACGACTGAAGCTAGGAAATTTGAATGACCCTGCCTCTATTTGGGGGTTGCTCAGCAAACATCCTAAAAAATGCGGCAAAACAACTACAAAAGAAAAGTCGCTGTACCATTTCAGTGGCTTTTCTCAGCATGATACTCTGCACCCAATCTACGTGTGCAGACACACTGACTTTACGCGATAAAATCGGTCAAATGTTGCTGATTGGTTTTGAAGGCAAGTCCATCGATCAAAACGCGTTTATTGTAAAAGCAATTGAAGAAGAGCACATCGGCGGCGTCATTTTATTTGATGTTCATCATCGACATAAAACATGTGACAAAAACATTGAAAGTCCTGAACAAGTTCAAAAGTTGACCCAGGATTTACAATATGTAAATCGCAAAGCCAACGAACAGCATCGACGCCCACAAACCCCACTGCTAATTGCTGTTGATTATGAGGGTGGTTTGGTGTCGCGCTTGAAAGAAACGTATGGATTTCCAGCAACCTTATCTGCTGAAGATATTGGACAAATGAGTCTTATGGAAGCAGATCAGCATGCCTATGCAATGGCCATGACCCTCAAAACAGCAGGATTTAATTTGAATTTGGCACCCGTTCTCGATTTAAATTTGAATCCTTCTAATCCAATTATCGGCGCATTACAACGCAGTTTCTCAGCAAATCCAGTTGACGTGATCAAATATGCGGATATTTATTCTTCTAATTTTCTAGCACAGTCTGTACAGTGCGCCTATAAACATTTCCCAGGACACGGTAGTTCGACTTCAGACTCACATTTAGGATTTGTGGACAGTAGCGATGTTTGGCAAAGCCAAGAACTAGAGCCTTATCAAAAATTACTCTCTAAACAGAGTTGCGGCGTCATCATGACCGCTCACATTGTCAATCGCAACTTAGACGACTCAGGCTTACCTGCAACCCTTTCGCATCACGTATTAACGCATATATTAAGAGAGCGTTTGCATTTTTCTGGGGTGATCATGTCTGATGATATGCAAATGAAAGCCATTGCAGACCATTTTGGTTTAAAGCACGCATTAATTTTAGCGATCAATGCGGGGGTTGACTTATTTATTTTCGGTAATCAGTTACCGGTTGTAGCACAAAATCCCAAAGAATTGATCGACATCATTGAGTCCGCAGTGCAACTAGGCCATATTAAATCCTCTAGAATTGACGAAGCCTATCAACATATCCTCAATTTAAAAAAATCCCTGTAATTTCATTTTTTTCTTATCTATACTGTTTTAAAGACTACTAGAGATTCCACCATGAGCATCAGCGTATTTGATCTTTTTTCAATTGGCATTGGTCCCTCCAGCTCACATACTGTAGGCCCCATGTTGGCTGCCAACGCATTTGTGAATAGTTTGGAGGCAAACAATGTGTTAACACGCGTACAGACCATACGCATTGAATTATATGGTTCTTTAGCGCTCACAGGCGTTGGGCATGCCACAGATACAGCCATACTCAATGGCTTGGAAGGAAAAAATCCAGAGCATATTGACCCAGATGCCATGATTCCCCGTAAGCAAGACATCATCACCACGGGTATTTTAAATCTGAATGGAAAGCAACCTATTCCATTTGACATGCAACGTGATTTTATCTTTTTTCAAAAGAAAATATTATCCAAACATACCAATGGCATGCAATTTTTGGCATATGATGCGGATAAAAAATGTCTTGCAAGTCAAATTTATTATTCTGTAGGCGGTGGCTTCATTGTAACAGAAGAGGACTACGATCACCCAAAATGTGATGCCGATCCCGTGCCTTATGCGTTTCGTAATGCTCAAGAACTATTGGATGTATGTCATACCCATCATATGACCATCGCTGAATTAATGCTCAAAAATGAACTGACCTGGCGTTCCGAGGAAGAAATCCATCAAGGTTTAAAAAAGATAGCGGGCGTTATGAACCATTGTATTGATAGCGGGTGCAAACATACCGGTATTCTACCAGGTGGGCTACAAGTCAGACGACGCGCCCCTATGCTGTATGAACAATTACACCAAAAAGGCGGTATTTCCTCTGTATTTGAGCATTCCGATATCATGACTCGATTGAACATGTATGCTATGGCAGTTAATGAGGAAAATGCCGCAGGCGGCCGAATTGTGACCGCTCCTACCAATGGTGCTGCAGGCATCATTCCTGCCGTATTTCGCTACCTTATTGATGCACACCATAAAACCACTGATCAAGATTTATATACGTATTTTTTAACTGCAGCGGCTATTGGCATGCTGTATAAAATGAATGCCTCTATTTCTGGTGCCGAGGTAGGATGTCAAGGAGAAGTCGGTGTTGCGTCTTCAATGGCAGCAGGCGCGTTGGCAGCTGTGTTAGGCGGTACTTTAGAACAAATAGAAAATGCAGCAGAAATAGCAATGGAACATCATTTAGGTATGACGTGTGATCCAGTGATGGGTTTGGTACAAATGCCCTGTATAGAACGCAATGCTATGGGTGCTGTCAAAGCAGTTAATGCTGCCCGATTGGCCCTAATGGGTGACGGAGAACATAAAATATCGCTAGATAAAGTCATTCAAACGATGAAACAAACGGGTAAAGATATGAATATGATTTATAAAGAAACATCATTAGGTGGGCTGGCGGTTAATCTTCCAGAGTGTTGATTCTGTCATGCCGACAACGCATGACAGATAAAAATGTCACATTATTAGTGCGTAATACGCCATGAAATTTTAGTCGGTTCACCAATCACAGCTGGCCCTGGTTCTACATAATGTAAAACACGTATCCACCCGGGTGTTATAGTATGCGATTCAAAGACATCTATGCCTTCAAATTTCACATCTGTAGAACGATGTCTATATCCTTTTTTCTGAAAATTATTCATATAAAGCGAAAAAACCTTATGGTCTCCACATTTATAATCCAGGGTTAATTCGGCAACACCTAATGCATCATTTTCCACGACAAATTCATTTTGATCACCAGTCACAATAAGACCAGGCCAATTACTATAGCGACGTAATTCACCATGAATTAAATTTTTTTTAACCAATACACAATTTTCAACACCAAGATTTTGTATCTGAACAATGACATTAGTAGGTGAAATTTTTTGAGTATCAGCGTACGCATACCCTCCGATTAAAAAAGTGGTTAATGCCATACCAAGTCCTATCTTTCTAATATTCATAAAGATCCTCTGGTGATATGCAGTTGTTTTAATAAACAAACAATTTTACCATAAATAAATCAAATAGATCAAATAACATCAATTGTCGTGTGGAATGTTACTTTTAAACTGCGATTTTGGCCAGTTGAGAATCCACTTATAGTATGATAGAACTATGCAAGATTTTTATTATTCAAGGATCCCTCGTGAAAAAACTATGGATGATATGTTCTTTGTTGTTTTTAATGCCGGCTCATGGCAGAGAATTAACCACTTTCACCGAAATATACAATAGTATTAGCCATGGTTTACCCGTCAAATTATTCATCAATTTCAAAGGCTGTGAACCCAAACTTGCTATGCCTGATCAGATTGTTTATACCGAAGCTCAAACTGTGACGTTACATAAACATGATCTACTGTTTTCCAACAGTCCTTTGACAATGAATCACCCTGATTATCCTAATCAAGCCATTTTGGAACATGTGACGTATAAAATAACGCATACCAATGAGTTGAATGTTGCAATGAAATTGATTTCACTTCCAAATTATACAGTTCTTGGTGAAACCAATACGGTGTGCCCTTTGAGCACAGCTACTAAGGTCTTTAATTAAATTTGTAGCCTTGATGCAACAATATCCAATTACATAGACTCTAGATAATTCCTAAGCATCTGGGCTTTCTCTGTTTCTTGATGGTTGTCCAAATAAACAATCAAATCATGTAAACTAATAATAGACAACACATTTACGCCTGTGGCCTTGATTTCATCCAAGGTCGATTGAGCACCGCTGCCACGCTCGCATCGATCCAATGCAACAACCACCGTACTGACACGACATTGTTGACTATTGATCAACCGCTCAGCTTCACGAAAAGCAGTTCCAGCGGTAATCACATCATCAATCACCACCGTATCTCCTTTTAAAGGAGCCCCAATCAATACCCCTCCTTCTCCATGGTCTTTGGCTTCTTTACGATTAAAGGTCACGGTCGCATGAATGCCTCGTTCAGCCAAAGCAATGGCTGTCGCAGTGGCAAGGGGTAATCCTTTGTAAGCAGGACCAAATAATTGTTGGCAAGGAATATGATGTTCTAACAATAAGTCAGCATAACATTTTCCCACTTGTTGCAAAGCTGCACCGTCATAAAACAGACCCGCATTAAAAAAATAAGGACTTTGCCGGCCTGATTTTAGAGTAAACTGGCCAAATTGTAGGACATTACACTCTAAAGCCAAACGAATAAAAGTTTCTTTCATGCTCATATCCACTCTCTTATAGGTAAAAAATCAGTATACAACTGATGCTCAGGTGTATTTGGCTGCGGTGACCAATCATAGCGCCAATGTACTTCAGGAGGGAGCGACATTAAAATCGATTCTGTTCGACCATTGGATTGCAATCCAAATAAAGTACCTCGATCGTACACCAAATTGTATTCAACATAACGACCACGTCGATACAACTGAAATGCTTTTTGTTCTTCAGTATAAGTCAATGTTTGACGTTTTTGTACAATAGGCGCATATCCTAAGATAAAATGATCACCAACACTTTGCATGAGTCCAAAGCTATGTTCAAAATTCTTTTCATGGAAATCGTCAAAAAATAATCCCCCAATCCCCCGGGCCTCTTGACGATGTTTGATGTAAAAATAACGATCACACCATGCTTTAAATCGTGGATATAACTCAAAACCAAAGGGATCACACGCAGCCTTTGCCGTATGATGCCAATGGCAGCAGTCTTCTTCAAAGCCATAATAAGGCGTGAGATCAAAACCTCCTCCAAACCACCATAATGCCTCACCACCGGGTTTTTGAGCAATGAAAAAACGCACATTCGCATGAGTAGTTGGTATAAAAGGATTATAAGGGTGCAATACCACCGAGACGCCCAAAGCTTCAAAATGACAATCTTCTAATCCAGGCCGTGCAACAGTTGCAGATTTTGGCAGATGAGCCCCGGCGACATGCGAAAAATTAACACCGGCTTTTTCAAAAATCTGGCCATCCGTCATAATTCGCGTATCACCGCCGCCACCTTCTGAGCGGGTCCATTGATCGCTCAAAAATTGGCCTTGACCATCTAGTGTTTCGAATTCTTTGCAAAGTGAGTCTTGTAATCCTAATAAATACATCTTGACCAACTCAACAGAGTTTTGTGGAAGAGACAAGGTATTGTCCGTCATATAACTAACCTCATACTAACCTAGCCCCTCATCCGCCCTTCGGGCACCTTCTCCCCATTGGGGAGAAGAAGCCTCATTCTTGTTTATCCCATCTCCCCTGAGGAGAGAGGGCTAGGGTGAGGGGAATAGAATCGTCTTATAATAGATTAACTATCAATCAGATTTTAACCTGAAGATAAAAAGCGTATAATATCACGCATGGTTTGACCTGAATATGTTATGACAACTTCGTTGCAAGCAAAACTCTCCATTGCACCCATGATTGATTGGACCAATACACATTTTCGGGTGATGATGCGCATATTAGCGCCTAATGCCCTTTTGTATACTGAAATGCAAACCACGCCAGCCATTGCCCACAATCCCAAACGTAGTTTATATTTTTCGGCCATTGAACACCCTTTGGCACTGCAATTAGGCGGCGCAGATCCTGAAGCTTTAGTTGCAGCTGCACAAAAGGCGCAAGCATTGGGCTATGATGAAATTAATTTAAATTTAGGCTGTCCCAGTGATCGCGTACGTTCAGGGCGATTTGGAGCTTGTTTGATGGCAGAACCTGATCAAGTAGCCACCATCATCCAACGACTAAAGCAAACCATTGATATACCTATAACCGCCAAAACTCGAATTGGCATTGATCAACAAGATGATTATCCTTTTTTTGCAAATTTTATTCATCGATTAGTAGATGCAGGCTGTGACAAATTAATCATTCATGCGCGAAAAGCATGGCTCAATGGCTTAAGTCCCAAACAAAACAGGACCATACCCCCTGTTCGATATGACTATGTGTATCAAATCAAAGAAGAAGTACCGCATATACCCATCGTGATCAATGGCAATATCACCAGCATAGAAGAAGTTCAGAGTCATTTACAACAGGTTGATGGTGTAATGTTAGGTCGTTTGGCGTGTGATCATCCTTATGGGATAGCACTGATTCACCATGCTCTATATCCCGAATCTCCCCTAAAATCGCGCCATGCTATCGCCCAAGAATATTACGCTTATTTAGAGTCGATTCAAGATCACGCTGTACCATTGAGCATTCAATTAAAGCCGCTCATGAACATGATGCATGCTTTACCGAATGCACGTCTTTGGAAGCATAAATTGATGGATATTCAACAACAAAAAGCGCATCTTTTATTAAAAGATGCGCTTGATTGTTTACCCAAGTGATAAGCCTGAGCTTTTTTGAGATTTTGAATTTTCTTCAGATATTGAAGACAGTTTTCTTTTGAGTGTTTCTTTCGCAGTTGCACACGCCGAAGAAAATTCTTCTGAAGTAAAAAAAATGGGACTATAACTACGCTTTTTCAAAAGACTCTCTAAACTATTCTCCAATGGTAAACTTTCAACAGATGTTTGATCGCTATCACTGTCAAATTCATCAAATTCATCAAAATTTAATGGTGTTACCATTGTTAAATTGAGTTCTTTTGCATGTCTAAGAGAAGATGATTGTGCATTCAAATTTGCTTCAATCAATTCTAAAATGTCGGGCAATAAATATTTTTGGATATTATTTAAACATAATTGCAAATCATTATATATAATTGAATATTTGGTTTCATCACAATAACGAACTTCATCGTATACTTTATGTGAAATATCTAGCCTACCATGAGCTAATTTTTCAGGTACATGTTTGAATAAAACAAGTAAAGGCCAAATCAAACTAGATTGATCTGTTGCATAGTCAAAACAGCCACTTACAATTTTCGTAATATTTTTATCCGGACTTACATAAAGATACCCTGCTGCAATACAACGTTTGCCTCCTGTCATTTCTAAATGATCAGGCACAGTATAAGAAGGTTTTCCGGATTGAGCTAATGTCAATTTATAATCAGCGGTCACAACAAATTTTAAAACATAGATCTTAGGTTCACTACAAATTTTATCAATATCATTAATCGTATAAAATGTAATGTCTCTGTAAGGTGTGCGTTTCATATCAACATTAGCACCCGGATCTTGATATAAAAATGATTCTTTATCCTTTAGTCTTTTAGAAAACTGTTTCTCTAAATCATCCATAATCTGTTTTTTAATATAAGTTTGTGAAGCTGACGAATCTTTGTTTTGCATTATTATATGATCCTGTTGTTTTAAAAGCGATCATTATACAGATCCAAAACGGATCAGTATAGTTATTTTTTGATCTTACGATCAATTTATGATCATATATATGTTTTTGTTTTGAGTGCATGATTTTTATGATTTTTCACCGATTTTGTGAAAAAAATTTAGTCTTAGAAGATTTAGGCATACTGTTGACAGATCTTTATTTGTCGACTAGGATGCATCCTTTTACGAGAAGCACGCGGGTCAAAATGATCAAATTACCTGTGATTGTTGGATTCGGCGGAATAAATGCTGCTGGCCGAAGTTCTGGTTCACACAGCTACAAACGTATGGTTTGTGATGCCTTGTCCGCATCTCAACTAGAAGCCACATGGCAAGATTTGGCTCATCGGATGCAGTTACCTGTAGAATCTCAGGTATCTGAAGAAACGATTGAAACCATAAAAGCAAATACCCTGGTGAGACGAATCCATAATTATGATCCAGATCATGTGGTATGTCATCATAAAGCTATTTTACAACCGAGTGAACACCCTTCTTCCTTAGTTTTAAAACACCATAAATTGTCTCAAACTCTTTCGAATCAGGCGCAAGTCACTGACTTACCGGATGCTATGATTCAAGCGCAATTTGACTCACCTCTCTCCATCCTGATACCTGATACCAAAACGTCAGAAGTTTCAAGTGCTGGTCAAATCCCTAAGGGTTTTGACCCTGCCTCTTTATATCAATCTCATCATCATCCCAGAGGACTGGCGATGTCTATCTATGGTGCTTCTGATGCACTGAATTCGCTTGGATTTGAATGGGAAGATATTTTAAAGCACGTCAAACCCGATGATATTGCAGTATATGCTGGCTCTGGATTGTCTCAAGTAGATGAGCATTCATTGGGCGGCTTAATGCGACAGCCTTTGTACGGCAATCGAATCAATTCTAAAATGATGCCGTTGTCATTGGCAGAAATGCCTGCAGATTTTATCAATAGCTATGTGATTAATAGTGTCGGCAGTACCGGGAATAACGTCGGCGCATGCGCTTCTTTTTTATATAATTTACGTCAGGGTTGTCTTGATATTCAATATGGCAAAGCCAAAGTAGTCATCATCGGCAATGCGGAAGCACCTGTGGTTTTCGATATTGTAGAAGGGTTTCGTGTCATGGGCGCTTTAGCCACTGATGCAAGCTTATGTGAATTAGATCAAACCCCTACGCCGAATCATCGTCGCGCCTGCCGACCTTTTTCAACCAATACAGGATTTACATTGGCTGAATCTGCACAATTTTTTGTATTGATGGATGATGAGCTGGCTCTAGAATTAGGTGCTACTATTTATGGTTCAGTGCCGGATACATTCATCAATGCAGATGCGAATAAAAAATCGATTGCAAGTCCGGGTGTAGGCAATTACATCACTGTTGCAAAAGCAACTGCGTTAGCCAAAGCCATGCTTGGAGAATCAGGGTTACACCATACGTATGTCCAAGCACACGGTACAGGAACACCTCAAAATCGTACGTCTGAAAGTCATATTTTAAATGAAGTAGCTAAAACATTTGGAATTCAACATTGGCCAGTTACTGCCATGAAATCCTATATCGGGCATTCTGTTAGTGTCGCCGGTGGTGATCAACTCACTGCTTGTATGGGTGCATGGCAATATGGCTGGATCCCAGGGATTAAAACAATTGATCATATAGCAACGGATGTACATTCTTCAAATCTAAATATCTTGATGAATCACTATGATATGAACAACAATCCGATGCAAGCCGTTATTATCAACTCTAAAGGATTTGGTGGAAACAATGCAACGTCTTTAGTGTTATCTCCTCAAAAAACACTAGATCTTCTCACCCTTAGGCATGGGAAAGATAAACTCACAACCTATTGGAAGAAAAACGAACCCGTTGTTGCACGTCAAGCCACAATTGATGCCAAAACTTGTCAAGGCAACGAACGGATTATTTATACATTTGGAAAAACGATCATGGATCATACTGGTGTCACATTAACACCAACCAGTATTCGTTTATCTGAGTTTGAGAAAACGATTGATTTGCCGACTAGTAATCCTTATATTCGATAAACAACTCCTATTTTACCCAAATTAAGATTTAGAGAAGCTTGGCTATCCGCATAATTATTGTTGGTATTCACGTTCGTTTGAACGGAGTCAACCCTGGTGTTGGAATTAGGGTTTTCCCAATGTAACGTATAATTTAACGCTGTATAGCGATACTCCCCTAAAAAAGACCAGTGTTCAGTAATTCTATACTCTACGCCTGTCCCTGCAGTCCACCCTAGAACCCACCAGCTTCTTCTTGATCCGATTGGGTCTGTTCCATTGGGAATGGTCATATTCGCTTCGGTACCCCCAACCAATCCGAAAAAATAGGTATGAGGCTCTAGCAAGAATCCTCCACGTCCTAGAAAGGAAAACATTGATTCAATATTGATATTTCTTTGCGATACCGAACTTTGCGGCATATCTACGGTTGATGTAGACGTAATGACACCACTACCATTAAAATTTTGTGTAATAGCTCTTGAACTTTGATTATTGGTACCAATTGTTTTGATAGAAATATCATCAAATATTGTGCCTTCAAGCTGCCCACCCCATACCAATCGAGAATAGGGCTGATGGACATTATATCCAATAAACACATCGGCCTCAGAGCCAGTAAGAGTACCGCTTGAAAAGCCTCGAATAATAGTAGAAGTGGTAGTAACGTTCCTGCCAAAACCACCCGAAATGGAGTTAATAGCTCTAGCACTCACACTCGAATTTTCTTTCATTTTTCCTGAGCCCGCTGCAAAATGCAGCCCCAAATAAGGGCCATTCCATAATTCAATGGAGAGATTCTCCAAGGCAAATGCTCTTTGGGGTTGTTCGGCATAGACCCCATGCTGCATTCCTACCAAACAAACTACGAACAACAGGGAGGATTTTGGATTTTTTTTATTCATAAATATCCTTATTTTTTAGAGAAGACCAGCAAGGATAATCCGTATAACCTTTTGCGCCCCCGCCATAAAAGGTTATCGGATCAGGTTGATTCAACGGCGCATTATCTGCCAAACGTTGAACCAAATCAGGGTTGGCAATGAAAGGTTTGCCAAAAGCAACCAAGTCCGCATATCCACTACGGATTGCATCGATGGCTCGTTGACGATCATAGCCATTATTCACCATCCATGCGCCACGAAATTTTGCTCGAAGGGCCTGAAAATCAAAGCCATCAGGCACTTCGATCGATCCGCCGGTCACACCTTCGATCACATGAATATAGGCCAACTGCACTTTATCTAACTCTTCTACCAACTGCTGATACAAAGGATATGGTGCGCTATCTACAGCACCATTGGCTGTGCTCACTGGTGACAAACGAATGCCTGTGCGATGGGCACCTATAGCCATGATCACAGCCGACACAACTTCTAACGCAAATCGCAAGCGATTGCGAATTGAACCACCGTAACGATCCGTACGATGATTAGAAGCATCCGACATAAATTGTTGAATCAAATACCCATTAGCAGCATGAATTTCAACGCCATCAAATCCTGCTTCTATAGCAGCTTGTGCAGCATGTTGATAGTCTTTAATAATGTGACTTATTTCTTCTTCACGTAACGCCCTCGGCATCCCCAGCTCAACAAACTCGCCAGTTTCAATGATTGTTTTAGAGCCTGGAGGCGGAGCAATCTCTGAAGGTGCTACAGGTAACTGTCCATTAGGTTGGAGCGCAGGATGTGAAAAACGGCCCACATGCCATAATTGAGCAAAAATTTTTCCTTGCTTGGCATGAACCACATCTGTGACTAATTGCCACCCAGCAATTTGTTCTGGTGAATAAATACCAGGCGTCCAGGCATACCCTTTCGCTGTTGCTGAAATTTGAGTTGCCTCAGAAATGATAAGACCCGCAGTTGCTCGTTGTTGATAATAAGTGGCATTTAAGGCTTGAGGCGCGTCGCTCCCGGGTGTGGCACGACTCCGAGTCAACGGTGCCATCACGATTCGAGATGACAACTTTAACCCTGCCAAATCATAAGGTTCTAATATAGTAGAAACATCATCCATAATGAATATCCATGAGATAAAATGAGAATAATTCTAACTTAAAAACAACAGGAATACTCTACTCGATTAAAAAATAATAGACCCAAGTTTTTTAATGGTATTTTGATGGGTTTTTTAGTACATTAGACTTTTTAAAATACCATTCAGGACTTATGATCAATACTTTTATTAAGAAAATTTTCGGCAGTCGCAACGATCGGACCTTGCAACGTCTCGGAAAAATTGTTCATACTATTAATGCGCTAGAATCAGGCATGCAAGCACTCAGCGATACAGCTTTGGCGGCTAAAACCGCTGAGTTCAAATCTCGTTTGAGTCAAGGGGAAACGCTGACTGATCTGCTTCCAGAAGCCTTTGCTGTGGTACGTGAAGTATCTCAAAGGACATTAGGATTACGTCACTTTGATGTCCAGATGATTGGGGGCATGGTCTTGCATGAAGGAAAAATTGCTGAAATGCGCACCGGGGAAGGAAAAACCTTGGTTGCGACTTTACCTGCTTATTTGAATGCCCTCTCTGGGCATGGCGTTCATGTTGTTACAGTCAATGATTATTTGGCCAAACGTGACAGCCAATGGAAACGTCCCATTTTTGAATTTTTAGGATTAACCGTAGGTGTGATTTATCCAGACATGCCTTTTGCCGATAAAAAAACAGCTTATCGTTGTGATATTGTATACGGTACCAATAATGAATTTGGATTTGATTATTTACGCGACAACATGGCGTTTAGTGCTGAAGAAAAAGTACAGCATACATTAAACTTTGCCATTATTGATGAAGTAGATTCTATTTTAATCGACGAAGCGCGCACCCCTTTGATTATTTCTGGTGCAGCGGAAGATAGCTCGGCCCTCTATAGAAAAATCAATGAACTGATCCCCAAGCTTGTCCTACAAAATGAAGAAGGTGATCAGGGGCATTACACCATCGATGAAAAACAAAAACAAGCTTACTTGACTGAAACCGGTCATCAGTATGTTGAAGATTTACTCACTGAAAATGGATTACTCAGTGCAGGCGATAGTTTGTATCATGCCAGCAATATTCAGTTGATGCATCATGTCAATGCAGCATTGCGTGCGCATACTATGTACCATCGAGATGTGGAATACATCGTCCAAAACAATCAAGTCGTGATTGTAGATGAACATACAGGCCGTACAATGCCTGGACGTCGTTGGTCAGATGGATTACATCAAGCCGTTGAAGCCAAAGAAAACGTCGCTATTCAAAATGAAAATCAAACATTAGCATCTATCACCTTTCAAAACTTTTTTAGATTGTATCAAAAACTATCAGGAATGACGGGAACTGCGGATACAGAAGCGTATGAATTTCAGCAAATTTATAACCTCGAAGTGGTTGTGATTCCGACCAATCGTTGTATGCTCCGCCAAGATCAATCTGATTTGGTGTATTTGACGCAGGATGATAAATACCAAGCGGTTATTGAGGACGTGAAATTATGCGTTGCAAGGCAACAGCCTGTCTTGGTCGGTACAGCATCTATTGAAGCGTCTGAATTACTCAGCCAGATGCTCACCAAAGCCAAGATCAAGCATCAAGTTTTAAATGCCAAATTCCACGAAAAAGAAGCACATATTATTGCAGAAGCAGGACGCCCCGGCATTGTGACCATTGCCACCAATATGGCCGGACGAGGCACGGATATTGTTTTGGGCGGTAGTTTAAAATCAGATTTGGCCGCATTAGGTGAAGACGCAACGGAAGAACAAATCGCACATGTAAAAGCAGATTGGAAAAAACGGCAAGACGCCGTTCTTCAGGCTGGCGGATTACGCATTATTGGTTCTGAACGACATGAATCTCGTCGTATTGATAATCAATTGCGTGGACGAGCAGGACGCCAAGGCGATCCAGGCAGTACGCGCTTTTATTTATCTCTAGATGATAATTTGATGCGTATTTTTGCTTCAGATAGAGTAGCAAGCATCATGCGGCGGTTGGGTATGCAAGCTGGGGAACCAATTGAGCATAATTTGGTAACCAAAGCCATTGAAAACGCTCAACGAAAATTAGAAGGTCATCATTTTGACATTCGTAAACAATTATTAAGCTACGACAATGTTGCCAATGATCAACGTAAAGTGATTTACTCGCAACGAGCAACGATTATGTCCATGACAGATCCGCACATTGCGGTGGAGTCGATGAGTGCGGATGTACTTGAAACGATGATTCATCATTTCTTACCCCCACAAAGTCTTGAAGATCAATGGGATATTGCTGGTTTGACCACTGCTTTGACTGAAGATTTTCGCATTCACGCCCCTATTCAGGCTTGGTGTGATGAAGATCATGCGATTCAAATTGAGCAAATCAAAGAAAGAATTGGGCAATTGTTCCAAACCTGCTTTGAAGACAAACTGGCTCTGTTAGGCCCGGACATGATGCAATCTTTTGAGAAATCGATTATTTTACAAAGTCTGGATACGCATTGGCGTGAGCATTTGGCAGCGATGGATCACCTGCGTCAAGGCATCCATTTGCGAGGTTATGCGCAAAAAGATCCAAAACAAGAGTATAAACGTGAATCTTTCGAACTATTCACCGCAATGCTTGAAGCCTTAAAATATGAAATTGTTAAGTTGATCACTTCTGTTGAGATCAGTTCAGGAGAAGATTTAGAGGAAGTAGAAGCACAACGACGTGCTGAAACTGCGACTAAATTAGAATTGATTCATGAAGACATACATACAGAAGAACAAGAGTACTCAGAAAACTCTACTGTGACTTTTCGGCATGATGAGCGAAAAATTGGACGTAATGATCTATGTCATTGTGACTCTGGTAAAAAGTACAAACATTGTCACGGTCGCTTAGCGTGAAAGTAGCGATTGCCGTCATTTACAACTCAGAACAACAAATTTTGATCACCAAACGGGCTGCTCATATCCCCCACGGGGGATTTTGGGAGTTTCCTGGAGGCAAATTAGAAAGCCACGAAACGCCAGAAGCGGCACTTTTGCGTGAGATCAAAGAAGAAGTCGGCCTGGATGTCATTCAATACGATTTTTTATCTCAAATTGATGAGCCACGCGAAAAAGACACGTTGTCATTGTTTGTTTTTCTCATTCATCAGTTTCACGGCGAAGCAAAACGTTTGGAATCTCAAGCGGATCTCATGTGGGTTAAACCCCATGAATTAAGGCAATTTCAATTTCCTGCTACCAATCAGAGCATTTTAACCTGGATAGATGAGCATTTTTCATCAAAAATAGACAATCGAGCTTGCTGAGCTTGTGAATCCAATCAATCATCAGTATGATAACTATCATACTATTTCCTTGTGGATAAACCATGTTTCGTGGAAGCATTGTTGCATTAATCACTCCCCTGTTAGATGATCAAATTGATGTAGAGCGTCTACGTGAATTAGTGGAATACCACATTGAAAATGGCACTCACGCTATTGTTGCAGCTGGCACAACAGGTGAATCAGGCACCTTAAGCCTACAAGAACAAATTTTGGTTATCAAAACCGTGATTGATCAAGCCAAAGAACGTATTCCCGTGATTGCTGGAACTGCAAAAAATGCCACTCATGATTGCATTCATTTGACTCAAACAGCGATGGAATTAGGTGCGCATGCTGCATTGATCATGACCCCTGCTTATATCAAACCCACACAAGAAGGTTTATACCAGCATTATCGCGCCATTGCCGAGGCTGTGGCCATCCCTATTATTTTGTATAATGTCCCGAGCCGAACAAGCTGTGATTTATTACCTGAAACTGTCGCGAGACTCAGTACGATTTCTAATATCGTTGGGATCAAAGAAGCAACCGGTCAATTGACCAGATTACAACAATTACTAGCCATAGGACATGCTGCCATTGACATTTACAGTGGCGATGATATCACGGCTGCAGAATGGTTATTGGCTGGCGCCAAAGGTGTGATTTCTGTGACGGCGAATATTGCCCCGAAACAAATGGCAAAACTTTGCGATACTGCTATGGATGGGCAAAAAGAACTGTGCTTGAGCATTCAAGAACAACTATTGCCATTGCATCAACAATTATTTGTAGAAACCAATCCAATTCCGGTAAAATGGGCAGCTTATAAAATGGGCCTGATCAATGATGAAATCCGGCCCCCTATGACCCGCCTATCCGAATCACACCGAGCTAAGTTAGAAGAGCTTTTAGTAGGTTTAGATTTGATGCGTCTCACTGTTTAATGATAAGAGGTATAGATTGAAAGCACTAGTATGGATGATTAGTTTGAGCAGTATGTTAGCGGGCTGTCAGATTTTGTCGACGACAGAATACGCCACCAATAACAGAGATCAATATTTGCAAAGCCGTAACGGCCCTGGTTTGGTGATACCCAAGCCACTGAGCGATTCCAACATCAGCGAATTCTACAGATTACCCGATCAAACCCAACCCGCAAGAATAGGCATCACCCCGCCCGTGGTTGATGCGCATAAGTCAAACGAGTCTTAATGCCATTTGAGAAGAACACTTATTTCCGATATGCTATGGATGACTGGCGGTCAGATTTTGATAGGAACAATTCAAAAATCTGAAGCTTCTTCTATCAAATTGGACTAGATGGCCAGCGGAACGTAGTGCTGCTCAATATTATGCAACGCTAAGGACCTAATAATATGCCTTACCTTATCTATGCACGTGACTTTGATGATATGGACTCACAACGAGAACAAATACGGGAGGTTCATCGTGAGCATTTACGAAGTATAGGGGATAAATTACTTGCTTCAGGGGCTTTGCTTGATGACGACGGTATAACAGTCATTGGGGGGTATCAGTTTAATTGATACTGAAGACCGCAATGAAGCCAAGAAATTTGCGCTTATGGAAAAGCTAGTTTACGTAAGGAAACATTGATTTTAAAATGGCGACAAAGATAGTGGAACGGTAATTTTTTAAAAAATCAACTCTGAAAAAAGTCAGGCTAAGACCCAAGAAGACTTTACCGAATTTTTTAAACAATTAAAGCGACGAGGTCTGGAGGCCCTTTGATCTTCTTTCAAGCTGACGAATCCTTTTTCTAGCTCTTTTACTCGACTCATTGTAACCACTTTCCTTCGTTTTTCATGACAATTAACCTCCCTGTCTCCATCGACTTCCTCCATTGAAATAATTGACTAGGCGATAATCCATGTCTTCTTCAAATAAAGATACCAATACCCCTGGGTGGTATGTTTCATTCACAATCTGTTGTTTCTCAAAGTCGTCTATCTCTTTCGCTTCTGCGTCGAGTGGATTATTTCAGTTATTTCTGTCGCGTTCATCATAGTTATACTCCTAGTATTTTGACTAGATGGTCCGGTTTTTGAGGGGGCATTCCAGATAGATTGAATTGGTACTAAAAAATCGGGCAGGTCAATTGCACAACGTCTTATCAAGATAAGTAAGAATACTGTCGTTAGAAATTGGTTTCCATTCAAATCCTAGATATTTTAAAATATAGCTTGTCTTATCTTGTAAAACTTTAATACTTGTTATTTTATTATGATGTTCATTCAGCCAGCCTTTATGAAGCAGATAACGATCGATGATCTCTTGATAAAGAGGATTATTTAAATGAGTAACAAGGGAAGAGATAAAGTTATTGAAAGTAACCTTTTTAACATTAAAAAGGTTACTTTCTGATAAAATATTTCCCAAATTACAGAATATGGGATTAAAAATATGAAATGTTTGATCGTGCGTTATTTGCTTGTCAAATAGTTTTATTATAGCTTCTGCTGTTAAATCAACAGGAGAAATTTCTTCGATACCAACTTCTTCTGCAACCAGATTTAATTTGACCAAACAATTCAGCCTAGTATAAAAAGCATTTTCGTGTATATTTTCTTGAGCGCGCGAATTCCTGGCAATAAAAGCTAAATTACCGACTCGATAAATATTGCTATTTATGCCATATTTTCTATATTTTCTTGTAATAGTTTCACCTTCATATTTCGTCCTAACATATACGTTAGAGTGTTCTTTTAAATTGTCGCCATTGTCATCTTCAGTAAAAAGATAATAATCAACACTCGGAATGAATGCTTCACTCAACACAGATACAGTAGAAATATAATGAAAATTTTTCATTTTTGTAAGTTTAGAAAGCTCTAATAAATTAATTGTTGCCTGCACGTTTGCGGAATAAAATATATTATAATCACCGTAGTGCTTTGTCAGAGCTGCTGAATGAATAATGCTGTCAATTTTCGTAATAAGATATTGATATTTTTCTGATGGAATGCCTAGTTTTACTTCTTCAATATTTCCTGAAAATACAAAAAGTCGGGAATTATTAAAAGCTTTTAAACACTTATCAAAATAATATTTAAATTTTAAATTGACGCGAGCAAAGGCGTCTGCATCTGAATTAGCTCTAACTATTAAATGCACATTATAGCTAGTAGAATCTAGTAAAACATTTAATATGTTACATCCTAAAAAACCAGTAGCACCAGTCAATAAAATGTTATTAATAGGAATTTTTTTATCTTCTATTTTTAACAACTGTATATTTTTTAAGTAATAATCATGTTTTTCTTGGAATTTTTTCTCGTTTTCTACGATAGTTTTTGGAGCTTTATAATGGTTTTTTATTTTTTCTAAGTTTTTTTTCAAATTATTTTTAATAAAAGGGATGCTATCGGCGATTTTTTTTGGAGTTTTAAAATGATAGATATCAGCAACATTAATATCAAAATTATTTTGTAAAATTGAAACTAAGCTTATTGATCTAATTGAATTACCACCTAACTTAAAAAAATTATCATAAATACCAATTTTATTTATCATCAATATTTTAGAAAATGCATTACAAATTATTTTTTCTCTTTCGTTTGTAGGTGGGATGTAGTTTTCAGTGTTACTGAACTTGGGGGCAGGTAATGCGGTTCTATCTAATTTTCCATTAGGGTTTATGGGTAAACGAGTTAAATGAATTAAAATATCGGGTAACATATAATCTGGTAGATGCAATGATAAGTATTCTTGCAAAATTAATTCGTCAATATGTTCATTTGCTACATAATATCCGACTAAGAAAGAATGATTAAGATTATTATCGGTTGTATCAATAGATTTTTTTACCATTACGATGGCGTGTTTAATACCGGAGTATTTCATCAACGTCGCTTCTATTTCTCCTAGTTCGATACGATGTCCTCTGATTTTAACTTGGAAATCATTTCTTCCAATATATTCAATATTGCCATTAGGCGTCCATTTAACAAGATCACCAGTTTGATATAATTGAAAATTTTTACTACGGTCTTTGTCTTGATTTGTTTGAAAAGGGTTCGGAATAAACTTCTCTTTTGTTAATTGGGCTTGATTTAGATACCCACGTGCTAATCCTGCGCCCCCAATATACAATTCACCTGTAATGCCAATGGGTTGCGGCATTAAATCTGCATTTAACACGTAGGCAGTTGTGTTTGATAGTGGTTTTCCGATGATTTCAACCTCACTAGCTTGAAGACGTAGGCCGGTTGTATAAATAGATGTTTCTGTAGGCCCATAATAATTATATAAATTAATTTTTTTTGACCAATAAGAAGCGGTTTCTTTATCGCAAGGTTCTCCAGCATAAATAATACCTAGTAAGGATGGATATTCAATTTTAGGTAAATTGGCTAGGAGCACAGGCGGTAAATATATGTAATTAATTCTATTTAAATTAATATATTGGCTCGTCAGCAGTACATCTTTTCGTAATGTATTACTTAATAAGTGTAATTCATTACCAGTAATGAGCGGTACAAAAAACTCTGAAACAGATACATCAAAAGCATAACTAGTAAAAGCAGTCATTTTTAATGGATTATTCGTATTGGGCCTTATGTACACATGAGTTGTAAGGAAAACAATAGTATTGAGCGCGCTGTGATTTTCAATCATAACCCCTTTGGGTTTACCTGTAGTGCCACTCGTGTAAATTACATAAGCGAGATTTGTACTCGTACTAGCATTAATCAGATTGGATTTTTCAAATTTAGCTATTTCATTTTGAGTGTTTACACTATCAATTTTAATAATCTTTAGGGTTGTCTCAGGCTGTGCATGCTGAAAGATAAAGGATAATATACCTTGATGGGCTTCATTGATAACAATGATATCAGCTTGAGTGTCTTGTAGAATATAGCTTATTCTTTCTGATGGATAACTTAAATCTAACGGCACGTAAGCGCCACCAGTTTTTAATATAGCAAGTATAGTTATTATAGTATGTTCATTTCTATCTAATAATAATGCCACTAGATCATCTGGTTTTATTTTATAATTTTCAGACAAAAAACGGGCCAGTTGATTGGATTTTTCATTAAGTTCGTTATATGTGTATTTTAGGTTCTCAAATACTAAAGCCAACTGCTCGGGGGTTTTGAGTACTTGCTCTTCAAATAGATCAATAAGCTTTTTATCTTGAATAAAAGGCTCTTTTGTTTGATTGAAATCATACAAAATTTGGTTTTTTTCGGCTTCAAAAGTTAAATCGATTTGTGTTAATAAAAGATAAGGATTATTTAATAATTTAGATAAAAAATTAAAAAATCGATGTAATAATAATGAACTAACGTATTTTGGAAATAGATTGGAAGAAATATCTGCACTAAAAAAAAGTTGCTGTTCATTTTCTTTATACTTAATACTGAGAACAGAGTCTGCAATTTGTGGAAAACCTTTGCTTGGAATATTTTTCCCATTAATAACTAAATCTTTAACTTTTGCATAATTAGAATTAGCAAAGCTTGAAATTGATTTAATATTAGAGTTTCGTTTTAGACGGGCTAATTTTTTGAAAAAATTTATTTTTTTATGACATTTATTAATAGTAGTTGAATAGGTGTCTTGCGCTAAAAAATTGAATGGTAAAGTGATGTAATTGACAAAACAGCCTTGAAGTGTTTTTTGTGTGCGAATATTGATCGGGTAATTAACTAATGAATGCTTTTGATCATGTAGTTTTGCAATAAAAATACTCCATGCTACCAGTAATAAATTGAATATACTGATATGAGTTTGTTTGTTTGTAGAAATTAGTTTCTGATAAATAAAATCGGGTAATGTTTCAGAATAATACAAAATATCATCACTAGAATGCATGTTATAAAAAGGTATGTCGGTAGACATTTTATCTATTGTTTGATTGTAGGTAGTGAGTGAAAGATCGATATCACTAACCTCCATAAGAGGAGGTTCTTGAGCAACTTGGAATGCATAAGAAGTATCACTAACGTGGGTTATTTCCTCTTTGGCGATCATTTTATTTAAATCACCTATAAATTGTTCTAAAGTATGCCCATCCATCAATATATGATGAATATTAAATAGCAATGAGTAATTTTTTGTATCTGTTAGTTCGATCACGTTGAGTTTAATAGAAGAGGTTGTCAGTGTATGCTGTTTATTGATCAGGGCTTTTTCAAGTATTTCTAACTCATCTGTAGATGAGTTGTGATAATAAATTTCAGCTGGTAAATCTTGGTGAATGTGGCTTATTAATTTATCGTTTTCTAAAGCAAAGGTTTGTCTTAAATGTGCTTTTAATTTAATTAGTTTTTGTAGATTTTCAACTATCGATTTAACGTGCAACTGTTCTTTTACCAAATAAGAAAAACAAAGATTATAACAACAGAAGCTTGATTCTATTTGTCGGGATAAATAAAACGGCAAAAGACTATTATGAGTAAAATGTTTTGTCATATGATTTTAAGCCTCTTGGAATTTATTTGCTATGTTTTAATTTTACCAATTAATAGGAGTAATATAATCCTATAAACATCAGATTTTACTAACATAAAATAAAGAGGGTGGTTTTTGAAGTATTAAAAAAATTCCTATTAAACTAGAGAAGGCATCCCGATTTTAAATTATCTCTTAAACATTATCATTCATTTTCTAAGCAGAAATTTTGCAATTTATTTGTAATAATGTAGACGATTTTCATCAGTATTTTTAAAAGCATTTGATTTCACACGGATTTCTATGATTTTTCCCCAACATAATTTGTACGCTAATTATCTTACTTTATATTTAGTGAATGATCGCCAGTAGACAATAATTGGAAAAAAACTCATGATTATACTAAATGTTTAAAAATAAATATTAAAACGGAAATCATGACACACAACACATATTATCCTCATAACCATTTATTACCGTTTTACACTAGATGGCAAATAACACCTGAAAATACAAATTATAATTTGTCATTTTATTATCAATTAACAACTCATGATGAAACGAAACTTCTGATTAAAAGTGTTGAAACAGTCATTCGTTTGATGCCAAATTTAAGACAAACATTTAGCATTAATGACAAACAACTCATTGCAACTATTCATCCTGAATTACCTGCTAATATCAGTTATTTCAATACATCTTCAGAAAATATTGAAGAATTATTAAATAAATTAGCTTGCGTCCCCCACGATCTCAATAAGTCATTAATTCATTTAAATATCATAAAATGTAATGATTATTTTGTAACTCTTTTCAACATCCATCACATCATAATGGACGGCTCAGGGCTTGATCAATTTATAGATAATTTAAATAAATTGATTAACAAAAAAAATGTTTCTCTTATAAAGCCTGAAGAATATATAAAATTAGCAAAAAATGAATCACTGAAAATCAATGATGTGCTAAAGAAATCTAATGATTATTTGACTCATTTGAATCATACGTTACAGTCATGCGCTTATAAAAAACCAAACAATTCGTCATGCCTACATTATAAGAAATTAATAGATAAAAACCTGTATGATACTCTTACTAAATTTAGCAAATCGCAATCTATCAGCTTATTTAATTTATTGCTAATTGCAAACAATATCTTTATTTCTAAATTATTTAACCATGAAAACTCCATAATAAATTACCCTGTCAATATCAGAACCAACAAGAAACTTGACGGATGTTTTGTTAAATTAATACCATTTTTTTTAAAAAAAACCTCAAAAGATACTTTTTTGTCTCTAATTTCATCTTTTAAAACTGACTTGGAATTTTACAAACAATTATCAAAAACAAATGATACTTACCCTAACGAACTCTATGAATGTCCGAGCTTTGCAGAATCTAGCATAGCAAAACCATTACCACTTTTATTTGATAATAAATCCTATTCTTCTTCCCCTTTTCCACAAATTGCAGAGTCAATTCTTAGTATCAAATACAGAGTTTTAGATAATACTATTTATTTCACTTGTGACGTATTAGTTGAGTTATTTCCTGAATACTTGTCTGAAACTATTTTAGATAGATATTTAAACCTTCTGACTTGTCTAATAGAAAATAATACAAAAAAGACAACAGGTTTGTCTCTACTATCTCCTCAAGAAGAAATTAACCTTATTAATAGTATCAATAAAAATTATCGTGCTTATCCAAAGCATAAATCTGTATGCCAAATCATTGAAGAATACTCTGCAATAAACCCTGATAGTATTGCACTAATTTATGATGATCAAAGACTGACCTATTCCGAACTCAACAAAAAAGCCAATCAAATTGCTAATTTTTTAATCGAAAAACAAAAGCTCCGCCCTAATGATTTTATAGCATTGTTTTTTTCAAGAAACATGTCGGTGATTATTGCAATGTTAGCTGTTTTAAAAACAGGTGCGGCTTACGTAAGCTTATCTAAAAACTCACCAGATGACAGAATTAAGCATGTGATTGATGATACAAAAACAAAATTAATCCTTGGTGAATCAAATCTTCTTCTTCGAACACATAAAATTTTTGAAACATATAATGAAATTGAATATATTGCCCTTGATGAGCCTTATGATTTTCTGAAAAACATATCAACAGAAAATCTTTCTATTCAAATTAAACCCGAGAGCTTGGCTCATATCATCTATACCAGTGGGACCACCGGTTTACCTAAAGGCGTGATGATTGATCATAAAAACATTCTATCTTTAGTAATTAATACCTCTTACTTTACAGCAAATGAACTTGATACATTTGCATTGTTTGCAGATCTAACCTTTGATGCAGCTACATTTGAAATTTGGGGGGCGTTATTAAATGGTGCCAAATTATTTATTCCTCGCGATCGATTAGAAATTTTTGCTAACACCGTTAAATTTAAAGAAATGATATCCATAAATAATGTCACTATTCTCTTGTTAACTAAAACAATATTCGATCAATTATACTATGCCGATGAAACACTTTTCAGCGCATTAAACTATTTACTCATTGGTGGAGAAGCGCTGAATAAATCTATAATTGACAAATTGTCCGCATCTCAACATAAGCCTACCCACTTAATTAATGCCTATGGCCCTACAGAAAACACCACAATAAGCACAAGCTATGAGATTTCTTACGACTATTTAAAAAAACAAAAAACTGTACCTATTGGAACTGCAATTTCTAATAGAGCCGCATATGTTCTAGACATTAATTTAAATCCATTACCTATAGGTGTAGTTGGAGAGTTATTTGTAGGGGGCGATGGACTTTCTAGTGGATACCTTAACCAAAAAAAACTATCAAAAGAAAAGTTTATTTCTAACCCTCTGTATAAATATAATAAAAAACTGATTACAAAAAATCAAAAATTATACAAAACAGGTGATCTAGCTAAAATCTTAGACAAAGAAGGTCATATTGAGTTTATCGGTAGAAATGATTTTCAGATAAAAATAAGAGGATATCGCATAGAAAGCAGTGAAATTGAAAACCAATTGATGACGTACCCAAAAATAGTGCACGCAATCGTTTTAACAAGTAATCAAATATCTGCAAAAACAGAAGAAATTTATTTAATAGCCTATTATAAATCAGTTAATAATAGTGCAATAAATGAAGATTTATTAGAGGGGCATTTGCGAAAAGTATTGCCCGACTATATGATCCCTTCTGTTTTTGTTTTATTAGCTGATATCCCAAAAACACCCACAGGTAAATTAGATATTAAAGCATTACCTGCGCCCAAAAGATCTCAGTTAATCCATATTGAAAAACCTATTAATTTGAAACAACAAATAATTTGTGATGCTTACTCCAAAGTCCTGGGGATTCAAGAAATTGGAATAAACAGCGATTTTTTTAAATTAGGAGGTAATTCAATTTTAGCGATAGAGCTCACTGCTATTTTGCATCATAATTTTAATATCCACGTAGCTGATATTTTCAAATTAAAAACCCCTAAAAAAATATCCGACAACACACACTTACTGCATAATAATATTGAAAAAAATCTGAATAAAATTAAAGATGATTTTATTCATACTAACAAACAGGCACATCTATACCGAAATTTAAATGATAAAATTTCCAAATATTTCTCATCGATTTATGGAAAAAACCCAAGCTTTTTATCAAAAAGCATCCAAAACATTCTGCTTACAGGTTCCACTGGATATCTTGGTTGTAATATTTTAAGACAACTTCTTGTACACACAGACTATAACTTATTTCTATTAATTAGATCGGACTCTACTGAAAAAGCTTTTCACACTTTAAACAGAAAATTTAAATTCTATTTTGATGAGGATCTTCATTTATTTCATAATAGGCTGTTTGTGATTAAATCTGATATTGAAAAAAATTTACTTGGTATTTCACCGAATGCTTATGGCGAACTAAAAAATAACATTGATAGCATTATTCATTGCGCTGCTTTAACAAAGCACTATGGTAATTATAACGAATTTTATTCAGCCAATGTTCAAGCTACCATTAATTTATTAGAACTATCGAAAGAAACAAAACAAAAAGACTTTCACTTTATTTCCACAATATCCACTTTAGATAATAGTTATTCGTCGTGTGAAGATATATCTTTTTTTACAGAAGATGACTTCATTGAAACGCTGGACAATCAACCTAATTTTTATATAAAAACCAAGCATGAAGCTGAAAAACTTGTTATCGCATACCGGAAAACAGGTGTTTCTTCTAATATATACCGAGTAGGAAATCTTGCTTTTATTTCAGAAAATTTTCGTGTTCAAGAAAATATTGAAGATAATGCTTTTTTTAGTCGTATGAAATGTTTATTAACACTCAAAATAGCAACTCAAGAGATAGGGTTAGAAGAAATATCACCTGTCGATTTAACGGCTCTGGCTATTGTTAAAATAATGGATAAAAAAGAATTATCTGATCAAATATTTCATGTTTTTAACCCAAACTTATGTGATGTTGTACAGCTTTTATCAAAAACAAATGATATAAATGTAATGACCATAAATGATTTTTTAGATTATCTTGCAGGTTATTTACATAAACCAAATATGCACCATTCAATGATTATGCGCTTTTTATTGCATCAAAACTGGTTAGATGGAGCAAATAATATTCATATAATAAACTTTGTTTTACAAAGTAGGACCAATAAAATTTTAGAAATGTTAGATTTTAAATGGCCTATAATTACAGAGTTAGATTTTTCTGAATTTATAAAGCATGCCTATCAAAGTTAAAATATTAAAAAAACGCTGGATATTCCAAATTGTTATATCCTATTAAGCGTAACAAGATTTTTGCCAGGCCATCCTGGAAACACTTATAATATTAATCGCATGAAAATGCATATACTATATATGTTTTTTTAATGCTTTTACCATTTACAAACCTAAGTTAGAGGTTGAAAATTGATATGAAAAACACCAAGAATTGCTTTTTAATTGGGGAAGATCATCTGTTAATTCAATGTGGTGACGCATTAATTGCTGAAAATTATTCTATAGCAGGTATTTACTCTCCTTTAACAGAATCAAAAACTTGGGCACTTCAGAATAAAATTCCATATTTTTCAACCTATGCTGAATGCAAAGCTATCTTATTAAAAAACAATTTTGACTATCTTTTTAGTATCGTTAATAGCAAGATTATCCCTAATGGAATTTTAAAAAACATTAAACAATTTGCTATAAACTATCATGATGCACCTTTACCTCTATACGGCGGAGCAAACGCCACTGGGTTTGCTCTTTTAAATAGAGAAAAGCAACATGGTGTTACATGGCACATCATCAATGAACTTATTGATGGTGGTGATATTTTAAAACAAGTTTTTTTTGAAATAGAAAAAGAAGATACAACATTCAGTTTAAACATAAAATGTTACCAACATGGTTTATTATTATTTAAAGAACTAATAAAAGAATTATCTGCAAATACGCAAAAAAGAATAATCCAAAATTTATCAAATCGGACTTATCACCGAAGGGAAGATAGACCTAAAAATAATGGCTGGATCAATTGGGAAACAAGTGCAGAAACAATCGAATTAGCCTTGCGAGCTTATACAGTAGGTAATTATCAAAATAAATTTTCTGTTTTAAAATTCAAAATTGATAATGATGCATACATTGTATTAAATCTTAAGATAACATCTAATACATCCGCCACTGTTCCGGGGACTATTAGCAATATACTTCCTAATGGCTTACAGATATCCACTAAAACAAACGATATCCTTTTATTAAGTATTGCGACTATTGATGGGCAATCAATAAAAACATCAACTATTCACAAAAAACACAATTTGAAAGTTGGATCATATCTTTTTTCTCCATCAGTTCAAACCGGAGAGCTATTTAAAATAGTAAGCGAAAAAATAGCTATAAATGAATATTTTTGGGTTAAAACCTATCAAAATTTTCAGCCTGCTGAGTTCCCATTATTTAATTACGCCAATCAAACATTTCTCAATAATGAATTAAAAATTATTTCTAAAGTACCTATTACTAAAAAATTATTAATGAATATCGATGCAATAAAACCAGTTTTTGATAATAATACTGATTTTTTCATAACAATTTGGTTTATTTACTTATATAAACTCGGTAATCAACATAATAATGGGATTCTTTTAAAGGAATATGTCTCTACAGATAATAATTGTTTTAATGAATTTATATCTAGAGATATTCCTTTAAATGTAAATTTTAATGATGACATGACATTTGAAGATGCATATCTCATGGTCAAAAATGTCAAAATAAATGCAACCAAAAAAAATGGGTATTTAAGAGATATATTTTCACGTTATCCAGAAATTGATAGATCAAAGCTATTATCCCCCATAACAATAATCATTGGTGATGATGAGCCTACTGAACATTTAAAATCTTTGATCTTCCAAATTTCGCTCTCTAATAAAAAATTAGTTTGGCACATAGATAGTGCAAATCTTGATAAAGAACCTTACATTGGTTCCATTATGAAAAATATAGCAAATCATTATTCTACTTTAATGAAATCTATTTTTTTAGATAAAAAAATCATGATTAAGAACATGCAACTTCTGTCTCCAAAGGAATTGAATAAAATTCAGTATGAATGGAATAATACAAAGAAAGAATATCCTAAAACACAATATATTCATCATATTATCGAAGACATTACCCAAAAAAATCCTCAAAAGGATGCCATTAATTATAATGGCCAAATATTAAGCTATTTGAATTTAGATAAAAAATCCAATCAATTAGCCAATTATATTGTCAATCAATTTCCTGCTAAAAAACAATATATTTTGGTATACATGGATCGATGTATAGAGCTTATTATATCCATATTAGGAATTTTTAAATCTGGCTGTACATATATTCCCATTGCAATCACTACACCTCTAAAAAATATTGAATTGATATTAAATGACAGTCAGTCGCGATTGATTATCACTAAAGATGTTTTTAAAAAAAACCTGCAATTTATATCGTCTGAAATCCAAATCTTAGCATACGAAAATATCTCACCTCTTATAAAAAAATGTTCGGATATGAATCCTAATGTACCTTTATTACCTGATAGTTTAGCGTACGTAATTTATACCTCTGGCACTACAGGTATTCCAAAAGGAGTCATGATTAAGCATCATAGTTTGGTCAATCTAATAACTGATACCATTCTAAAAACAAACATTAATAGTCGTAGTCGATTATTGCAGTTTGCTTCTATTAGTTTTGATGCTTCTGTTTGGGAAATACTCACTACTCTTGCTGCTGGTGCCATTTTATGTATCCCTGACCAAGAGCAATTACTTGCTGGAGCATTATTAAAAAAAGCAATTGAACAATATAAAATCACATTTATTATCTTACCTCCGTCTATATTGCAAACAGTTTCTCAATATTCATTTTCATCTTTAAAAACTGTAGTGACTGGGGGGGAGTATTGTTCGAAGGAATTAGCAAATCATTGGACAAAAAAAGTAAAACTAATCAATGCCTATGGCCCAACTGAAGCTACTGTGTGTGTCACAATGGCAAAAATAAAACCTAATATTAAAATAAATCCCTCTATCGGAAAAGCGATAGCCAATACTAGGCTATATATCCTGGATAAGAACCTTGCTTTTTTACCCATTGGAGCAATTGGAGAGCTATATATTGGTGGAGACAGTCTTTCCGTAGGATATCTAAATAAAAATCAATTAACTAAAAGTTTTTTCATAAAAAACCCCCACTCAATTGATAAAAAAGATGTATTGTATAAAACAAGAGATCTTGTCCGCTGGCTTCCAAATGGAGAAATAGATTATATCGGTAGAGCTGATAATCAAATAAAAATCAGAGGTTTTCGAGTCGAATTAGAAGCAATCGAAACTCAAATCTTGCACTACCCACATATTACAGAATGTGCTGTTTTAACTCATGAAAATGAAACATTGGGAAAACATTTAATTGCCTATATTGCATGCAAGAAAAGCACTTTAGAGTTAAAAAAACTTCGAGAATATTTAAGTCAAGTTTTACCTGATTATATGATCCCTTCATTTTTTGTTAAATTAGAGCATCTTCCAATTACCACCAATGGGAAAATTGACCGCACAAAACTATCTTCTTTTGAAAATCATGAACGAATAAATCTCCACGAGTACGAAGCGCCTCATACTCTGTTAGAAAAAAGATTAACAGTAATTTGGTCTGAGTTATTAAATATATCTTCTATCGGAGTAAATGATAATTTTTTCAGTTTGGGTGGGCATTCATTATTGGTTACAAATTTATCTATGTATTTGTTTGATGAATTTGATTATACCCTAGCCCTTCAACATTTTTTTAAATCCCCTACTATAAGCAATCTTGCGCAGCTTATCGAAAATAAAAATCAATTGAACAGCTTAATTGAGCTTCATGATTGTGTGACCAAAGATAAAGAGCTTCCAAATGAAATAAAACCATTAAGCCAAAGTAATATAGAAACTAATGCGATTTTACTAACAGGAGCAACAGGTTTTCTTGGTACTCATTTGTTAAGTGATTTATACAAAAACACAAGCTCTCAAATATACTGCATTGTACGCACAAAAAATGTTGCACAAGGCTTAAACAAGATCAAAAATGAATTAAATAAATATCAATTAAGTATTCAAAAATTTGATCGAATCACTGTAATTTGCGGGAATTTAGCTAAACCTAAATTAGGATTAACTGATAAAGACTTCGATTATTTAACGAACAAAATTGATCTTATATATCATAATGGTGCTTATGTGCATCATTTATATGATTATGAAATTTTACGAGAATCCAATGTGCTTAGTACTATTGAATTATTAAAGCTGTGCACACTTAAAAAAAATAAATCGTTACATTACGTCTCTACCTTGTCTGCAATTACGGATCATCATAATAAAAGTAATATTACTTTAGAAAATTTTGTGGATTTTTCTTTAAAAATCCCTACAACAATGAGTGGCTATAATCAAACAAAACTGGTGTCTGAATACCTACTATCACAAGCTAGAGCTAGAAATATTGAGATTAATATTTATAGGCCAGGCTGGATAATGGGTCAGCATGATACCGGAATAATGACCGTTGAAAATAATCATTTACTGTTATTGTTAAAAGGATGCACTCAAATAGGATTTGCACCAGATTGGGACATTATATTAAATATAATGCCCGTTGATTTTATTAGTAAATTTATTGTGCAAGTATCTCTTGAAAAAAAACTAATAAACAAAGTTTATAATCTTCATAACAACTCACTACAAATAAAATGGTCTGATATGATTGATTTTTTGAACATCAAAGGGTTTTCATTAAAAATAATCCCAGCAAGAGAGTGGCATAAAAAAATAGAAAAAGTTAACAGTCATAATGCTTTATATAATCTACTATCATTGTATAGAGACGAAAACGCACTAGAACACCAAATGCGCTCTATTTATTCTAAAATCAGTAATAATAATACAAAACATGCCATGGAGTACTTGCATATCAATCAAAACATATCAAAAAATGAACTGCTAGAAACTTACATAAATTTTTTAGAAATGCAAAATTTTTTAAACAAGTAAAGCTTATCTTTGGGAGCATTGATTGGTGAAAAAAATCACAGATGACCAACTAAAAACAATCTCAATTGATGTTCATAAAAAGTATTTTAGAGATCTTTCCAATCAATACTCACGGATACCTGGCAGCTTTTACTGGAAAGATATTAGGGGTATTTATGTATGGGGCAATCAAGCGTTTTTAAGTGAAACAACATATCAACAATCAATTATTGGGAAAACAGATAAAGAATTATGGCCAGAAGAGTCTTGTTCTATCATTGAAAACGATAAAAAAATCATAACTACAGGAAAAACATACGGATTTGAAGAGGCAATAGTACTTAATACAGAAAAAAAATATTTTATTATTCTCAAATCTCCATTAAAAAATGAAAGCGGTCATATTGTAGGCACATGCGGAAATTTAATTCCACTTGAAAAAATCGAAAACTATCTTTCATTTTCTACAAAAAACATCAAAAAAATTGAACAAAAAAGCAAAATATCTGAACAATATATGATGAGTATAATTGAGTCAGTGCCTGGAAGCATCTATTGGAAAAATAAAGAAGGCGTTTGGATAGGATGTAATCAATATACATTACAAACAACGGGATTAAATTTTCCAGAAAACCTTATCGGAAAAACAGATTATGAATTATGGCCACAACATGCTGAGGAGATAAGAGAAAATGATTTAAAAGTCATGAATACAGGTTGTACAATTAGTAAAGAGGAATCAGTTTTACTCCCTAACGGAAAAATAATGTATTTTGCCGCAGAAAAAATGCCTTTACGTGATGTAGAAGGAAATATTATTGGTGTCATTGGTAATTCTGTGGATATTACTGAGTTGAAGGAAACTCAAGCAGAGCTTATCAAAGCCAAAGAAAAAGCCGAAGCGGCCAGTCATGCCAAAACAGCTTTTATTGCTAATATGAGTCATGATATCCGGACACCTTTGGCGGGTGTTATTGGATTGGCAAATATTCTTGAGAGCCAAGTCACCGAACCTATTCAAAAAAAAGAAGCTCATGATTTAGGCCAAAGTGGGAATGAACTGTTAAATATGCTCAATGAAATTCTAGATGTCATTGCCGCAGATCACGTCAATACCAATGATATTCATGAAGGACCTTTTTGTTTATCTGAGCTGGTGCACGGTATCGTTAATCTCGAACAACCTTCTGTCACGGTTAAAAACATCCAGCTTCTTACCCAGCTTGACCCCGAAATACCACCTGTTCTCATCAGTGATTATAAAAAAATCCATCATATTATTCTTAATCTTGTTGGTAATGCTATTAAATTTACCACAAGTGGACACGTTAAAATCACCGTAAACTTGCTTCAAAAACAAATAGAAACCGTCATGTTGCAATTCCAAGTCATCGACACCGGAAAAGGTATCCCCGAAGATGCAATTGCTCAGGTGTTTGATCCGTTTTTTCGTGTCACCCCGTCCTACAAAGGATTAGACAAAGGGCATGGCCTTGGGCTGCATATCGCTCAAACCTATGTGCAATTATTGGGTGGAAAAATAGATGTCGGCTCTAAGATCAATGAAGGCTCGATGTTCTCTTTTACGTTGCCGATTAAAATTGGAGATCAAAATGCTCTGCCACCCTCAGCTTCTTCAGAAGTTATCTCAACACAACAGCCAGCCGTAAATCCTACTGTCAATCTGATGCCTCAAAATGAAGTGTCGAATGTCTTGATCATTGAAGACAATCCTATTGCGCTTATCGTGGCTGAAACTCTTTTAAAGAGTGCCCATTTAACAACCACTTCAGCTGTAGACGGGGAGTCTGGATTAGAGCTGGCCAAAACTCATTCTTTTCCTCTCATCCTATCTGATGTAGGCTTACCAGGAATCTCAGGGATAGACTTGACGCGTCAGCTTCGCGCTTATGAAACAGAACACCAGATAACGCCAGCACTTATTATAGGATTAACTGCACATGCTGACATGAGCGTTAGACAAGAATGTTTAGATGCAGGCATGAATGATGTCACCATCAAACCGCTCACTTTGCATACTGTACAAGCCATTATGACCCAATGTTCTGTATTGAATACGCCTTCCCAATCAGACAATAATGATACGAATCACCAAACACCGAGCACTTCACCCAAACTTGGCTTGGATTTACCCGATACAGAAACGGAACTATTTCAATTAGACAGATTTTCTTTATTAGATCCTGAACTTGCTATCAAAGAATTAGGAGATAATAAAGCTCTTTTGGTCACCATGCTCAAAGCATTTTTAGAACAACTTCCCCAAGAAAAGCAAGCCATTCAATCTGCTTATAAAACCCAAAATTGGGATCAAGTTGAGAAATTATCTCATAAAATGAAAGGAGGTACCGTTTATTTAAAACTTAATAAATTGTCTATGGCGTGTCAATATTTGGAGCGCTATCACAAAGCCGGACATTCTAAGCTCTTAGAGCAATTATATCAGCAAATGCTGCAGGTAATGGAAGCAACCTCTTCTGCTGTGCAAACATGGCTACAATGACTCCGGGTCAGAATTAGAGGACCCCATAGAATCTAATTCCTATGAACATCACAGTAATATAAGTCATCAATAAAGTTGCACTCTGGTTAAGTTGCTTATAAATTACATGCCATGGTTTTTAGATCCCATATCATCATCGCCAAAAATATCATCCTCATCCGTGTAAATAACATCGGTATTACCCAAATCATCAGACAAATTGCTTTCCAAATCGGTATAAATTTCTTCATCAGAAATAGATTGGTTATCTATGGAGTCTTGCTTTTCCCAATCTGCCATCGCGTTGGTGATTTTTGAAAAAAGTTCCCTAGGTATTTGATTTTTAATACGCTCTATAGCAGTTATATAGTTAGGTGCGTCTTTAAAAATAACGTGAGCATCAAGATTCTCTTTTTCATAAAGCCACTTTAATTGTGTGGTTTTTTTCACCTCATGATTATATTTGTTCAAACCAAGGCTAAAATCGACAGGTGCCTTAGGTGTAGGATGTAAGACACCATGGTTGTCTTGGATCACCCAGTGCAACTCTAAAAGAGCTGATTTGGTCCGTTCTCTTTGCCTATCATTTTGGCTATGGGCTGTTTTAATAATATCTTTTGAAGATTTGATTTCTTTTAACTTCATACGAAAACTATCTGACCTCGTCGAGGATTCGTTATGTATTTTTTTTTCATACACGTCCAGAAAAGGTTTAACGACAGTTGGATACAGATAATGTTGAATGGCTGCATCAAAAGTCCATGGAAATACATAATACTTATTTATAATAGTGGGATCTAACGCATGTAAAATAGCTGCGACCGATGTAACGCAATTATTTCCCAAGATAAAATAGTCTTTAGCACAAAATTCCTTCGCTTTTTTCCGAAGATCATAATACAACTGGCGCGTGTCATCATCAGCATTATCAGGAATTTCTATTTGTAAGCCGCGATGAATACCATAGGTATGGACTGTCACTGTAAGTCCACGAGTAACCCAAGTCTTAGTGCGATTTGGCGGGCCGTAATGTTGTTTACATATATTATCCAGCTGTTTGATGGCATTTTCATCACTTTTAAGCCACCATCCGCCTGGCCCACCATAATTCAAATAAAAACGATCATTTGCCATAATAACACACTCCTGTATATTTATTATAGCATTTGTTTTTTATTTATTCTTTTTAACGAAACAATCTTTCACAGATTGACAAATATGTCATAATCCAATAACTTTCTTTTTCCTTTACTTCATCAAGATTTACCATGAAAAAAATCGCGTTTATTGTAACCATAGCATCATTGATAAGTGCTTGTTCATCGATTCTTTTAGAACCAGGTGCAGCAATGGTTATTTCATCACCAAACCGTGCACCCAAAGCTTGTAAATACTTAGGCCAAGTTACTGGGAATCAGGGCAATTTCTTCACAGGCGCGTACACGTCTAATCGCAACTTAGAAATAGGTGCGATGAATGATCTTAAAAATCAGGCCTATAAATTAGGCGCAAACTATATACAAATTATCACCAGTCGTGCGGGCATCTCCGGTTCTATGGGTGGTGGCCAAGGGGTATTTGGCGCACAAAATGGCTATGTAAGCGGCCATTCTTCGCAAACCAATATCACAAATGTTGGCAATGCCTATCACTGCCCTCCAAAATTGATTGGATTACAGTAGGGAGCCAATGAGATTGGCTTTGATCTCTGCCAAATGATGTCATTATGAGCAATTACTGTCATTACCGGGTTGACGAGAATGACAGTAATGATGCGCAACGATATATTGACTCATTTAACCCGCTTGCACTAACGATCTTGCGCTTGATTTGCTAAAATAGACTATTCCTCAATAGTGATGCCTTTCTCTTATGACGCATACCCTCGATGTATTCAAATATTTGCATGAAGGTGCGTTGATCATCACACCGAATAATCGTTTAAGCCTACAATTATTGCAAACTTATGATGCAACTTATCGGGATCAAAACACCCTTTTGACCAAACCAAAGTGTTTTTCATATGACTCATTTTTACGTCATATGTTTCATAAACTTCGACATCAAACGCCTCACCACCCACATCCTTTGCTCCTGTCAGAACATCAAATTCGATACCTGTGGCGATTAGTCCTAAGGCAACATCATGTCGATGCCATTTCTGCTGGATTGTTAGATGTGGTGCATGAAGCCTGGGTTCGATGCCAAGCTTGGCAAATTTCATATGATGATCCAACGTTTAACGATACAACTCATACGCGACGTTTTCAACGTTGGTTCAAAGCCTTTCAGCATGAGTTAACCACACACAATGCCATTGCTACCCAACTTATTCCTGCTTATCTGATTCATCACCAAATCCAGCCACCCTCTCACTCTATGATTTGGACTTGTTTTGATGAATTCACACCTATCCAACAACAATTACAACGTACGTTAGAGCAACAAAACTGCTCACAATACATCGATGATCTCCAACCAAAAGACCTAATCGCGGCAGGATATGAGGGATTGGTACAGTGCTTAGCTGCGCACGACGAGCAGGAAGAATATCAACAAATGATTGCCTGGGTAGATGAGCGGTTGGCACAAGGCGCGCAACACATTGCCATTGTTGTGCCAGATTTACAGGCCCAAGCACACACCCTTCAAAGCATGTTTGATCATCATTTTTCACCTGATCTATATAACATATCTTATGGGAAGGCATTGAGTGACTTCCCAGTTGTGGGTACAGCTTTGCAATGGTTGGCATTGGATTTAGAACATGTCACAGCGCATCAGATTCGATTACTCTTGCAATCTCCTTTCATCAGTAGCAGTCAAAAGGAATTTATTGCGCGCTCACAACTTTTACAAGACAGCAGTATGATGAAAGAATTTGAACTCTCTTGGCCAGATTTTTTACTACAAATTGCCTCCTCAGCCCCACTTTTATATGCTGCTTTACAACCATTATCGCCCTATCCTGAGCTGGATAGCCCCAGTGCGTGGACAAGTCATTTTAAACAGCGCCTAGAATGTATGGGTTATCCAGGAGAAGGCCCTATTCTTTCAGAAACCTATCAGTGTTTTCATCGGTTTATAGCCGTGTTAGACGATGTCATGAGTTTGAATGCCGTCACCTCAGTCATGTCTGCCGCTGAAGCAATTCAAGCCTTACATGAGCTTACCCATTCTGTAGTTTTTCAAATCAAAAAACCCGCCACACCTATTACTATTTTAGGATTATTGGAGGCGTCCGGATGTTTGTTTGATAGCATATGGGTTACTGGTTTGACGGACCAGTGCCTACCTCATAAAACACGTTTTTCGTCTTGGTTACCTATTTCATTACAAAAAGAAACTTCAATGCCCTATACTTGTGCTCAACGTGAGTTTGAACGTGCGCAAATGGCGTTGGAACGGCTTGCGTTTGCCTGTGATACGATCGTATACAGCTATCCCAAAATGCTCAATGATCAACCGCAAGCCGCTTGTGTTTTAATCAAAAACCATCCTATTTTTCCCATCAAATCCCTTACTTTCGATGTCAAACCTATTGATCTCATCAGGTATGATGATTCTTATATGCACCCGCCTGAGTCCTTAGCTCATTTGTCAGGAGGCACTGCTTTATTGGCTCATCAAGCCAAATGTCCATTTCAAGCGTTTGCCGCCCACCGATTGAAAGCAAGACCGGCACCAGACAAAGCAGACGGCCTCGATCTAATGGAACGAGGTCAAGTTTTACATAGAATTTTAGAGATGTTGTGGAAAAAATTAGGGAGTCAGGCCGCGCTATTGGCAATGAACTCCACTCATTTAGAACAAACCATTCATACTCTTATTCAAACTACTTTAACTGTTTTTAGCCAAACACGTTATTCGTCTTTTTCGCCTTTGGCTCAAAAGGTAGAATATGATCGCTTAAAATGCCTGGTATATGCAAGTTTAGACTGGGAAAAACAACGCCAACCTTTTGTCATTGAATCATTAGAACAAACCTATTTATTCACCCTGGCGGATATTCCATTTAAAGTGCGCATTGATCGATTAGATCGCTCGCTTCAAGACCGTCCAACTAAAACGGTGATTGATTATAAGACCAGTTTACCCACCACGCAGCCCTGGATCGAAGAGCGGCCTGAAGCACCACAATTACTGCTATATGCCCTGCTTGACACACACATCAATACATTGCTGTTTATGCAACTTAAAACAGGGCGTATGACCTTAAGTGGTTTCAGCGCAGAAAGTATGAATGATCGAGGAATTACTTCGGTTAAAGCCCCTAAAACATGGGCTGACCATTACGCTTATTGGGAGCAACAATTGACACAACTGGCCAGTGAAATCAAACTAGGTCACTGTATGCCTCAACCGAAGCGCCATAGTCTATGCCAGCAATGCGCATTTGGTGCCTTGTGTCGGATTGAAACTCATTAATCAATGACGCGCTCTAACGATAAGAGTTTTTCTTATCATCATCAGAGGGAGATTGAGGAGAAACATCTGGTTTTTCTTTTTTCCACATGTCCATGTGTTGAGCCACTGATTTTAGTTCCTTGAGTTGTTTTTTTACTATCTTGTGCTTGTTGGACATAAATAATGATTTTAAAAATGCAAAAAAAACCCCCATATAAGTGGCAGGAGGTGCACAATGAACCTCCATTGTCTTGATCAATGCCTGATAATGAGTTTCTTTTTTTGATTGATGCATGTTTTTTGGATTCAAACATAAATCATAGGTCGACACCGCAGCATCCAAAAACAAAGCATGATAGGAAGCGTTAGAACGATCGGCTTCTTGGATCGTGCGTAAAACTCTTAAGGCGTGTTCAATGACATCGGATGGTTCTCGTTTCTTTAAATCATTCATACATTCATTTAAACGACGTTCCAGGAGCTCCCCAGCGCGTTCTTTAGGACAATTTGCGTCACGCCATGCAACAAGCCAATTTTTCTTTGGGTCTGTTATCTCTTGGGGATTAGCCTGCATATATTGATCAACCACATTCCATATGATGTTCAAATGATTATTCATCCCACGGCCTTTTACCATCACAGGTGCAGCATGTAATGCTGTTTCAAACTCATCTCGGCTCATGGGAGTCTGTGTGGTAAACGACGACATTAAATTATAATAAGCAGATGAAATGCCGCCGCGATCAATGGCGTCTTTACAAGAAAAATTAAACGTATCGGGTTTTAAAGTTTCAATGATAAATTTGGGTAGTACAAATTTATTAAAATGAACCCATACGGCTTGGCTTTGAGCCGGCGACAAATGTTGCTCCCCAGAAAAACCAAGGGCTTCAAAACTGGTGTTTAATAAATTTAATAATATCTCTTTTTCTTGCGATTTAGATTTAAATAGCAATTCACGGACCTTTGGACTGATATAAAAATCATTAATAGCGTTGGTTGAAGATTCAAGCACGATATCTAATAATTTATGTTTCACAGTTTCGATAGACTCTTTTGGCTTCATATCAAAAAAATCATGGTGTGCCATAAGCCCTTTATCTGCGGGCAATGTGATCACGGCAATATTAGGGTGGCTTTTTTCTAATCGATGTAAGGTGGTGGTTAAACTCGACTCAAATCGCCCCTCATAGCTTAACGAAGATCTATCCTTACCCAAATGATTAAAGTAGATATGAGTGATATTTTTTTTACCGCCTTTTTCCTTATTACGGCTTACTTGAGCCGTTAAAAATCTTTGAAACAATGGGCTAACTCTCGACCAATAATTTTGGGTTTGTCCTTGGGTCCCGAAACGAAGCTCTTGAGAAGGCGATTTTTGGTTGTATTGATAGGTTCTTTTGCTTGCTAAGCTTGTTTTATGGGTCGCTTTATAATTGGGAGAAATCATATCGCCAAACCGTCCTACAGCAGAACCGGCTTGACTAGGTGTATAGGGATTAAGCGTATTTTTCTGATCCTTTACTGCATGTTCAATGGCTTTTTGCACCGGTCTGCTAGAAGGTGTCTTATCTAAAACAATGTCTTTAATAGATTGATAGGTGTGTTCTAAGTTCGCATTTTCATTTTCATAGAGCGACAGAAAAAAAGCATCATATTCTTTACGTTGCAAAGGTGTCTGTTGAGAAATAGCCGCTTCCAAATTTCCCATAAAGGACGTATATAAAGCGCCGTAAGGATATTGCTCATCGTATGGCTTATCTTTTAAAGATCTAATGATCTCTATTTCTGAAACACCGGAAATGGATTTATTTGGCAATGTGAGTGCACATAAAAATCGATAGCAGTTGATATTGTGAATCGCATCACTGGTTTTAGGTGGGTTAATAAAAAATTGATTCTCGTCTGAATATCGCATAATTTTTGATAAACATTTCAGTGTTTGATTTATTATAGCACAACAAGAACAATGTAATGGTTAAGAAGCACGTTTTAGCTCAAAAAACCTCGTTAAATTCAGTTGACAAGTTATTTAAATCTCTGCAAAATACCCGCATGTCGCAATGATAAAAAGCCACAAAATATTGGGGTGTCGCCAAGTGGTAAGGCACAGGGTTTTGATCCCTGCATTCCTAGGTTCGAATCCTAGCACCCCAGCCACAATTTTGAAAACACAAGTAAACAGATAGCAGAAAATACCGAGAAAGAATGCGTGTGGTTTTCGCCTAAAAAATAATAATAATATCTTTCTCGTTGTTTTCTGCTATGTGTTTATCTCTATAAGGTTTGTCTTACATGTCAACAATGATGATTTTTACTGGAAATTCAAATCCCACTCTGGCAAAAGATATCGCTTCTTACCTCAAATTAAACATAGGTAAAGCACATGTAGGCACCTTTAGCGATGGCGAAACAATGATTGAAATCCTTGAGAATGTTCGAGGAAAAGATGTATTTGTCATCCAATCTACTTCAGCGCCAGCCAATAATAATTTAATGGAATTATTAACTATGGCTGATGCACTGCGACGTTCTTCTGCGGCACGCATTACTGCTGTTATTCCTTATTTTGGGTATGCAAGGCAAGATAGACGAGTTCGTTCTGCACGTGTTCCTATCACCGCAAAAGTGATTGCGGACATGATGGCGTCCGTTGGTATCTGTCGTGTATTGACCGTAGATTTGCATGCGGATCAAATTCAGGGCTTTTTCTATATGCCTGTAGATAATGTATATTCTACACCTGTGATGTTGGATGACATTATCAAACAAAACCTTAACCCTCTCATGATTGTTTCACCTGATGTCGGTGGTGTGGTACGTGCACGCGCTATGGCCAAACGTTTAAATGATGCAGAATTATCCATCATTGACAAACGTCGCAGCGGTCCGAATAAATCTGAAGTGATGCACATCATTGGTGAGCCAGCAAAAAAACACTGTATTATCATTGATGACATTGTGGATACTGCAGGTACAATGTGTACTGCAGCTACTGAATTAAAAAAATCAGGTGCACTTAGCGTTCGCGCTTATATTACTCATCCTGTGTTATCAGGACAAGCATTAGAAAACATTTCAAACTCTTCATTAGATGAAGTTGTTGTCACAAATACTATCCCCTTATCTGAAGAAGCCCAGCAGTGCAAAAAAATCAGGGTGATCAGTCTTTCAGAGTTGTTGGCGCAAGCTTTAAAACGCGTTAATGATGAGCAATCAGTTAGTTCGATGTTTGCGGATTAGTTATTCTTTATTTTAATAACCTAGATTACGCCTGAGTCTGCATCAATGCTACGCAGTCTTAATTTCATTGTTGCCTTGATGTAGCGTAATCCAGGGGTTTTATATAACCAATCACTCCCCAATATCACCCATGATTACGCCTTCGGCTGCATCAAGGCTACTTGCCTTTCATCTTATGTAACTTAAGGTTTTATGTTTTCTATCGGACATAAAAAAACCCAAAGTATTTAATATTAATTTGGGTTTTTTTATTTGCTATATTTTAGTCACGTGAGCCTACGTATTTATCATCAAAGTAATGACGTAATTTTGTTCTCAAGGTACCACGGCTGATGCCAAGCATGATTGCAGCCCGAGATTGATTGTATTTGCAATGTTCCATAACAGCTTTAAATAAAGGTGTCTCTACTTCTTCCAAAACAAATTGATACAAATCAACAGGATCAGTGCCTTTCAACTCTGAAAAATAATTCTGCACTGACTGGGTTACACTTGCGGCTAAAGACGCAGTTGTATCTCCTGCCTCATTGCTTATTATTGTCATTATTATTAACTCCTTTGCGAAAACATTTATTCTATCGAATTGCACAATTCCTGACAAGATAATAATACATAAAATTCTAATATTCTACTGGAGCATAGGCTCAAAAGTCGGTGTATCATTATCGACTCCAGGTTGCAAGGAAAAAAATGCATATCGTTTTAAATCCACTATAGATTTAATAGCCACGAATGTGCCCACACCAATTAAAGCCGCATACACCGGCATTATAAATTTGGCTATTGCTGGCCATACAAGGAAAGACAAACAAGGACTCCCTATCAAAACACTCACCGAGAGCGCAATCGTCATACTAGCCATTAATAAAGCTAAAATAGACAAATACGGCAAGCTAAGTGATTTGCCCCGAAAAGATGGCAATAAAAATTGCGTTTGTGCTTCTAAGTATTTTTTTTCATATTGCATGAGGTATAGACTAGAATCATTGATGTGTGTTTTTAAATCTTCCAGCACTTTACCTTGTTTTACTACCTGATGGACATTTTGTTCTATTACAAATATTCTGTCGTATAAAAGGTCTTGATCCGAAAGTTGGGAACAGAAAGGCAACAAAGCCTCACAAGACGACTCGATTGCACATTGTTGTTGATTGAGCTCAAACAAATCAAAAGACAACGCAGGATGTGATCTAAATTGCTTAATCGCTTCTTCATTATAAACATACGCTTCTAAATGCGTTAATCGTTGTGTCAAACGCTCAGTTGTACTCATTATGTCACGCATCAGCCTCTCTTTAGAGGCTTGATAAGTCATAATCTGTGTTTCAATATACTGTATTCTGGTAATACATTCTTTCTCTCTTTCTAATCTCTGAATCATTTCACCCAGAAGTACATTACCATCACACATATATTGCGCTTTTTTTGCAGTATCTGTGGTAAATGAATCATATAAATCTTCGTTCAGATCAATAGGCTCATACTCAGGCTGCTCCGCTTGTATAAATGCCTCTCCGGGCGATCTTTCGGCAGCGACCCGCGGAGAAATGGGTGACATAGCATCTTGAACAATTGACCACAAACCAGACGTTGAAGATCGTTGAGGAACAAATACTATTGCATCAAAAACATGCCGAAGTTTATCTTCGGGCTTTAAATAAGCGTACGTATTTGGTTCAGAAATGGCCGAGTGAAACGAGCCAAACACGTGATCCCACGGATATTCATGTAGAATACGAGACAATAGTGTCGTGCTAATAGAGCTCTGCTCTGAAACCATATATCCTTTCAAGCAAGTCATAATTTTTAAGCGTTGCTCAACGTGTTCCGAATTTAGGACAGGAGTATTAGGCATTGGAATCATAACCAATGATTCTGTGATCAAGGCTTGAAGTTCTGCAATCGACTTTCGGGTCATATCAGGAATAGAAGACAAACTTTCAATATAAAAATTTAGTTTGAGAGTACCCAAACACTCTCGCAACAACATTTGTTTCTCTGCCTCTTGGCTTCGACAATAGCCTAGCAAGTTTGTGTATAAGTAACTTGGCGTTCTCTCCATGGTCTGGCGCCACATTGGAGAAGCATGAGAGAGCGTTTCCCAAAAATCTTGAGCGTCTGAAAGAAATTTGGGATTTAAGGTATGTAAAATCTCTAAAAATACTGCACCCAGTAAGAAACGATTGTCATCTAAAAAAAAATCAGGTTGATTAAACCCAAATGTATTCAATAAAAGCACGCACTCTTCTAACTCTGGAATGGAATCATCTAACCTTGCATAAAATCCTGCTTGAGTCAGCCAGATGTTTCTGCTAGCTAATGGCCCCTTCTTAATTTGTTTGAACAACGTGACAATTCGATGCAAACACCATAGGATTTTTGCATCAGGCAGGCTAGACTCGCTAGTAATATCGCTAAACTCAGAAAATAGATTAATATCTATCCGCATCTGCGTCACTAAAGACAAAAGTTTAGATTCAATGGACTCTAAATGGGTTAAAAAATTACCATGACGATGTTCGTTTACAGCTCTCATATGACATCCATTGTTTGAGATGCTACCTAAAAATAGCATCTCAAAAAATTACAATCATACCATATATGCCTAAATTACAAGCATAGATGATGTGAATGGATGATCATTAACAAATAATTTTCCATTAGAAAATTTTAGGTTCAAGACATAATCCGATCCAACTTGTGTTAAAACGCCCAAACTAATCAATTCTTGAATTTTTTCAGCTGTTTTAGCGATCACTTGCGCTTCAATATTTTGTGCAGGAACATTCGCTTGAGGCACAACTACCAAAGGACCAGACGGAGCAGCAAGCTCAGACTTTAGTTTGGTTACAATTTTTTGTCTAATCGGTTGCTGTAACCAATGGGTTAAAACCGCTGGAGATACAGTGATTTTTCCTTCTCCATTGATTTTTTGGAGTAATTGAAATGGATTGCTGATCTGCTCGTTTGGCAATTCAATATTGATGGCCGCATTCAATTTACCTTCTGGTAAATTCAATTCTAAATGACTCATCTTTAATTGTGCGCCTTTACATAAAAGCGCCGGCAAATCAGGGATTAATGATAATAAAACCCCCTGTCGATCACGATCAGAATAATTAGAAGATTCATTGAGCTTAGTATTCATTTTGGAGAGTGTGACTGCATCCAAATTACGAACCGAAATTTCTAATGAACTGGGACCATATTGGCGATTTTGGAAAGAAGCTCGATTGATGTTCGCAGACAGAGCGGTATTGTATAAACCATCTTTAATATCACTCGTTGAGGTCAAGTGAGCATCTATCAAACTCAGTACTTGTTGCTGGCCTTTTAAGAGCACCAAAGAAGGTAAATTTAAATGTGCCGTGCCCAAATATAAATTATCTTCCCTTAGAGACAAATCAAAATCACTGTTTACCGGTCCATGAATACCTTTCATACCCTCATGAAACCAAGTAAATCCTTTGACCAATAAATTGCCTTGCAGATGTTTTTTATTCGCAGATACGTTAATCGTTACCTGCATCCCCATCCATTTGAATTTGCTTTTTCCGGCTTTAGCAATCAATTTAAAACTCGGAATATTGAGTTGAATGGTTGTTTTAGCCAAATAGTTTACAAAAACACTGATGTTTAAAGGTGGAATAGTTGAGTTTTTGTCATAAACCGCTTGGAATTGTTGTTCATAAACCTCTGGTAGAACAACATTCGAATGCGCATATCCGAAGCCAAACCAAAGTTTTGAATCCGAAAATATCATGGGACCATGAAAAATATCGAGAGGAATGTCTATATAATAGATTTTATCTAATGCATCAGCAGACTTTACACTATTTTGCTGGGCATCAGGTTTTTTTGGAACCTGCAATGTCCATTTTAAATCGGCATGTGAATGAAACCAACCTCGATGGTAATGTTGCAACGTCACCGTCACCCCATCAGATTGATTCAGAATATTAATATTTTTTTTCAATGTTCGCTCGGTCATGACACCCATGCCGTAATAACTACCCGCCAACACTGCCGCAAAAACAGTACTTAAACCAATCCATTTTTTCATTCATACTCTCCAAAATATCCTCAACACTAGGATATGATATTTTTGTATTAGTCTCAGTATATCCAGCTATCCTTCATTAAGCAAAATAATAGAACGCAGACCATTTTTAGGACATATTAACCATAGGTGGGTCTTCACTTTCTAAACGTTTACAATAGGTCTCTTTGATACATAACACCAGTAAACACGCCACCAATGAAAAAATAGGTAATAGCCATAAACCCGATTGAAAATCAGACAAACGTAACAATTCAACATGATATCCACGTGAGCCAGAGTGACGGTCTACTAAAAAACCCACCAAAGGTTGCAATCCAGCGCCTACAAAAATTGACATCATATTCGTAAAAGCAATGGCCGTGCCTATCACAATACGATGGGTCAATTCTGTAGACATGGCATAAGCCAAAGCAACACCACTATTGGTCAACCCATAAAGGAAGAAAATCACACAGATCATCCAAGGAGATAGTACAGGATAAAACACAAATATAGACGTAAATATCGCGCCACAAATACCAGAAAGAATCATCAACGGCTTACGACGCCCTGTTTTATCAGAAAGATATCCAAAAATTGGACCGCCAATAACCCACCCAATAAAAATCAATCCTACAGCAAAAGCGGCACAATGGACGGTTAAACCTCGACCATAGGCCAAATAAGCAGGCCCCATTGACTCACCAATGACGGTCGTGGGCGCATACAAAAATCCCGCATACAAAGCATTGATCCAGGCTTGTCGATTAGAAATTACCCCTTTCAAACTCATCCATAAAGAAAGCGACGCAACCTGGGTTTTTTTGATGGTTTTACTTGCGTCAGGACTGTCTTGGATATAGCGAAATAACAGCACAGCCAATACAATAAAAATACTAGAGACAATGACCATACTTTGACGCCAACCCACAGCGGTTACTAAAAAAGATAACGGTGCCTGCCCAGCAGAGGCACCTAGCATGCCCAAAGCTTGGGTTAAACCCGCTAGTAATCCAAGTTTTTCCGGCGGAAACCACGACGTGGCCAAACGTAAGGCAGAAATAAAGGCAAATGCCGCACTAAATCCAATCAATAGCCGGGCAAATGACGCAACAAACAACCCATGAGACATCGCAAACACACAACAACCCAGGGCGGTAATTAGGGACATAGACGTCAAAAGATATCTTATCTTAATGCGATCCACCGTTAAACCAACAGGTATTTGCATAATAATATAGGGGATATAGAAAAAAGCCGTAAGAGTTGTAAACCCTACTTCATTCATGCCAAAAGCGTCTTGCAAATCTCGATGCATCACACCTGGGGCCACGCGCGCTAAATAATCAGAAAAATAAAAAGTGGCAGCAAGTCCCCAAATAAACCAAGCTTGAGACTGCTTATACGTGTTTTTTGTCATTTAAATCACCCAAACATACTGCAGACTTATGAAAGAAAGAGTATACTGATATGCTTTTAAATTTCAACATAAGTGTATGAGGGTTTCTCCACTTTGCCGTGCAAAACTCATCGCAACCATACGCTATTCAAAGAGTTTTTAACTATGAATGCTATCGAACAAGCCATCCATAACGCCATTCAAGCATCAGGTGATACACCGCTTGCCAATAAAGCTTATTTGGAATTTATCAAAGCAAATTTTATAATTCCTATCGAAAAATCTTCGGCAACTGAAGAACCTAAAGTATTATATTTAGACAATAATCAGCAAGTATTTTTGCCGGTTTTCACTAATATGACTTACTTTGATGACTGGGCAAATCCCATTAAAGAAGAGATTGAATTACTCAAACTTTCCGGTGTTGATTTATTAAAAGGAATTGGCGAAACCGTTATTGTCAGCTTAAATATTGGCAGCCCTATCTATAAAGAATTTAATCCAGGAGAACTCGCTAGAATGCGAAGCATGGTTTTAAAACTCTTTGGAAATAATGATCAAGCCTAAAATTGTTCCGCTTTCAGCCACACAAAACCGGCCATTTTGATAAATGGCCAACAAGCTCTATAATGAAGTTATGCCCATTCAAGAACTCATCCTATGACATTATCGAAAGATCTTTTTTTTCAATTTGGCCAAAAGGTCTATCGGTATCGTAAAGCAATTGTTTTTATCTGGATAGCTATTATTTTGGCATGTATTCCTTGCCTAACCGACATTATTGATCCCTTTCAATCAACCGGTTTTGTAGCGGAAGGATCAGATAGCGATCAAGCCGATCAATTTCTCAATAAAAAACTTGGGTATGGCCATAATCAATTTATTATTTTGTACCACAGCAAACAGTTGAAAGCGACCGATCCAGAGTATATTCAGCGTATCAAAACATCCTTATCTGGTTTGAAAAACCTAGATATTGAGCATGACGTTATTTACCCACAAGATGCCCAAATTTCTGACGACAAACATACAGCATACGTTGTGGTATTGCTAAAATCCTCCAAAACACTGTCGTATGATGAGTTAAAGGAATTTACAGCAGCCATTAGGCAACCCAAGTCAATGACCATGCAGTTAGGTGGTGAACCTGTTTTTATTGAAGAAATAAACCGCCAAACGCAAAAAGATCTCTTTAAAGGCGATCTTATTGCTGTACCGATTAGTATCATCACGTTGCTCATTATTTTTGGAACATTGGTCGCGACTTTGGTTCCTATCATCATTGGGGGCGGGTGTGCGGCAGTGATTTTAACAACCCTGTATCTAATTGGACAAATAACCTCATTATCCATATTTACGCTTAATATCGCTTTATTACTTGGGCTGTGTCTCAGCTTAGATTATGCCTTATTCATAATTAATCGTTTTCGAGAAGAATTAGAAAAAGGCCATGAGGTCTCACTTTGTATCCAAGTAAGTTTGGCTACGGCTGGTAAAGCTGTTTTTTATAGCGGGCTTGCTGTGTTTACAAGCTTGAGTGCGCTGCTTTTTTTCCCTATTAATATTTTGTTCTCAATCGGAATTGGGGGTCTTGTTGCCGTGTTTGTAGCGGTCATGATGGCACTGACTTTGCTGCCAGCTGTTTTAGGACTGTTAGAGCATCGCATCAATTCATTGGCCATTCGTAATATTCATTCAAAACCCATCGACCCATCTAACACACGAAATATATGGTATAAATTAGCGCATACTGTCGTATGCAACCCTTTAAAATACTTTTTCTTCACTTTGTTTTTTCTGTTATTTTTAGCTTATACCATTATGAAAATTCAAATAGGCATCTCCGATTTGCAGGTACTGCCCGAACACTCTGACAATCAAATGTTTTTTAATACCTATGAAAAACACTTCAACGAACACGAATTAAGCCCTATATTATTGATTGTCTCATCTAAAGATGGTCGGATTCTTTCTCCCAAATACTTATCAAAACTCTATGATTTGGTACATAAAATCAAAGATAATCCTGCAGTAGCAGAGGTCAATAGCATTGTTTCTATCAAGTCGTCCATGAATAAACGTCAGTATAAAGCAATCTATCAGGCCAAAGTAAAAAGTCCTCATTTAGAACAACTCTTAGAGCAATCTACGCGTCGTCAATTCACAGTGGTTAAAGTCATCAGTCGTTATCCTGCTGACTCGGATGAAACAAAAGCACTGATCTCGGACTTGCGATCGCTAAAACCCGGCAAAGGCCTGACCACCACATTAACAGGTGTGCCCGTTATTAATGATGAAGTGTTAGAAATGATCGCTAAAATAGCCCCGTATGCTATGTTGTGGATTTTTACACTCACTTATCTGATTCTATTGGTATTGCTGCGTTCTGTATTTTTGCCTTTCAAAGCTATTTTTATGAATGTCTTAAGTCTTTGTACCAGTTACGGTGTCTTGGTGTTTATTTTTCAAGAAGGCCATTTTCATACTATTTTACATTTTACCCCCCAAGGCATATTAGATATCAACCTTATCATTATTATATTCTGTGCCTTGTTTGGTTTTTCAATGGATTATGAAGTATTCCTGCTTACCCGTATTCAAGAGTCTTATAAAGCCACGCAAGACAATGATAAAAGCATTATTTATGGCATTGTTAAAAGTAGTCGTATCATCACCAGCGCCGCCTTAATTGTAATTGTTTTATGTGGATCCTTTATGGTTGCCGACGTCCTCATGGTAAAACAATTTGGTCTTGGTATTGCGGTGGCTATTTTTGTGGATGCTTTTGCGATTAGAACCATTTTGGTGCCATCTACCATGGCTCTTGTGAAAAAATGGAATTGGTATTTACCTCAGTGGTTGGAACGAGTGCTGGGTAGCTCTAAATAGGATTACCCAAACCGAAAGGCTACTTTTCCAAAAATAGAGTATAAGAAAGGTACAAAATCTTCAACGGGATTAATTTCTGACTCTCCATATCCTGCGGTGTAATTCGTGCCGATTTCTACTAAAACTCTATCTGTGACTAAAAAATTAACTCCAAATCCAAATGTGGGGGAAATACGGTGCATCTCATTGACGTTATCATTACGAAACACACTTGCAATTCCGGCACTTGAAAATACTCGAATGGTGGTTTTTGGGATCACTAACATAACTTTTGCACTAAGCGATGCGGTTTGAGTTTGTGTGTCTAAATGAGTGATATCGTCATGATCAAAGGCGAAAAGACTGTCTTCATCAAAAATGATTTTCGCGTCGGGGAATTTCATATAATTGGCTTCAAGCGCAAAACATGGCGTAAATTCATACCCTAAAACCAACCCCCAGACCCCGCCCCCTTCATTGACTTCAATGGGCGTAGAAAAACTAAGCGCAGAATTTTGATTGATCACTTCTGGCACCAACCCTTCCCAAGTGGTTGAGCCATAGCCACCCATGGCGCCAATATAAACAGGGTGATAAAATAGATTATCTACACCGCTACCTTGCTGAGCATAAGCCGCGCCTATCCAACAAGAAAAACCCAACAACCACAGTTTTTGCATCAAAATGAAATCCGTTTTTAATAAGCGAGCAACAGCTCTGAACATTTAAGAGGGTGTGTCACACGCAGGCATGCCCAGATCCGCTACATAATTGACCTGTAGAAGTCATTCCACCATAGTGATAACAATTCCAATCATCGATACACTCTTGCGCCGTCGTATTGCGCTGCCAATCGCAAGCACGTTGCAAACTTCCTAAAGACGCCACCATCATTTTGTAAATCAGGGTCATATTCGCACATTTTCCTTTGGGAAGTGTGTTATATGAAGCACAATAACAAGCGGAGGAGGCTTTAAATGCGTCACAAAATCCAGGAGAAGCCGGATCGACTGATGGACAATCTGCATAAGAAAAAGAATAAATAGACAGCAGGAAACTCATAAATAATAGTTTGATGGAACGTTTCATAAATACTGCACCTTTCATAAAATATATGTTAAATTTATAAGCAAATAATAAAATTGCAATCCTAAAATTTTCTTAGATAAACTTATTACAATTTTTCCTAGCATTCAAGAAATTTTATCCATTTTGTGTAAGAAACATAAAAAACACCTGCGGATAACAAGATTGCCAAGCGATCTGTATGATCTACTAGCGCGTGCCTCCAACCGTGAGTGAATCAATTTTAAGTGTGGGCTGGCCTACTCCTACTGGCACAGATTGACCTTCTTTACCACAGACCCCAATCCCCAAATCTAACGCCAAATCATGCCCAATCATACTGATTTTATTCATTACTTCCGGACCATTGCCAATCAAAGTTGCGCCTTTCACCGGGCGCGTCACTTTGCCATCTTCAATCAAATAAGCTTCGCTGGCAGTAAACACAAATTGTCCGGAGGTAATATCCACCTGTCCCCCACCAAAATTAACAGCATATAATCCTGATTTTACAGAACGAATAATATCTTCGGGGTCATCTTGCCCAGCAAGCATGTAGGTGTTCGTCATTCGTGGCATAGGAACATGCGCATAAGATTCTCGTCGACAATTACCCGTGGGTTGCATGCCCATGATTTTTGCATTCAATCGATCTTGCATATAATTCACCAAAATACCATTTTCGATCAACGTGGTATTTTGAGTAGGCGTCCCTTCATCATCCACAGTTAATGACCCACGACGATTGGGCAAAGTACCGTTGTCAACGACCGTGACGCCTGAAGCTGCAACTTTTTCACCGATGCGTCCAGAAAAGGCCGATAAGCCTTTGCGGTTGAAATCACCTTCCAAGCCATGACCGACTGCCTCATGTAATAGAACACCCGGCCAACCTGGACCTAGAATCACTGGCATCATACCGGCTGGCGCATCAATAGCCTCTAAATTAAGCAACGCTTCACGAACCGCTTCGCGCGCGTAGTGTAATACATGTTCATCTTGTGTAAAATAGTCATAAGCAACGCGGCCGCCACCGCCAGAACGACCTGACTCTCGCCGACCATTTTCTTCTACAATCACCGAGACATGCACACTGACCATAGGTCGTACATCAGGTACCATTTGTCCATTCATATCGATGATCATGATCACTTCATAAGAAGCAGATAAAGAGGCATTCACCTGAATAACCCGTGGATCACAACGTCTGGCTGCAGTATCAATCAATTGTAATAATGCAATTTTATCTAATTTGGACATACCTTCTATGGGATTAAGTGCGGCGTAACAAGGCACTTGAATCGGTGCCGTTTTGATATGTTGAATTTTATTGCCTTGCCCATGCGCGATGGACCGCGCTGCCGATGCGGCTCGTTCCATAGCTGGAAATAAAATATCGTCACAATAAGCATAACCGGTTTTTTCGCCACTCACAGCGCGAATGCCCACGCCCCGGTCGATGGAGTAGCTGCCACTTTTCACTTCCGAATCTTCTAAATACCAAGATTCATAACAACCACTTTGAAAATAAAGATCAGCTGCATCTACATGGGGACTCAATAAAGATTGCAAAAGACTTTGAATTTGAGCTTCGTCTAAAGCTGCGGGTTTCAGTAATATTTCTTTGGCAATGTCTAAAAGTGAACTCATTCCTAATTCCAAATATTAAAATTGATGGGTATGTATTGATGGATATCATAAAGCCTTCCTCTTGAAAAGCATAGGATTTACATAAAATCTCATTTGAAACATATTTTACGTAATACCTGAAGCAGACAAGTTGACAGCCAATATGATATACTTGCATAGTATATACTTAATGCGTTCAATCTAGCCCAAAACCATCTTCGGAGTCTATCATGAGCAAACAAAACGTATCAGCCATTTCACGGGGTGCCGAATCAGTACTGGCAACCAATAAAGTTTTAAGAAACACTTATATTCTGCTCAGCATGGCATTTCTCTTTAGTGCTCTGATGGCTTTTGTATCAGTCGCATCAGGCGTTCGAACGATTAATCCGTTGATCTTTATTGTTGGCGCCTATGGTTTAATGTTTTTGACTCATGCGTTGCAAAATAGTTCATGGGGTATATTGTCGGTCTTCGCATTCACAGGCTTCATGGGATATGCACTTGGACCAGTGTTAAATGCTTGTATCGCTCATTTTACCAACGGACCTCAATTGATCGCCACAGCGCTGGGCGGCACGGGGATTATCTTTTTTGCTTTATCGGCCTATGCCCTTACCACTCGTAAAGATTTTAGTTATCTAGCCGGCTTTTTATTTGCAGCTATGATGGTTGCTCTTTTGGCAATGATTGCAGGTATCTTTTTCCAAATACCGGCTTTACAGTTGATGATTTCTGCAGCTTTTATGTTGATTTCTTCAGGCTTGATTCTGTTTCAAACCAGTGAAATCATTCATGGCGGCGAAACCAACTACATTGCAGCCACAGTCTCTTTATTTGTGTCCATCTACAATTTATTCATCAGTTTGTTGAATTTATTAAGTGCTTTTTCAAACCGCGATTAATTCTAATTTGTCCCACAGGTGACTGTGGGACATAACCCAACCAGGAGCATTTTATGAAATCGATTTGGATTTGTGCGATGCTCATGGTATCAAAGACGCTATTTGCCACAACCACTTACTATCCAGGCAATACAGGCGGCCCAACAGCCGGTGATTTGAAATCACAATCACCTACTTATTATCCTCCCATCAAACCAGCACCTCCCATTACGAACCCACAGATAATGCCTAGCGCCCCCTCTTCTAGCCAAAATACTAATCCACAGTTACAACAACAAACCTTACCACCGTCGACCGGACAATAATTGCTTTAAGTTGTAAAATCAGAACCATTATTTCTTTATCACATGATCAGGCATCATACTCCAAACATTTTTAGCTCGGAATAAATCAGGCAAATCTTCAACGGTTTTAGAAGTGGTTGCTTGTAGTTGAAATACTGGGCGCTCTTTTTGATAATATACGCCTAAAGGAATTGGAAACTCATGCGCATCCAAGTGCATCAGCTGTAAAGCGCGCCCATACTGAGTTGGATCGTGCTGAAAAGCGCTCGCTTTTTCGCTCGTAGTACGTACCAACTCATCCTCTTGCCACATCAAACCAGATTCTTTATGAGCACCGTACAATAACGGTTGTCCTTTTTGTAAATCAATCGTACGCTCCATCCGGTGAGACTTGATAGAAAACTCATCAAATGCACCTGCATTAAAAATATGACAGTCTTGATTAATTTCAATAAAAGCGCAGCCTCGATGTTCATAAGCTTGTTTCAAAATGCTACCCAAGTGACCTGGGTCTTTGTCTACGGCACGGGCCACAAAGCTGGCGCCAGCAGTTAATGCCAAAGCCAATGGATTAATAGGTTGTGTTGAAACCCCATTTGGCGATGTTTTGGTGATTTGACCCAGATGAGATGTGGGAGAAAATTGTCCTTTGGTTAATCCATAGACTTGGTTATTCACTAGCAAAATATTCACGTTCACGTTGCGGCGTAAACAATGAAGCAAATGATTGCCGCCGATACTTAAAGAATCGCCATCGCCAGTAATGACCCAAACCGTCAAATCCTCTCTAAAGGCTTTGATACCTGTAGCAACCGGTAAAGCCCGACCATGAATCGTATGATACCCATAAGCATTCATGTAATAAGGCAAACGTCCCGAACAGCCAATACCTGATACAAACACATGTTTTTCAGGAGGCAAGCCAAGCTCAGGCAAAATGCGTTGGATGGCAGCCAAAATAGCATAATCACCACATCCTGGGCACCAACGAACTTCTGTTTTAGAGCTAAAATCATCTTTCGTGTATTTGATCTCTTGCATACGTCAACTCCCTTATCTGATCAAACAGATAGTTGGTTGAAAAAGGTTGTCCATTACATTGACCGATAGATTGTATGTCTTTTAAATATTGTGCTCTTAAAACCTGACATAATTGGCCACTATTTAATTCTGCCAAATAAATATGCGGGTAATGATCAAGAATACCGCTTAAATCTTGTGGTAAAGGGTTTAAATAACGTAGATGTAATAAAGCCACTTTAATCCCTGCTTCTTCGCACACCGGTAAGACAGATTTTAAACTACCATAGGTACTGCCCCACCCCATGAGTAAAATGGTTGCATCTGTATGTCCTTCTATCACCAAAGGTGCATAATCTTGAGCAATACCTACAATTTTTTTGGCTCTTAAGTCAACCATGTGCTGATGATTTTGTGCATCATAACTCACTCTCCCTTCTTCCCCCTGCTTTTCTAATCCGCCCAGTTGATGAATAAAACCCGGTGTGCCGGGAATATTCCAACTACGACTGAGATGATCATCGCGCGTGAACGGTTTAGGAAAACGATTAAATTCAATTTTTGGACAGTGTAATTCGGACAGTTCTGGGATTTTCCATGATTGAGCCGCGGTAGCAAGGTATGCATCGATTAACACAATCACGGGCGTCATATAACGAGTGGCAATTCGAAATGCTTCAATAATAGTATCAAAACAATCCGCCGGCGTATTCGCAGCTAATACTGGCAATGGCGCTTCACCATGTCGCCCAAATAATGCTTGGTTTAAATCAGATTGGCTGGTTTTGGTCGGTAACCCAGTGGAGGCACCAGCGCGCTGTACATCCAAAACCACCAAGGGCAATTCGCTCATCACCGCCAAACCGAGGCTTTCACTTTTTAAATCTAAACCTGGGCCTGATGTTGAAGTAATGGCCAAAGAGCCTGCAAAGGCTGCGCCTAAGCAGGCACAGATCGCAGAAATCTCGTCTTCCGCTTGAAACAATTGTACGCCGTAATCTTGTAGTTTGGCGCATTCTTGTAAAATCGCCGAAGAAGGTGTGATGGGATATCCGGCTACCAACATAGGAATTTGTGTGCTCACTGCAACCGTTGCAATCCCTAATGCAATGGCTTCAACGCCTGTGATATGCCGATAATCTCCTTTTACACGCTCGACTTGCCCTAAATGCCTGGGTCGCTTACTCAACTCCAGGGTCATTGCATAATTGTACCCCGCGATCAAAGCACGTTGATTGGCTTCTAAAATTTGTGGTGTTTTTTGAAATTTTTTCACAAGAAAATTCAAGCACTCATCGGTAGGCAAATCAAATAACCACAACACCAACCCTAGCACATAACAATTTTTTGCTTTTTTAGCATCACTTTGAGATATATCTAATCCAGTCACAGCCTGGAGTGTTAATTGAACCAATGGCACAGAAATGATTTGATACAAAGAGTGTGCATCTGAAAGCAAGCTGGGATCACACCCTGCTTTTTCCCAATCTTTGGCTTGCATGCTGTCTTCATTGAGAATAAGGATACCATCTTGATCAAGATACTGTAATGAGTGCTTTAAGGCAGCTGGATTCAATGCCACCAATACATCAAGGGTTTCTCCAGCTGTAAAAATAGCTTGCTCTGCCATAGCCAATTGAAACCCAGAAATACCCCCCACCGTTCCTGCCGGGGCACGTATTTCTGCGGGAAAATCAGGTAGGGTTTGTACGTCGCGTCCTGTCAAAGCCGCAGTAATGGTCAGTTGTTCGCCGACCATTTGCACGCCATCACCTGAGTCTCCCGTAATCCGAATGACAACACTTTCATGTATAGACATGATGTCGGGCTTCCTGCATTAATTGCCGCATACTGCGCACCGCCTCTTTCAATCCACAAGAAATAGCGCGAGCAATAATGGCGTGACCAATATTCAGTTCATGAATCACACCAATGCCAGCAATGAGTTGCACATTATGATAATGCAAACCATGTCCAGCATTGACCGTAAGATTCAACCCATGTGCATAAATAGCAGCTTGTTGAATCGCTAAAAACTCTTGTTGTTGTTCTTTGACTGACGTTGCATCCGCATAACGACCTGTATGTAGCTCAATGGCGCGCGCGCCTGTAGCAATCGCAGCATCAATTTGCTTCATATCTGGATCGATAAATAACGATACATCCGATCCGATGCTATGCATTTGTTGAACCGCATCTGTCACCAATTGTTGATGACGAATGACATCCAATCCACCTTCTGTTGTTATTTCTTCGCGTTTTTCTGGTACAAGACAAATTTGTTCGGGCCTGATCTGAGTCGCAAAGTCCAACATAAATGGCGTGATCGCCATCTCAAAATTCATGCGCGTTTGTAACACAGCCTTGATCAAATGCACATCACGCTCTTGAATATGCCTGCGATCTTCTCGTAAATGTAACGTAATCAAATCCGCACCTGCTTCTTCAGCATCTATTGCTGCTTGTACTGGATCAGGGTAACGCGTGCCTCGGGCCTGACGAAGGGTCGCTACATGATCAATATTCACACCTAATAAAATCTCTTGAGCCATAAAAACCTTAATATATTGATAAAAAATAGTTCATTCAAAGAGGAGAACCTAAAACCCTCATTGTTCAATATAGCCTAAAAATAAAAGTTTCTCGATTGAAAACTCAGGTATTTATCAGTATAGTTTCGGTCCTTAGTTCTATCCAACGAGTTTATTATGCAAACACAAACCCCTCACCCAGATCGTGTGGCCGGCCAACTTAAAGCCGCTTACCCTAATTATCATCCGAAAATTGCCGTTGTTTTAGGATCTGGATTAGGTGGATTTGTCGATCATTTGGAAGATCGCGTGGTGATTCCTTATGAAGAATTACCGGGTTTTCCCATCAGTTCCGTGCATGGTCATGCTGGAAAGCTGGTCTTAGGGAGAACAGCTGGAAAAGATGTGATTTGTTTACAAGGCCGCGCGCATCCTTATGAAGGAGAAAATCATGAAGCGGTTAAGATGTATGTACGCACCTTACAGCGTTTGGGCTGCGAATATTTTATTGCAACCAATGCGGTAGGATCTTTAAATAAAGACGTCCAACCTGGCGAATTGATGTTGATCAATGATCATATCAATTTCCAACCCTCTAACCCGCTGGTGGGACCTAATGATGATGCTTTTGGTCCACGTTTTTTACCGGTGGATGAAGCGTATAACATCAACCTTCGTGAACAATTTCTTACCACCGCCGATACTTTAAATATTACCTTGCACCAAGGAGTCTATTTTGCCGTGCTGGGGCCCAGTTATGAAACTGCGGCAGAAATACGCGCTTTTCGTTTATTAGGCGCCGATGTGGTGGGCATGTCTACGGTACCAGAAGTGCTGATTGCACATCATTGTGGTATGAAAGTTGGCGTGATATCCACTATTACTAACTTTGCCACCGGTCTTAATACCACGCACCATGATCATAATGATGTTGTGAAAGTTGCGGCCCTTGGCGGAGAAAAATTGAATCAATTATTATGCCGATGGATTCAAGACACTGCTGTGTGACGCAGACTCACTAGCAATAGGGCCCGTTGAATGATCAAACAAACGCATGGATGATTTGATGGGCCGTTGATCAATATACTGCTCTACTTGCCTGATCGCATCTGTTGGGCAATCTTGTTGCGAAATACGCTCCGAGGTCAATGGCGTTAATTCATTGATCACGCGCGCGCAATCCAGCGCTGTTTCACGATAATCAATGCTATCTGGGTGTTCACTCGAGCGCTGACCATACCCCAAAAGTGATGTTAAAGTATTCCATATCCAAAACCCAGCGTCTCGCACAAAGTTGATAATATGTTTACCCGTTGCTATCACATAGGATAACACTTTAGACGCGTTCACACGCCACCATAAAGGCTGTAAAATATTGTTTTTTATACGCTCTAATGTAGATATAGTCGTTTGATTCAGATCGGCACTCACTTGACTCGCTCTGGGTAACCCATTGCGTATGCCTTGAATAAAAAATATTCTTCGCGAAAAATGGCTCATAAAACTGCGCGCAAATGCCGGCACCCGAATATCTTTCAATTGAGGAGACATTTTTGTCAGCAAAGCTGGCGCAATATTGGTACGCTGCATGCCTTTTGCAGTATGTTGGTTGTAATACCCATGACAATCCATGACTTCTTCTATTAAATGAGAAAAATCTGATAAAACCTTTTCTAAAGGTAAATGATCTAAATCGTTTGATTGACCCACAAATTCTTGCTTAAATGCATTCCAATCTTTTTGCTGAATAATATGTTGAAATCGCGCCAAACGGACTGAAGAGTCAAGCGGTGTCGCAATGCCTTTGGCTTCAAAAATAAGTTGAATATCTTGTTGACTCAATAAGCCAATAAAGGCATTCAACGATGATTGAAACTCTGAATGTCCCAAAATAGAAGACAGTTGTTGTACCATCAAATCAGCGAGCTTTTCTTTATCAAGACTGTGTTGGTCCTCAGACCAAGCCTTCATATCACGTTGCAAATCGGCCATTCGTTCTGGCAACGATCGAATGGCTTGTAAGTCGAGGTCATCACTCGAGCGCAAGGTGTCTAATAATACCGTTTCATCGACTTGCTCCGCTTCTAAGTGTACTTGCTGAGCAAAATTTTCTGCGTTGATTCTATCAGTAAAATGCGCATCCAATACGTGATAATCTTCTGTATTGAAAAACCTAGCCATTTTTTGTTTCCAAGTGGTGCTCATCAAAAACATCGCTTTCATTCTATTTTGCAAGACTTTTTGACAAAGAGCTTGGGACTCTGACGCATGTTGCATGGGATATATCATGTCTTGAGACTTGATTAGACCTGGACATAACTTGCTCATCAATTGACTGGCTATCTCGCGAGCATTTATTTCATTGGCCGTAGATAAATTTTGTAATTGTTTATGGTAAGACTTAAAAAATGCACCTATTGCTTGAGAAGATTTAGCGCCTGCAACTGCTAGAAATGAGTGTTTTTTCCGATCATCTTTGATAAACGCCGCTATTAATGGTAAGCATTTTTCGCGAATCAAACACGCCAAACGCTTTTCTTGCGATGGGTTAAACTTAAAGGCGGCTGGTTTGATCTTGTTTTTCAGTTTTTTTGCGATTTGGTTGCCAAAGGCTAAGGTATCTTGATACTGAGTACCAAATACGCTATTGATTGTTTGCAACAACCATTCTACATTTAATACTTGTTTATTTTGAAGACGCGTATCGATCATACTTGCCAATGTCCTTAACGTTTGGCTATTAGAACTATCACGAAAAATTTTCTTGAGCTCGATCCACTGATGAAAAGGCAGCATCAAAGAAATGGCATTAAAAAAACCCTCAGATACAAGAATATATTCTATTCGAGTTTGACCAAGCCCAAGCCCAACCATGACCAAATTCGCGAACAATCCCACACCTGTCGTTTGAGATGCAATATAATCATTTGATTTTTTAAGTTCCAAGTCGAGATTACATTGCTGCGGCACGTTAGAACATAAATTTGAAAACAAAAAATCTGCCAAATCAGTAGGATCTGTTGTCAATGTTTGAATGTCTTCTTGTTTATCATGTAATAATTGCGTCAATTTTTCTGATTGAATACCATCCAATAGTCGTTGGCGATCAGATTGAGGATAATAATTAACCAAACAAGGGAGTAGTTCGTGATGAATCAATGGCGTGATATGCTCGGCAATATGCTCTTTGGCAAACTCTTGTTGCAATTGTTGAAAATCACCCATCATCTTTTTTATTTTATTGGGTAAATCATCAATCCATGGCAAAGAAAAATGCTGTTTAAATTCTTCAAAAATAACATCAAAATCCGGCATTTTTTTCATTTCTTGGGTTTTATGCAAAATGGATTGCACAAAACCTTGAACTTTGCTTGTATCTAACAAAGCAGCCTCAATTTGAGTTTTTTCTGGATAGGTCACAAAAGCACTCAGATGAGTTAGAAAGTCGTTTTGTAAAAATTGAGTTAATTCTACAGCAGCGCTTGCTTGAAGCTCAGGCTCAAGATGTAACAACTCAAGAGGATCTTGTCGCATCCAGGCAGCATCTTCTTTTAGCAATTGAGGAAAATGTACGATATCGTCAACCCGTACTGTTTCTAATCCAGGAATAGCATGAAACAAACCCAATGCTTTTTCTACAAATGCAGCTTGCTCTGAGCCTGTGTGCAAAGAGTTAATTAGTGCTTGATGGCTATGCAGCACGCTAAATAAATCGCTGACTGCCGTTAGTTTTTCACGCACCAGCTCGACTTTGTCACGCACCACCATTTTTTCAAGCAACGGAATAATAGTATGTTGCAGATAAGCATCCATTTGGGTTTGTACCGCAGGCGTTGCGTATCGATACAATGACTTTTGGAGAGTACGTTTGATAGCAGCTTGTTGACGCAGCATGCCCGTTTTAAATTCTGCCATCACCAAACTTTGAGAAACCAAGTGTTTAAACCGAGTATGGCGAATTATTTTCATGTACGCTATATCAGCCTTATTTTCAGCAGACGCTTGTTCTGGTTTGGGCAATGACCAAGCATGTCGATAAAACGCAACAGCCGGTTTGATGCGCATCCAACTATAATAGACTTCACACACAAAATTGATCAGGCTGCCCAACGATCGAATCAAAAATGAAAGCTGATACGGGCGCTTCAGATAAGCTATTTCTTTATCTAAAGTACTCATTACTGCGGCAATCACTTGGGTTAATTGCGCACGACTGATATGAATTTGGTGCTCTTCTTGTTCATTCAAACGACGTAATGCCCGTGTCACATAAGTTAAAACTTGGCGTTTTAATTGATCTGCATCAATGGTGTCATCGATATCAACATGTTGGTGATACCAAGCGACAATATCTTTACCTACTTGCTCACCTAATGCTGCAATATAATTTTTTTTATAACTCTCCTGAGCCGCAAATAAATCTGGATAATAGTCATCTTTCTTTAAAGATGCCAAATCAAAACTACTGCATTGATTACGACCTAACGCGTGGATGTATTGCGGGGTTACTGTGTCGTCTAAACCACGATTTCGTCCCATACTTTGAATCAAGGTAGTGGGATTATTATTGGGGCTATAGGCATGTTCTGCAATGTTAATGACTGTATGTAAATTAGGATCACTAAATCCTTCGGTTTTTTTATTGGAAACATACGCACCGACAAAACCCAAACGAAAATAATTATCCGCAATACGTTCTGAAATAGGGTCATATCGTGGTTCAAATACAGACTCTTTTGCAGCATCATTTAATAATTCTACAGAAGTCCGTTGTCTCTTTTTAGGCTTATCTGAATCATATATGACATATTTTGTTTCTTTTAAACCAAAAAAAGGTTGGGATTCCGTAATAGGCATTTCGGCACTTTCCATACCGCTCATCACACCCATCACTAGATATTTTTCAGTATAGTCATCAAATTGGCGGAAAAAAGAGGGCCTCAATGCCCCTATTTTTCTAAACAAGGTGCGATCCAAAAACCAATTATCGCTGAATAATCGTAAATCTTCTGGAAAAGTATGGGATAAACGTCCGAAGTAGTTTGAAATATGTTCTAGAAGTTCTCCAAAACATTCGGCACCCTGGGGATCAATATCTTTTGCTAGTTTTTCTACATAATATGCTTTTGATCTCGCACGATATTTACTTTTTACCAGCTCTACAAAATCGGATAAAGACTGTTTACGTAAACGATTGTGGCCTATCAAGTCCATGCCAGTCAGATCGGATAAAACGTACTCAACCAAATAATGAAAGATGTTAGACTGTAATTGCCGTTTTAATCCTTGGTTGGTCGTTTCGGCATGCATAGGACCTAATACAGCTAGTTCTTCGGGGGACAAATGCTCTAAATATTTACTATCTTTTTTGCGTTTTTCAGCAGCCTGGGTGAATGCATCTACGTCATTCATACCAAAAAGCGCCGAAATACTGTGGCGCTCAATAAAATTACCGTTATGATAGACATTTCGATGATTGGTTTGCAAAAAATCACAAAAATTAATCAAGGATTCATTATCATCAATCACGCACAACATTTTGCGCGCTATGGGGACTTGTAAAGCCCAGCGTAAATCCGATTCGCCGGTCTTACGGTGCAACATATAAGGAAGGTCTTGTAACACAGCTTTGGCAGCCGAGCTACACTCTGCTTGAAACGCTGAATTTACTTGTAAAAACAACCCATTTAACCATTTTTTTTGAGGGTGTACTACGGCTGATTGTTGTCGATGTAGATCACTGATGAACTCACATTGGGAAGTAATAAGCGTGGGAAATTGACCTTGACCGGCTTTTTCCTTTTGACCACTGGACATGATTGCTACGGGTTTTGCACCCGATAAGTCGTAGGTATTGCGACTGGGAGTGGCCGTTAAAAACATGCATAGGAATTTTTTTGACAATTGCAGCAATTGCATACGCCGACGCTCATTCAACATCACCAGGTGTTGCTCGTCAAAACTTAAAAACGTGTGCGGCAAAGGCGTATTCAGTACATCGAGATAATGCTCATCCAACAAATCATGATTGGAGGCAATAATAATTTTGCCAGGCATGTGCAAGATGTCTTTCGCCTCTTGAGCATCTTGATCGCGTAAAATCACCACTCCTTGCATGACGGGATCAGGCAAAAATCGTTGTAAATCCTTACAAAATTGAACCATTAATTGATCAGGGACTGCAAAAACACCCGTAAAACCACCCAGATGTAAAACCGACATCCACAAAGCTTGGACATAGGTTTTCCCAGAACCCGTGGCTAAAGCAACCAACAAATTACTGGTATCTGTTTCGGTATGCAACTTTTTAATAATATTGAATAAAGTCACCAGATGCGTTCGATATAACTCTAATTTCCCCATACCACCAATCGTGTGATTCGCATCTAAAGGTAGAGAAACACTCATGTCTCCAGTGGTGGATGTATCGATAAAAAAAGTGCGATTACAAAATAACGCGGCAATATCCTTTTCCAAATAGTCGCTGGGAAGTTGTAGTGGATTCATAGCGTTTAAAGGATGACTCAGCGTACATGCCACGCGATTAGGATAGTCTGATAGTTTTTTTAAATGCAAATCATAGTTTTTTTCTCCTAACACAAGGGTTTCTTGAGTTGGAATGGACAAGTGTTGTAAACGTGGGCGAATGAATTCAAAGAGGGAGCAAGGCAGTTCTGAAGTCGATATCAATAAGGGCTGTGTCTTAAAAAAATCAAGCGCAAGATAGCCTTGATAGACTTTTGTTGAACAATGAATAAGCTGGTGTTTTACATGCTCGTCTAGTTTCATTATAATAAAATATACAAAAAGTGTTATATTTTAACACAAAAAACCCGTTAAAACAACGTATACTGACCTTTTGCCTTAATGAGACTAGGGTTGTCCTTAGTTTGCGTCTTCCCCAAGCTTTGAATCAAAAAAAAGCATTTCAAGGTGTTTTTGATCCCCTTCGAAAGTATTCATATACTCAGGAAGCGAATCTAACAATTCTCTGGCTTTTAAAATGGTTTGATAAAATTGCGTACGGTAGCCCCTAAATTTCAGGCTTAACGCTTCAGATTGCTCTAAAAAAGAATGCGCAATTGTTTGAATCTCTTGACTTAGAACTTCATCAATCATAACTCGAGGCTTTGGCAGTGATTTAGCGGTGTCGATCAAAACGCGTTGACTTTCCGAAATCAATTTATGATGTTCAAACTGTAACAAATCAAATTGATCACCTGACTCTATCAAATCAGATCTCATCAGCTCCAACTCTAAACGCACACCCTCTGGTTTTGCTTGCTCTTCAGCCATATTTGCAGCACCGGAAATCAGATAATCCACCAGCATTTTTTGTGCATATTCTCGATAATCCAGCGCTTGGCCCATAATGATGCCATTAAAAATGTTTTTAAGGGGCACTTGCAATAATTGATAATAAGGGCTGTTGGCATTACAACTCACCGTGCGAAGCTCTTCTGGGCTCAGCCGTACGCTCATCAACCCAAAAATTCGCTCTACCGTCACCAAACCATAGGTAGAATACCAATTTGAAAGCTCTGCATCCATTGATTTATTATTCATTATGTCATCCATTTCTTGCTCAGTGCAGCCCTATTTATCCCTAACGAGGGCCATAATTGGAAGGTGCATCATGTTGAAAATCCATATCAAACGTTGCCTTTAATTGTGGTTCTACCACTGCATCTCGCAACGCTCGAAATTCCATTTTGGACATATAACGGGGTTGTGCGGCAGGATCACGGCTAAGTATACGTATTTTTTGGCCTTGATCTGGAACAGTTTCCAGGCGGTACAAAGGCTGACCTGCGCTATCAACCTCATTATTAATCCAATGAGTTATGGTGTTTTGTACTGCCGTTTTAAAGTCGTTGGAGTCCTGTATGTCTTGAGCGGTCATTTTAAAATCAGGCAAACTCACATCGACGGATAAAATGCCGTTATCATCAATTTCAGCCAAATAAGGCACAAATACAGGAGGTAATTCAGGCGCTTCGATCATATGTTCTAGTGACAATTGGGCTTTTCGAATAAGGTCTGCTCCACCTGCAAGCGGCGAAAAATCTCGCGTATTGATATTTTCAGAGATGAAGTGCATCAATTGATTCAATTTCATCATCTTATATTCATGTGCCATTTTTGCGAACGCTACCAAACTAGGTCCCATTTGCATCAATAAAATCGGAAAACTTTCCGACCCAACTTGCTGGCGGCGATCGTCAGATATTCTGATAAAATTTTCACGAAATTGATCATATTGGCTTGCGTGGGTTTCTTCATCTTGAGCTTGTTTTGAAAGCATATTTGCTACATCTTTAGCAGCATTTCTTCGCAACGCTTCTAGTTTTTCTTCATAGATTTTTTGTGTCGCTTTTTGCTTCAACCAGTCATCATTAATTGCCATGAGTTCGCTCTCCACAAACATTTGAAAACAGATATTTTGACCTATTATAACACAATACGGCAGGATTTTCATCCCAATCACTCAGGGTATATTGGCGTAAGTCCTTTTCTTGATATCGATGAATTTTTAGGCCTGGTTGATGGGTATGCCCATGAATCAAAGCAGCCGCTTCAAAACGGCACAAATCTGCCAACATAGGTTTGGGGACAATATCCATCGATGCTTTAGATTTGCGTTGATTACTTTGGCTATAAGAGCGTGCTTGATTGACTATTCTATGACGCACCCGATAAGGTAGTCGCAAAAACAATGGTTTAAACCAGCGATTACGAGTGAGCCGGCGCAACCATTGATGCGACACATCGCCCGTACAATACTGGTCTCCATGCGCCAAAAGAATACGCTCTTTACCTAAAGTGATGAGTGCCGGTTCTTGCAAAAGCACCATATTGGCTTTTTGTAAAAATGTGTTGCCGATTAGAAAATCGCGATTACCAGGGAGAAAATACACTTTTACATTGTGCGCACTCAATTGCGCCAAAAGACTCGAGATGTCCTCACTCCAAGCATCCAGGGCATCATCACCAGGCCAAACATGTAAAAAATCCCCTAAAATGTACACTGCCAGGGTATTTTTGGATGCCCAATGGATAAATTTACGAAATCTATCCATGATATCAGGCATGTGAGGATGTAAATGCAAATCAGAAATGAACACAGCGTCGTTCATAAAGACTCAATTTGAATATGATCGTCTTGTAAGAAGATTTGACACGGGCCAGGTATTTTTTTCATAGCATCACTCAGGCAATAAATACCTGCAATAGAAACGAGCTCAGCTTCTAAGGATTGACAGAAAATACGGGCATTTTTATCGCCCGTAATACCAGCAAGAGCACGCCCCCTCAATGCACCATACACATGAATATGGCCTTCCGCTAATAATTCTGCACCATGACTTACGGTTGAAATCACAATCAAATCACCATCTTTGCTAACCACCTGCTGACCAGAACGAATCGGTGCGGTATATAAGCGTGTTTTATTGCCTTCAGAGGGGTGCGTGACAGGTGTTATTTCTTGCGTTTTTTCTTCCAACAATGCTTTATCATGCTGAGAAGAAGCGTGCAACAAAGGCAATCCCAATTGATGGGCCACCGCTTGTAAGCTAGGAGAACCACCTTGCAAAGCCACGGGACACAACCCAAATTGACGCATCCGTTGACAGAATAACTCTAACTCAAAATTTACTTCAACCAGCGCTGAACAATCCAAAATAACAGGAGTATGCTCAAATAAACGGGGAGCGCGTTGAACCGCTTCTGCGAGTTGCTCAGAAAATAGTTCCAAATTGGTACTAAACACGTGTACAACAGTTAAAGTATACAATCGGCCTTTTAATTTAAAGGCTTGCGTGCCTATTAGGTCATCAATCATTTTTAGAATACCCATCCATTCTAATTTTGTTTATACTACCACGTGAACGCCAATAACAGAAGGTTATACACTTGGACAAGTTATGGTTGAAACATTATCCGCAAGGCGTGCCGTCAAAGATTGACTGCAATCGCTATGCATCTTTAAATGAGTTGTTTTCTGAGTCATTTAAACGATTTGGCCCACTCATCTGTTATAGTAATATGGGTACAGACTTGTCTTTTCAAGAGCTGGAAAAACGCTCTAGACAATTTGCTGTGTATTTACAACAGCTCAACCTACCCAAAGGCGCACGGGTTGCGGTCATGATGCCCAACCTATTGCAATATCCCATTGCTATTTTAGGTATTTTACGGGCGGGTTTGGTGGTGGTGAACACCAATCCACTTTATACAGCCGATGAAATCACCCATCAACTTAATGATGCCAAAGTTGACGTCATTGTGATTTGGTCGCAACGCTTACCTATCCTTGCACAGTCTTTGACCCGTATACCATCGCTACGATATATCATTCGAACCGACATCGGTGATGGATTTCCTTGGATCAAACGATGCTTGGTCAATCTCATCACCACTTTCAAACAACCCACCCAAAAAACCGCACAAATACACACCATTTCCTTTCTTGAGGCACTGGCTCAAGGAGATCAACACCAATTACTGCCGGTAGCTTGCAATCATGACGATATGGCATTTCTTCAATACACAGGTGGGACAACCGGCCTATCCAAAGGTGCTATGTTGACCCATGGCAATATCATTGCAAACATTTTACAAGCATCCGCTTGGATTTCTCCCCAAAAATTGGGCCCTGGTGATAATATTCTGACCGCCCTTCCGCTGTACCATATTTTTTCTTTAACCGCCAATTGCCTGCTTTTTTTTCATCTGGGGGCACAAAATGTATTGATCACCGACCCACGCAACATCAAAGCATTGCTAAAACAAATTCATACTCTACCACCAACCGCCATGACTGGGGTCAATACCTTGTTTTCAGCTTTATTAAATCATTCTAAATTTCAAGCAACAGATTTTGCTCATTTAAAAATTGCTTTGTCTGGGGGCATGGCCTTGCATGAAACAATTGCTGCGCGTTGGCAACAGCTTGTGGGTCACCCTATTATTGAAGCCTACGGATTAACCGAAGCAAGTCCTGCGGTCAGCATCAATCCTTCAGATCAACCCCATCGAGGTAGTATTGGCTTGCCTTTACCTTCCACTGAGGTATCTATTCGGAACGAACAAGGCGAAGAATGTCCTATAGGCGAGACCGGTGAATTATGTATTCGCGGTCCACAAATTATGAAAGGGTATTGGCAAAACCCACAAGAAACAGCGAGTGTTTTTTATCCAGATGGATTTTTACGGACGGGAGACTCCGCTCGCGTGGATGAAGATGGGTTTATTTATTTGATTGATAGACTCAAAGATTTGATCATTGTTTCCGGGTTTAATGTGTATCCCAATGAAGTAGAGCAAGTCATTGCTCAAATGGATAAAGTACTTGAGGTGGGTGTTATTGGTGTTACTTCCAAATCAGGCAATGAACGAATCAAAGCCTGTGTTGTTGCACGAGATGCGAGTCTCACCAGTGAAGACGTGATTGCTCATTGTCGCCAACATTTGACGGCGTATAAGATTCCCAAAATTGTTGAATTTTATGCTGAACTACCCAAAACAAACGTAGGAAAAGTGCTAAGACGCATGTTAAGATAAATCCTTCTCCTGTGAAGGAGAGCACAGAGACGATTATTATGTTTTAAGGATAAAAGCATGAGCACAACGATTGCCGAATTTTCTATCCCTTATGTTCAAATTCTTAATGAACAAGCTGAGTTATGTCAGGAACTTCCAGAGTTTGCGAAAGATACCGAGTCTTTACACCAAATTTACCGTAGCATGGTATTCGCTCGTATGTTTGATAAAAAAGCCATTGCCCTGCAGCGCACAGGCAAAATGGGGACGTATGCACCCATTAATGGTCAAGAAGCCATTTCTACAGCCATTGGACACGCCATGCGCTCTACGGATGTGTTTATCCCTTATTACCGTGATTACGCAGCTCAATTTCAACGTGGGGTAAAGCCTTCTGACATTTTGGCGTATTGGGGTGGTGATGAGCGTGGTAGTGCCATTCCTGCTCAACCCAACTCCAAAGATCTCCCTATTTGCGTGCCTATCGCAACCCAATGTTTGCATGCCGCAGGGGTTGCTTTTAGTTTTCAATATCGAAAAGAAGATCATGTAGCAGTCGTGTGTATTGGAGACGGCGGTACGTCTGAAGGCGATTTTTATGAAGCACTCAATGTAGCTGGGGTTTGGAAATTACCCGTTGTTTTTATCATCAACAATAATCAATGGGCTATTTCAGTCAATATCAAACAACAAACTGCCACACAAACTTTAGCGCAAAAAGCAATTGCGGCAGGATTTCAAGGAATCGTTGTGGATGGCAATGATATTTTGGCGCTTCGTCAAGAAATAGGCTCAGCCATAGAAAAAGCGCGTCGCCAAGAAGGCCCTACTTTAATTGAAGCAAGGTCTTACCGGCTTTCGGATCATACCACCGCCGATGACGCTACCCGCTATCAACCGCAAGAGGAAGTAGAATCGGCCAAATTGAAAGAACCACTCGCACGGTTTAAACGCTTTTTAGAAGAGCATCATCAATGGGATCAAACCAAGGAAGATGCTTTATTAGAAGCATGTAGCGTTAGATTGCAAGCGGAAGTCGATGACTATTTACAAAGTTCACCCCAACCGGTAAATGCCATGTTTGATTATCATTATGCCACCCTTCCTGATTATTTGATTGAACAACGCGCTATCGCCATGGAGGCAACTGATCATGCCTGATATTACTTTGGTAGAAGCCGTCACCCAAGCATTGGCTTATGAACTGGCTCATGATGACTCAGTGGTGATTTTTGGAGAAGACGTCGGCAAAAATGGCGGCGTTTTTCGTGCCACTGCGGGTTTACAAGAACGTTTTGGTCAACGTCGGGTATTTGATTCACCGCTGGCGGAATCCATGATTGCGGGATTAGCGGTTGGCATGTCGACACAGGGGTTAAAACCAGTGGCTGAATTCCAATTCATGGGATTCATTTACCCCGCCATGAATCAAATTGTCACGCATGCTGCGCGCATGCGCAATCGAACCCGCGGTCGTCTCCATTGTCCGCTGGTATTTCGTGCACCTTTTGGCGGAGGCATCCGGGCCCCTGAGCATCATTCAGAAAGCACAGAGGCATTGTTTGCCCATATTCCTGGTTTACAGGTAGTCATTCCGTCCTCCCCCAAGCGCGCGTATGGCTTGTTGTTGGCAGCGATCAGAAATCCAGATCCCGTGATTTTCCTAGAACCCAAACGCATTTACCGCTTGGTCAAACAACCGGTTGCTGACGATGGTCAAGCACTACCTTTGGGAAGTTGTTTTATTTTATCGGAAGGACATGATGTCACTTTGGTGTCTTGGGGCGCTAGCATCCATGAAACTCTCCAAGCTGCAGCCTCTTTAAAAGAAGACGGCATTTCTTGCGAGATCATTGATGTCGCCAGCATCAAACCCTTGGACAGTCAAACCATCATTGAGTCTGTCCAAAAAACTGGACGTTGCGTTATTATTCACGAGGGTGCAAAAACATGTGGTGTCGGTGCTGAAATATCTGCTTTATTGATGGAGCATTGTTTGTCTGATCTCTTAGCCCCTGTCCAGCGTGTCACAGGTTATGACACGATCATGCCGTATTTTCAATTAGAAAAAGAATACATCCCCAGTATTGAACGCATCAAAACCTGCGTTTTGAACATTTTGGAGTAATCAGATGGATATTTTTAAACTACCTGATCTAGGTGAAGGATTGCCTGATGCGGAAATTCACGAATGGTTTGTCAAGGTGGGTGATACCATCAAAATTGACGATCCATTGGTGTCTATGGAAACTGCCAAAGCCGTGGTAGACGTCCCTAGCCCACAATCAGGTAAAATAGCAAAATTGTATGGCCAACCCGGTGACATCATCAAAACGGGTGAGGCACTTGTCTCATTTGAAGCAGAGATAGCTCGCGGAGATCAGGGTACGGTTGTGGGTCATTTAGAAGCCAGTACGTCTGTATCAGAAGACAATTTTATCATTGGTTCGCAGCGTTCCAAATCAACAACCGGCAGAGCCACACCCAATATTCGCCTTCTTGCTAAAAAATTAAACGTGGATATAACGACACTCACCGGCAGTGGTGACCATGGCATGATCACGCGTAGTGATGTAGAGCAAATGGCTCAGCAACACAGCAAACCCAAAGAAGGCTATACACCTTTACATGGTGTACGCCGCGCCATGCAACAAAGTATGTTGAAATCTCATCAAGAAGTGGTCGCGGTGAGTATTTTTGATGAAGCGGATATTCATCAGTGGCCAGAACACACTGACATCACCATTCGTTTGATTCGTGCCATCATCGCCGCATCAAAGTTAGAACCCGCATTAAATGCGTGGTTTGATACTGACGCTTGTGCCGTAAAATGCTCAAATTCCATTCATTTGGGATTGGCGATGGATAATAATGACGGTTTATTTGTGCCCGTTATTCACCAGGCAGAAGGGTTAGATGATCAACAATTGCGCCAACAAATCAATCAATTTAAAACATCAGTGGGTGACCGCAGCATTGCTGTGGAACAACTCACTGGGGCTACATTTACCCTATCGAATTTTGGTAAATTTTCTGGTCGCTTCGCAAGTCCGATTATTGTCCCTCCTACCGTTGCTATTTTAGCTGTGGGGCGTTTGTATGAAGGGGTTGTCAGCCATCAAGGACAAGTTGCCGTCCATCGCCTGCTGCCTTTGTCACTCAGTTTTGATCATCGTGCAGTGACCGGTGGTGAAGCAACCCGTTTCTTGGGTCACATCATTGCATCACTGCAAGCGAAATCGGTTGAAACCTAGGCCATTATTTCACCACCAAATGATTCAATAAGGATGCCAAACGGCATCCTGCGTAAGCCAATTGTTGTCGAACGATACGCTGAGTATTCTTTTCATAAGCTGCAGATGGACTCTCATACTCTTTAATGGCATAAGCTTGGGTGATGGCCAAAGCATGCGATGTTTCTGCCCAATGCATCACATTTTGATCATCACTAGGGCAAGTCCACTCTGATCCAATAGATTTGGCCAAATCTTTAACCGCTATTGCATTCATTTTAGGCGAAAGCAACCCGCCCCCACGATCCCAATAACGATGCAAATTGGGCGCAACGCTGTTTTTACCCAAACGAAACTCATTGCCTCCACGGTCGCCTTGTGGATGAGCATGACTGACTCGTGTTATTGCATGTAACGGCTGATGAAGATCCCCTACCACATGCAATAAAATACGTAATGACGTTGCGCGTTCCGTATCAGTCACGGAACTATCCATGACCTTAGTGCTTGCTGTTTCAATAGCGGAGACTGCATTTCGGCTTGCTACTTTGGGCAAAGTAGTCCCATCCACTGAATAAGGCAAATCAATATAGTGGATTGGTTTCAAAGCCAGATAGCGTGGATCATACAAAGCATCCAACCAAACCGACGCTGCCACCAAACTATAACGGCGGTGATCACGATTAAGGCTTTGATTCAGATGCGCAAAAGTTCGCTTGGCTTTTGGCGTCAGCCGTTCGTATGCAATTTGGCCGATCACCCTATGACCATTTGCAGACCAAGAAAACCCAGGGAACGAGGCACCGAGTATTAAAAAAAATGTGACGTATTTTAGCATGCACAAGTATAAGGTTAGGTTTGTTATTCTGTATAGATCTGTATCGCTATTTTTAATCACCAACGGATAAGTATTTGTATAAATATAATTATTTGTGATAAAATATAATCCACTAAAAAATTGGTATGTTTTAATGCTAAAAATAGGGTTCACACTTTTTATGTTCTTCGCACAAATTATTAATGCGAATGCGCTAACTTTTAATGAATTACCAGAGTCCATTTATATTAGAAACGAGCTCCAAAAAACCAGTCGGATTAATGTCACAACGACTCAACAGCAAATTGGCTTACTAGAATTAGCGCCCAATAAAATGAGTACATTTTATTACTTTGACGACCAACATCAATTACAAAATACCGTTATTTTGAAAAAAAGAACACTCACAGGCAGTGCACTTGAATTCGATATCGTCAATCAATATCAAGAAAAAGTGGCGAGTTTCAAGTTATATTCTACTGGGTTGAGTCGACCTTTTGTTCTATTATCTAAAGATAATCACCTCTTATTAAAGGGAATACCTGGATTGAGCCCCAGAACCATTTGGATCACAACAGCAAAAAAACTTATAGGCAATGAAAGCCTGGCTAAAATAGAACATGATTACATGGACTTCCACTCTCAAGTCTTTATTTTAAATAAAAAAGCGCTTACTGCATCCGGTGTAGATGTTCATGTATTTAATATTATGCTGTCATTAAGTTATCTTTACACAACGCCACTGCAAGTGGATTGATTTTGAAACAAACCTTATAATACAGGTTTTTTTTTGAACAAAAATATTGAGTGTTTAGCAATTTTCCTCTATTCTTCATAATATAATTCCATCCATTAGAATAAGATCAATCTGTGTCGGATTCTCTAAACTTACAAGTAATATGTCAATGAATAAAAAAACCACTATAGATAAACCCAATTGTTTACTCATTGGTGAAGACCACTTTATTGTAGAGTGTGCAGAAATTTTATTAATAAATGATTACAATATCGTAGGCATAATATCTCCATCAAAAAGCACTCAGAAATGGGCGTTAAACAACGGTATTACTTTATATAAAAAAATCGATCAACTAAATATGATCGACATAAAAATTGATTACTTATTTAGCATAGTAAATAGTAAAATAATTTCTGACTGTTTTTTAGGAAAAATTAAAAAACTTTCAATTAATTATCATCATGCTCCTTTACCTAAATATGCAGGAATCAACGCACCTTCATGGGCAATCATCAACAAAGAAAGACAACACGGTATCTCATGGCACTTAATGAGTAGCGTCATTGATCAGGGCGATATTTTAAAACAAACTATATTTAATTTAGATGAAAAAGAAACAGCTTTAAGCTTGAACCTGAAATGTTATAAATACGCATTAAGTGCCTTTAAAGATCTGATTAACGATTTAAATTCACAGTGTTTTTCCCCAATCTCACAATCACATGACCAAAGAACATACTACGGCTCAAATAATAAACCCAATGGAAACGGGTGGATTAATTGGAATGACTCGGGAGAAAAAATAGAAACATATTATAGGGCATTTTACTTTGGAACACATGATAACTCGTTAAGCACACTTAAATTCAGCATCAATGGCAAAAGCTATATTATTAATGAATTAAAGCTCAGCAATTGTCCATCAACAATGCGTCCTGGAACAATTAGCGATTTAACAGATGAATATTGGGAAATAGCAACTTCTACAAAAAATATTATTGTTACTCAAATAACAACTCTGGACGGGAGCAATTGTGCTTTAAATTATTTATCTAAAATTCACAATATCCAAAAAAACTCAATAATAAAATCTCCAAGTTTAAGTCAACTTAAGCTCTTTGAAAAATTAAGCAGTGAAACTTCAAAATACGAAAAGTATTGGGTAAACAAAATGAACGAGTTTCATCCCGCAGAGTTTCCATTTCTTCAACCCAAAGCAGCCAATTTTATATTTGCACATAAAATAAACTATAAAACAGTGGCCAATATTGCCTTATCATCCCAATGGATTTCAGACATAAAAACCAGATATACGACCCACGATGAATTAACAGCTTTTTTTATAACCTCTTTGTTCATTTACTTATACAAACTAGGAAATACAGATAAATTTGGAATTGGACTCATTATTCCTTCATATTTAAATAATAATCATTTGTTTAGCTCAGAAATTCCATTATCAATGCAAGCAAACGACACTATGTCACTAAAAGATGTTTATAACCACCAGCATAAGGAACTACTAAATATCCAAAGTAAAAAAACCTTTCTTAATGACATCTTTTTTCGTTACCAAGCAGCGAAAAATTTTGAAAAATTCCCACAAATAAGCATCGTTATGGATATATTACCTAACGCCATCCATAACAATAGTAACGCATCCATTATTTTTAAAGTATCTTTGATTAAAGAAAAAATAAGTGTATTAATAAACAAAAATCTACATGTTGAAAATAAAGATTTTTTTTGGTTTTTGAAAAATAGTTTAAATCATTATTCTCTTTGTATTGAAAAAATTCTTTTAAATCAATTTTTAACATTAAAACAACTAAGCGTCATTCCAGAAAATGAAAACCATTTATTGTTAAAAAAATGGAATGATAATCAAAAAAAGATTTCAGAAAAACGAAGCGTATACTCTCTTTTAAAAAAGAGTTTTAACAAAAATGCAGAAAGCTTAGCGATTTACTATCAAGAATCAACAATGACTTACCGGATATTAGAAACACAAGTAAATCATCTTGCAGCACATTTATATCATGATTTGAACATCAAAGAACAAATGCCAATTATTGTTTATATGCCTCGTTCGGCGGAATGGATAATTTTTTTATTAGCATTGATAAAGTTACATGCAATTTACATTCCGGTACCCATTAACACGCCAATCGAACGACTTCGCGCTATTGTAAAAGACACACAAGCTCAGCATATTATTACAAATGATAAATGCGCTGAAGATTTAAAACATCAATTTCTAAATATCATATTTATTACCTCTTTAGGAGCTTGTAATAAAAAACTCAAAGTCAATCAACACAGCGATCACGTGACATATATTATGCACACATCTGGCTCAACGGGTGAACCCAAAGGAGTTATGATACAACATCATTCCCTTATAAATTTAATTACAGAACAAATTAAAACGCTAAAACTGAATTCGAATATCAAAATACTTCAATTTTCATCAATAGGTTTCGACGCATCCATTTGGGAAGTATTTGCGTCACTAGTCGCAGGTTGTTCTCTTTATATTCCATCTGAAGAAAAATTGTTAATTGGTAGGGAATTAGCCAACTCTATTAAAAAGCATCAAATTAACTGCATTACCTTACCTCCTTCTATTTTACAAACCATCATCCCATCAGAAGTAACAACACTTAAAACCATTATTATAGCAGGGGAAGCCTGTTCAAAAGAGCTCACTGATAAATGGGTGGAAAAAGTAACTCTGATTAACGCTTACGGTCCTACAGAAACAACCGTGTGCGCCACCATAACCATCCTAACTAGAAAAAAACAAATTAGCATTGGAAAACCAATAATTAATACACGCTCTTATATCCTAGATCATAATTGCCAACCGTTACCTATTGGTGTTGTTGGAGAGCTTTATTTGGGCGGGAAAAACCTTGGTTTTGGCTACTTAAATAAACCTGCTCTAACAGAGCAGTATTTCATAGATGATCCTTTTACGAAAGAAAAAATGTATCGTTCGAGAGATCTCGCTCGATGGTTGCCAGATGGTAATCTAGAATACATAGGACGTATTGATAATCAAATAAAAATCAGAGGTTTTAGAATAGAGTTAGGAGCAATTGAAACTCAACTTTTACATCATAAAAACATCAGTCAAGCCGTAGTAATTCATAAAAAACATAAAAATTTAGGTGAAATTCTTGTTGCTTATCTCGTTATTAAAAAAAATGTTGATCTTAACCATTTCAGAGATTATTTAGAAAAGTATTTGCCACATTACATGATACCCAATTTTTTTATATCTTTAGATGCCCTTCCTTTAACTAATAATGGAAAAATTGACCGATTAGCATTACCAGAGCCAGAAATAATCCGAAGTAATATACAACATACTAAGACAACATTAGAAAACAAAATTGAACAAATATGGTGTAATATTTTCAAAATAAGACATATTGAAATACATGATAATTTTTTCAATCTGGGCGGAAACTCTCTTTTATTGAGCCAATTACTCTTAGCCTTACGAGATGAATTAGATTTTGAAGTGCATTTTTCCATTTTTCTTAAAAATCCCACGATTGCAGGAGTAGCAAAGATTATATCCAAAAAATTCCATAATATTTTACACGATGACAATCAAATATTAGAGGATATTAAGTTAGATCATACTATCGTTCCTTTAAATATTGATAAAAAAAACACCAACAATATATTTTTAACTGGATGCACTGGCTTTTTGGGATGCCACCTATTAGAAAAATTAATAAAAATTGATGAGATCAATAAAATATATTGTTTAGTGAGAGTAAATAACAATGAAAATGCTAGGGAAAACATTCAAAAAGCCATCTTAAAATGCAAACTAGATTTTACAATTAATGATAAAATTGTACCTTTAGCAGGAGATTTGTCACTGCCTTTCTTGGGGTTACAGCAAGAAGACTACCAATTATTAGCTCAGGAGATTGATGTTATTTATCATAATGGTGCACACGTAAATCATTTGTATGATTACAGCACATTACGGTCAGCTAACGTATGCGCAACTATTGAGATCTTAAAATTAGCTGGGACACATAAAAACAAGCAAGTGAATTATATTTCCACATTATCTGCTGTGGGAAATTTCATAAAAAATGACGAGCACATATTAGAAGAATTTATTAACGTAGATTACAATACCCCACCAAATGATGGATATAGCCAAACCAAATGGGTATCAGAAAAATTGTTGTCTGAAGCTTCAAATAGAAATTTCAACATCAATCTCTATCGGCCCGGTTGGATATTTGGCAACATGGATACAGGCTACTTTCCTGTGGTTGGAAATCATTTGCTTCTTTTAATAAAAGGCTGTATCCAAATGAAATATGCCCCCAATTGGGACACTAATCTCAATATTCTTCCAGTTGACTTTATTAGTGAATTTATTGTTAAGACCAGCTTACATAATGAAAACACAAACACAGTATATAATCTCGCTAATAAAAATCAAATTTCGTGGATCGAAATCATTGGATATTTAAATAAATTTGGCTGTACAGTAAAAATAATTTCCTCAGAAAAATGGACTAAGAAAATTCAAAACATAGATGAAAACAATGCTTTATTTAATCTTTTACCCTTGTATATTGGGTATGAAAATAGTTGGGATAAAAATTTGAATAAACTTTGTCAAGCACATTGCTCAAATACATTGAGAAAATTCGACCAATTAAAAACAAGTTTTCCAGTCATTGATGAAAATATTTTATTCCAATGTTTTTCCTCGCTTTAATAATGAGATAGAAAGCTATTTACAAATTAAGCATTATTAAGTCTATACTGAACGTATCAGATTTATATTTTTTCTCATAAATGACCTCAAATATGTCAAAAATTGATATAAATAACGCAGATGAGCTATTTAATTACATAATTCAGAACACTTCAGATATTATTATAATAATATCTGCCGATAATCAAACTATTGACGTTAACAAAAATGCTATCAAATTCTTTCACCAAAACAAAGAATCAATCCAAAACCAAACATATGAATCTGTATGTGAGCACCTTAAATTACCGTTAAAATTTAAAACATTCTTAGGTACAGAAGAAAAAATAAAATTTCATGAATATATTTGGTCAAATGTAGCTTTAAAAACACAAAACAATGAAATATATTATATAATCTTTGGTAAACCTAGTTCCGAAATTGCACTTCAACATGAAAACTCTCTCTTAAAAAGTATCATTGCTTCTATTCCCGGTAGTATTTATTGGAAAAATACAAAAGGAGTCTATTTAGGATGCAATGATTTTATGGTCAGAGTTGCTGGGTTTTCCTCCAAAAACGATATTATTGGAAAAACGGACAGTGAATTATGGCCTAATCAAGCTACAATATTTACAAACACAGATGAAGAAGTCATCAATCTTAAGCACCCACAAAGTGTCGAAGAACGAGTAGAATTACCAAATGGAAAAACAAGATTTTTTACAGTCGAAAAAACTCCTCTTTTTGATGAAGATAATAATGTTATTGGAATATTGGGAAACTCTCTTGAAATTACAGAATTAAAGGAAACACAAAAAGAACTAGAAAAA
>PEQK01000004.1 GCA_002786165.1 Legionella sp.
CTTTGGAGTTATCATCTTATTATTTCGAGCTTGACGGCCTATTTAATGGCATTTTATTTATATCCAACTCTGGCATAGTATCCATTTCCCATTGCGCCCAACGTTCTGTAATAGTTTGTTTGTCAGGTTGAAACATACGATGCCGATCTTCGGGTGCTTCAAATGTCGCAATAATATTTTTAACAAAAAAAACCAAGTTCGCCAAATATTTTAAAATAGGATGCAGATTGGCCCATATCCCTGGTTCTTTCTCAAAGGCTTGTTTAGCTTGAGTGACAATTTCACGAAAGCTTGTCGAATATACAGTACTCGCCTCATCAAGATTAGCACCAGGTTTGCTCACGTGATCACAAAATTTATCTCGCAATTCCTCTAGTAGAGAATGTAACCTAGTAAAAACCTTTTGATGGTGCTTATATGTTTCTTTTAAAGCTAAAATATCTTCTAAATAATCGTTGTATTGTGCTTTAAACATATCCACAGGATCTTCTTCATCATTTGGCGCATTCAAAGGTAAGGCAACCGTTTTAAGATCATCTAAATTGACAGAGACCTCGCGAATTGCTGTACTGAAGGCGCTTTGAAACTCATGAGGAATATTGTTATGGCGAAATATGGAATCATGAATTCTTTTACATTCTTTATTATAAGTTGTCTGTAATGTTTTGATATCTGCTGTAGGATGTCTTAAATCTTTAAAAAATTGATCATTCAAACGTTGCATCTCTTCTATCAAGTTGGGAAATTTATGATGTTTGTGTGCCAGCTGCAGGTCATCTAGGGCCTTCTTCGCAGTTTGCATTTTTTCAGATATTCTGCTCTGAAATTCCTTTAACAAGCTTGTTTGGCGATAGTCCAATTGATTTTTGGCAACTATAATTTCTTGATATTTTCTAGGGTTACCTTGATTTTCCACCCCATATTTTGCCATCAGTCTAGTACTTGCTTTATGAATATCAGAATGAAAAGGAAATCCTTGCAACTCTAAAATACCGAGGGCTCTATTAGATGACATAGAACCAGCCACCTTAACATGACGCTTGTGTGAGCCTAAAAGACTTATTGATTCACTGTCTTCCGCAACACTTTTACTCTGTGGCCTAGATCTGTTTTTGTTAAATTGCTTATTTTGTTGTGCTCGTCTATTGCTGGGATCATTGCGGTTAGTACCCATGAGTCTCTCCAAAATGTATTCATATTCTCATAGGTTTAGACAAACAATTCTATTCTGTCAAATTATTGACCTATTTTATTCTTGCAAAGAAGAGGGCATTACGCGATAATTACGTATGTTTTCTTTACCTATTTCGCTATGACACTTCGCAAAATTTTAGTTTTACCTGACGCAAGATTGCGACAGGTTTCCGTGAATGTCACTGTCTTTGATGACGCCTTGCAGACATTGATTGATGACATGTTTGAAACCATGTATGACGCAAAAGGTGTGGGTTTGGCCGCAGCGCAAATTGGTATTAATTTACGATTATCCGTCGTAGACGTCACCTCCGACAAATCACAACAATTGGTTCTGATCAATCCGGAAATTATTCAATCCATCGGCGAAGTAGATTATCAAGAAGGCTGTCTTTCTGTACCCGGAGCCTACGACACCGTAAAACGCGCTGACACAGTCACGGTTCGTGCACTGGATCGCCATCAAGAATCATTTGAAATCACAGCTTCTGGTTTGTTAGGCCAATGTTTTCAACACGAAATAGGTCATATGGATGGCAAACTTTATATTGATTTACTATCTCCTCTAAAACGCACTCGAGCCAGACGTAAATTAGATAAGTTTCTTCGAGATCAAACTCAAAGATCATGACCAAATTAAACATCGTTTTTGCCGGTACACCTGAATTTGGTATTCCTTGCTTGAATGCACTCTATCATAGCAACCATCATATTTCAGCCATTTATACTCAACCTGATCGACCCGCTGGTCGTGGGCAAAAAGTGCAGGAATCTGCCGTAAAAATTTGGGGAGTCGCCCATCATATTCCCATTTATCAACCTCTCAATTTTAAAACACTGCAAGCCATCGAAGATTTAGAGGCTTTAAAACCTGATCTTATGATCGTCATTGCGTATGGCTTGATTTTACCCACTCGTGTGCTTGAGATTCCTCGTTTTGGATGCGTGAATGTGCACGCCTCTCTCTTGCCAAGATGGCGTGGTGCCTCTCCAATTCAACAGGCCATTTTGGCTGGAGATACAGAAACAGGGGTCGCTATCATGCAAATGGATGCAGGCATGGATACGGGGCCTTATTTCACGCTAAAAAGGTGTGATATTTCACCTAAAGACACCGCTACAAGTTTGCACCAGCGCCTCAGTGACCTTTCATCAGAACCTTTGTTGCAAACCATAGACGCCATTGCGGCAGGGACTGCTAAAACAGTACCACAATCTATGGATGGCATCACCTATGCCTCCAAAATTAAAAAACAAGATGCGGCGATTGATTGGCATCAAACAGCCGAAACGATTGATTGCCTGATTCGTGCTTATTACCCATGGCCTATTGCTTTCACACATGCCAACGATATGGTGATACGCATTCATCAAGCCAGTCCCGTGTCGCATACGGGCACGCAACCACCAGGCACTATTTTGGCTGTCGACCGTACCGGTATATTGGTCAAAGCAGCACAAGATGCTATGTTGATCACCACGATTCAATGTCCTGGCGGACGCGCTATTTCGATAGCTGATTATTTGAATGCCAATCGTCAAGATTTAAAAATTGGCTTAATCTTACAATGAAACATAATGATCGTGCTCAAGCACTGGATATCCTTTTAAATTGTCTACAAACGGAACAACCTTTGTCCTATCTTTTAAAAAAGCCTACGATCACGCCTTTTACCAAAGCATTGTGTTTCGGTGTCACCCGTTATTATAGTCGTTTAGAAAGAATGGCTGATCAATGTGTCGACAAGCGTCCTAAAGATCTGAGTGTTTGGTTGTGTATTTTACTGGGATTATACCAAATCGATCATATGTCCCTACCCGACTATGCGGTTGTGCAAGAAACCGTCGCTTTGCTACAAACCATTAAAAAATCTTGGGCCAAAGGGTTTGTCAATGCAATCTTGAGACGTTTTTGTCGAGAGCGTAATGAACTCAAGCAAAGCTTGGGAGATGATCCCATCTTTTTATATGCACATCCCAAATGGTTCATAAAAAAAATACAACAAGATTGGCCCTCTTCTTGGGAAGCCATTTTAGAAGCCAACAATACGCATCCTCCCATGAGTTTAAGAATCAATCAACACCGTAATTCTTCCAAAATCTATCAAGAACGTTTGACTCAAATGGGGATTCCTCATCATTCTATCCCTCATACGGGTAATGGTGTGATTTTAGAAGAACCCTGTGATGTCAGCGATGTTCCAGGATTTAGTGAGGGTGATATTTCAGTGCAAGACGGTGCTGCACAATTGGCTGGGCCGTTGTTACATCTAAAACCCGGACTTAGAGTGTTAGATGCCTGCTGTGCACCCGGCGGTAAAACTGGACAAATTTTAGAGTTAGAGCCTCAGTTAGAGGCCTGCGTCGGCATTGATATCGATGAAAAGCGTCTACAACGCGTTCATGACAATTGTCAGCGTCTCAATGTACATCCAATGTTGCGACAGGGCGATGCAGCAGAACCACAAGCTTGGTGGGATGGTACTCTGTTTGATCGCATTTTATTGGATGCACCTTGTTCTGCAACTGGCATCATTCGTCGTCATCCTGATATCAAACTCTTACGTAAAAAAGCAGAGATTGAAGCAATTACTCATGTGCAACGCCATATTCTTGAAGCATTGTGGCCACTGCTCAAACCGGGTGGTATATTGGTGTACGCTACTTGTTCTATCATGCCCGAAGAGAATGAGCAGCAGATCGCAACCTTTGTCGCTCAACATCCAGATGCATTGGTGACAACAACGACACAACCGTGGGGTCACGCGACAGGTCATGGATGGCAAATCCTACCCGGGGAACATCAAATGGATGGCTTTTTTTATGCGCAACTTTCTAAAAGTGATGCGATTTGCTGAAGAGACTCTTCTTTTAAATGCGTCAAAGGTAAAGTCGCCCGCCCTAGTACGCAATATAAATCGCGCAAGCGTTGATCATCTGACAAAGCCTTCAAGTGCTGTTGAATCGCAATGCTATCCCCACGTTGAATAGGGCCTGTTAACGCATCTTTAGGCTCACTAGAATGGCGTATGTTATCCACGACACTTTGCATGATGACCGTCACGACTTGACGTGCATGCTGTTCAGATAAGCCAGAGGCGAGTAAACACTGCTGAGCCTGCTGAGCCAAAGTAATTTGATAATTCGAGGCAAAAACAGCGGCCACATGGTACAACGCTTTTTTGTCTTTATGAATCGAATACACAGAACCACCAATAGCAGTGAATAGCGCAGTTACTTTGCGCAGAGTGGACTCATCCCCTTCAAGTGCACAGGGAATATGAATAAATTGATTCACGCTCACACGGGGCTGTTTAAAACTCATCATAGGATGAATCGAGGCTACTGCAATATCACGATCGCGCAATTGAGCCAAATCATCAGACGTCAAAGCCCCGCTGCAATGCACCACAATGGCACCAGGCTGGAATAAAGTGTTATGCATCAATTGCGGTATGATAGTTGCAAAAGCATGATCCGGTGTTGCAATCACTGTCACATCAGCATGAGGTAACTCAGAAGCAGAAGCATAATATGCCCCTTGCCCTATGAATTGAATGGCAACTTTGGCATTGGCCTCGCTACGGCTTGTGACACCAAGAATCGTTGCGATCTGATGTGTGGCAAACAAATGTCCCAAAGTTTGGCCCACTGCGCCTGTTCCAATGATGTTAACTGTTAACATTGATCGTTTGCCATCAAGCGTTTGGGCTGTAATAATTCTGAGGATTGATCGTAGTCAGCAAGGCCCTGGAACTGGTGTTGTTCATCATATATGCGCACCTGACCCGAAGGTACTTGGCTTCTAATTGTTACGACGCGGCCTTGGTATACTTGCTGTATAGCATAGGCATCCAAGGTGATAATTGGCATATGGTGTAACATGTGATCCACTGGCAGCAAACAAGCCATTCGCTCCGAAACAGAGAGCAGCTGTAGTTCGTCTAAGGAGTACATGGGTTGATGTTCAAACCCTGTGGTATACACACGTCGTAATTGTGTGACATGCGCCCCGCAGTCTAATGCATGGCCTAAATCTTCTATCAAGGTTCGAATATAAGTGCCTTTTGAGCAACGCACCAAGAATTGGGCATAAGGCGCATCTAACTGCAATAATTCAAAATGATGAATGGTGACGGGACGAGGTTGACGTTCAATTTCGATCCCAACACGGGCAAATTCATAGAGTTTTTTACCTTGATGTTTCAACGCAGAAAACATCGGCGGCGTTTGTAAAGAGTCCCCTAAAAACTGAGAAAGCGCATGTAATATGATATCCTGCGACAAATGAAGCTCTGCTGTGGTTGTTAGGATGTCGCCTTGTGCATCACCTGTATTGGTGGTGATTCCAAATAATGCAGTCACGGCATAGCATTTATCGGCCTCTAAACCCTGTTGAGCAAATTTGGTTGCCTCTCCAAAGCAGACAGGGAGCATCCCAGTTGCTAAGGGATCGAGGCTGCCCATATGCCCGGCTTTTCGAGCATTATACAAGCGCTTTGCATGTTGCAATACCGTATTTGAGGAAAGTAAGCCCGGCTTGTCAATCAGTAAAATACCATTGATATCGGCTTTAGGGTTGGTCTGTTTCGGAGTTGTCATCTTCTGAAGAGTTCACTTGATCTATCAATCGACTGAGTTTAGCACCATATTCGATAGAAGCATCATGAATAAAGTGCAGTTGTGGGACAGTCCGCAAGGTCATGCTTTTGGCCAACACTGAGCGCAAATAACTGGCTGCCGTGTTGAGAACAGCTGCTGCTTCAGTTGGATTGCCGTTAAACACTGTAAAATAAATTTTGGCGTGGCTCAAGTCTCTGCTGACTTGAGCATCAGAAATGGTAATCAACCCTGGCAAACGCGGATCTTTGATTTCTTGTTGAATCACTTGAGCCAATTGACGCTGTATGACTTGCGCAATTCTATCAGTTCGTTTGAAAGCATTAGCCATGGTGACGCATCCTAAATTTCACGCTTTAATTCGATGGTTTCAAAAACTTCAATCAAATCGCCAACTTTGACATCATTATAGTTTTTAACACCAATACCACACTCTAAACCTTGGCGCACTTCAGAGGCATCATCTTTAAAGCGGCGTAAAGATTCCAACGTGCCTTCATAAATCACGACATTATCACGTAAGACACGAATTGGGTTATTACGTTTAATAACTCCTTCCATGACCATACAACCAGCAATCGCACCTAATTTAGGTGAGCGGAACACATCACGCACTTCGGCAATACCCACAATTTCTTCTTTAAATTGCGGCGCCAGCATGCCTGATAAAGCGCCTTTGACTTGATCCACGATATCGTAAATCACGCTGAAATAATGAATCGACATTGATTCAATTTCAGACAATCGTTTGGCACTAGCATCTGCTCTGACGTTGAAGCCAATCAGCAACGCATTTGAAGCTAAGGCTAAATGAACATCTGATTCAGTGATACCACCTACACCATTTGCAATCACAGCAACCTTCACTTCATCATTAGATAGTTTCACCAGCGCATCAGCAATCGCTTCTACAGATCCCTGCATGTCGGCTTTTAAAACAACATTCAACACTTTAGCTTCAGTGATTGCCATATTTTCAAAAATACCTTCAATAGAAGTTTTTTGACGTCTGGCCAATTTCACATCACGAAACTTTCCTTGACGGAATAATGCAACTTCTCTGGCTCTCTTTTCATCGGAAACCACGATGGCTTCATCGCCCGCATGAGGAATAGCAGATAAACCTAAAATCTCAACCGGCATTGAAGGCCCGGCACTGTCGACCAACTGACCAGAATCACTGACAAGCGCACGGACACGACCATATTGAAAACCAGCCAATATGATATCGCCTTTATGCAAAGTACCACGCTGAACCAATATAGTCGCAACAGGACCTCGTCCTTTGTCTAAACGAGATTCAATCACCACACCTTTGGCCGCACCATCTGTAGGCGCTTTAAGTTCTAGCACTTCTGCTTGTAACAAAACAGCATCTAATAACTGATCAATGCCTAAACCAGATCGGGCCGAAATAGGTACAAACATGGTATCACCACCCCAAGACTCTGGGATCACCGCATGATTGGACAATTCAGTCATCACACGCTCAGTATCTGCACCTGGCTTATCCATTTTATTGATAGCAACGATGATAGGTACTTTGGCTGCTTTGGCATGTTGAATCGCTTCAAGCGTTTGTGGTTTGACACCATCATCAACAGCAACGATTAAAATCACAATATCAGTGGCTTGTGCACCACGTGCACGCATGGCCGTAAATGCCGCATGTCCGGGGGTATCTAAGAAAGTAATATCACCTTTTGAGGTACTCACATGGTATGCGCCAATATGTTGTGTAATCCCACCTGCTTCGCCAGCAGCTACTTTGGTGCGACGAATATAATCTAGTAAGGATGTTTTACCGTGATCCACATGACCCATAATAGTCACAACGGGAGCACGAGGGTGCTCGTCACCACCTTTGGTCACCACATCATCTAAATTGGTTTCTAAGGCATTTTCTTGCAAAGGTTTGGCTTTATGCCCCATCTCTTCAACCACAATGACTGCGGTTTCTTGATCAATCACTTGATTGATGGTTGCCATAGCACCAAGCCCAATCATGACTTTGATAACTTCGGCTGCTTTGACTGACATGCGTTTGGCCAAATCTGCAACGGTAATGGTTTCTGGAATCAAAACATCACGAATCACAGGCATTGTTGGCATTTCAAACTCATGCGTTAATGCCTCTTCCGCTTCTCGGTATTTGTCAGATTTTTCACCGGATCTGCGTTTTTTATGTTTGTGTCGTTTCGAGTACGCACCATCTCCATCTAAGTCTTCACGAATATTAATCGGTGCCTTGCCTTTGCTGCGCGGCTTCACGCTAGCACGTTTAAAATCAGACTTAGGCGCTTCCGTTTCTTCTCGACCCACTGGTTTTTTCTTAAAATTCTTTTCTATTTTAGGATCTTCTTTGGGTTTTACTTCTTCAGCAGGCGTTGCGACGGGCGCTGAAGTCACCGTTTCAGAGGGTGTTTCTGATGTAGGTGTTATAGCAGGTTCATCTGTGTTAGACGTATCATGGGTTTCTGAGACCACAACATCTGCGATTTCTTGTATCACGGGCTCTAGGATGACATCTTCAATTACGGGTGGTTCTTCGGTGACTTCAGGTTCTGCCACAACAGGCTCTGCAGCACGCTTGAGAAACACTCTTTTTTTGCGCACTTCGATATTAATGGTTTTACCACTTTGCGAATCATGGCTTGGCACTTGAGAAACCGATTTACGTCGCAGAGTAATGCGCTCTGGTGTCACGCTTTCAGTAGAAGCACTCACTCCTTTTAAATGATTCAACAAAGTTCGCTTCTCTTGCTCATTGACCATATAATTTTCATCAGTAATCGTCAATCCAGCTTCTTGCAACTGGGTCAATAAGCGCTCAACCGGAATTCCGACTACTTGAGCCAATTGCTTCACCGTCACGTCCGCCATAATTTTATTCCCCTTTAGCTGCAGCAACAGCTATTTTTTACATAAAATCGCTTCTTTTACGCTTAAAAGAGCGCAAATGCATTTCAATAGATTTGTGTGATACAACCCAGAATCAACATCACTGGGATGTATTGTCATCAGTAAACCAACTTTCACGAGCTTTCATGATGAGTGTGCCTGCCTGCTCTTCTGTCATGAAGGGTAAAGCCAGCAACTCATCAATAGACTGTTCAGCCAATTCATCCAAATTGGTCACCCCAATTGTTTTTAAATGTTCGACCAACTCAGGCGTCATACCTTGCATCGTGATCAAATCTACAGCGGGCTGAGTGCTGCTGTCATTTGATGTTAATGCTTGCGCAAGAAGAATATCGTTAGCTCTGCTTCTAAGCTCATCAATAATTTCTTCGTCAAATTCTTCAATGGCCAATAACTCATTTTTAGGCACATAGGCAATTTCTTCCAGAGAAGAGAAACCATTCGATAACAACAAGCCAGCAATTTCTTCATCAATCCCAAGAGAATTCACAAATAATTGAATGGTTTTGCTCGATTCTTCCTGTGTTTTACCTTCAAATGCTTCTATGGTCATCACATTCAATGTCCAGCCAGTTAATTGGCTGGCCAAACGAACATTTTGTCCGTTACGTCCGATAGCCTGAGACAATTGATCTTTATGCACCGCCAAATCCATCACGTGTGCATCTTCATCAACCACAATGGAAGAAATATCCGCAGGCGCCATTGCATTAATGACGAGTTGAGCAGGATTATCATCCCATAAAATAATATCTACTCGCTCACCACCTAGTTCACTGGATACTGCTTGAACTCGTGCGCCGCGCATTCCAACACAAGCACCCACTGGATCGATTCGACCATCATTGGTTTTCACTGCAATTTTCGCGCGATTACCTGGCTCCCGAGCTGCTGCCTTGATTTGAATGATGTTTTCACCAATTTCAGGCACTTCAATACGAAACAATTCAATCAACATTTCTTTACGTACACGACTGATTAACAGCTGCGGACCACGTGCATGCTCTAAAATCTCGTATAAATAAGCACGCACACGATCATTGGGACGAAACATTTCTTGAGGCAACATTTCACTACGCGGCATAAAGCCTTCTGCTTTGCCACCCAAATCAACGATAATATTATCGCGCGTCACTTTTTTTACTGTACCGTATATCAATTGACCAATTTTTGCTTTGAATTGCTCAACCACCATTTGACGCTCTGCTTCACGAATCTTTTGAAAAATCACATGACGCGCAGTTTGTGCGGCAATACGCCCAAACTCAATAGACGGCATAGACTCTTCAATACGATCGCCGATAGCACTACCCGGTTTTTTTTCTTGTGCTTCATCCAGTGTTAATTGGCGATCAGGGAATTCAACATCCTCATCTGCCACAACATCCCAATAACGAACCGTTGTATAATCACCTTGGCGTGGATCCATAATAACCTGAATCCCGTACTCTGCACCAGATAGCTTTCGTGTGGCTGATTCAAGCGCAGATTGAATGGCACTCAAAACAACTTCTTTGCTGACGCCTTTTTCATTAGACAGCGCTTCAGCAACCAATAGCAATTCTTTGCTCATCATTAGCCTCACTTAGATGTCAAATATGCTTTCGCAATAGTAGTAAAAGAAAAATTATGCCGTCCTTGCCCTTCTTCAAGATCAAGAACCAATTCATGCTCATCTGCTGAGACAATCGTACCTGTAAATTTTCGTTGTTTGGCAATAGGTTTGGTTAATTTCACCTCAACCAATTCCCCAATGTAGCGTTGATATTGTTCACTATAAAATAAAGGTCTAGGAATGCCTGGAGAAGATACCTCTAAACTATAATGGCCAGTAATAGGGTCTTCGACATCAAGTATTGCACTGACTTGGCGACTTACTTTTTCACAATCTTCGATACCTATGCCTTGAGCATGATCGATAAAAATCCGTAGCAGTGAATACCCGCCTTGTGCAACATACTGACAACCCCAAAATTCATAGCCCATGCTTTCAATGGTAGGCCGAATCAGGAGTTCAATTTTAGTTTGAATCATAGTCTAACCAAGAAATCTCGAATTATAAATAATAAAAAACCCCATAAATGGGGTTTCATAAATTAGTGGTAGCGGGGGCAGGATTTGAACCTACGACCTTCGGGTTATGAGCCCGACGAGCTACCAGGCTGCTCCACCCCGCATCAACTGTTGACAATTATACTCATCTTTGTGGCATTAAGCAATCATTATTACTAATATTGCTAAAAACAACTTTTAAAGTTGATACGTATACTATTTTCGCCTAGGTAAGGCTGCCTATTTGAAGGATCTTCGGCGCAAGAATCGAATTTGCCGTTCGTCATACCAAAAATAGCTTGCAATGCGATAAGATAATAATAGAAAATTTCAGAAACTTTCCAATGGCGATTCAAGATGCAACACTATTATCTAGAACAAATGGGGATCACACCTTGGGTCGTACGTCATCCTACCTCACCTGTAGAATGCTCTGAGCTGGCGAAATTAGAACATGATGTAGCACAATGTACCCGATGTCCATTGCACCAAACCCGCAGTCAAACAGTTTTTGCTAGAGGTCATGCTACGGCCAAACTGATGATCATTGGTGAAGCACCCGGTTTTCATGAAGATAAACAGGGGTTACCGTTTGTCGGGGCAGCAGGCGGATTATTGGATAAAATGGTGGCTTCGATAGGTCTAGAGCAAGATCACATCTATATTGCTAATGTTTTAAAGTGCCGACCTCCCAATAATCGTGACCCTGAAATTGAAGAAATCGCACAATGCGGCTCTTATTTGGCGCAGCAAATCATGCTTATTCAGCCCACTTTAATCATAGCCTTGGGACGATTTGCAGGCCAGTATATATTAAATAGTACGGATTCGCTTTCTAAACTGCGTGCACGATCACATGAGTACCAAGGGATTAAAGTCATCGTAAGCTACCATCCAGCTTATTTACTGCGAAACCCTGCCGACAAAAAGAAGGCTTATCAAGATTGGATGGACGTCAAGAAAACAATACTTTCTAAATAAAAGAGCTTATGACACTTTATATGTATTGATACAGTTTTTACCTGCATCCCCTTTAATGTTGCTTGCGAGCCCCCTACAAATCTGTTAGTCTTTCCCTTTCATGATGGTGGCTCTTTGGGTCCCCTCGCGGCGATAGTCGTGTGAATCCCGTCAGGCCCGGAAGGGAGCAGCGGTAGCACTTAATTCGCGCGCAGAGGTGTTGCTCTTAGAGCTGCCGCCCTAAATTGTTCTGAAAAATCCTATGAGTTATATCGCATTAGCCCGCAAATGGCGCCCACGAACATTTTCAGAGTTACTCGGACAAGAGCCTCTCGTTCGTGCATTAAGCCAATCCTTAAAACAAGGCCGTGTTCACCATGCTTATTTATTTACTGGAACACGGGGTGTGGGTAAAACCAGTGTCGCTAGAATTTTAGCCAAAGCCTTGAATTGTGAACAGGGGATATCTGAGCAACCTTGTTTAACATGCGATGCTTGCCAAGCCATTGAACAAGGACGCTTTATCGATTTGATTGAAATCGATGCAGCTTCCAAAACTCGGGTTGAAGATACACGCGAGCTACTGGATAACGTTCAGTACGCCCCATCTATTGGTCGCTATAAAATTTATTTGATTGACGAAGTGCACATGCTGTCACAACATAGCTTTAACGCTTTGTTAAAAACATTAGAAGAACCGCCCCCGCACGTCAAATTTTTATTGGCAACTACAGACGTCCACAAATTACCCATTACTATTTTATCTCGTTGCCTACAATTTCATTTAAAGCATGTGCTTGATCCTGTTATCGTCGGACATTTACAAGCTATTCTTCAAGATGAACATATCTCTTATGAACCCCAGGCACTGGCTATCATTGCCAAAGAAGCACGTGGCAGTATGCGTGATGCCCTGAGTTTGTTGGACCAAAGCCTTGCTGGTCGTACTGAAAATTTAAATGCCGCAGATGTCGCAAATCTATTAGGTCATACGACAGAAGATTATGCTCGCCAATTGATTCAAGCCCTGATTGATCATAATCCACAACAACTGATGATGATCAGTCGTGAGATTGCGCAATCCAATGGCCACTTTAGATATGTTTTAGATGAATTATTGTCTTATCTGCACCGCATTGCGGTGGTGCAAACCTTAGCCACGGCCCCTGAATATATCGAAGCCGACCCCAGTATCATCAGGTTTGGCCAACAATTATCAGCTGAAGACACACAATTATTTTATCAAATTGGCCTCAAAGGGATCAGTGACTTGCCATACGCACCCACATTGGCCATTGGATTTGAAATGCTATTGTTGCGCATGTATACCTTTAAACCTGCCATCAATACCACCAAACCCGTCTTGGCTTATCAAGCACCTGCTCTTCCAATACCGGAAGTGATATCATCTCCAGTCATATTAAAAAAAACGCTGATAACAGAAGAGCTCACGCAAGCATCCATCACTACTGAGTCAGCCATTGACTCGGAAAGCCCAGTACAATCAATCGATAGAACAGGAACGGAGGAAGTCGTGATACCTCCCGCGGAACCCGTTGCTCATGCTTCTTGGGACGATGTCATCCGTATATTAAAATTAACTGGATTGGCGTTGACGGCGATCAAACAAACTGAACTGCTGGAAAAAACAACGGGGCAAGTACGACTTAAAGCGGAAAAAGCCCACCAATCACTTTTCACGGCCCCCGTCATCAGTCGCATACAAGATGCTTTGAGCGCTTATTACCAGGAAACAATTCGGTTAACGTTTGAATACCAAGATATCGTGTTAACCTCACCAGCTGCACAGAAAAAAATTGCGGACACCCAAGCACAAGAGGCTATGTCGGCAGCACTTCATTCTGATCCAGTATTTCAGCAACTTCAAAAAGAGTTTTCAGCAGAATTGGTCAAAGATTCAATCTCTGCGATAGACCACTGACATTGATTAAAAAATCTGTTACCATGTGTTTTCGATAAACTCAACTGGCTTACATTGGCATTGTATTCTACATTGCAGATTTGCGAGATAGCGTAAATTCACCGCCAATTCACTGGTTTCTTAATGTTGAGCAGAGATTAATTTTTGATACAAACAAACAAGAGAGGACAAGATGAGTGATTTAGGTGGCAACCTCAATAAATTATTGGACGAAGCCCAAAAAATGCAAGATCGCATGAAAAAAGCCCAAGAAGAATTGACACAATTGAGTGTTGAAGGCAAATCTGGCGGTGGCATGGTTAAAGTTCACATGAATGGCCGACATGACGTATCTAAAGTAAATATTGCTAAATCGTTGTTGGATGAAGAACCTGAAATGCTAGAAGATCTGGTTGCAGCAGCAGTGAATGACGCTGTACGTCAAGTCGAAAAAATTTCCAAAGAAAAAATCAACCAGTTAACTGCTGGCTTGAACATTCCAACCGACTTCATGAAAGAAGAAGACGGACAATAATTCCTCATGGATGCATTATCTCGCTTGGTCGAAGCATTTCGCTGCCTACCAGGCGTGGGTCCAAAATCAGCGCAACGTATGGTGTTCCATCTTTTGCAACACCAACGTCCGCGCGGTTTACATTTGGCAGAATGCTTACAGGACGCCATGTCTTCGATTGCTCATTGTCAACTGTGCAATAACTTCACCACCCAAGACATATGCGATGTGTGTCAAGCACCTAACCGCGAATCATCCACGCTATGCATTGTAGAAAGCCCTAGCGACGTGATTGCCATCGAACAATGTATGGTTTACCGTGGTCGTTATTTTGTGTTAATGGGTAAAATATCTCCGATTGATGGTATTGGACCTGAAGACATTGGATTACCTAAATTACGCACGTATGTGCGAGACGCACACATCCAAGAAGTCATTTTGGCATTAAGTCCAAGTATCGAAGGCCAAACCACCATCCATTTTATTCAAGAACAACTCCGAGGCTTACCCATCAAAATCAGTCAATTAGCACATGGCATCCCTTCTGGTGGCGAATTAGCATTTCTAGACGGCAACACCATAGGCAGCGCCTTACGCAATCGAGAGCATCTCGCACAAGATTAATTCAAGTCTCATTTTGATTAAAAAAATACAAATTTGCGCAAAATCAAATCTTTGATGTATACTATACCTATAGATCCTTATTGGATTATTTATATGCCAAAGTATAAAAAATTGTCTGGAACTTATATAGAAATGATGCAAGCTATGGGCATGTCCGAAGACATATATTTGGATCCAAAGTTTACATTTGAAAAATATCGTGAGCAACTAGAAAAAGATATGTGGCGATCCAGGTACGTATCTTTTGACAAAACAACGGCTCAAATCCAGCATCAAATTTATGATCCCAATACTTATGAAAAAACAAAACTGTTTACACAAGGCGATTTTTACGCTGGATATATCAAATCATATTTCATGCAGCATAAATTTTCTGAAAAAATAGCAGAATATGCGTTACATCAGGAAAACATGTTTATTGAAGATGTAGGATTTTCATACATCGATGATCAGGGGATTGCTTGCGGCTTATCTATTGTTAAAATCGAAGGTAATTATTTAGATGTCAATGACCCTTCACCTAAATATGCAATAGCTATTGCGCATAATATACATGCCACCCTCGAAGAACGTCAGGTCAGTTTTTTTTGTGATGACGATTTACTGCAACTGATCCAGAATAAACAGCAACCTGCCTTGGTATCAGAACAAGACATTCAAGAAAACAATCTCTTTAAAGACATTGAAAGCAGCATCGGTTCCGTTAAAATATCTCAATTGATCAAAGGAATTTTTACAGACGGTGTTCAAACCTTATCCGAAGAAAAATTCCATCAATTAAGCAATCGGATTAAACCCAGTATTAACTTAGATAATCGCGATTTTAAACTGAAACAACTCAAAAGCTTGATTGAGGTTGCAAAAAAAACCAATAGCCCACTGGCCTCTACTATTTCAACAGAGAGTGACGCTTCTGTTGATTTTTTTGAAGACACGCATTATCAACAAGTTCTCCTTGCTGTTTTATCAGATGCAACAAAAATGCAACAGCAAGAGCTCATCACAACTGCTGAAGATCTGTATTTAGAATACTTCATCGTAACACTGATGAAAGAATTGGGTGGAGATGAAACAAGGGAAACCTTCTTAAGCGGCTTGAGAGATCATAGGCTCGTGGACATATGGAAAGAATTTAGTAAAAACAGAGATAAACCTATCATGCCCTATGATACGTTTAAGAAAAAGAGTCATCAATTTTTTAAGCAACACCTATATCACGAAGAGGTAAATAAATTAGAAAATGATATTCACTATTGTCACGATCCTCTCGTTAAAAATGAAGTATCACAGTTTGTCGATTTTTTTAGAAAACAAGCATTTACAGAGGAACGCCTCGATCAACAGCAATCTTTAAGAGCATTCGTAGCGGCTTTAAAGATTTTTTTGAAAGATCCAAGCATTAAACACTATAACAAGCTCGTGCCCTTATATAAAGAATTTAATTTCCAGATTCCAGATATTGAGGCATTCGTCCCATTGGAAAAACGCCCTCAACAAGCTGAATATGACGAAAAAATAGCAGATTTCAAACGAGCTACTGATAAATGTAAACAAGCCTTTGTCAAAGAAGAAGCGCTTATATGGTTACAACGTTTAAAGACTATTAAATTTGAAAATTATAGACCCCAAGATCAAGATATCCTTCTAGATTTTCTTACTGCCATAGAAAATTTTACAAACTATCCTAGCGCCCAAACTTACGATAAACTCATGCCATTTTACCCAAAATTTGCATCAGCAATTCCTGATAGAGATAAGTTTTTACAAACTCAACCTATTGCTGAGCTCAATTATATTGTTTCCAAAAAAATCCCCCAACCATATCTGTTTGATCTTCAAGGAGTGATGACCTATGACACCCTTGATCATCTCAACCGTCCTGTTACTGTTAGCCTGGATATCCCTAATGATGACATGCAGCGTGAATTTCACACTCTTTTGCTAGCAGCATTACAAAAAGATCAGACCATCGCAGAAAAGGACGCCGAATCCATTCTAATAGCCTATAAAAATATTAAAAATAAAAAAAATATTATAGCTTTACAACAACAATTGCATGCTCATATTGAGACACTCGCGCAACACTATCAAACAGCATTAGCCGACAACAGTTTTGATGATCAAGAACGAATGGCTTTGGTCACTGAAACCATGCAAGCAATTCGTCCAAAATTAATGGCATTCTTCGCAAGAGGATTATGTAAAGCCTACCGTAAAGGTCAAACAATCGATAGTGCAGAACTCAATAAAGTTCTAAACGTTGCAAGTGTCAAGCTGAAACAAAAGGGCAAAGACCTTCTTTGTGAAAATATCACAAAAAAACTCAGTCAAAAACATAAAAATCATGCAACATATGACATGACTCAAAACAGTCAAACACCCAGTACACGCTTATACGTGAATAAAAAGTTTGAATTAACCACCTCTATGACCATCCAAAATGTATCAGCAGAATTTTCTTGTCAACAAATGAAAGTATTTCAGATGAATAAGGCACAAAACATAGAAAAAGAAATACCCCGACTTCGCCTAGAAACATCAGCGCTTATGATCAGTGCAAATTTGGGCACGATACCTTTCAACGAGCGTTTTAAAGAAAGATTGGATCGTATCAAAAAAACTTATTCGTTCCAAAAGCCTAGCTATACTCATTATCTTTTTGATGGTCCCTATGAACAAGAAAATAACCAACCCGATAATATTGCTTTAAGCCTATCAGCGGCACATGATTATAATCGCAAGAATAATCAATCGATGTGTTTTGTCCAAGCCATCGGCCTGTCTAATGAAGGGAAACGATCCCTGGGCTATCATATGTTCGATTGGTCAGGTATTGGCAACGAAGCAACACTCATGGCCGAAATGTCTTTATGTACACAAATCACAACATTAGACACCACAGCTTATCAAAAATTCTTACAACCACCACAATCTTTATTATCTCGTATATATCGAAGCTTGTTTAAGTCCACTTTATTTGCCAATACGCATGAAGGGGCACAAACCAAAGCTCAAATTCGAGCTCTAAAAACAACATGGCAAACGCAAACTACAGTTCGTACAGACACATTAGACGCATCTGGTTTGATCAAACTAGGCTTACAAAAGCTCATGGCGTTTGATTTGCATTTTAATCAAGACTACGCCATTTTAATCCAAACGTTGTCTCTGGCGCTACAGGGTACCGAAGCAATTTTAAATATAGATGCGGCTAGTCACTCGCCTGCTTTGGTGTTGGAATACACGCAAGCATTGGATGCTTTATATAAAATGCCGCAGTTAAAAACTGCGATAAAGACACTTATAGCAGCTGATAATCGAGAAACAGCTATTGCAAGCGCAAATTATTTGATATCGGTATTGCATGGCTTAAACCCATCTCATAAAGAAGCTTTGTTACCGATAAACACAGATGAAGAAACGTCGAGTATAAAAAAAGAAGCACAAGCTATAGCAGCAAAAGCGACCTCGATTAATCGTCAATTAGATGGGGTACCTTCTTATAAAAAACCAAGGCAAACCGAAGATTCAAAACCTTCCACTCAAGCTTCAAAGCGTGTTAAGCCACGTGTCAATAAAGGCCAAGATAGTCATGATGACCCTGATAACTCAGCGAGGACAACGTATAGGCGTTAATCTAAGAACTAAGAAGACGATGATGTCTTATGACCAGAATCACTGCTTTTTTCTACTTTCATCATCGACACACTTCTAATCGTATTATCACTGACTTTTAAGATTTCAATCCGGAAATTATTGATGGTTAAACAGCACTCTGCGGGAGGAATATATCCCAAATATTCAATGATTACCCCACTTAACGTTCTTGGCCCCAAAGCAGGTAGTTGCCAATTCAGCATACGCGACAGATTACGCAAGGTGATGCCACCATCCAAAATAAATGTTCCATCTCTTTGCGGCATAATGTCTTTATTCAAATCGGCAATATCTGTGGTAAATTCGCCTACCACTTCTTCTAAAATATCCTCCATAGTGACCAATCCTTGTAGATCACCATATTCATTGACAACAAAGCATGAACGACGCTTCATTTTTTGAAAATTTAAAATTTGTACATTTAAAGGGGTTGCTTCAGGAATATAATATGGTTTTTCCGCAATTTTCAATAATCCAGCCAAATCCAAACGCTCTTCAAGTACCAAGTTCAACACTGAGCGCAGATGAATCATACCCTCCAATTGATCAATAGAACTCCGATACAAGGGCAAGCGCGTATGTTGTGCCCTTTCTAATTGTTCTAATACTTTATGCCAAGATTGATCCAAATCAATACCGACTATGTCGGATTTCGGCACCATAATATCTTCTACTTTAGCTTGCTCAAGATCCAACAAACTGATCAACATACCTTTATGTTCAATGGGCAATAAGCTGCTTGCTTCGTGCACCACCGAGCGTAACTCTTCACCGGATAAAGCATCCTTATGCGCCAAATCAATAGAAACACCCATGGCTCGCAGTAATAAATTAGCGACCCAAGAAATCAACGATACCAAGGGTGAAAACATCCATTGCAAAAAGGTCAATGGCAAAGAACATAAAAAGGCCACGCGTTGCGGATGCAACGCCGCATAAGTTTTGGGTGTCATTTCGGCAAAAATGAGGACCGACATGGTTAAAAGTGCGGTAGCAATAATGGCGCCTGTTTCCCCATATAAATATTGTCCAATCAAGGTCACTACCATAGAGGCCACAATATTACATAAGGTATTCCCAATCAAAATAATGCTAAGTAAACGATCTGGATGAGTCAGCAGCTGATTCACACGCATTGCTGATTTATGTTTTTGCTTGACCAAATGGCGCAAACGATAGCGATTCAATGACATCACGCCAATTTCAGCAGCGGAAAAAAACGCGGAGATCAACACCAAACTTATCACAACACCCAAAAGAATACTGATGGAAACGTGCACTGGTTATCCTTAAATTGTAATGTATAACGCAAGAAAACTAGCCTTGATGAAGCGTAGCGTAATCAAAGAGAAAGATCCATCTATGGTATCTCTACTGGAACGAAAAAAAAGTGGTCTCAGAATACATCCTCTTTTATCTGTGTTATTATTCAGCTATTTATATAAGAATCGAGGCATCACATGTTTGATCAATTAACGGAAAAATTAAACAGGGCGTTTAAAAATATCACGGGCCAAGGCCGTTTTACAGAAGACAACATGCAAAGCGCACTCCATGAAGTCCGCTTGTCTCTTCTAGAAGCTGACGTCGCACTACCTGTTGTAAAAGCATTCATTGAAACCATCAAAGAAAAGGCATTAGGACAAGACATCGACAGCAACCTAAAGTCTAACCAGGCTCTGATTAAAATCATCAAAGAAGAGCTGATTCACATTATGGGTGACCAACGTGTTGAATTTAATTTCAGCACACAACCACCTGCTGTTTGCTTAATGGTAGGCTTACAAGGCTCGGGAAAAACAACCACCAGTGCCAAATTAGCCAGATATTTAAAAGAAACTGATAAAAAGAAAGTAATGCTGGTGAGTGTCGACGTATATCGACCTGCAGCCATCACACAATTGCAAATCTTAGCAGACTCACTGGGGATAGAGTTTTTTCCAAGCCAAGCATCGGAACAGCCTCTTGTTATTGTTAAAAAAGCATTAGAACACGCTAAAAAACAATTCATAGAGGTCTTGATAATTGATACTGCAGGACGTTTACATATAGATAACGAGATGATGAATGAATTAAAACTCATTCACCAAACCACAAAACCTATCGAAACCCTTTTTGTGGTAGATGCAATGACGGGACAAGATGCCGTTAATACCGCCAAGGCGTTTCATGAGACCATACCATTGACTGGTGTCATTCTCACTAAAACAGATGGCGATGCTCGAGGTGGCGCGGCATTATCGGTCAAGCATGTCACGGGCCAACCTATCAAATTCATGAGTTTTGGTGAAAAACTAGATGCCTTCGAGCCTTTTCATCCGGAACGTATTGCATCGCGAATTTTAGGCATGGGCGATATTTTGTCCTTGATTGAAGAAGTAGAACGAAAAACTGATAAAAAAGCCAGCGAAAAACTGGCCAAAAAAATCAAAAAAGGGAATGGCTTTGATCTAGATGATTTTAAACAACAGCTGCTTCAAATGAACAGTATGGGTGGAATTTCCGGCATGATGAGTAAATTACCAGGCATGTCACATATCCCCCAAGGGGCAAAGAATGAAGTTAATGACAAATCCCTAGGACAAACAGTCGCTATCATAAACTCCATGACGCCCAAAGAACGTCGCATCCCCAAGATCATCATTGGGTCACGCAAACGTCGCATAGCCCAAGGATCAGGCACTCAAATTCAAGACGTCAACCGTCTTCTAAAACGGTTTGAACAAATGCAAAAAATGATGGCCAAAATGTCTAAACCAGGCGGTTTAAAAAACATGATGCGAGGCATGCAAGGATTACCCGGAATGAATAATTTTTTACCAGACGAGTAGTCATTGCAGCCTTGTTTACGTAAATAGGTGTGACACAATCTGATCCAATGCTTGCGTTCGGCGCTTATCTTGAATATAATGTGTCACATTTTTATTGTTAACCACAGAGGAAATAATGGTCGTTATTCGTTTGGCACGAGCTGGCGCAAAGAAGCGTCCTTTTTATCATATCGTTGTGACTGATAGTCGTAAAAGACGCGATAGTAATTATATTACCAGCATTGGATATTACAATCCGATTGCTCGTGGTAAAGAAGTAAAAATTCATTTAGAACTTGATAAACTAGAACATTGGCAAAACAACGGCGCACAAATGTCTGATCGCGTTGCTTCTTTGGCCAAAGAACATAAAAAAGCAACTGCAACGGCGAGTGAATAACAACACTGAATGGGTTGTTTTAGGTCGTTTTGGTCGCCCACAAGGACTAAAAGGATTGATTCGGGTCATTTCATTTACTGACCCAGAGTCATCCATACTAAAATATACGCCATGGCATATGCAGCAAAATGGGGTGTGGGTTCCCGTAGAAGTGACGAACTCACTGACTCAAAACAAATCCATTTTGGTGCAAATAGCCGGATATGTTCAACGAGAAGAAGTAGCCCAATTAACACATACTGAAATAGGTGTGTTACGATCGCGATTGCCAAAACTCCCTAGCGGTGAATATTATTGGCATGATTTAGCGAACATGTGCGTACGCAACTTGAATGGTGTTGTGTTGGGATACGTCGAAGAGATTTTACCCACTGGATCCAATGACGTGCTTGTAGTTTGTGGAGACAAGCGTCATTTGATCCCGTATATTGCAGATATGTACATTGTATCTGTTGATTCCGTACAACGACAAATTATCGTTGACTGGGATGAGCATTTTTAAATGATACAAATTGGTGTCATTACATTATTGCCTGAGATGTTTGCCTCTTTACAATACGGCGTTATCGGCAGAGCAATAGAGCAACATAAAGCGCAAGTGACTTGCTGGAATCCTCGCGACTGGTCTTTGAATGAGCATCGTCAAATTGATGATAGACCATACGGCGGTGGACCTGGTATGGTCATGATGTACGAACCTTTGCATGGCGCAATTATGCATGCTAAGCAACAATTACCAGGATGTAAGACCATCTACTTAAGTCCACAAGGACAAAAAGTAGATCAAGCAAAGCTCAACCAGGTTGCAAAAAATCGCAGCCCCTTGTTGTTGATTGCTGGTCGGTATGAAGGTATTGATGAGCGAATCATTCTTCATCATGTTGATGAAGAATGGTCAATAGGTGATTTTGTATTAAGTGGCGGTGAGTTTGCAGCAATGGTTTTTATTGATGCAATCATTCGTTTGCTCCCAGGAAGCTTGGGGCATCCAGCATCAGCTTCAGCAGATTCATTTATGCATGGACTACTGGATCATCCACAATATACACGGCCTGCAGAAGTCAATCATGCTTCTGTGCCGAAAGTGCTCTTAAGTGGCAGCCATCAGTTGATTGCACAATGGCAAAGAAAACAGTCACTGGGTAAAACATGGTTAAAGCGGCCCGATTTGCTCGCAAATATGGCATTAAGTGAAACAGACCAGCGTTTGCTGACTGAGTTTAAATTAGAACAGAAAGGGGTAAAAGATGGCTAACATCATAGATCAAATCAATGCAGAACAAATGCTAGGCAAATCAATTCCTGATTTTAATCCAGGTGATACGGTTTTAGTACAAGTAAAAGTAAAAGAAGGTGCTCGTGAGCGTCTACAGGCTTTCGAAGGTATTGTAATTGCCAAACGAAATCGTGGTTTAAATTCTGCATTTACTGTTCGAAAAATTTCTCACAACGTGGGTGTTGAACGTGTATTTCAAACCTATAGCCCTGTGGTTGACAGTATTACTGTTAAGCGTCGTGGTGATGTACGTCGTGCAAAATTATATTATCTGCGTAATTTGGCTGGAAGAGCTGCACGTATCAAAGAAAAACTAGGTACAAAAAAAGCGGATTAATTCTGGGTATTCGACTTAATATCCTGCACTGTGACGGTAGCATGTATAGTGCCATAAGAATTGTGCAACACGCCTTATGGCATTTCCAAAATTGCAATGACAGCTTTAATATAAAGCAGGTGTAGTTAGTGCCTATATCTAATATCTGTCATTGTGAACACAGTGTAGCAACCCAAATGATGTGCTCAGACTCAGTTATAATCTCACTCAATGCCTTACAATATTTTAGAAATTTTCTCTGAAAAAAGCAAAGATTGGGATATGATGTTGATTTCAAATGAGGTCACAAACCATTATGTCGAGACAAAACTTCCGATCCTTTTTAAATCATAAACAATTAAAAACAGAAGTTTTGGCAGGTCTTACGACTTTCTCTACGATGGTCTATATCATTTTTATCAATCCAGCCATTTTACATGAAGCAGGCATGGATGGAGGTGCTGTGTTCACAGCCACCTGCCTGGTCACTGCATTTGCCTGTGCTTTTACAGGTTGGTATGCCAAAACACCTTTTGGCGTCGCGCCAGGCATGGCATTGAATATCTATTTTACTTATAGCGTGGTACAAGGTCTGAAAATAGATTGGCAGCATGCTTTGGGTATGGTATTTATCTCCGGACTCTTATTTATTGCTGTAACGCTAACCCCTATACGACGCTTATTAACCGAATCCATTCCCTACAACCTACAAATTGCCATTTTGATTGGTATCAGTTTGCTGATTGCCCTTATCTCTCTGCAAACCAACGGGGTAATCGTCATTGACCAACATATGTTGCATTTGGGAAAAATAACAGACCCACGTAATCTTTTGTTTTTATTGGGGTTTGTGGTGATTTTGCTCTTAGATTCTTATCGTGTCAAAGGCGCCATTTTGTACGGCATTCTATCTATCACCCTATTGAGCTTAATATTAGGCCACACCAAATGGCATGGCATTGTCGGAGTGCCTCCCAGCATGGCCCCTACTTTTTTAGCCCTACAATTCTCAGGCCTTTGGTCTATCATTGGTTTGAAAACGATTTTCACCTTTTTCCTCATCACGGTTTTTGATGCGGCAGGTACGATCATCGGCTTATTAAATGAACCACTTTTGCAAAACAGCCCAAACTACAAACAACAATTTAATCGGAGTCTTACCACAGATGCAACTGCATCAACTTTAGCAGGCCTCCTTGGCACCGCTAGCACGTCTCCTTACATTGAATCAGCCACTGGAATAGCTGTCGGTGGAAAAACCGGAATCACATCCATTGTCATTGCTATTGGATTTTTGTTGATGCTATTTTTCTTCCCTTTGGCGCAAACTATTCCTAATTTTGCGATTGGCCCAGCCTTGCTATACGTCGCCTGTTCTATGATGAAACAAATAAAAGAATTACAATTGACAGATATGACTGAAACAGTGCCTTGTATGCTAATCATCATGCTGATTCCATTTACAGAATCAATTGCAGATGGGATTGGCGCAGGTATTATATTATGTGCTATTTTAAAAATTTTAACCCATAAAAAGATAGATCCCTTATTACTCATACTATCTATCATATTTGTACTATTTTTCTTGATTAGTTAGGACTTTATGATTACACGTACCCACCAACTTAATGGAAAACAATTAGCAGATTTAGAGCTGCTGGTATCTTATTGCAAACAAAATGATCGCAATACTATTCCTATTTATAAGCATCTGATTGATAAAAGACATGCCCTACCCTGTAATACCTTATATTATGAAGAAGGTAAATTACTCGGTTATTTACGCACTTTTTTCTTTTATAGTACAGCTTGCGAAGTCGCCCTCATGGTCCATCCTGCGCATCGTCGTCAGGGGATTGGCAGAACATTATTGGCTGAAATCTTACCTATTTTAAAGCAAGAACATATGGAAACCTTGATTTTTTCTACGCCCAAAGGAACGAATCAAGAGTGGTTAGCAAACCTTGGTATGACATTTCATGGGTCAGAATTTCAAATGCAATATGATCCAGAAAAACCAGTGAGCATTCCTTACAAACCTGCTTGTATACGTTTGGCTACTCAAAAGGATATTCCGCAATTGGTGGAATTAGATAATACTTGTTTTCCAGATAAGAAACCGGACCCTATGGAAGTGTTCCGTAGCCTTTTGACGACGAATAATTGCGCCATATTTGCATTGATTCAAGATGATCGCATCGTCGGAAAAGCCCATGTGTTCAAAGAATCTGATCGAGCCCGCGTGACTGACATTGGGGTTTTCCCCGAGTATCGTGGTCGAGGGTTCGCGGGCGCGTTGATCAAATATTGCATTAATCATGCCCTGATCAACAACAAGCCTAAAATTGTGCTTGATGTAGAAATTGCCAATGAATCTGCGTTAAAATTATATGATGGATTAGGATTCAACATAATCAATGCCCATGATTATTGGAACACTCCAAACGAAGCGCCTGAATTTGGTTTATCTGCTTTCTTGCGTGGTAGCGATGTTAAGAATCATATAAACTCAGGAAGACAGAAAAAGGATGCTCCATGAAAAAACGTGTTGTGATCACAGGGATGGAAATAACCTCTTCCATTGGGTCTGGTTTAGAAAAATTTTGGCAGGCAGCCGTTGCGGGCACCTGTGGCATCAAACGCATTCAATGCTATGATCCATCACCGTACCCAACTCAAATTGGTGGAGAAATCACTGATTTGTGTTTAGAGCATTTACCGGCATTCAATCGACCCAAACGCTACCCTAAAGTCGCTCAATACGCTTTATTTTGCGCGCATCATGCCATTGCCCAAGCTCAATTAACCCCTAAGGAATTAAGTCAAGCCGGCACCTATATTGGTACCAGTTTGGGCGGGACCCCAGAACTAGAATCTGCCTATCAAGAATTTTACAGTGGTCACTGGAAAAAAGTACCTGCTTTAAGTGTGATTCGTGGTATGCCTAATTCGGTTGCCAATCATATCGCTATTGCCTTTGGATTGGGGGGACCTAATTCAACGATTTCTAATGCCTGCGTTTCTTCAGCTGAGGCCATTGGAAATGCTTATCAACAAATTACTAGAGGCCAGCTGACAACCGCTATTTGCGGCGGTACAGAATCGTTGATTTGGGAAACCTTGATGACCGCTTGGTGTAAACTTCGCGTTATGTCCACAAAAAATGAACAACCACAATTTGCTAGCCGTCCTTTTGACAAAAATCGAGATGGCATGGTCATGGCGGATGGTGCTGGCATTTTGGTTTTAGAAGAACTTAGTCAAGCTCAAGCAAGAGGTGCGACGATTTATGCTGAAATTATCGGATATGGCGCCAGTTGTGATGCCTATCATGTCACAGCACCCAATTCACAAGGACAGGTTCGTTCTATCCAAATGGCATTAGATGATGCGCGTGTGTCACCCAGTGACATTCAATATATTCATGCACATGGCACGGGAACGCAACTCAACGATGTCACTGAAACACAAACCATCAAAACACTTTTTGAATCTCATGCGTATGATATTCCCATTACCGCACAAAAAGCGATGACGGGTCATGCGATTGGCGCAGCGGGTGTGATGCAGATCATATCAACTGCTTTAAGTTTGCAGAATAACATCCTTTTACCAACCATTAATCTTCAAGATCCAGATCCAGACTGTGATCTCGATTACATTCCAAACCAATCGAGAGCAAAGCGTGTAGACATTGCATTGTCGAATCATTTTGCATTTGGAGGCGCGAATGCTGCCTTAGTGCTGAAACGTTTTTCACCCTAGTAAGGCATATCACTAAGAAATGAATTTCAAAAAATAAATCAACACGTTATAATCATTTCCTTTGTTCAAAGGATTCTTGATGAATGTCACGCTAAATGAGATCGCCCATTTGATCAAGGGTGCGGTAAAAGGAGATGGTGACGTTCATATCCAGACCTTTGCTCCTATTGACAATATTTTGCCCAACTCCCTGATCTTTGCTGAAGGGGCTGATAACATTAAACGTGCCGAAGCATCTGAAGCCGCTGCTATTTTAGTTGCTAATCACATCGAAGGGTTACAAAAACCAAGTATTCAGGTCGAAAGTCCATTTAAAGCATTTATGCAATTGTTGCAACACTTTCATCCAGCGCATCCTGCCGTAATTGGTGTTCATCCTACAGCAGTGATTGCAAACGATGTGGTCTTGGGGCAAGACGTCTCTATTGGGCCTTTTGTCTCGATCCAATCAGGTTCAACAATCGGTGATCACTGCGTGATCAAAAGCCATGTTTCCATAGGACATCAGGTCACCATTGGATCGCATACCACCATTCATCCTCATGTGACTTTGTATGATCACGTGACCATCGGTCAGCGTGTTAGCTTGCATGCCAATACCGTCATTGGTTCCGATGGGTTTGGTTATGTGTATGAGCAAGGCAAGCATGTCAAAGTACCTCACGTGGGATCGGTCATTATAGAAGATGATGTTGAAATTGGCGCATCCACGATGATCGATCGCGCGACCTTGGGTAATACCATTATTGGTGAGGGCACTAAAATCGATAATTTGGTGCAAATTGCACATTCGGTCAAATTAGGAAAACACAATATTCTCTGCGCGTTTACCGGAATTGCGGGTAGTACCACCAGTGGAAACCATGTGGTCTTTGCAGCCAATGTCGGGGTTAGTGATCATGTGCTCATTGATGACGGCGTCATTTTGGGCGCAAGAACTGGCGTGCCGCCCAAAAAACATCTCAAGCAAGGTAATATTTATCTGGGCACACCTGCTCGACCCAAAGATAAAGCCATTGAACAAGAACTTGCGGTCACACGCATCCCTTTTATTCGCAAAAATTTACAAGCATTAAGTGAAAAAGTCGCAAAATTAAGTGAAAAAATTACGTTCCTCGAATCAAAAGACGCTAAAAAATGACGAAACCATTGATACTCATTGATGGATCTTCTTATTTCTATCGTGCTTTTCATGCCTTGCCTCCTTTAAAAAATAGCAAAGGCCAGCCTACGGGTGCTGTTTACGGGGTTGTATCCATGATCAACCGGTTACTGACCACCCATCAGCCCACACATATTGCCGTGGTTTTTGATGCAAAAGGCAAAACCTTTCGAGATGAATGGTATCCAGAGTATAAAGCACATCGCCCTCCTGCCCCTGATGATTTATCTTGTCAATTTGAACCTTTAAAAACATTTTTAGAGACCATGGGGTTACCCATTTTGATCATCCCAGGCGTTGAAGCAGATGACGTGATTGGGACGCTAGCAGTCCAAGCCAAAGCAGCAGGCATGTCCGTGTTGATTTCCACAGGAGATAAAGACATGGCGCAATTGGTGAATAACCGGGTGAGCTTAGTCAATACCATGACCAATCAACTCTTAGATAAGACCGGTGTCAAAACAAAGTTTGGCGTGTTACCTGAGCAAATCATTGATTATCTCACATTGATTGGCGATACCTCTGACAATGTCCCAGGCGTCACCAAATGCGGTCCAAAAACTGCGGTAACATGGCTAGAAAAATATGGGGATTTAGACAATATCTTGCAGCACGCGGATCAATTCACAGGTAAAATTGGAGAACATTTGCGAGCCAGCATGGCACATTTACCCTTATCGAAACGGTTAATTACGATAAAAACAGACGTTCCTTTACCGCTACATCCAGCAGAGCTTACTTTAAAACCGGCTGATGACACTAAATTACAAACTTTAGCCCAAACGCTAGAGTTTAAAAATTGGCAACGCGCCCGGCCTGAAGCGTCGCCTGAAAAAAACATCACGCCAACCAAAACCATGCAAGATTATGTGATTATCAACACACCTGACACATGGCAGAACTTTCTCAATGTATTGCACCAAAGTGTATTGATATGCGTCGACACAGAGACAACGCATCTTGATCCTATGCGCGCAGAATTGGTGGGGATTGCTTTACAAATAGAACACCAAAAACCTGCTTATATCCCTTTGATGCATGACGATGGCACGCCCCAATTATCTCGTGATGAGATTTTAACGACCCTCAAACCTATTTTAGAAAAGCCAAGCATCGCAAAATTAGGACAAAATTTAAAATATGATTATATTATTTTCAAGCACTATGGCATTACGCTACAAGGCATGATCTATGACACCATGCTGGAGTCTTATTTACTCACCAGTGCAGGACGACGTCATGATCTAGACTCTTTGGCATTGAAATACTTAAATCATACCACGATTAGTTTTACTGACATTGCCGGGGTAGGAGCAAAACAACTAAGGTTCGATCAAATACCGGTGTCAATTGCAGCACCGTATGCCGCAGAAGATGCTCTGGTCACATGGCAATTACATCATCATTTATATCCTAAATTGCCCCTAAAACTACAAGACCTGTTACGCACGGTTGAAATGCCCCTGGTGGCTATTTTAGCCGACATAGAACGCCATGGTGTATTGATTGACAATGCCTGTTTAGAAAAGCATGGCATACGGTTAAAAGCCCGTTTAGCCGAACTTGAACAACAAGCAACCGTATTGGCAGGCAAAGTATTCAATCTCAATTCGCCAAAACAATTGCAAACCATTTTATACGAAGAACTACGCATTCCCATTCGTTCTAAAACACCAAAAGGCCAGCCCTCAACCGCTGAATCGGCTTTGCAAGAGCTTGCTTTAGAACATGAGCTGCCTCGTATTATTTTAGATTATCGGAGTCTCAGCAAATTAGTCTCGACGTACATTGACGCATTGCCTAAAAAAGTGAATCCTGCAACTGGACGAGTTCATACCTCTTACAATCAAGCAGTCACGGCGACAGGACGGTTATCTTCTTCTGATCCTAATTTACAAAATATTCCTATTCGCACAGAAGAAGGCAAGTTGATTCGACGGGCCTTCATTGCGCCGCCTCAACATGTATTACTCGCAGCAGATTATTCTCAGATTGAATTACGCATCATGGCGCACGTCTCTCAAGATCGGCAATTGATGGCTGCTTTCCAAGCCGGTCTTGATATTCACACGGCCACCGCCAGCGAAGTGGCTGGCGTACCGATTGAGGCAGTCACTGGTGATATGCGCCGCCAAGCCAAAGCAATTAATTTTGGTCTTATTTATGGTATGTCGGCTTTTGGCTTGGCCAAACAATTGGGCATTGACCGTCATAAAGCACAATACTACATCGATAGCTATTTTGAACGCTATCCTGGGGTCTTGGCTTATATGGAAAATACTCGAGCGCTTGCCCATCAACAAGGGTATGTAGAAACTATTTTTGGTCGTCGTTTGGATTTACCCGATATCAATGCTGGCAATGTGATGCAACGCAAAGCGGCAGAACGCGCTGCGATTAATGCGCCCTTGCAAGGTAGTGCAGCAGACTTGATCAAAAAAGCCATGATTGCCATTTCAGAGTGGCAAAAACAACCCGCTGCGCCTTCCGCCACAATGATCATGCAAGTTCATGATGAGTTGGTATTTGAAGTGCATGAAGAAGATATCGCTCTTGTAGAACCTCAAATTAAAACCATCATGGAATCAACTGTGCTTTTGTCTGTGCCTTTGACTGTATCGATTGGCGTGGGCACCTCTTGGGATGAAACAGATTGATGGCACAATGGGTTATAAAAACCCATTGTGCCGCATCCAATCATCGGAAGCAAATTTTGATAAATAGTTTCTCGTAGAATCAGGCAGCATCACCAAACAGACTTGATCTTTGGATAACGTACTTGCCGCTTGCAAAGCACCCGCCATGGCCGCCCCACTTGATCCGCCCACCAACAACCCTTCTTCACACATCAAACGTCGAGCCATTAAAAAAGAGTCTTTATCATTGGTTTTGATATATCGATCAATCCAAGTATTATCTAATACTTCCGGGAAAAAATCATATCCAATTCCTTCCACCAAATAAGGCATCACCTCGTCTCCACCACCTAGTATAGAACCCACAGGATCAACACCAATGATTTGAATCGACGGATTAAATGCTTTCAAGCGCTTAGCAATACCAGTAATCGTACCGCCTGTACCCACAGAAGCAACAACCATATGTAAATTATGACCAAAGTCAGCAATGATTTCTTCCGCAGTTCCATAATAGTGAGCATCAGGGTTATCACAATTACTGTATTGATCTAAAATATGCGAATTAGGGATTTCTTTTTGTAGTTTTTTTGCTAAGGAAATATGGCTATCAGGATGATCGGAACTGACTGCCGCTGGGGTACGATAAATGGTAGCTCCTAATCGTTCAAGAATAATTTGTTTTTCTTGACTCATTTTATCAGGCATCGTAATGATGACGTTAAATCCCAATACTGCACCGGCTAAGGCCAAACCAATGCCTGTATTACCTGAAGTAGGCTCAATCAAGACATCGCCTGGTTTGATACGACCACTCTCTACCGCAGAAGTCACCATTCGATAGCCAATACGATCTTTGATCGATCCACCAGGATTAAGAAACTCGCATTTTCCATACAATTGGCAAGCAAGATCTCCGCCAACACGATTGATTTTAACAACGGGGGTATGACCAATGGTATCTAGAATTGAAGAATACAACATGGATGACATCCTACATTATCGTGCATCTTATCATCATAACCAAATTCCACTTGAAGTAAACAGGAGTCATGATAAAATCAAAAATCACCGTTCAAGATATATCACATTGTGGCTGTCCTGATTCTTGTTGTAACGACATTATTATTCATTGTTCTAAAATCCTACTGGCAACGATATAGCGTATCACAATGGAAATCACGCTACCGTCTTGATACGCACTTGAGGACCCTAGAACGCATTAGTGCCCCTATTAATGGATTTCACTTGTCTCGCATGGCACGAACGAACGCTGATGCATTTGAATATGTCTACGGTGAGATTGATAACACTTCTTTGATCGCATTGATGTCGTTGATCAACCCAAACTCTTCCACCATTTTTTATGATCTTGGCAGCGGTGTAGGAAAAGCCGTTTTGATGTGCGCTATGGTATTTGATCTCAAAAAAGCTTGCGGTATTGAATTATTTCCACTACTACATGATGCAGCGCAACAACAACTGACTGCGCTAAGCACCGATCAAGCGTATCATCACACTGCAAAAAAGATTGAGTTTATTTGTGCGAGTTTTTTAGATATCGATTTTTCAGATGCCACTCTTATTTTCATTTCTGCTACAGGGCTTTTTGGCGACACTTGGGTGGCATTAAATCAACGACTGGAACAACTGCCTAATGCACCGATCATCATCACAACCACCAAAAAATTATTATCCTCTAAATTCACAATTCACCGCATCACGCGTGTTCAAATGAGCTGGGGGATTGTTGATGCCTATATTCAACAAAATACCACCGACCAACCCCTGTAAATATCATAACTAGGATTGACTCAAAGCCAACACCAAGCTATGCTCAATCCCTTTTTACTTCTTGAATTTAATATGTTGAAATCCGAATTAATTGCTCGTTTGGCTGAAAAAATACCGCATGTTCCCGTACGTACGGTGAATGACAGTGTCAACCATTTGATTCAATTGATGAGTGACGCGCTCACGGAACACCAACGTATTGAAATTCGCGGCTTTGGAAGCTTTTCAATCAAACATAGAGAAGCACGCGAAGCACATAATCCCAAAACGGGAGAGAAATTAATAGCAACCGAGAAATTTAATCCTCATTTTAAACCAGGCAAAGAATTAAAAGAACGCATCAACGCATCACGTGAAACACACCCGATTTATGAAGATATGGAAGGATAAGTCTCCGTTATTCAGTCAACGATAGATCATGATTCCGCGCATAAAGCGCGGAAAGCAGATAGTATTTCAGGTAAAGAGATGCCGCTTAGGTCGTAGGTAAAGTAACTCCAATTTGACCTTGATATTTTCCAGCACGATCGCGATAAGACACTTCACACACCTCATCAGCTTCTAGAAAAATCATCTGCGCCACACCCTCATGGGCATAAATTTTTGCAGGCAAGGGCGTGGTATTAGAAAATTCCAGGGTAACATGCCCTTCCCATTCTGGTTCAAGAGGAGTGACATTCACAATAATACCACACCGAGCATAAGTAGATTTTCCTAGACAAATGGTCAATACATTGCGTGGAATTTTAAAATATTCCACCGTACGTGCCAAAGCAAATGAATTAGGAGGAATGATACACACGTCAGATTGCACATCTACAAAACTGTTGGCATCGAACGCTTTAGGGTCAACAATCGCAGAGTTGATATTGGTAAAAATTTTAAACTCAGAAGAACATCTCACATCGTAGCCATAGCTGGAGACACCATAAGAAATAATACGTTTCTCATTTTGTTCTCGAACTTGCTGCGCAGAAAATGGCGAAATCATATCATGTTCTTTGGCCATTTTTTCAATCCATTTATCAGATTTTATCGCCATCATATCCCCTATCGTTCATCGTCTTTAGAAATAAATACCAATTTGTAGCATCACAGTATCAGCAGTTCCACCCGTACCTAAGGTATTTTGATTGATCATACCCACCGGAGCCGCACCGTTTGCGTAATGATTGGCACCGTAATCAATATCATGCCGGTATTCAAAACTTTCAACAGTATCTTTCCAGATGGATATATTATACACCGCATTGATACGTTGTCGCGGTATATTCAATGCCAGGGCTTCACTAGACCATTGCCAAGATGCAGCCAAAGAAGAGGGGCGATTAAAACTGATGAAAGTAACACCCCCTTCAACCTGTACCGCTTGCGGGCGAGCACCCTCGCCATCAAAGCTCAAGTCACTGGCATAAAAGGCTCTTGTAGCGCTTACCCACTCGGTTGTAATGTTATAACGATCAAAACTGAGGGTTAAATGCGTTCCAACACCTGGGATTTTATGAACATTTTCACTACCATTCGTTCTAGAGCCGAACCCGCCAAAAGCTGGGCCATTCGGTGTTCCAGTGGTTTGCATACCCCCTGAATCATTTAAAGAGCTAACAAAACTCACGCCCCACTCAGAAGTGGCACGAAACACATCTGTTATATATCCTAAATTCACACCACCTACGCCTGAGCTTCCAAGGGTGGTGTCACCGCGATAGCCGTAAATTGCTGCAAACGGTCCAGAATCAGTTTGAGATTTATAACCAAGAATAAATGGTCGTGCCTTTATTCTGGTTATCATCATTGGGAGAGTCGCGCTGATCATCGATGTAGAGTATCGCCCAAACGGCGCATACAACTGCCCCGCCGTGAGATAGTAAGGAGACTCGTCCAAATCACCAATGTTGATAAAGCCCATATTCAAATTCAAAGAAGAATTTGACACTCTTGGGCCACCACCAGAAGGCGGCGACGAATTGTAAGCAAGTGCCATATAGGCTTCGACTTTATCATTTAAAATCGCAGCAAGATCCAGCTCATCAGACCCTAAATTCCAATCAGCAGAGGTTGTTCCGAAATAGGGCTGTCCTATTGTACCCATGGGAATTACCGCACCGCTAAGTGCTAGAATAGGACGATTCGGTAAGGGGTAGCCAATTTTAGCATAAGCTCTTTCTAAGCTTCGTCGTTGTTGCATCAAACGAATGTCTCGGTTGATACTAGAAATATTCACAATATAATCGGAACCATCAAATGCAGGACGACTACCTAGATAGGGAGAAGAAATGACGGGTGTCCCAGCAATGTAAGTCAGCACATGGTTATCGGCGACCAAAGCTGTAGGATAAAAATCAACCGCTTCGGGATCAGCATCAACTGCTGTATGCACACTGACAGACGAATGCTGATATTTCATGGTGGGTACCATTATTTTTTTTGACGTCTTTTTCGTGTTTGGGGTCAGGAGTGCAACTGAAGTGGTTTCTTGACGCGCACGACGAGTAGTGGCCGATTTTTTTTGAGAAGGTTGTGTAGACTGTCCCACTTTTTTTTGTAGTTTATCGACTTGCGTTTGCAAAGCAATGGTTTGTTGGCGTAATTGAGCCATTTGTTGTTGTAACGCTTTATCATCGGTTGAAGCGGCATAAGACAACATCGCGCTCGATAAAAGAAATATACCCATATATTGTTTCATATCATTCTCCCTATGTGCGGAAATTTAAACCATATTTATTCAACTCTGCATGTACAACAAGGCGATGCGGAAGACAACAACCATTTGTTTGCAAAGGATTGCGTAACATTTTGTTTTCAGTTTTATGATTGACAGAGGGTTCATTTATGCAGAATTAAGGGCACTGGACTGGCATTAAGCTCACTTGGGTTGGATCAAGTGAGTAGGTCAGTTAAACGAGGAATAGCTGGATTTTGCTTATGCAATCAAGCCGATATAGTCTAAAGCCAAAATAAAAGCATGAGACCATCTTCAACGAGTCTATCATCTGTGTAAAAGAATAAATCAATAGAAACCAAAACAGGCGGGATTATACGATGCAATTTAGAAACTGACCAGTCATCTTTTAATTAATTATTAAGGACTTACAAAAAACAAACTTTTCCGATAGATTGCTGGTTTTAATTCGAGCATTTGACAGATTGAAGTAGCGTTTTGACTATTTTGTTCCGACATGAAACTGTAGGGATACTTTATGTTAAATGGAGTTACAGACAAAGATAACATCAAAAAAAAACCCGCCAAAAGGCGGGTTTTCAAATCGGAAGATTTGATTAAGCAACGTTGCCTAACCATTTCAAACCAACGTAAGGACCTTGTAAACCAAAGTTCACATCTGAAGAAGTAGATGAAGTTGCATTTGGTCCAGCAAGAACGCTGAAGTAGTTTACCCACATCCAACCGATATCCAAAGTCAAGTCGCCTTGAGCTGTAGCATATCCGTAGGTCAAACCTAGTTTTGCTTCTAGTTCTGGAACGACTTGAACAGTGTTTCCAGTAGTAGTTACAAACGCGCCAGTTGGTACGTCTAGAAGAGTAGTGGTTGATTTGTTTGTACCTGCCAACAATGCCATAGCACCGTTTGCGTACATGCCTAAACCATTGCCCCAATCATAAGTGAAGTCAGAGCCCAAACGAGGACCAAAACCATTGTATGTTGGATTGTAAGAACGGTTTGTGCTGAAGCTATTAAGAGTAGGATCAACACTATTAGTAACTGTTAACACAGTACCTGAAGCATCGAATTCGCCGCGACCAGCTAATCTAGCCCATTCAAAACCACCATGGAATCGAACGCTTTTCATGTCACCGAAGTCAACATGTTGACCTAGTTCAATGTTTACAGCATCCCATTGTGGGCTAGCAGAAATGTAAGTGCCTGGGTTGAACGCAAGAGCAGCAACGTAGAAGTTGTTGCCAGTACGGTAATCAGGTGCACCACCAGTATAAGAAGCTCCGCCCAACACTCGGCTGTTGCCGTTGTTGATGTGGTACCAGTTGACATTCAAATCATTGCCAGTGCTGAAATGGTAAGCACCTTCAATCATGAATCCCCAACCATATTTTGAAGCGATATCGTTAGTGACTGAGCCAGTAGCAGTTGAAGTAGTCAACCCTTTATGACCAAGGCTTGAATTTAGGTATAAAGCTTTAGCGCCTAATTCCCAAGCAGTGCTTTCGCAAGGAATAGTAACATTCACTGCGCTGCAAACAGGACCCATTGTTCCAGCAAATACAGCACTAGAGCTGAATGCAAGAACAGCCACCGCTGTTTTTTTAAGATTTAACATAAGTTTCTCCACTTTTTATTATTAATTTCCGTTTTTTTCAGTAAAAGCCATAACTTAGTATCTAGTTGAGTACGCCATCATCGCTCTAATCCGAAAACGTACTTAAAACGATTATCAGCTCTCAAACTACAATTGTCAACAGCGTTCCATAAATTTCATTATGAAACATCGGCATAGCGTCACAGTATCAGACAGGAATATGCTTCTGCTAATTCAAACAGTATTATAACTTAAATTAAGACTGTCAATAGTTTCTAGGATTTTTTTTAAGCAGCATACGCAGCGAAATAGGGAAGACGTCTCAATTACCTTTGAATCGTGCTATCATCCGAACCATACTTCACAACAAGCGTTATTGAAGGCCTTTGGATTATCAACCATGCAGAGTATATCCTTAATTCGACCTGATGACTGGCACGTGCATCTAAGAGATCAAGCAGTCTTGCAGCATACTGTTGCTGCCACTGCTAAGCATTTTGGGCGTGCATTGATCATGCCTAATTTGCAACCTGCCCTCACCACAGTGTCCGCTGTATTAGAATATAGAAGTAGAATACTGTCGCATATTCCCGCCACATCTACTTTTCATCCTTATATGACCTTGTATCTTAATACTTCCGTGAACGAGACAGAGTTGTCACTTGCTGCGCAGTGCCCTGATATTTTAGGTGCAAAACTTTATCCCGCAGGTGCAACGACTCATTCAGAAGAAGGCGTCGGCCAAATTACAGATCTCTATCCTTTATTTGAGATCATGCAATCTTATGATTTGGTCTTACAAGTACACGGAGAAGTCACTTACGGAGATATTTTTGAGCGAGAAGCACTGTTTATTGAAACTCAGTTACAACCTCTCATCAAAAATTTTCCTAAATTGCGCATTGTAGTTGAACATATTTCCAGCAAAGCTGCGGTTGATTTTGTCGTACAAGCGCCACCACAGGTGGTTGCTACAGTGACACCGCAGCATTTGATGTACCATCGCAATCATCTTTTAGCAGGTGGCATCAAACCGCATTATTATTGTTTGCCCATTTTAAAACACCAACAGGATCAAATTGCCATCCAACAAGTGGTGCGCTCTGGTCATCCTAAATTCTTCGCAGGCACCGATAGTGCGCCGCACCCACGTTCTCAAAAGGAAAGCGCTTGCGGATGTGCAGGTGTATTTTCTGCACCGTATGCTGTTGCATTGTATGCACAAATTTTTGAAACACTTGATGCAATACCTAAACTCAATCATTTTTTATCTCGATTTGGTGCTGAGTTTTACCATTTACCTCAACACGCCGAGACCATCACCTTAATTAAAAAAACCCAAAGCATTGCACCAAGTTGGCCTTTGGGAACAGATGAAGTCATTCCTTTGGCTGCAGGCACTCAACTTAATTGGAGTATATATGAGCAAGAATAACCTGCTCAAAGAACGGTTTCGTGGCTTTTTGCCGGTTGTCGTCGATGTGGAAACCGCTGGTGTCGATCCTGAGCGCTCAGCTTTACTGGAAATTTGCGCCGTGTTTATTGAAATGGATGACGCGGGCTATTTTAGTCCGGGACAATATTGCTTTGAGCATGTTCTACCTTTTGAAGGTGCACACTTAGATCCAAAATCTCTTGAGTTTAATCAAATTGATCCCTATCAACCTTTACGATTTGCAGTAGATGAAAAACAAGCGCTCACCCAATTATTTGTACCCATTAAACAAGCGATCAAACAGCATCGTTGTCAACGTGCTGTTTTGGTCGGTCATAATGCTTGGTTTGATTTATTATTTATGAAGGCAGCTATCCAACGATGCGGCTTAAACTCCCCTTTTCATGCCTTTACCTGTTTTGATACAGCAACGCTTGCGGGTGTGTTTTATGGACAGACTGTTTTAGCAAAGGCGGTACAGGCAGCAGGTATGAGTTTTAATGCAAATGAAGCGCATTCAGCCATATATGATGCGAAAAAAACCGCGGAATTATTTTGTATTATGTTGAATACCTGGCAAGGGATATAAAATTTGGAACACATGGGGGTCAATCGTCTTGACTCCCATGCGGATGGAATTATAGATTCTCAGCGTGTTCTGCGAGATATAGGGCAACACCTTCAGGAGAGGCTTTCATACCAGCTTGGCCTTTTGTCCAGCCTGCTGGGCAAACTTCACCGTGCTCTTCATTGAATTGAACAGCATCAATGATACGCAATAATTCATCAACATTCCGACCGATGGGTAAATCATTCACAGTTTGTGAACGCACCATACCGGTTTTATCAATGACAAAAGCAGCACGAAACGCAACGCCAGCAACAGGATGTTCTACCCCATAAGACTGACAAATTCCGTGCGTCATATCAGCAGCCATTGTATATTGCACAGGACCAATCCCACCTTGATCAATCGGTGTGTTTCGGTAAGCATTGTGTGTAAAATGCGAATCAATAGATACCGCAATCACTTCAACTCCGCGGCTATTGAAATCGTTCATTCGATGATTTAAAGCAATCAATTCAGAAGGACATACAAACGTAAAGTCCAATGGATAGAAAAATACCAACGCATATTTACCTTGGATGTTTTCATGTAAATTAAATTTATCGATGATTTTGCCATCTGCAGCAACTGCAGGAACACTAAAATCAGGCGCTTTTCGGCCAACTAATACACTCATTTTATTCTCCATTGATAATATTGATTAGGCAACATCAGATGCTGCACTTTGTAACAAAGGTTCTAATTCACCAGAAGCATACATATCGGCAATGATATCTGATCCACCCACTAAATCTCCTTTGACATATAACTGAGGAAAAGTAGGCCAATTTGCATATTGCGGCAACATTTGACGAATATCAGGATGAGCAATCACATCCACAGAAGAAAAGGCAACGCCACAAGCTTCTATGCATTGCACTGCACGAGCAGAAAATCCGCACATCGGTTGTTTAGGATTGCCTTTCATATACAACAATATGGCATTTTCCGAAATCTGTTGTTTGATTTTATCTAGGGTATCTTGCATCTCTTTTTCCACACATCACCTATATGAAAAGGTTCAAATTGCAAAATTATGGCGAAATTCAGGCCAGATAGCAACAGAATTCATAAAAAATACCTGTTGTATTCCAGGTATAATGATAAAATCAATTGCGACAAGGTTGGGTTCATGTTATTAATCCTGCCTTAATTTATTTTTAGGAGTTACCATGGTATTCAAATTACCTGAATTGCCGTATGCATTAGATGCTTTAGCACCCCATATCTCTAAAGAAACCTTAGAATATCATTATGGCAAGCATCATCAAACTTATGTCACTAACTTGAATAAGTTGATTGCAGAAACCCCTTTTGCTGATCAACCCTTAGAAAAAATCATTCAAGAATCAACGGGTGGCGTATTCAATAATGCCGCGCAAGTTTGGAATCATACATTTTATTGGCATTGCCTATCCCCACAAGGTGGTGGAGAACCAACAGGTGATCTCGCGGACGCCATCCGTAAAACATTTGGATCATTTGAAGCGTTTCAAGAACAATTCACTCAAACTGCGATCACAACGTTTGGTTCAGGATGGGCATGGTTGGTACAAGATGAGGCTAAAGAGCTAAAAATCATTAGCACATCAAATGCAGGCTGTCCTTTAACCACCGGTTTGACGCCTTTATTAACATGTGACGTCTGGGAACACGCTTATTATATTGATTATCGTAATGTGCGACCTGATTACCTGAAAGCGTTCTGGACATTGGTCAATTGGGATTTTGTAGCACATCACGCTGCTGAGTTTAAAGCGTAATGTCACGATGATTCGCAACAATGATAAGTTGTTGCGAATCTTATTGTCATTCTGCCGTAATCACTATAAATCCACGATACCTATTGTCATCGACCGTATGCACCGCCTGCCATAAATCATGGCTTTTCACCCAATAAGAACCATATTTAAAACGTGCGACATCTAAGACCAAAAATCTATCCGTTTGTTGATCATAAGCCGCGAGGGGTGAATGATGTCCTCTGCCTTTTTGAAGCAATTCTGTTCTTAAAAAATTAACAATCACAAATTGTTGTTTAGAAAGAGCGCTCATCAAGATTTGTTTGAACGTTTCTTCCGTCAAATCATTAGAAAAATAAGGTGTCACTTTTAAACCGTATGTCCGTATAGCTTGGGCCAGCTGGATGATATCAATACCGTGCTGAGCCACTTCTTCAGAGGTAATTATAGATTGTACCTGCGCAGTAAAAAAAGCGTCTTGAGTAAAATAGGTATAAGAGAGATGGTGTGGATCTTCGGGAGGTATTGTATTCGTAGCATTTAATACCATGACCGCGCTGGCAATACCGCAGTAGGTGCCCGTCTGTTGTGTTACAAAATGCTCAAGCAATTTTAAAGTGGTAACATTGGCATCTTTCTTTAAGAGCATCAATCCGGATTGACTTGAAAAAGGCACTAGGTGAGGCGCAAGCGATTCTTTGGCATACGCGCTGGCGGTCAAAATAATAAGAAATGTGGAGATTAAAATTCTATTCAAGGCAAGCCGCCCATTAATGAGCAAATAGACGCATATATTATCATTTTTTAATCACCCATGCCATCAATAACTGAATAGATGATAAGCACTTACAATAAGAACCATTGAAAATAATCGTTTGAGAATAACGGGTTTTAAGTCAAAGGCCAAACGGGCACCCAGAGGTGCAAAGAGACAAGAAGTCGATGCAATCGCCAGTGCAGCAGGCCAATAAATGTAGCCTATCATCCCGGGAATAGGTGCCTGCAAAGGTGTGGTAGACAACAATAACGCACCAACACCTGAAGCAACCACACTACATAATACCGAAGTACCCGATGCTTCTCGAATAGATAAATTGATCATGAGAAACAAAGGAACCATCAACATACCCCCACCAATACCAACTAAGGTTGATAAAACACCAATCACCACACTAAAGATCCCCAATATCCATCGGTGATATGCAGAGATTCGATGTGAAGTAGATGCCAAGATCTGCGGCTCGACTTTTTTCGATGCACGACGTGTACTCCAAAATAAATGAACAGCCACTAAGATAAGAAAGAAGGCTAATAGGTTGGACAACATATTATTACTTAAGTGAGTCGTGAGTAATTTCCCCCCCACCAAACCCACACATAAACCAGGTACCATTCGCCAAAAAATAGGCCACACCAAAGCACGACGTCTTTGATAAGCCAGAGCAGAAGAAAAAGAGGTGATCACCATAGTAGCAAGAGAAGTTCCCACACAAATATGCATCAAGTGAGCCTCTTGAAATAGTGGATGATGGTGTAAAATGGCACCCAAGGCGGGTACAACCACAATCCCGCCACCAATCCCCAGCAGACCTGATAATAATCCTGAGACAATCCCAAGAATGAAATAATAAATAATATCCAAAATATCACCCAAACAATAAAGCATAAGGTCCATGTCATTTCGAACGAGGCGAAAAATCTCACTGTTCAAGCATAGGTCAACCAAGGTGGCTTCGTCTTAATTTATGCTTTGTTACTCAAATGATAATATTGAAATAAGGTTACTACGCGCTTAACTTCATTCCATTGACGGGCAAAATTGACGACTTTTTCAGCTTGTTCTGGCATGACATCACCCATCAAATATACAACGCGATCGGCGGTCACAATTTTAAACTGATTGGGATCAATCGTTGAGTCAGTCACGATTTCAGAGCGAATTTTAGCCGTGATCCAACTGTCTAAAATAGGATCGCTCACGCCATGAAAGACCGCCAATTCATCATAAAAACGTCGTTTACCAGAAATAGCTTGAATTCGTGCACTGGCTTCACGCCGTAATTCTTGGGTTGGGACATGACCCGTCATTAAGATATCACGATGAAACACTGCGATTTCAATAGAACAAGAGGCGCATTTAAACCGTTGATCAGCATACAAAGCTCGTTTTGCGCTGGACCCTAAGTCAAAATCCGTTATTTTTCGATACAACGTATGACGATCATAAATGATATTTGCACCCGTCCAAATATCAGACACACAAGCCGTCATGCCAAGACATAAGAAGACAATTAGACCACAGTACCCTTTGCGCATTTTCATCTTAGGCCTCAATCAACGAATATATTGGAACATTTTCACCACTTGACGCACTCCATTGACCTTTCTTGCAGCACTCACCGACAAATCTGCTTGTTCCGGTGTCACAACACCCGTTAGATAGACCATACCATTTTCTGTATTGATCTGAATAGATCCTGATTCCAGATCTTTTTTCGCCAACATTCGACTGCGAACTTGGCTTGTAATCCAAGCATCATTGCTTTGCTGCTCTATATCAATCGGCGATTCTATCGTCAGTTTGTTATACACACGCCGTACATTGGGTGTGGTTTGAGCAATTTCTTCCGCCAAAGATTTTAGCGACGTAGACGTCACTTGCCCTAACAATAAAACGGCTTGTTGGTACACGCTGACTTTTACTCGCGATCCTTTAAAATTAGGATCCGTCACAATCGCAGTATGGACCACATGAAAGATTCTGACATCTTTTTCAATCATACGCACACTACGGCGATCATAGACCATTAGGCTACTAGCACTTGCAACCATGGCAACCACACAACCCGTCAGTAAACTGGCCAACAAAGCCAAAACAATCACTTTCATTTTCATCTTTTTACCCTCAACTATGATCAGCGCCAAATAATGATCGGTCAATTAAGTCACAAAAACAATGTAAGATAAATAAATGCGTCTCTCGAATTCGAGCAGCGTGCTCTCCAGGAATGCGCAATTCAATATCTGTTGGTCGCAATTGACCTGCCAACATACCGCCATCTCGCCCGGTTAAAGCAATCACATCCAAATGTTTGTCGTGTGCGGCAGAGACCAGGTGCGACATGCTTTTAGAGTGCCCGGTGGTGGTTAACACAATCACCACATCGTTGGACTGACCCAAAGCTTGAATATGACGTGCGAATAAATGATCAAAATGACCATCATGTGCTACCGCAGTCAAAGCAGAAATATCGCCTGTTAAATGAATCACAGGTAATGTAGGCCGCTCTACGTCGAAACGATTCAACATGGCCGCTGAAAAATGCAAACAATTGGCCGTTGAGCCTCCATTACCCGCAATAAAAATTTTTCCATCCGCCAACAAGCAATCGACCAATCGCTGTCCCGCTTGAGCAATAACTTCTGAAATCATGTCGACCAAACCAATTTTAGCTTCAATATCCTGCGTAAACAAAAGTCTGACACGTTCATTCAAATCAATCATGGTATCTATTCATCCATTGTAAATGCGTTTGGGATCCAATGAATAGTCGGTGGCTGACCTTGTAAAGCCAGCACATCAAATCGCCCCACATATCGATCGTATAATTTATATTGTTGCAAATATAATACCGCAGTTTTGATGATTTTTTGGCGTTTCGTAGGGGTAATACTCTCTATCGCGCCACCGTATGTGGACGAGCGACGTGCACGCACTTCTACAAACACCACATAATCTCCCTGTTGCATGATCAAATCAATCTCACCCATTCGAGAGCGATAATTGCTAGTGCGCCATTGCAATCCCTGACTCAACAAATAATCACGCGCAATACACTCTGCTTTCGTTCCTTCTTTTTGCGACACGTCTCCATCCACTCCCATCAACCGCCTTGGGGCAACGATATAATCTCAATCCAAGATTTGGGCCATAATTTTATCCAACATCTCTAAATCAGGATAATGAATCACTAAAGTACCGCGGCCGGAAGAGCCAGGTTTTAAAGTCACCGCAGTTTGTAAGCGCTGTGCCATTGCATCCAACTTTGGTTGTAGGATAGGAGGACATTCTACTTTAGGCTTACTCATAACAACAGGTTTATCCGCTTTTAGATCCGCCACCAATCGCTCTGTTTCACGAACGGATAAGCCTTTTGCAACGACCATAGAAGCCACGTGGTTTTGTTGCGCTGTGGTCAATGTTAATAAACTGCGCGCATGACCCATATCCAAGCTACCGTTCTCAAGAAACTCTTGGACTTCTTTGGTCAAATGAAGCAATCTTAAATAATTGGAAACCGCAGTGCGAGATTTAGACAAAAGCACAGCGATTTGTTGATGCGTCAGATCAAATTCTGTCAATAAGCGTTGCATGGCTCGCGCTTGATCCAGCACTGTCAAATCTTCTCGTTGTAAATTTTCAACCAACGCAAGGGCAATTGCAGTTTCATCATCGACTTGACGAATCAAAACTGGAATTTGACTCACACCTGCTATCTGGCAGGCACGCCAACGTCGTTCACCCGCAATAATTTCATATTGTCCTGGCTTTAGCTCACGAACCACCAAGGGCTGAAGTAAGCCTTGGGTTTGGATCGAGTGTGCCAATTCAGCAAGCGTGGCTTCATCAAATACTCGTCGGGGTTGATATTGGCCTGGCACCAAACTGGTGATGGGTTTGTGCTCAATGAGAGTCTGTTCTGTCAGTCGAGTCTCTGGCTTAATTTGTATCGTAGTGTCGCCTAATAAAGCCGATAAATTTCGCCCCAAACTGCCACGTTTATTCTTCATGCCGTCACCTCTTGACGATTGATCAATTCTGAAGCCAATACCATATAAGCCGCAGCACCGATAGAATTTTTATCATATTGAAGCGCAGATAATCCATGACTGGGTGCTTCGGCCAACCGCACATTGCGCGGTATCACTGATCGATACACTTTGTCTGCAAAATGCTCTTGTAATTGCTTGGACACTTCAGAGCACAACCGACTACGAGCATCATACATCGTTCGCAATACGCCCTCAAGGGTCAACCGTGGGTTAATCGATGCTTGTACCTGTTCAATGGTGTTCAATAAAGCCACCAAACCTTCCATCGCGAAATATTCACATTGCATTGGAATCAAGACCGAATCAGCTGCCACCAAGGCATTTAGGGTTAAGGTGTTTAAAGCAGGCGGACAATCAATCAAAATATAGTCATAGCGCTGTTTGATAGGCGCAAGGGCTCGAGCAAGAAACCCTTCTCGATGTACACGTGACATCAAGCTGACTTCTGCTACAGTCAGATCCCCATTCGCAGGAATCAGATCAAAACCATTTGCAACATTTAAACAAGCTTGTTCCGCATCACAGTCGTGGAGTAACACATCATTCGTCGAATACGTCAAAGTATGCTTATCGACACCCGAACCTAATGTAGCCGAGCCCTGCGGATCAAGATCAATCAGCAAAACAGATTGTTCTCTGGCTTTTAAAGATGCAGCCAAATTAATTGAGGTGGTGGTTTTACCCACGCCTCCTTTTTGATTTGCAATGGCAATAATTTTGGCCATGGTACACCTCATTTATAGTCGATGATGACACAACACCGTTCGCCTTCAACGTCTGCCACTGTATAAGGCTCTAATCGATAAGCATGGGTTAAAGATGATAATTCTAAATTAACTTGAGAGCCTTTCATTGCAACCCATTGCCCTCCGGGTGCGAGCAAATGCTGGGTTTGATCTAGCATGGTTTGCATCTCCGAAAAAGCGCGACTGACTACGGTATCAAAAGGCAATGTTGGCTGATAGGTTTCCACACGTGATTGTATGATTTCAATATTCTTGATATCTAAAACCCGTTGGACTTCGGCCAAGAATCGAGTTTTTTTACCATTGCTGTCTAATAATACCACTTGTTTATCTGGGCAGGCCAGTGCCAACGGAATACCTGGCAATCCTGCGCCGGTGCCAACATCCAAAACACGGCGACCTGTAATCCATGGCAGGATAGCCAAACTATCCAAAATATGCCGTCCAACCATGTCATGGATAGACCGCACTGCTGTCAAATTATAAGCCTGATTCCATTTCTGCAACAACGCCAAATACACGCCGCAAGATTGCGCCAAAACATCCAGATCCCCAGGCAAACTCAATGGCGTCATGCCTGCTCGGATGGCCAATATAATGTCTTTATCGCCCATCATACAGCAAGCAATCGTTGTTTTTTGACATGCACCAATAACAAGGATAGTGCTGCGGGTGTAACGCCAGAGATACGGCCTGCTTGCGCCAGTGTGCGTGGCTGAATTTGAGTGAGCTTTTGTACCATTTCAGCAGACAACCCTGAAACATTTTGATAATCGATATCAGGAGGCAACTGCGTATTTTCATGGTTTTGCATACGCACGATGTCTGAGCGTTGGCGTTCAATATAACCATGATATTTGGTTTGAATCTCTACTTGTTGTGCCACAGCGTCAGAAACATCGGGTAAATTCAAGTCTTCGAGTTTTTGCAAATCATGATAATGTAATTCAGGTCGCTTCAGGGCATCTTTTGCTCGACAATCATGTTGGAACGGTGTCTCTAAGATACCCTGCAAGGCTTGATTGTGACCCACACGTACCCAAGTATCTTGTAATTGACCATTCAAACGTTCAATCATGTCTCGTTTTTCACAAAAAGCCCGCCAACGCTCTTCACCCACCAGCCCTAAATTGCGACCAATTTCAGTCAAACGTAAATCAGCATTATCTTCTCGCAGCAATAAACGATATTCCGCGCGTGACGTAAACATCCGATAGGGCTCTTGGGTGCCTCGGGTGATCAAATCATCAATCAATACACCAACATAAGCTTCATCACGACGAGGGCTCCATAACGGTTGTTCTTTCACCCATAAAGCAGCATTCATACCTGCAATCAATCCTTGCGCAGCGGCTTCTTCATACCCTGTCGTGCCATTGATTTGTCCCGCGAAAAATAAATTCACAAATGCTTTGGTTTGTAGATAAGCCGTTAATGCACGAGGATCAAAATAATCATATTCAATGGCATACCCAGGTCGCGTAATATGTGCCTGCTCAAATCCACGTAAGGTTCTTACAAATTGCACTTGCACATCAAAGGGCAAACTGGTCGAAATACCATTGGGATACATTTCATGGGTTGTAAGGCCTTCAGGCTCTACAAATATTTGATGGGACAATTTTTCAGCAAAACGCACCACTTTATCTTCAATGGAAGGACAATAACGTGGCCCCACCCCTTCAATCACTCCGGCATACATAGGAGATTGATGCAGATTTTGTCGAATGATATCGTGCGTTTGTTCCGTGGTATGCGTGATAAAACAAGGTACTTGTTGCGGATGTTGGTCCGCTGTCCCCACATAAGAAAACACCGGCACCGGATCATCACCGGGTTGTTCCATCATTTGTGAATAATCTAAACTTCGACCATCAATACGCGGCGGTGTCCCTGTTTTCAAACGTCCTACAGGTAATTGCAATTCTCGTAACCGCTGTGCCAAAGCAATGGCAGGAGGATCTCCCGCGCGACCGCCCGGATATTGACTCATGCCCACATGAATCTTGCCACCCAAAAAAGTACCCACGGTCAAAACAACCGCATGCGCACGCAGGGTTAAGCCCATTTGCGTGACCACACCTGTCACACGATCGCCCTCAATCAGCACATCATCAACAGCTTGTTGAAATAAAGTCAAATTAGGTTGAGTTTGCAGAATATGGCGAATGGCTTGGCGATATAGAACACGATCAGCTTGTGCTCGTGTCGCACGTACAGCAGGACCTTTAGAGGCATTTAAAATTCGGAATTGAATACCAGCGGCATCAGCAGCACGTGCCATAGCCCCATCAAACGCATCAATTTCTTTGACCAAGTGCCCTTTACCAATTCCCCCAATAGCAGGATTACAGGACATTTGCCCTAGCAAATCCATGTTGTGGGTCAATAAAAGAGTTTGCACACCCATACGCGCCGCAGCCAAAGCTGCTTCTGTACCGGCGTGCCCACCCCCAACAATGATCACATCATACTGTTTATCTAGATTCATGAGATAGTCTGTTCAATATTTGAGTCATATTATACATGAAGTGCCGTCAGTTACCTACAGTCAACTCTAAAATGACATTGCAAAAAATTATACTTAAGATAACGCCGGCAGCAAAGCAACAGAGTCACTCTGCTGTACTTGCGTGTGCGAGCGCGCAAATAATCCATCTGGGTGTCTACCAAATACTATAGGCGCTTGGTAAAATCTTCGGTATTTATGCTCGTCCCAACTGGCAGAAGATGGTTGTAAGTCTTCAGGCTTATATTGTCGAACCAGCACATCTAATCCGTAGGCTAGTACCGCAGAAACAGCCAATACCATCATATAAAGAGGAAGGGTTGCAGGCAGACACACCGAAGTTACGCCGATCAACGTCGGTACAAACACCCGCAAGAAAGTGGTACGAGCCAATTCCAACCGTTCATATTGAATCGAAGCATGTTCAAGAGTAATTTGTCCGCCCACCGTGATCAAATCCAAATACAAACGCTTCATGGTTGATTTGGTTGCGTCGTCTAAAGGATGTTGCGCGGATTTCAATGTCAAAAATTGATTAAAATAATCTTGTTCTAGTCCACGCAAGGTGCTGATTTCTTTTTGGCTATGAGTTGTTTTTAATCCCACACGAGCCGTTCGGTACACAATCGTCAAAGCCATACACAAAATAGTGCCGCCTGAACTTAGAAATACGCTCAAAGAAGCAGGTAGCATTCCTGGGATCAACAAAGAAACACAGATAAAAAACGCACCCAATAGCGCTTTGGTATACAAACGATCATATTGGAGAAATTGACTTTTTTTCACCCAGTGCTCGTGATGTTGCTGTTTCACATGATAAACGTCCATCCAATCCAGGATCAATTGTCTCAACAACGGATTCTGGTGATGTTCTAGCTCCTCATTCAATGTTTTAAGAGCTTCTTCTATCCCCAAAGCGACAAATCCTGGTCGATGAGCTTCGATATCATCTGACAAGGCAGCTAATCGCTGAGCATGTTTTTCTTGAATGGCTTTATACTGTATGTCCCCTTCCGTATAGGTCAAATCAGACAAATAAATATCCATACACAATAAAAAGCAGGTCGCAAAATCTCCAGCCCATCCGGTCCACCATTTAAAACAAACCAAATTGATGGGACCCCAAACATAGTCATTCAGAATACGGTATTTATACACATCCCAGTAAGCTTTGATATATTGTGCTCGATACTTGGCGCGTTCTTCTGCAGACAAGGATTCCATCGCTTGCAACCATTTTGGCTCATTCATACGTTTATGCATGTATTTTAAAAAGAATAAGCTTCCGCGAAACAAATACAAAGACCAAGAAATTTGGCCTGGAATGGTTTTTGTGTCAGCCAATCGAGATTGCGCTTCTTGTTGCCCAAACCAACCAAGTATCAACTCAACATTGGGTCGACCCCATACCCAAAACAAACGAGTTTCATTACGTCTGTCAATTTGGTTGATAAACCAAGAAAAAAAACTTTCCCATTGGCGTAAATCAACAAAACGGGCTACAAATTGTTCCCAACAATCTTTGATCTCGGCATTAGCGGCCGCATAAAGCAATAGCTGATTAATACCCTTAGCAATGTGATGCGACTGGTTTTTTTCCAGCAACTCTGTACACCTGTTTAATTTTGTCAAACAGTCCGCATACTCTGTTTTAGGTTCTAATATCAAACCCACGTCATGATGAATGGCTTGCAATCGGGCATAGAGTTGTAAGGCAGACCATAACAAATCTTTTTCGATTCTAGCCGCTTCAGCACAACGAGCTTCAAACACCGCATCGTTGTATTTGGCCAATATAACATCAACATAATTTAGACTATCGGACCGATAGGTATCTGTTTTGAATAAGACAAGATTGTCGAATGATTTTGGTACAGCATCAGTGTCAGTTGGCATTAAAAAAGCAAGATGCTCTTGAAGATTTTCAAGCGAATGATGACCAGGCGTTAAACCACTTAGCAACGCAGTTTGCCTTTGATTGATGTTGATTTCTGTCATGGAACCACTCATTCACATCACCCTTTTAATGTATTTTGCTCAAAAACACACATATAAAAAACTATATGTTCTATTTTACTACATTTATAGGGGTGTTGTAAACGAATATCCACTCAAAGCATAGACTTATCCTGCTCTGCGTCTAAAAGATGAGCAGCTCCTTGTCGGAACTGACCAAACATCAAAATTCTGGTTAACTTATGATCTTTGGTCAAATAAATCACACCAGATTTGTCGTTGATGCCCACTGCTGGGAACAACATTAAATGATTCAACTGATTGGCCAGCGTAAAACTATCCATGCCCAAAGCATATAAACGATTATAACTGTTCAATTGCTCGGACCATTGGTGTTGTTGACCCAGTTGGCGATGACTAAACACCCAAGGCATATCCGAGAAAATAAGGCCATTCAAATCACGATCTTTACCGGTATTTTCTATGCCTGAATACACAGATGACGTCCCAAAAACTGGCACATCCCCTGCAAAATAATACCGCAGCAACGGCATGATTTGCCGTGCTTTAGAAGGATAAGCTATCAAAATGATCACATCAAAATCATGTCGACGTTTGTCCGCATTGCTTGAACTCAAGGGAACAGGTTTGGTAGGTCGAATACGTGCAGCACTTTCGGAAGCATGCAGTAATTGTCGAATGCCCAGGCTGAGATCAGTATTAGAAGGATATTGCCAAGTTTCAGCGACTTTGCCACCGTTTGTTGTCCATTGCGCAGTAAATGCATGCACCACATCAGTCCCCCAAGCACCTGCTGGAGCAATGATCAATGCATTTGAATATCCTGCTTTTCGTGCTCGAGCCGCAACTTGCCGCGCTTCATTCGCAGGTGATAGTCCAAATTGAAACGCAAATTCATCTGAAACGCGATCTGCGTCATTGAGCAGTACAGTCGGCACGGGATGTTTCATTTTGGCGACAACGGCAACATCAGATTTGGTCAAAGGCCCCACCACGTAATCAGCACCATCGTTCAATGCTTGTTGATAAACAGCACGAATATCCGCTTCATCTGTATTATATATCTTCACCGCGACGTGAGACTGTTGACCACTGGTTTGATAAGCCTCCATAAATCCATCATGTATGGCTCTTCCTGGCCCTGCTAGAGGCCCCGTCAAAGGCAACATCAACGCCATATGTCTCGGAGAAGCAAACAAATGGGCCGCAACCTTTTCTAATGGCGAAGGTAGAATATGTTGGGCAGGATGATTTGGGTACCTGTCTTGCCATTCATACAAAGCAGCTATCATATCTTGAGGATCACGATAATGTTTGCGCGAAATCTCTGCTAATCCTACCCAGCCTTGTAGCACGCTATTGTCATTAGATTCAGCAGCTAACGTATCTAATTCTGGGCGAGATAATTTGGTCAAAGACAACCACAATGCCCGGCGATTATTGGCTTTGGCCTGCTCATCCGGTAATAAAAATTCTAATTTGATCCGTTCGACCACCGCTTCTACCAAAGCACCGGTGGCTTGATAGGCATAAGCCAACATATCGTGATACTGCGCTTGATGAAACACTGACAAATGGGACACATTTTTAATAGACGCTAATTTGGCAATGGTCAAATTAGGTTGATCACGAATCAAATCAATTTTGGCCAACAATACATTTTTTTCATCCGCCAATTCGCCTGTCATAGGACCAGCTTGGTTGATGATGTTCATACCATAACGCCATTGTCCTTCATAAATAGCCCGACCAGCAGCCATCAATTCTAAGGCTTGCTTGTCTTTACCCGTTTGGTTGTGGGCCATGGCCAGATATGCGGAAGCAGGCATCGTATAAGGACTAGCCAATTTTTGCTGATTGAAATGACTATCTGGTACCATTCGGGTACAATGCGTCAAAAAAAACATGCAACACATCAGTGTCAACGCTTTCAATATAATACGTAATCTAAGGTGCATGACGATCAACCCACTGTAAAGTAATATGTAACGCCATTCTAAAACGCGGCGAACGCAAAAGGATAAACTATGATGCCAAGTTCAGCAAGCAAAACCGGTGTACTCTATATTGTGGCCACACCCATTGGTCATCTTGATGACATCAGCATGCGTGCCATTCGAACGCTACAATCTGTTGATACGATCCTCAGCGAAGACACCCGGCATTCACAACAATTATTAAATCATTTGGGCATTAAAAAACCGCTGATATCTTTTCACGCTCATAATGAAGCCATTAAAACTCAGTCCATGGTAGAAGCCATGTTGAATGGTCAGTCTTTCGCTTTGATTTCCGATGCAGGTACTCCGTTGATTTCTGATCCGGGCTACCCTTTGGTATTAGCAGCACGCCAAGCCAATATCTCTGTAGTCCCCATTCCAGGGCCTTGTGCTTTGGTGACGGCCTTATCAGCAGCAGGCGTACCTTGCGATACCGTCAGTTTTTTTGGTTTTCTACCCGCAAAACCCAAGGCAAGACGAGAAAAACTCACCACGCTTCTCAATATTCATCACACATTGGTCTTCTATGAATCAACCCATCGTATTCATGCTTGTTTAGAGGATATCAGTACTGTGTTTGGTGATGCATGTGAAGTGGTTTTAGCCAAAGAACTCACCAAAACATTTGAACGATTTGTCCATGGCCCTATTTCTACTATAAAGGCGTGGTTAGAAGCAGATGCGGTGCATGCCAAAGGCGAATTTGTGGTGATCATTGCCCCACGAGAGCTCATTCAACCTCTGTCTGAAGGAGAGCGGGTACTGGAGTTATTACTAAAAGAACTACCCTTAAAACAAGCCGTCAATTTGGCTGCAGCCATCAGTAAAGATTCAAAAAATGAACTCTATCAATTGGCACTCACAAAACAAGAAAAAAGATAAAATCCCTTCTCCCCTCAGGGGAGAAGGTGCCCAAAGGGCGGATGAGGGAAATACAAGTAGAATATCAAGGAGCAAACGCAGCAGCAGTCTGCGCCTCATTTTCTAACACAGGCGTTTGACTAGGCGAACCCCCAAATTTCGGAATATAAGGCCTAACTGCAACAAACACCATTGCCAATAAAGCCAACTCCCAGCTGATCGTCACCAAACCCACCATGAATAAAGGCGTCAAGGTCGATTTAGCCCAAGTTGTCAAAAAGGCTATTTTCGCTTGCTGTTTTTCGCCATCAATCTTCAGCGCACCAAATTCAGCGCGCATCCAAGTTGCAAAATCATCTGCGCTGGCATACATACCAAATCCGACCACACACATCGAAAATCCGAGCGTAGCTACTGCCGTAGAAGCCAGTGCCAACACCAAAAGATAAGACGTCATGATCGATAAACCAGCAAGAATTGAAAATGCAAATTTTACGCGCATTTCAAGCTGCATGTCTGAGATGAGTTGTAACTTCAAATCGGTCAACCCATCATCTTGACTGTTAAAGGCACTGTTCGAATTACGGTAATTGCTCAACAACACCTTCTCTGCATGCCATTCTTTTTCCTTCACATACCATAACACCCCCAATGAAATGCTGTCATACACCAAAGTACAACACAGTAGTAAATTGGAAAGAGGATCTGAGATGCCCCATATCGACGCATAATTGGTCAAAAGATTAATAATGACCCAAACAATATCATTCATAATATTGGCCATGCGCACATAAAATTCTTGGAAAGCGCGCTGACGCCAATCAATGTCTTTTTCACCCGCTCTTTGAGAGGTGGCATGTTTGGCTATCATGGAAAGATGCGCCGTCAAGCGTAAAGCAAAAACAGACACGCTTAAAAAATTAAACACGCCCGCAGTATTATCCAATATGCTACGATTGATCGGTTGACCAAACAAATGATTATTCACATCCAACCATTTGTTGTCCTGAGCCAACGTCCAAAATGATTTAAGACTGAGACGCGAAAACAGGGTTAATAATCGATATAAATTGATATAAGACAATAGTGTGATCACTTTAGACACATGAAATCGTGTGGCTAAAAATCCATTGAAATCTTGATAAAATTGGTTCAAAGATTGTCTGAATTCAGTTTCTGTAGCAGGAATAGTAACAACAGCAGGTATAACTCGACGTTGTGCAAATGTATTGATCGTATCTTGATACTTGATAGATTCAGCCGTATTTTCAGCAATTTGCGCGTCTCGCAATAAAAAATGCGCACAACATTCTAAATAATACTCTACTCTAGGTTTCAAATGCGCCGGCAAATCATTTGTTTTTAAGAGTTTTTCTAATAATTGGTATTCTAATTCAAAGGTCATGCGATGCTGGAACGACAAACGATAAAAGTCGGTCTCATTAAGCTCAGAGAAATGATGTACATCTTCACCATTGTTTGAATCGTACCCTGCCACAATTTTTCTTTGATAATCAAAAAAGCTCAAATCTGCAGTCATCACAACACCTCATACCGTTAGCAACTTTATTTTCCAATACAAAAGCTTGAAAAAATCACACCAAGCAAATCATCTGAAGAAAACTCACCAGTGATTTCCCCTAGTGCTGCGTGCGCTAAACGCAAATCTTCTGCTAAGAGCTCTCCTGCTCTATGCGAAAGTAATAATGTCGCACCTTCTTGAAGTAAGTGCGTCGCCTGATCGAGTGCATCCAAATGCCGTCTTCTAGCTAAAAATTGGCCTTCTTGCGGTTGATAACCCACAACCGTTTTGATTTCCTCTTGTAATAAAGCCAATCCTTCCGTGTTTTTTAAAGATACGTATAACGCTGTACCTTCCTTTCTAGCAGACTCCCCGATTTTATCGACTTTATTATACACTAAAATTATTGGGATTTGATCAGGAAGTGCTAATTTTATTTGCAAATTGAGCTCTTCATGGCGATTATCTTCACTATAATCAATCACCATCACCACACAATCTGCACGACTTAGTTCTGCCCAAGCGCGCTTAATCCCTTCTTGTTCGACCACGTCAGTACTGTCTCTTAACCCTGCTGTATCTATCAAATGAACAGGAATGTCATCTAATAAAATGTGCTCACGCATCACATCTCGAGTGGTACCCGGAATATCAGTAACAATCGCCACATCACGTTTGGCCAATGCATTCATCAAGGTCGATTTTCCAGCATTGGGGCGCCCTGCGATCACAACCGTGATGCCTTCTCGCATGATGGCACCTTGCGCCGCAAGTGCACGAATATCAGCCAACTCTTTTTGAATCTCTGCTAATCTCGCGGCAATTTTTCCATCATTCAGAAAATCCAAATCTTCTTCAGGAAAATCCAAAGCAGCTTCCACATATAAACGCAATTGAATCAGTTGCGTGTTTAACACAGCAATACGCTTTGAAAAATCACCTTGCAACGATCGCATTGCCATTCGCGCAGAAGACTCAGAATGCGCATGAATCAAATCAGCAATAGCCTCAGCTTGCGCTAAATCTAATTTATCATTTAAAAAAGCACGCAGTGAAAATTCACCAGGGTTTGCAAGCTTAGCGCCACATTTAAGGAGCTCTTTAACCAAAAGGTCTAAAACCACGGGAGATCCATGCCCTTGAAACTCAATGACGTCTTCCCCAGTAAAAGAATGAGGCGCTTGAAAATATAAGACAATGCCTTGATCTAAGAGCGTATCTTCGGAAGTGTAAAATGAGGCGAACTGAGCAAGACGAGGTGTAAAGCTTTGACGTTTGGTCAAACGCAATGCCATGGACAATGCATCAGGGCCAGAGACTCGAACAATCCCCACACCACCGCGACCGGGCGGTGTGGCAATTGCAACAATAGTGGTTACAGCATTCACTGTATAGCTTTTTTAGTAGGTACAGTATCTCCGCCAAATTTTCGGGTGATATACCATTGTTGTAAAATGGACAGGGTATTATTCACAATCCAGTATAATACCAAGCCTGCAGGGAAGTTTAAAAACAGGATGGTGAAGACCACTGGTAAAAACATCATGATTTTAGCTTGCATCGGATCCGGCGGTGCTGGGTTCAATTTTTGTTGAATCAACATCGTCACGCCCATAATGATCGGCAATACATGATAAGGATCTGCAGCAGACAAATCAGAAATCCACAACATAAACGGCGCATGACGTAACTCAACACTTTCGATCAACACCCAATACAATGCGATAAATACTGGGATTTGAATCAAAATGGGCAAGCAACCGCCTAATGGATTTACTTTTTCTTGTCGATACAATTCCATAGTGGCTTGAGAAATTTTAGCTTTGTCTGCGCCATGACGCTCACGTAACGCCGCAATTTTAGGCTGTAATTTGCGCATATTTGCCATGGATTTGAAACTGGCAGCCTGCAACCGATAAAACACCAGTTTGATCAGCATGGTCACCAACACAATGGACCAACCCCAATTTCCGATAAAGGAATAAATACCTTTCATGACAGAAAACAGCACTTGAGATATAAACCAGAGCCAACCATAGTCTACAGTCAAATCTAAACCAGGCGAGATGCTTTTTAGTACATCAGTGACTTCAGGACCCAAATACAGCTGAGCCGATATGGTTTTTGGATGATCAGCATTGACCACAATCGGGGCGCTAACTTGGCCAATGGTGTAATCTTGGGCGACAGCGCGGGTATAGAAACGTTGTTTGCTGTCAGCAGCAGGAATCCAGGCGCTTAGGAAATAATGCTGTTGCATGGCAATCCAACCACCTTTGCTTTCCACATCCAAATTATTTTTCGCCATATCTTTAAAGCTTAGTTTCTTATAGCGATGATGCCCTGGGACAGAATAGGAAGCACCTGTAAATGAGCCCATATGAAATACGCTGGTTTTGTCTTCTTTAGGAGAAGAGCGTAAAAATTGTGTGTTTAAATAACCGGTCCAAGAAGTGGCGCCTTGATTTTCTAATTGATAGGTCATATCAATCAAATACGAACCACGTTTGAAGACAAATGTCTTGGTCACCAACAAGCCATCTTTTGTTTGACCCGTCAAATTCACAGTGACATTGTCTTGATCAGATCCTAATTCATAATTCTGGGCTGCACTGGTAAATGGCACATCCACAGTCGTCACTTTATGATCTTGCACGGTCACCAAACTACTGTCTGCCACATATTGCATGGCTGGATTATCTTGTAGTAAGGTGAAAGGTTTGCTTTGCGGGTCCGCAGATTCGGGATACGTGAGTAATTGTGCATTCACAATATCGCCATGCTGCAAATCAATGGCAACATTCAATACATCCGTTTTCACATAAATACGTTGACCAGAGTTTTCCGTTTTTGCTGAAAGCGTATCCTCTTCTACTGGAATCATCGTACCGTGACTGGCTGTGTTCATCGTAGGCAATAAACGAGACTCGGGGTCTTCCGTATGAGAAGCAACTTGAGTCGCTTCAGACGCAGGCGGATAATCTATTTGCCAGTTCATCCACAAGAAATAACCAACTAGCGCAAGCGCCCCGTATAAAACCACACGTCTAATATCCATCAACAATTCTCTTTATTAGGTAAAACAGGATCAAACCCACCATTCGACCATGGATGACAACGCAATAAGCGTCCCATGGTTTTCCAAATGCCCTTCATCAAACCATGTTGTTCGAGTGCACACAAGGCGTATTCAGAACAACTGGGATAAAATCGACAACTCATGGGCAACAGCGGACTGATTACCCATTGATAACCTTGAATCAAACCACGTAGGAGGACAGTTAAGAACTTTACAACAAACCCTAAGCTTTGCTTTAGGTTGCTCATCCCTTTCATAACGTCGACCAAATACGCTGCAACCCTTCAATCAACTCTGAATTTTGTGCTTTGGCTACACCTGACCTTGCCAATACAATCACATCCATTGCGGGTAAGCGATGCGTCACACGAAAAGTTTCACGAATCAAGCGTTTGATGCGTGAACGGTCATGTGCTTTGGCAATAACTTTTTTTGATAGCGCCAGACCAAGCCGAGCATGGTCTATGGCATTATCGCGATATAAGAATATAAAGTGCGGGCTTACCATTTTTTTGGCTTGGTGAAACACATGATCATAATCGGTTTTTTTTAGCAGTCGCCGCGACTGAGAAAACTCATTCACTAAGCAGTTAATCGTTTACGACCTTTGGCACGACGACGTTTAATCACCAAACGACCATTTTTAGTCGCCATACGCGCGCGAAATCCATGATCACGTTTGCGTTTTAAATTACTGGGTTGGAAAGTACGTTTCATAATAAACCACTCATAGCGTTTTTGTAAGCTGGCAATGATAGAAAATTTTGCAACAACTGTCAAATTTTAGTTGACATGATCTTCGAATGATTGAATTTCTTACGTTCCCCTTCAATACACCCTCACTCCATATGTTCACCAGTCCCCTAGGTCCTTCCGTATGTTCACCATCTCACGTAGATCCGCATGCACACCGCACTCTCTACGTCCCGCGGCTTGTCCGCGGGATATAAAAATCACCTATAACTCTATACTGCAGCACTTTTCAAGACTCTGTTGTAAACAAAAGTCAAATACCTTAAAAAACAATTATGTGATAAAATTGTAACCAAAAATCTTCCATAGGAAATAAAATGTTAAAAAACATTCTACGCACCCTTATTTTTTCTTTCAGCATAACTTGCCCCATGTTTGTATCCGCTTTAGAGATAAGTAGTCTTCCTGACTCTTTTCACATTAAAACCAATACCAATTGTCCTGGGGGTTGTTTTTCTTTGACCAGTCAGAACCAACTGATAGGAGAATTGCTCTTAGTTCCTAGAAAAACAGGAACCTATGTGTATGTAAATGGACAAAATCAACCGCAACTATTTTTGAGGTTAGTGTCAGCATCAAGCTATACTGGGCTGCTATACTTCGATATGTTAGATACCCATAAGGAAACCATTGCCCGACTCATGGTCAGAGCAAATCCTAAAAGTGGCCAATTAATGGGTTTTGTTGTATACACCCAGGATTATAAAACACTTTTGGTCACCGGATCGACAAATCTTTTTGGAACAAAACATACAATTTATGCAAAAAACTCTTGGCATGAACTTGCTACCTTATCTCGTCCTTTATTTACATGGAGCCGTGATGCAGATGTCACTGTCCTTGATCAAGCAGGCTTAGAAGTCTTATCCAACATCAACCCACATCTGTTACCTGCAATACTCGCATTCTACTGCAGTCATCATTCGCTTAGTGTTGACGCGCCTGAACCCTCGAATGCGCCTGACTCTTTGCAACTGTTACAAAACAAACTAGATGCTGTAGCCCAAGAGAGGGGATTTTCAAAAAACAATCCGGCTGTCTCGGAGGAAAAACTCAAGGCAACTGTGGAAATGATGCATCAAAAATACCAGCAAATATATGATGATACATTGCTAAGCGAAGAAGAAAAAATCAAGCAATTTGTCAATTTTGGCTGTGAACTCATTCAATCACATACGTTTCAGCCTGCTGAGGAAAACGCCATTATTCAATTCCTTTCAGAGCGATTGGCGCAGCGCCTCTAGCTCCATAAAATAAGTCCTCTGCCATCCCCTCAAACATGCTCTCATTCCTGTCTCGGCAGGAATGATGTTACTTTATAGGGCAATCTGATTTTTGTTGAAAAAATGATCACAATCCTGTATAATGACTCACAAAGAAAAAACCAACCTCAGACTAAAGGAATAATAACAACATCAATGGAATAAGAGGTCCAAATAGCCTTATCAAGGAGCTATCTTATGACATTTTATGCTGCAATTCATCGTCCTATTGTCGCATTTTACGATCGTGAACAAAGACGTATTGTGTCTAGTGAATTAAATGCAACCACTGTACACAACTATTTTAATGACCAACCCAGCATTTTATTATCCACCGATCCGGAAATTGCCAAAACAGCCGCGCAAACCAATCCTCAAACACCACCCCATCATTCAAAAATAATGGGTGGGTTTTTTAATAGCCAGCCAGACCGATATCATCAAAGAATCATCCATGTCACTATTATGTACGAAGTCCATTCGTCGAGCTTATCGTATTCTCCAGAACAGGCAGGGGAATTTAGCATAGAAGCTACGGACACACTGAAGCAATCGTTGATGATCAAAAAAGCTTCGGCAGAGAATTTGTATACCTATTATGATGAAGAAACCACAGAACATCATAATAATAAAATATGGGCTGCTCGGAACGTGGTTTGAGTCAACCACGTTCTTGCAGACAGATCAGAAAAGAGTTTAACGCACTATAGGCGGCTCGTAGGAGCTCTTAGCGTTTATCGGATTTTCGACAGAAGTCCGAGATACTTCTTTAGATTTACTACCACCAAATAAACCGCAACAACTGGGACTAGCAGGTCGACTCACGGGCTTTGCTGCCTCTTTCACTGGCACTGCATCATTCACATTGCTGGCCACAATAGCCACGGGTGTAGCTTCCTGGATTTTGCGATTGACACGTTCTAACGAGCTTTTCGCCGCAAGAAGTTGAGGATGATTCATATTTTGAGAAAAAATAGTGCGACAATTTTTCAAAGCATTTGTAAAACATGTTTTTGCGTCTGCTAGATTGCCCAATGCTTCATACACTAGTCCTAACCGCTGAAAAATACTAGCGATTTTGGTTAGCCATGGTCCTTCTGTATCTATAGATTGATACATGGGCAACGCTTCAATAAAATGATGCAATGCCATTTCATGGTTTTTTTGAGCATCATAATTCAAACCTAAATGATAGTGTCTTTCTGCACCGCACTCAGTTGTGTCTTCTTCATCAAAGTCGCTATATTGCTTGAAAGCTTGCTGAAAACAATTGATAGCCTCTGATTCATGACCTTGCTTTCTATAACTCTCCCCCAAATAATTCAGCACTTTTGCTATCTCAGGGTAAAGCTCTTGTTGTAAGGTGTCATCGTTATGAACTTCCGCTTCTGCTAAGATCTCTCGGAGCTTCTCTAAGGAATCACTAAAGCATTCAATAGCCTTTTCGTGGTTTTCTTGCTCATCAAATTTCAAACCATTATTGTATGCATCAGTAGGAGCATCGAAGACGCTGACATCACTCTCGGTGACAAAACTATCATCCAAAGAGGGGGGGGGCATGTGGTTATGACTAGGGGTTGTTCTTGTACTCATTTTAGTATTCCTATGATATTTATTGTCATTATTGGTCAATTAGAAAATAGTGCTCAACGCAAATATATACTCAAATATAGTCACATATAGCACAATAAATAATCCTTCATATTAGAAAGTCTCGATTTTCTTTCCATGGCCCTACAAAACCCTGAAAGAGCATTAATTGCTCATTTCAAAAAAAATGAAGCTCAATTATACCACAAACTAAGGATAATTTTTATCAAAATGCTTGATTATAAGTAGAGAAATGATTAACGTGTGGCCTGAAATTATGACTCAAGAGGTTGGTATGAAATATCACATCGCTATTGTAGGACCTGCAGCTGTAGGAAAAAATGAAATAGTAAAACAATTCTTAAAAGAACCATTTGAAGCTGAATATAATCAATCCATCGGTACAGAAATCAAAGTAAAAGAATACAAAAAAACTGAGAACGATTCGATCCCAGTACAATATTCGATCATTAGTCCACGTACAACAGCAATCGCTGCTCGATCATCTATAGAGAAATCCCACAAAATTTGTGTGGTCTTTGATGTAACAGACAAAATGTGGCAACAAACGGTGGAAGACACTCTAAATAAATATAAAGAATATATTCCTGAGGCAACCCAAATTATTATTATTGGTACTAAATCTGATGATGCAGATACCCCATCTAAAATTTATTTAAAAGCCCAGCAATATGCTAGAAAGCATTCATATGCCCATGCCGAAGTCTCATCCTTATCAGCTAAAGGTTTTGATATACTAGAAGATCAACTAATAAATGGTTTTACAAGCATTTCTTACGTAGATCAGAGCACTATTAAAGCGCCTGATGCAATTCAAAGAACAAGAAAATTAAGAAACAGACGTCTGTCTTCAGGATCTATGTCTATTAATTCGGATATATTTAAGGAATTTGATCAAATATCTTCTGAAGCACTCAATGATAACGTAGAATTTCAAGAAGAAGTAGCACTGAGCACATCACCAGCTCGCAACAAAGTTCAAGCATACATCCAACCCATTAATGGCTCTAGAAAGTCAAAACAAGCCGGAGAATCTGATTTTTCTGAAGATGAATCTGTACATGGAACTGTTATTCCAAGCACCCCAACTGCTTCTAGCACGCTGGTACGACAGCAAGCACCCCAACCCCCTACTTACCTCTCAACCGCCCTACGCCTAGCAGCCATAGCCATCATGTTGGCAGGCTTAGTCAGCATCATTTATTTCATCATGCTTGCCGCAAGCACCATAGGCACCCCAGTACTGACAGCAATGATGGAGCATCTGGTAGGTACTGCTGGCGGATTATTTGGCGTGAGTGCAGCAACAAGTATCGCAACATTTAGCAATACCTGTATCTCCATCGGAATAAGCGCAGAAAACGCCACAGCAGCGCTTGGTGTCATCCATGGCGTGGCTATGATAAGCGGTGGATATGGCTTATTTAGCCGAGCCACCAAACCATCAGACCCCGTTGAACCGGCTCTCATGCCAGCAGCATCGTTCTAATGTAGATTGGGCCGTTTGGCCCAACACATACATGCAACCGTTGGGCCAAACGGCCCAACCTACATCAAGCAAAGCCCCGCAGCAAAGATTACATACAACACGCCAAAATAAGACAAGCGAACAGCACTCAATGCACTTTTTCTTAATAACACATATAAGCCCAAGATCGACACCAATGTAATGATCGCTGCCCAGACCAACGCTTTATCAAGTATCCAAGGCGTACATAAAATCCCTAATGCACTGGGGATGGTCGCTTGAATCATCATTGCACCACTGATATTCGCCAATGCCAAAATATGCTTTCCCTGACGCACCCAAATCACTGCATTCATAATCTCTGGCAGTTCGGTCGCAATAGGACTTAAAAGCAAAGCCACCATTTGAGGCGGCAGACCCAACAAAGGTCCAATGAGTTCCAATTGATGAATAAATACCTGCGAGCTAAAAAAAATAATAACCAGAGCCAGTCCAGTTTGGAGCAATATCCACCCTTGTGAGGGCATATGATCATGCACTCTAATCTTCAAAGGCTCTAAGACATCCAAATGATCTGGATCATCATCACCTGTCAATTCTTGTCTCACATAAGCAGCATAAGCCAAAACAAACAAAATACTGAGCCATGGCTTTACCACAAACACAACCAATCCCAGTAGAATTTTGAAGATAAAAACACTCATAAACCAGAGCTGATCTCGCTGCAGGCGCTGTTCCGTGATCTTAGATAAAAGAATAGTGCCACGCTGTTTTTGAGAAGCAATAAAAACCCATCCCACCACAGCATACGCGACCGTAGATAAGACCAAAGGCCCACCAATCGCCGCACCAACGCCAATGTCTTTGGTCGCAGAATTATCACCAAAAACCACAGCAATAAAAGTCACCACACTTTCAGGAAGCGCCGTACCAAAAGCAGCTAATATAGTGCCGGTCGCATTTTTTGTGATGTGAAACCGATGGCCCACCCATTCAACGCCATTCACAAAAAACTCACAGGACAGATAAATGACCCATGCGGAGGCGAGTAGCAGGATAATTGGTATGATCATGGTTCATCCCCGTCGTATACGTCATTGTTTTGTGTACAATATGATATTGTCGTAAAAATAACAAAGCTGCAATGACAATCTAAGATACACGTCATGAAGGATGAGACACAGCGCCTATATCATGGACAACAGATAGAATACATATTTATGTTGAGACGGTTGGTCTCATCACAGTCAAATATGGAGGTGCTATAATCATTAATAATCTTAGTGGACAATACATATATGCCTAAGTTTCGCCTTAATAGCCCTTATTTAACTGCATCGTCACTCCGTGATTATGTTAGGTCGATTAAACTGGATGTTTCTCTTCCAGAAGGGTACCTCTCTGCGTTTGCACAGTTAAAGAGAAAACTACCCGAGGTGAGTGATCTAACTTATTATCCTCAATTACTCATGATGATACATCACATACAAGAAGCCTCCTCATTAAGAACAATAGAAGACCAACAAGCATTATTGACGCAACTAAATGCCGTTGATGATTGGGACGCCTCGGCTGCAGATACACAATTCTCAATATTTAATCTGAGGTATGGTTATTTTAATATCCCGCCAAACGCTGAAGAATTACGCTTATTTTGTGAATTAACGATGCGCTGTTATGCAATCATGCGTTTGTATGAGGATACAACTGATGAGCAGTTGGCTTATGATTATGCTTATAAACTCATGGTGCTATTTGTAGATGATATTAACAGACAACCATTAGAACTCTGGGTAGATGAGTTAGAAAAGCATATGGCTTTTCTTGAGAAAACGTTTGAATCCGGCACGTTAAAACCTTATCACGACACTTTTATCGTGCGTTTGCCTCACTTATTGAATACCGCAGAAATTAACGATCTTTTGGGATGGCGTGCTTTAATTAGAAAGTATGGTATTCCTGCGCTTCCTTATTTTAACATGGCAGATAAAATTGAAGCCAAACATGCTCAAGCAGCCCCTTCAACGCTAATCAAAGCCGAAGAGATTGCTGCAGAGTGTGATTACCTACGTAGTGCAGAAGATGTAGAATTTGCTAGGTTGTGTCGTAAATATAGAGTTGTAGAAGAAAGATTTAATCAGTCCCTTGACTATATGTCATCTGGGTGGCCAAAAAAATTAACGGATACGCTCCCAGATCTGTCTATTACAGAAGGCACATTTACATGGTCCAAACTTCCAGTGGACGACAAACGAGGGCTGATTTTAGGAGATATCACGGATTGTTGTCAGTCCATTGGAGGAGATTCAGAGCAATGCGTTAAAGATGCAGTGAGTTTACCCACTAGTGGTTTATATATTTTAAAAGATAGGCATAAAATCATCGGACAAGCTTATGTTTGGATCAGTCAAACAGGTAATCTTTGTCTTGATTCCATTGAATGCCTCCCTCACAGTATTAAGGACGATGTATTAAAAAATATCTTGCATCATTTTGCAACAGCTGTGCTTGCCACTCACCCAGAACTTAAGCGTGTTACTATCGGTGCTGGCGGAAAAACACCTAACGGTCTGTTTCCTAATACGGTTATTACAGAAATGATACGTGAAGGGATGTTTTATGAAGATGCGGAAATGCAATATTGTATTGCACAAGCTGATTCATTATCACCAACACAACGTTTAGCATTAAACGCTGTTTTAGAGCCATATTCTCAATCTTTTCAAGAATGCATCAATTATGTATGTCATTATCTTAGCGACACCACAAATATTGTCGAGCAATTAGAGGCGCTTTTAAAGAACTATCCTGAAGTTTCAGATGAGCTTACACCTGGTTCATTGATGTGTTATTTGTCCATGATGCACAAATACAAGGAGTCATCCATCTCATTACATGACTTAATCCCTATTGATTGCTCCACAGATAAGTATTTGGACTTGCCTCTTACCACCAGAGCTGCACGATTAATGAGTCAAGCAACTGACACCATAAAATTATTTAACCTTCTTCCTTATATACCTGAAAATTATCGTATCGAGGCATTAAGAATGGGATATGGCGATTTTGGAGGAAAAACGCTCTTGCAATGCTACATAGGGCATGTTTCCAGTGTTTCAAACATTATTGCTCTTTGCCCAGAAGAACATGTTGTTGAGATTGTAAAACCAGCCTTGTCTCATGCAGTAAGAGTTTTATCAGACTCCCTTGAAGTGCTTTTAAAGGTATTTTCTCCACCCCAATGTTTTGAATACATAAAAGAAAAAAATAGTTGGGGCGAGACGCTTTTGCATAAGGCTGTACCCTATCCACAATCTTTTGCTGCTTTGCTTCGCCCACTTTCTGTGGCGCAGCGTTTTGAGGTTATTAAAATAAAAGACGGTGAGGGTAAGTCAGTTTTATACCTTGCGGCATCAAAGCAAAAGCAAAACAGGCCTTTCTTAAATGGCTCATTTGTGAGAGCACCTCTTGAAATAATTTTACGGAGTTATCCTCAAAGCCAGTTACTTGAGGCGCTAAACGAAACGCATGATTATGGAAAGACAGTTTTGCATGAGGCGGTAAAGGGAGGAAATCTAATTGCTATTTTAAAAATACTACCTGAAAACCAATGTATTACTGCTATAGATATGAAAGATGATGAAGGAAAATCAGTTTTGTACTATGAAGTGGCGCGTATTCAGCATGATTTTGAAGCACTCGAGAATTTATTAAGTGTCTTATCATTAAATAGTTATACACTGTTGACACATGCTGTTGAGGAAGTGAATTTACCGTTCACGCACTGCAAAGACCTCCTCATGAAAGTAATAGAAAAAAAACCGTCTTGTTCAAAATATAATTTAGAAGAAATTCATTGTGCCGAAAACTTTGGCCAATTGAAAAATTCACTCAATGAGCTAATTGCTATTATGGAAACACCGCAGGATACGAAAAAAGAGATTCAAGAGATCGAAACTCAAGAACATCCAACAGCAGGATCAATAAATTATAGGTTTTAATGTGATAAATAATACTCAAAATATGGTTTTTTATTGAAAACATGAAATTTGCTAGTTAGTCCACCTAAAGTTCCTAAAGTAATAACTTAGCTGTTCAAATACTGACTTGATATTTGACAATCATACATTCAATATATTAGAATGATATCGTTATTAGATTAAAAATCTCATTTAGGAACCTTAATGGCGTTTATAAAAGTTAAAAATCTTTCAATTAATTGGTGGCGTTGGCGCTAATAGCTAATCGCACTGATTTTTTATTGATTTAACTTTTTGAGACATACGTCATGAGCATCGAACTAAAACCCTTTAATATTATAAATACCAATCAAACGATTACATCGCTCTCTATTTCATTAATCATTATTTCTTCTTGGCCATTCGGCCAATTCTAACAAGATTCTATATTTATTTTTTTCTCCATCTCTTGGTTAACTAGAGATAAATCGCTACAGAATCGTTATGTAAAAGGAAGATATTATGGGCATAAAAAAAATAGGCGCTCTTATTTTAGTAATTGTCGTTGTTGTAACAATCACTCTCTTTTCCAGGTCTAAACAGTCCAACCTACCCCTGATTGCCATCGCCAATTTGGGGCCTCACTCATCTCTTGATGCCTCTATACAAGGGATTAAAAATGAATTAACAAAAAATGGTTTTATTGAACAAGAAAATGTTCAATATGAAATAGTCGATGTTGGTTTTGATGCTTCGCTTATTCCCCAAATGATCACGAGTATTAAAAGTCATCATCCTCGTGTATTAGTAACAATAACAACACCAGTAGCGCAGTACGCTAAAGGAACCGTTAAAGATATCCCTTTGATTTACAGTGTCATCACCGATCCTGTAGCAGCAGGGTTAATTAAGGAATCCCATCGGCCTGAAGGGAATATGACGGGTAGCTCTGATAAGCAAGATCTCAATTTGTTGTTAGATTTTACTAAACAAGTTCTGGATCATCCATCGAGAGTTGGCATTTTATATTCAACTGCGGAAGGAAATGACCTGGCTTTAGTTCACATGCTGAAACAGGCAGCTCTTACATCCCATATGCAAGTAGTTGCGGTTCCAATCGATCAAACGCGTGATATTCCTATGGCCATGCAACAATTTAACCAGAAGGTCGATTTTATTTATGTGGGTGGAAGTGGTGCAATACAACCCGCCCTACCTGTTATTGCGTCTGAAAGTAGCAAAATGGGTATTCCCATTTTTAACGTGAATGAAGCTGCGGTCAAAGAAAATATGGTATTGGCAAGCTTTGGAGTCAATTATCACCAAGTAGGCGTTAATGCGGGAAAGCTCATAGTCGGTATTTTACAAGGGAAATCCATTACATCACTTCCGCCTCAATATCCATCGACAAAAGATTATCAAGGATTTGTTAGCCAGAAAAATGCCGCTAAATTAGGCCTGCATCTGCCGGTAAATCTTCCTAACACGATTGTGGTGAGATAATTATGTTAACTCTAACAAGTATCAGTAAAACATTTTTAGGCGGTTTTAAACCAGTACTGACAAACATTAACCTTCATCTTAATCCAAATGATTTTTGTATGGTTATTGGTAGTAATGGATCAGGCAAGTCCACATTAATAAAAATTATTTCGGGTGAATATGAATCAGACACAGGAAAAATCATCATTGAGGATGAGGATTTAACAAGACAAGATCGAAGCCACGCGATTGCATCTGTTACTCAAGATGTGAATCAGGGTACCATTCCTGAAATGACGCTGCTCGAAAACATGACTCTGAGCTTATCTCGAACTAAAAAAACAGGTTTCTCCTTCTATCATCGCCGAGCAAACCAGGTTACCGAAGAAATCAAAGCCTTAGGCATTGGTCTTGAACAGTATCTTTATACCCCATTAAGTCATTTATCTGGCGGCCAGCGTCAAATGGTTGCAACGATTATGGCAGTGACATCAAGACCTAAATTATTACTATTAGATGAACATACCTCGGCACTTGATCCTGGCACGCAACGAATGGTGATGGCATATACCGCAAAAGCTATAGCGGAACAACAACTGACGAGTTTGATGATTACGCATAATCTTGCAGATGCTATCAATTATGGAAATCGATTGATTATGCTTCATAAAGGCCAGATTGTATTTGACGTTTCTGGGAAAGAAAAATCTAATTTAAACATGAGTGAATTATTAGCTTTATTTCACATCTATGAAGACACTGTGTTGCTGGAGGATCCATTATGACAATGGACTTTTTGTTAACTGGCTTACTTCAAAGCTTGATATTGGCGTTGGTTGCTTATGCCATTATGATTCCTTTTCGATTGCTCAATTTTCCTGATTTAACCGCAGAAGGCGCTTATCCATTAGGTGGTGCTGTTTGTACCAGTTTATTATTGCTTCATGTTAATCCCTTACTCGCCGTAATTATTTCTAGCCTTGTTACTGGGTTAATGGGGGTTGCTACGAGTCTTATTCATTTGCGGTTAAAAGTGAATACCTTACTTGCTGGAATTATTTTAAGCACAATGATGTACAGCGTGAATCTGCGTTTGATGGGTAAACCCAATATTGCGTTATTTAATACAGCCTCCCTGTTCAGTCAAAGCAGCGCCTTGATAAACATTCTTTTTTTGCTGACTATCCTAACGGCATTGGTCTTGCCCCTAGCATTATTTTTACGAACAGAAATCGGTTTAAGATTGCGTGCCGTGGGATTAAATCAAGCCTTTGCACGCAGGCAGAGTATTTCAGTTGCCTGCTATACGGTTTTAGGCTTATTTATAGCAGGCTGTTTCACCGGTGTAGCCGGAGGATTAATAGTCCAACTGCAATACTACATGGATGTTGGCATGGGTATCGGTATTGTTATTCATGGACTTGCTGCATTAATGATTGGTGAGGCAATCATTGGTAACAATACGATAAACAGGCAACTCATAGCCCCGTTAATTGGTGCTTTAGTATATCAACAAATTCAAGGCCTTGTTCTTTTCATAGGACTGGCTCCTTCTGATCTTAAGTTTTTTACTGGCAGCCTTGTTTTATTGGTTATTGGCCTGCAACGCGGGGCGCAACATGAAAATCATTGATATTACTCATGATCTATCTGAAACAACCTATGGATTTCCTATAGAGCCAACTCCTGAATTTACAACAATTTGTGACATTGATAAAAATTGTCCCGTGCAGGTTAACAAAATTATCTTGTCAACTCATGCGGGTACTCATGTGGATGCTCCTCGTCATTATCATAAAGAGGGTATTTCGATAGACAAATTACCTTTAGAACCATTTATTGGCGCGTGCGTAGTCATCGATGTAAGTCATATTGAGTCTTATTCTTTAGAAGTGAGCGATATCGAACACCTGGCATTACGGCCACGAGTTCTTTTTAAAACCAACCCATCAGTAATGCAACACTTGTCGCTCTCAAAAGCTTGTGTGAACTACCTTGGAGAACGAGAGGTCATCTTGATTGGGACAGATACCATTTCAATTGATGCGATGACATCAAAAGATTTACCTGCTCATCATGCATGCCATGCCTATTCTATTCAAATTATGGAGCACTTAAAGCTCAGTACTGTTTCGCCTGGTTTTTATACTCTAATTGGTTTGCCTTTAAAATTAACTGGATTAGACGCATCGCCCGTAAGAGCCGTTTTACTACCTGAAGGAACTTATTCATGAGAAAAAAAGACTTTCTTTTACCCCCAGAGCAAATTTATATGTGTGGTCATTCGTTAGGTCCGATGTCTAAGTCAGCTAAATTGCAGATCGAGCAAGTCATGCAGGCATGGAGTACTGAGGCTGTAAAAGCATGGAATACAGATGCTTGGATTGATTTACCTTACCAGGTGGCTGCAAGAATAGCGCCTTTCATTGGCTCTGACGCTAAAGATGTTGTGATAGGTGACTCGACATCGGTGAATTTATTTAAAGTGTTGATGGGGGCTTTAAAAATTAATCGTAAGCGCAATGTCATTCTTACCAGCGATGATAATTTTCCGGCAGATAGTTATATTGCTCAAGGTATTCAAGCATTTAATAGGGACATTACGCTCAAAACTGTTTCTCGAGAATCTTTGCTTGAAAATCTTAACGAGCAAGTGGCGGTATTGATGTTAACTCATGTCAACTATCGCGATGCGAGCACCTATGATCTCCACCATATAACGGCTATGGCTCATCAACAAGGCATTTTAACCCTATGGGATTTGAGTCATAGCGTGGGTGCTTTGCCACTTGATCTTCAGGGATCCAATGCTGATTTTGCCGTGGGGTGCACTTATAAATACCTTAACGGTGGGCCTGGTTCACCCGCATTTATTTATAGTCATAAGCGACACCATGATGAATTAATAACCCCTATTTATGGTTGGATGGGCCATGAAACTCCGTTTGCTTTTGACCCAATTTTTCAAGCGCGAAGTGTGGCTCAATTTATTAGCGGAACACCCTATGTGCTCAGTTTAAAGGCCTTAGAAGGCGCGCTAAAAAGTATTGATGGTCTTGATATAACTACCTTACGCACACAGAGTTTGCAGTATTCCATGATTTTAATCCAAGCGCTGCAAGCATTGGGATTACATGTGATCACTCCCTTAAATGACACACGAGGAGGGCATGTCGCGTTTATTCATGAGGAAGGTCATGGACTAGCTCGTGCGTTAATTGATTATGGCGTTATTGTTGATTATCGCAACCCCGGATTAATTCGCATGTGTGTTAATCCATTGTATTTAGATTTAGCAGACATACACCAATGTATTGATCATTTGCGATATATTCTTGATGCCAAGCTTTATCAAGCACCTCAGTATCAACAAGCATTAAAGGTGACCTGAAATGACCCTATATTTAGACAAGTTAATTGCCGGAAACAATTTGACTCGCCATGAAAGCTATACCTTATTCTCGCAAATGGCAACGTATCCTCTGTCTAGTCAGGCGGAGATTTTAAACATATTCGCTAAAAAAAAGGAAACAGCGGAAGAGCTTCTCGGTGCTATGGAAGCATTGTTAGAACATTCAGTCTCAATTGATTACCCTCATGAGGTAGTTGATATTGTAGGTACCGGTGGCGATGGTCTTAAAACATTTAATATTTCCACTGCCGCAAGTTTAGTCGTTGCCAGTTGTGGTGTTACTGTTGCAAAGCATGGTGGAAGGCGTGTCACCAGCCTATCTGGAAGTACTGATGTGCTAGCAGCATTAGGCGTCCCCATGCCGCAGACTGCTAATGCTAGTATAACCCTGCTTAAAACACAGGGTTATACCTATTTATGGGCTCCTTTATTTAACCCCTTGTTAAGCGCATTCGGTGAGGTGCGTAAACAATTGGGAATCCCGACCATATTGAATACGTTGGGACCGCTTCTCAATCCCATACGCCCCAAACGTCAAGTATTGGGTGTCTATAGCCAACACCTGGTTCCAACAATTGCTCAGGTATTAAAAGCTTCGGGTTTAGATCACGCACTAGTGGTACATTCTGAGGATGGCTTGGATGAATTGAGCATGAGCGCCCCGACTCATATTGCCGAGCTTCGTAATGGCTTTATCAACCAGTATCGGATTACCCCAGAGGAAGTGGGCCTAAAATCTGCACCTTTACAAGATGTTATTGGGGGAGATAGTACTGAGAATGCCAATATTATTCGCGATCTATTTTCAGGAAAAATAAACGATGCCAAGTTGGATATCGTTCTTTTAAACAGTGCTGCTGGGCTTTTAGTAGCAAATCAGGTTGCCACATTAAAAGAAGGAGTTGAGCTAGCACGATCGGCCATTGCATCGGGACTTACGGCCGCTTTTTTACATACACTCCAAAGTACATCAATTAGAGGACAATCATGAACAATTTTATCCAAACAATTAAAACCAGTGTGCGTTCCAGAGCCGATTCTATTCAGATTGAAGCCAATTTAATGCTCAATACTTTAAACTTTTGTGACATATTCCAATCATCAACAATCCCTGCAATTATTGCTGAAATCAAATTTGCCAGTCCTTCTCGCGGCAGAATTTATCAAGGAAATCTCGATCCAGTCACCATTGCTAGTGATTATTTATCTCATGGTGCCTCGGCCTTATCTATCCTTACTGAGCCGGAATACTTTCAAGGAAATATTGAGAGTATTCGAGCGGTACGTCAGGCTTATCCAGAAACCCATATTTTGCTTAAAGATTTTGTTTTGAGTAAAGCACAAATCGCACAAGGATTACTTTATGGTGCAAATGCTGTGCTTTTAATTGTGGCTTTTTTAAATCCAAAACTTCTGAAATCGCTTTATGATTATACGCTAAGCCTGGGGCTAACTCCTTTGATTGAAGTACATGATTTAGCTGAATTAGAGATAGCACTTGCACTTAAACCAAAGCTTATAGGCATCAACCATCGTAATTTAAGTACATTAACTATCGATCTAGACATTTCAGACACTTTAATTAAATCCATTCCCAACGATGTTTTTGTCATTGCCGAAAGTGGCATTGAGACAAAAGCTGATTTAAATACAATGGTGAGTCGTGGAGTAGATGGGTGTTTAATCGGCTCCTGTTTCATGAAAGAGACATACCCAGGGCATGCCTTACAGCAACTTCTGGAAGATAATGATGAAAATTAAAATCTGTGGATTAACAAATCTCGAAGACGCCGAGCATTGCGAACAACGAGGTGCTTGGGCGCTAGGATTTAATTTTTACCCTAAATCGCCCCGTTGTATTTCAAAAACCGCTGCCAAAGAAATAATTAATGCATTGCCTAAGGCAATTCTGAAAGTGGGCATTTATATTAATGAATCTTATGACACGCTGTTGCAGTATATTGATGACCTTGGCTTGGATCTGGTGCAGGTGTACGCACCATTGAACGATGCACCAAGTTCATTTAAAGATCGAGTAATTTTGTCATTACAAGCAACTACAAAAGGCGATTTGCCACCTGCTTCTATTTTGAGCTCTTACCGTTATGTCTTACTGGATGCGCCTAAAATTGATAATGATGACTTGCTGGGTGGAACGGGTAGACGGGCCAATTGGGCATTGGCTGAAACTATGGCCAGAGAATACCCATTAATCCTGGCTGGTGGAATAAATGCAACCAATGTAAGGGATGCCATTCAAGCAGTAAACCCTTATGCGGTAGATCTTGCTAGTGGCGTGGAACAGACACCTGGTATCAAAGATAAATCACAGATTAACCGTTTATTTGAGGAGTTAAAACATGTCAACTAAGAAAGGCTATTTTGGCGATTATGGTGGCTGTTTTGCACCTGAAACACTTATAGCACCACTCGCAGCACTCGAGAATGCTTATACCGCTTTAAAAGATGATCAGCTATTTCAGCAGGAGCTGAAAGAATATCTTAAAACGTTTGTTGGACGTCCAACTCCACTTTATTTTGCTTCAAGATTATCTAATTATCTTAATGGGGCAAGGGTATATCTCAAACGTGAAGATCTAACACACACTGGTGCTCATAAAATTAATAACACCATCGGTCAAGGATTACTGGCGAAATTCATGGGTAAAACACGGTTAATTGCAGAAACCGGAGCGGGTCAGCACGGTGTTGCGACAGCAACAGTCGCGAGTTTACTCGGTATGGAATGTGTAGTGTACATGGGCGAAGTCGATATGATGCGTCAACGTCTTAATGTGGTACGCATGCAGTGTTTGGGCGCAGAAGTGCGTGCGGTTCGTTCCGGATCAAAAACCCTAAAAGATGCCACTTCCGAAGCGATGAGAGACTGGGTTGCTAATGTTAAAGACACTTATTATGTTCTAGGCTCTGCTTTGGGTCCACATCCTTATCCAACGATCGTGCGGGATTTTCAGCAAGTCATTGGCATTGAATCACGGCGACAAATTATTGAACTCATAGGGAAACTTCCTGATGAATTAGTCGCTTGTGTTGGTGGGGGAAGTAATGCCATTGGTTTGTTTTATCCTTTCCTAGACGATACCGCTGTCAAAATGACTGGTGTTGAAGCTGGTGGAACGGGAAATGCTTTAGGCCAACATGCGGCACGATTTTTAAATGGCCGTATTGGCGTGTTGCAAGGAACAAAGAGTTATTTGTTACAAGATGATCAGGGGCAGGTCGCGAATACGCACAGTATTTCGGCTGGTCTTGATTATCCCAGCGTTGGTCCCGAACATGCCTTTTTACATGATATAAAACGGGTGGAATATACCAATGCCCGCGATGAGGAGGCCATTAAGGCAGCGTTTTTACTAGCTCGAGTAGAAGGCATTCTCCCTGCACTAGAAAGTGCCCATGCTATTGCTTACGCCATACGACGCGCGCCATATTTACCAAAAGATTATCATATGTTGATTGGTTTATCAGGTCGTGGGGATAAAGATGTAGAAACCTTAAGTCATTATCTGGAACAGGAGCTGGTTCATGATTAAACAAGCCTTTGAGTCAAAAAAAACCGTATTCATACCTTTTATTATGGCGGGTCATCCAACATTGGAAGAGTCTAAACAGGCTATTATTGCGTTGTCAGAAGCAGGTGCCAATATCATTGAACTTGGCGTACCTTTTTCAGATCCTGTAGCAGATGGTCCAGTTAATCAACGTGCTGCTGAAATTGCATTAAGGCAAGGGACAACACTTGATAGTATATTTGCAATGGTCCAAGAGCTTCGTTCACAAGGGTGTCACACGCCCATATTATTATTCACTTATTTAAATCCCATTCTGGCCTTAGGGGCAGAATTGTTCGCGATAAAAGCTAAAGAGGCAGGTATTCAGGGAGTGCTTGTTGTTGATTTACCACCTGAAGAAGGTCAGGATTTTTACATGACGCTTAAGCAAACTGGCCTGGAAATCGTCTTGCTTGCCTCACCCACAACCGATCCTCAACGGTTTAGCCTTTACAAACAACTTAATCCGAGCTTTTTGTATTACATATCGCGATTAGCCGTTACTGGTATGCAATCTGCTCTTTCAGATAATTTAAAAGCTGACGTTCTGTCCTTACGAGCTCATTTTCCAAATACTAAAATTGCGATAGGGTTTGGAATTTCAAATGATGAACAAGCAGCTGCTGTCTCAGAATTTGCCGATGGTGTTATTATAGGAAGCCTATTGGTCAACTCATTAGAACAAGATGGACTCGGAAGTTTTAAGGCATTGGCAAAAACACTTTGCGAAGCAATTTCGAAAAAATGTGCGTAGTGCTCAATGTAAAAAAAGTTTCTTGGTCATAAAATGACTCGCATCATGGCAACGTATAATAAAAAAGAAATGCTGCTTCAACGTAAAGGAGCATTGGATCGGTGGGCAGATTTTGTAGAGGGGTTGTTACAGGAAAATATAATACCGATAACGTTAAAGAAATGCCTATAGATTCAATCGTAACCGGTGACAGTTTGTCACCGGTTGAAAAGAAACAGTTACATTTTGTAACCACTTGAATGCAATTATCTAACGTCAGTTATGGATAAGGAACAACAAAAATAACTAAGTATTGATTAAAGATACGGTGCTGGGTATATTTTTAACATATCCGAGATTTGTTGCACTAAAGCCACGCGTTCTTGAATTACTAACTTACTACGTAATTTCAAAAACAGGTGAGAAAACCAACTTGTATTATACTGACTCAACAAAATTAGTTGTATGTCATAACCGTCGCATTCATGGCCACCAAGTATTCAAAGGTATTGCTGAACGAGGTCATAGTTCTGTTGGCTATTTCTTTGGATTTAAATTGCATCTGGTGATGAATCACCGTGGTGAACTAATCAGTTTTTGTTTAACCAAAGGCAATATTGACGATTTTGAATTTTACTAGTATCGAAGCTAGGCTTGGCTCCCCGGGACTCCGCCATACTCAAGTTCGCCATTTGTCGCTAAAGTTCGTTAGACCAAATAAAATCAAGGTTATCAGCTGAATTCAGTTCGTACAAGTTCGTAAAAGTTTGTTATGATGCGCGTCTTCGGGGTAACCCAAAGGGTAACCCGATTATATTTAGGGAGTAGACGTGGCAAAAATTAAAATATTATCCGTACGTGAAGTAATGACAAAACCAAATGGTTATCATGCTGATGGTGGTAACTTGTTTTTACGTGTTAGAGACGATTCAAGGGTTTGGATTTTCCGTTATAAAAAAGAAGGCAAGCAAATATCCATTGGCCTTGGATCAATACATGCACGGTCAATGACAGAAGCGCGTGGGCTTGCTGAATCGATGAGAAATGCAATTATCAACAAGCAAGATCCCGCCCAAGTATTGAAAGCGCAGGATGAGCCGAAGGTCATGACCTTTAAAGAGTGCGCACTGGCGATGATCGAAGCAAAACGCCCTACATGGCGTAATAAAAAACATGCTATCCAGTGGCTAAATACATTAACACGCTATGCCTTCCCAAGTCTGGGTGATAAACGCCCTGCTGACATCACACTTGTTGATATCAAAACTATCTTATTTCCGCTGTGGACAACGAAGACTGAAACTGCCAGTAGACTAAGAATGCGTATAGAGGCAGTGCTTGATTATGCGATTGTCTATGAAGAAAGTGAACGCCGTAACCCTGCACGCTGGAAAGGTAACCTTAGCATGGTATTTGCATCACCTCGCAAAGTTAAAAAACCAGTGCATCTTGCTTCAGCACCGTATAAAGACGTTCCGCGCATTATGTCGGAATTGCGTGAGAAGAATTATTTATCAGCCTATTGCCTTCGATTCACTATATTAACCGCAGCACGTTCTGGAGAAGCAAGGGGTGCGATGTGGAGTGAAATCGATTTAGAAGCAAGAACGTGGACAATCCCCGCAAAACGCATGAAAGCAGAGCGCGAGCATGTTGTACCGTTGTGTGATGAGGCCGTTGAGATCATTAAAAAGATGCTGCAATGGCGCATGGGGCAAGCTGAACGTGTGTTTCAAGGTGCTCGGGGTGGTTTATTATCGGATGTGGCGGTCAATAAAACGCTTCATTCTGTTGCGCCAGATGTAACGGTTCATGGGTTTCGTTCGTCTTTTAGAATTTGGGGTGCAGAAACAACTGCTACTCCCAGTGCTGTTCTTGAATTAGCACTTGCTCATGTGAATCAAAATAAAGTTGAGGCAGCCTATCAGCGTAGTGATTTATTTGAGCGTCGCAAAGTGTTGATGACGATTTGGGGTGATTATTGCGGCAATTTTGGTGAGGTGGTGCAACTGTGCCAGGAGAAAAGAGCATGAGTGAAGAAAAAGATAACACCTTAGCTCAAGAAAATCCTGAATTCAACCAGATTGATAAATATTTGCAAGAGCATGCTGGCAGCGAGAAGACTTGTAAATCCTTTATGGAAATTATATTAGGATTCATCACAGATTATCCTAACAGAGCAGCAATTTTTTCTAATGACAGATCAAGCAGAGCGGCTCTTGAGTTATTAAAAGAGGCCGCAGTTTTACTTGAGCATAATTTTCAAGACCTTGAGTTTGAAAAATATCTATCATTATGCATCAATAGAGAGCACTCTCTTGAAAAGATATGTGCATTATCTCAATGGTATAAGCTGCTTTTAACATATGGTGATGAAAAAAATGATACAAAAAGCATCCATTTTATTTACATCAAACACAGCAAAAATCCTATCATTCAATTCTGTCTATGGCAACCAGTCAACAAATTTTGGTTTAAACAAAATGTATCGCTAAGAGAGTTTTCCAAATCGGAGCAGAAAAAACTTCGTGGGACACAAAATATTAAACAAAAACAATTGGTTGAAAAAGTTATTTTAAAATGTGGCGTTTATTTATTTTATGTGAATCGTCCACATAGACAAGAAATTTTCGAATTATTAACGCATGTAATTTATTTCGCTTTGGCGGTATACGATGCGGATATTACAGCAGAAACAAGAACCGATTCTTTAATAAAAGCGGTTAAATATTTGGAAAAAGTATGTTTGGTGAACCTTACTCAAAGTGAAAATGCAAAAAACTCACGTCCTGATGCATTGCAGGAATTAATCTTACAAATAGCAAGAGTAAACATGAAGATAACATGGCAGCAGCTATTGGACAAACTCCGTGATCACTCAGTTAGCGACAGAGAGGTAATTGAAGATATTGTTGATGAGGATGATGATAACGAAAAGGGCACGATTTATTTTATTCAGGATGGAGTAGGAGGTCATACTGCATTAATTAGCGGATTAAATCCGCGGCTTAATCGAGCAATAAAACAAATTAAGTTGGAAAATAATTCGCCCTAAAAACATCATAAGCGGCCAAGGTTAAATACTTATTGATTGTGCTCGTGGCTGAGGGCAACTAAATCCAGGCTATTCAATATATTGAATAGCCTCAATATATGAACTTGTTAAAACCATTTTGTAAGCAAATATACCAGAAAAGTTCGATTTCGCTAACCGGCTAAGGCCATTACACCATGAAAAAATGCTTCCACGAACTCTAATGTGGACGCACGAACCATGACAAACCATACTTATCAACCATATGGTAAATCAGGCCGATTTATCGAGTTACAAGAAGTCAGTTATGTAACAAGCCTGAAAAAAACAAAAATTTATGAGCTAATCAAATCGGGAGAGTTAAAGCCGATTAAGTTAGGTCGAAAAACGGTGTTTTTGGAATCCGAGGTTGTTGCTTGGGTTCATACAAAAGCAACGGCACGTTAGACCGCGCCATGACAACCAAAAGCGGTGAGTCACCACCGCCAGCCAGTAAGAGCAAAATATCTCCAGTTTATTATAAATCAACGGCTCAAGATGTGGTAGAGGCGGCCTATGGTCGATGGAATGAGATATTAAATTATTTTGGAATCACTGTAAGCTCCATTACTACAAAACATACACCATGCCCAGTGTGTGGAGGAACAGATCGATTTAGATTCCAAAATAAATGCAATCGTAGTGGGTTACTAGATGGAAGATGGGTGTGTAATACATGCTCCGAAGGTAAATTGCTTAATGGATTTAAATTAGTAGCGATATTCTTTGGTATTGATGATAAAGAGACTTTTAAAAGAGTTGCAGAATATCTCGGATTTGGAGGAAAGAAATCAACGATTTCGGAAGAAGAACGAAAACAACATGTAATTAAAAATCAGCAACGCGATGCAGAATATAAAAAACAACAGGAACAAGAAAAAAAGCTGCTGGAAGCGAAGGAAGTTGGAGCCATAACGTACACCCTAGAAATAGAAAATACATGTGTTGAAAAAAGTCACCCCTATTTGCAGGAAAAAAATTTAGGCCAAAAAGTTTTTGTAACAACAAAGCTTCATACAGTTTGTTATCAAGAGATCAATTCAGCAACTCAAAAAATAGAAAACAAAACGCAGATTATTAAATCCGGGTCGATTTTTATTAAATTTGTTGATGTATCAAATCCTGAAAAATTTATTGGGGCTCAATTTATTTCTAAAGGAAAAAATCCAGAAAAAGAGCGCTGGCCAAAACGTCCAATTGCTGGAACTCCAATACGTAATGCTATTCATATTATACAAGGTGATCATAGTTCGCCTTATATTGGAATTGTTGAGGGATACGCTACCGCCATAAGCGTTCGCATGGCAACCGGATTTACTGTTTTAATGACGGTCGATGAAGGTGGCATGAGGAGGAAGGCTGAGCGAATACAACAACTATTTCCAGATAAAAAATTGATCTTTTTTGGAGATAATGATTCTCATAAAGGCCATACAAAAGGCCAGGATGCAGCTTACAACGGAGCCGCATTAACCAGAGGTTTCGCAATAATTCCACCAAAATTTGGGGACTGGGATGACTATCGACAAAAGCACGGTATTGTTCACACAAAAACAGAAATTGACCGACAATTACTGGAATTCAGGCCTGCTATAGAAATTAGCGACAACGTTAGCGGCATTAGCATAAATAGCGCTATTTTACTTACGAACGGTAAAGGGGCCTCATTCCATGATGCGTTAATTAATCATACTAACTCTTATTGTATTTGTCCTTTATCAGGTGGTAAAGCACGCATTAGCGGTGGTTTTATTTGGTCATATACTGAAAATAAGGTAATCGCTCCTCTCGTAGTGAGTTTGTATGATAAAGCCCTTATTGAGCAATGCCGCAAGGTTAAGGGGAAAAAAGGTGTTCGTTTTGCCTGGGCGGTTACAGGCAAAGAACAAAAGCGTTTATATGCTTTAGCACATGTACTTGAGGGACGATTTAGCGGGGATATTATTAATAAGGAAGCTTTTTATAGACTATTGCAACAACATGCCAAACACGGAGTTAAAATATCACCCGATATATTTAAATACATTGATTGCCTCGTTGCATCGAGGATAAACCAAGCCAAAACACTCACAAAGCTAGATACCAAGCGCTATAAACATTTGAGGTTACCCCAAGTCAATGGCTTATTAGAATGGCAACCGGCTTTAGAGGTAGCAACGAACAGAACATATAAAGCCATATTTGTTGCGGCTCAACACGAGCAAGGCAAAACTAAAAGTTTTATTAAAAGTTTGTTCATCGATGCCAATACGCGGAATGGAGGCGTCGTTATTGCACACCGCGAAAAGCTGATCACACAGATCGCACTTGAGTTAAAATGTTTTCACTATAAAAATTACAATCGTGTGTTATCAGGGTTTCGTTTATCTGCTATTAAAGGGTTGGCTTGTTGCCTAAATTCATTTTATTTAGAAAATAAACAAGAGCATTTTTTACAACTATTGATGCAGGCTGACTCCATTTTTATCGATGAATCAGTGCAAGTGCTAAAAACCATGTTAACCAGCGAGTTAATGCATGAGGAGCTAGCAGAAAGACTTACTGCGGCCATCAAGATTGCGATTACAAATGGGGCGGTTATTTATTTTACAGACGCAGATCAAACCACGGAAGCAATACGTCATTGGCAACAGTTATTGGAGTTAAATGACAACGAAATTTTACTGGTTACCGCAGAACCTCCCGAAAGGCATTTTGAGGTCAACGTAACCTGTTCAATAAGTAAAAGATATTCTAAAACGTCTATTGTGAATTCAATTGAGCGAAATTTGTATAATTTTATTCCATCTGTTCTTGCGGTTGAGATAGAAAAAGAGGCCAGAGCTATCGCGCAACAACTAATGAGAATGCATCCAAATAAAAATATCGTTTTACTGACTGGGACGAGATGTATTAAAAATGGAGAGCCGATAGACGCAACAAATTTTATCGATAATATACAAAGTGAAACAGCCAATATAGATTTGTTAATTCATACCAGTGTAATTGGTACTGGGGTTAGTATAAAACATGAAGATCAGCGATTTAAAAAAGGTTATGGCTTATTTACCGGGGATTTTTTAAGCGCAACTGAATGTTTGCAGATGATGAGACGATTCAGGAACGTTGTTGAATGGGATATTGCGTTGCTATTTTCTCCACAGAATATGTATCTGCCTAGTTTTTATAAAGATATTGCATCTCAGTTTATCGCCAAACGTATCAAGCCAAGAAAAATGGACATAATTGCTGATGAGATCAATTTTGCCACGCGTAAAAATAAGGCACTTTTTATTCCTGCGTTTAATTATTTATTGGATGAATATCAATTTATCGTCAATCGTCAGATAGCCCGCGATTTAAAGATGCAGGGAATAACAATCCAGGATATAACGAAAGAAGATCAAGAGGCGTTAATGTTTGCTACTCCATATGAGCTAAAAGAAGCAGAGAAGGGTAAAAAAATAAGTTATTCAGGTTATACGGATGAAGAGCGCTTTAGTTGTGAACACGCGTTGTGTCTTGATTATTATCGTATGAGCTCTATGACGGAAGACGCCGCCTATAGGTGGTGTCGTTATAGCAGCCGCATGGCAGATTATCGGCTGGAGTTATTGGTCAATATATTGAGACTCGATCCAACGATTAAAGAGGTTGAGATTAAATGTGCAATCCTTAATGAAGCAGGCATTTCTCTTGAATTAATACAAAATCAACGCTTAACCTCCGAGAAGACACAAGAGCTAACCACAAGTATCATTAGCCGAGCTCCAGAGCTTGTCAAATTAGAGTTACTCGATGAACGTTATACTAAAATTAATAAACCGCCAGAACGACCAAGCAGGTTTATTTCAGATTGGCTTAAATCTTTAGGGTTTGAGATCGATCTCAAACAATCCAGTCCTCCAGAAAGAGAGTATCAACTTGAGATCCAGGTGAATGAACCAATGATTAGCCGTTTATCGCTAGAAACGCTTTCATTTGAAGAAGTCGAAAAGCAAGCACAAAAAACCGAAGCTCTAGTCCATAAAGAATCGGGTTTAAGTCTTAGCCAAATAGCAGAGTTGATGAATTTAACTAAGGTGCAAGTTGATAGGTTGACTAAAAATTAACCGTATCACTTATACTTACTATTTGAATCTATCTATAAGTATAGACATGAATAGTAAGTATAAACGATACGATTACTAATTATACTTTTTGTTCTTATATGCCCCCACTCTAGTCTTCACATCCTTTATCTACATCGAATATTCAACCTTTAATTTCATCCTCTTTACCTGGTAGACGAACTGCGTCTTAAAATATCCCCGGAGTTAGAACAAAGCTCCATTTAAAAATTAGCAACCCCCGCAGGCGTTTCATTATAATAAACAGCCGCTGGTGTTTTTATTCTAATGATTGGTGCCAGCGTCTATAATTGTAAAACTCAATATTTGCACCTATTACCTTCCTTAAGTCTTTTACGGTGGCGTATTCATTCAGATAAAATTCTTCGCAGTTTATACAGCGCTATAAGCGCTCAGTACAAATATTGTCTAAACAATTCCCTTTCCAGCAATACTGATTTTTATACAATAATCAATAGGTTGAGTTATCACTTATAAAAACAAAGAGATGAACACTAGCATAAAGCTGTATTTTAAATACATCTTTATGTATAATAATCTTGTATAACCTACCGTAAAGGAGCCTGTCATGCCAGTGATTCATAAGCCTGCTAAAACCATCAGCGATAAAATCGCCTTTGGTCTTGTGAAATTTTTTCGATTTTTTGCGGATACTTTTTTTCAAAAGCGGTATGGAAATCGAGCTATAGTACTCGAAACAGTAGCAGCGGTACCTGGCATGGTAGGCGCGGCTTTATTGCATTTACGCTGCTTAAGAAAAATTAAAAATGATGAGGGTTGGATTAAAATCTTATTGGATGAAGCAGAAAATGAACGGATGCATTTGATTACGTTTATGTATATTGCTAAACCCAATTGGTTTGAAAGATTCATTATTTTTATCGCACAGGCTATTTTTGTGGTTTTATATTTATTGATGTATGTTTTTTCTTCAAAAACAGCCCATCGTTTTGTCGGTTATCTTGAAGAAGAGGCTGTCATCAGTTATACCCATTATTTACAAGAATTGGATGAGGGTCGTATTGAAAATGTCCCCGCCCCTGATATTGCTAAAAATTATTGGGGATTGGCCTCTGATGCTCGATTACGTGATGTGCTTTTAGTCGTGCGAGACGACGAGGCAGAGCATCGTGATGTCAACCATCAATTGGCAGACAAACTGGTAAACGAACGCACTCTTTTAACAAGGATTAAACCAGAGCCTACTGACAATAAAACCAATAATGAATCAGAAAATTATTGATAACTCAAACCAAAAGGTGCGCCATGATATCAGAATACAATGAGTTGATGTGTTATAAACAAACCGATATTGTCAGCCATGGAAAATTGAAATTTTTTCTGGAAAAACACAGTACTAAGGAAGGAACGTGGGGAAAACTTTCCTTGCAAAAGGGAGCAATAGATTTTGTATTCTTAAATGGTCAAGGACAAGAGCTATCACGTATTCGTATCAATGAAGAGCATCCTGAACTATATATTCCTCCAGCATCATGGCATAAAATCATCCCTGTCAGCGAACCTTTTAAGGCAAGCCTTGAATTCTATTGCATACCCTCTCGTTATTTCAATAAAAAATACGGCCTAGGCGCAGCACATAGTGATTTGGTGTATGTTTATCAGACTTATTTGCGTCATTTGCAAGGTTTGTCAATTCTTGATGCAGGTTGTGGATCAGGCAGAAATCTCCTGTATTTGGCAACAATGGGGCATCACGTTACGGGGATTGATCACAAGCAAACTGCCTTGGTCGCGATTCAGGATATAGCCCAAAAGGAAGCTCTGCTTACAGCAAATACGTTATTGCATGATTTAAATCAACCTTTGAACATTGAACCAGAACAGTATGACTTAGTCCTCTCAACAGTTACGTTACAGTTTTTAAACTCACAACGTATTCCTGAGTTGTTAGTGGAGCTTCAAAAGATAACCAAGAAGAATGGCTATCATTTTTTAGTGTTTCCTGTTCAATCAGAACTTTATTCTCTGCCAACAATATTCACTTATCTGCCGCAAAAAGAGGTGCTCTATCATATGTATCAGGACAGCGGATGGTCTATACTCGAATACAAGGAATCAATAGGTCATTTGCATAAGCAAGATGAACTGGGCAGACCGATATCAGGGGTGTTTGGTTTTCTTCTTGCGCAAAAAACCGTGTAACTTTATCCATTACAAGGAGGGATATGTTTGAAGCCATTCAAATTTGCCGCGTCTATACGCCTCCCAAGGTTAAGAGTGGCACATGGATTTTAATCGATAAGCTTTGGCCCCGAGGTCTTAAAAAAGAGACACTCGATTTTTATTTATGGCTAAAGGATATAACCCCGAGTACAGCATTAAGGCAGTGGTTTCATGAAAACCCCAAAAAAAACTGGGAGGAATTTACAAGCCAATACATTGACGAACTAAAAAGCAAAGGACCATTAATAGAACAAATCCAGAGTATTGCAAAACATGCTCCCGTCATTTTATTTTATGCGGCTAAAGACACGAAACATAATCATGCAATCATTCTGCAACAAGTGCTGTGTTCTTGGCCAAAAACCCCGCACCTTGAATCGCTCCAATAATTTTTAAATTTACTGTTTTATATTTAATAAAACAGACAACTCATTGTTGTTATGTAACACATCAGCCAGAGTGTAGCGCGTTAAAATTCCCATAAATGCAGCCTGGGCCTCATGTAATATACCCTTTAATTTACATGCAGGAGCAATACAGCAGTTGGCTTTTGCTTTATTAAAGCAAGGTACTAAATCAAAATGAGGCTCTAGCTGGGTAATTAATTGACCTAAATTAGTGGTTTCAGGTTGTGCGGCCATTAAAATACCTCCATTCTTACCGCGAATGGTTTTAATTAACCCAAGTTTTGCTAAATTATGAATGATTTTAACCATGTGATTGGTCGAAATAGTATAGGCATCAGTGATCTCCTTAATCGTACACGACTCTTTTCTGAGAGCAATATAAATCAAAGCACGTAATGAGTAGTCGGTAAATTGCGTCAGTTGCATCATTAGTTCCTAAGTTAGTTGACTCTCATTATTTCTTTTTATAAGATGTATTGCAAATATATCTTTAAGGAGTTCACTATGTCTGAATCATTATTTGAACGTTTGGGGGGGCAATATGCAGTAAACACTGCGGTTGATATTTTCTACCGTAAAATGCTGGAGGATGAGCGCGTTAGTCATTTTTTTGATGACATTGATATGGATCAACAAATCTTAAAACAAAAGGGATTTTTAACGATGGTGTTCGGTGGACCTAATCAGTACAGCGGAAAAAACATGCGTGAAGGACACGCACCTCTACTCAAGCGTGGATTAAATGATATGCACGTGGATATCGTTATTGAACATTTGGGTGCGACACTCAATGAATTAGGGGCTACAGTAGATGACATTGAACAAGTTGCCGCTATTGCTAATAGTGTTCGTGATGATGTATTGGGGCGTTCATGAATATACTAGACTTTAATAATCAATCTTATGCTTTAGCACCACAGGAAAATGTATTGCAGTGTCTACTGCGTCATGGTGTGGATTATCCCAACTCCTGCCAGTCGGGTATTTGCCAGTCCTGCTTAATTAAAGCAAAAAACGGTACGGTTCATCCCTCCTGGCAAGAGGGATTACCCGAAACACTTAAAACCCAAGGTTATTTCTTGGCATGCTTGGCAAAGCCTGAAACAACGCTTCAAGTAGCTGCGCCAGAGAGTGCTGAATGCGAGGTAAGTGCAAAAATAATAAATATTAAACCGCTTAACTTTAATGTGATGCAGGTTAAGCTCAGCGTGGATGATTTAAAACATTGGATTCCAGGCCAATATATTAGTCTGATTAATCCCGAAAACACGATGCGCAGTTATTCAATTGCTAATATTCCCACACAAGAAGGATTTATTGAATTACACGTTAAAATTTATCCAGGCGGAAGCATGGGGCAATGGCTGGTGAACACAGCAACAAAAGATACAGTACTCAAACTGAGAGGACCTTTTGGTCGTTGTTTTTATTATAATCCAGATCAATTAGCTTTTGATATGTTATTGGCAGGGACAGGCACAGGACTTGCGCCACTTGTTGCTATTATCAAAAGTGCTTTAAGCCAAAATCATCAAGGGCGTATTACTTTAGTTCATGGTGGCCTTACTGACGAGGACATTTATTACCAAGAAGAATTGGATATGCTATCAGCAGTATTTAGCTCCTTTATTTACGATCCCTGTGTGATTCAAAGCCAGGGGAGGTATCCTGAAGCATCTATAGAAAAAAGAGCGTTACTTCATTTAAATCGTCCTAAAGAATCACGCGTCTATGTATGTGGCCCAAAAGAAACAACCAATAAATTGAAAAAGCAGATTTTTCTTGCTGGCGTGCCTTCTCAGGCTATCTTAAGTGATGTATTTTTATGATCATCAATAATGATAGGTAACAGCGGTTTCATGGAGTGGGGCAATGATTCAAAACAATAAAACGGTGCTGAAATATTCTCTGGAAGAACGTGATCCAGTTGCGTTGGTTTTAAAATGGATTTTATTCTTCACGGCTATTGTATGTTTTATTGTACTAATATGGGGCACTTATAAAACCTACCAGCTTGCTCCTCCTTTACCGCAACAGTTTCAGACTCAATCTGGCCAAATCATTATGACCGAGGAAGATATTGTTGCAGGCAAAGCAGGATTTCAGCGTGCTGATTTGATGGATTATGGAAGCCTTTATGGCATGGGTTCTTATTTTGGAGAAGATTACACTGCAAAATATTTACTGCGTCTAGGCAGGCTTATTGAAGAAAAAACAGCGCTACTAAAATATGGTGCGTCTTTTGTTGATTTACCCGAAGAGAAGCAGTATTTAGTCCGAAAAAACATGCAGCATGAATTACGCACTATTCAATTAAATAACCCCATCAGTATTTTGTCTCAGCCTGCAGCGGATACCATTGTGCAACTGAAAAAGGAAATTGCGCATACTTTATTGAACCATGACGCAAAGACAGGCTGGACAAAAGCCTACAGTCTTGACGAACAAACTGCTTTACAGACAGCAGATTTTCTTATTTACTCTTCACTGACAACGATTGCTCGTCGACCTGGACAAAACAGCTCTTATACTAACAACTGGCCTTATGAGCCCAGTATGGGAAATGGTCCAACACCATCTACTTTCTATTGGACTTGGGTCTCATTTTGTTTTGTTTTCTTCGGCTTTGGCGCCATTATATACATTTATCATCGCTATCTTAGCGTGCCCGATGATTCTCTAAAGACACCAATATTCATGAGTTTTAAACCGCTTACTTCAAGTCAGCATAAAGTGGGTCAGTATTTCATAGTTGTCGCATTCATTCTGCTCATTCAGATTGGCGTAGGCGCCATTATGGCTCACTATTATTCAGATCGCACAGGGTTTTATGGTATTGCGATTAATAACTATTTGCCCTTTAATTTCCTTCGTGACGTGCACATACAAACACCTCTTGTCTGGATTGCTCTTTCCTGGATCAGTGCGGCTGTGTTTATGGCGCCAATTATTAGTAAAAAAGAAGCCAAAGGCCAAGGCTTTTTAGTCAGCTTTTTATTTTGGATCACTCTTTTTATTGTAGGTGGCGCTATTATTGGTGATTACTTAGGGATTATGGGGTATATCAATCAATATTGGTTTTGGATTGGAAATCAAGGGCTTTCCTATTTACAACTTGGCCGCTTATGGCAAATCGGTTTTTGTCTAGGGTTATTTCTTTGGAGTTTTATCGTTTTTCGAGGCATGTGGCCTGGCTGGAATACTGCAAAAGAAGCAACCATACAATTTTGGACTGGGCAAATCCGGTTAGAACATCTTTTTTGGGCAAGTACAGCGAATGTGGCTGTATTGTATTGTTTTGGAATGATTCCATTAACAGGTATTGAAAAATCATTCACTATTACTGATTTTTGGCGGTGGTGGGTCGTTCATCTTTGGGTTGAACAATCGTTTGAGTTTTTTGCAGCATGTGCTACGGCATATATTTTAATGGGAACAGGCCTGGTGTCACGTGTTCTCGCAGAACGGACCATGTATTTTGAAACCATTCTTATATTTTTAGGTGGGGTGATTGGCACAGGCCATCATTGGTATTGGACCGGTACACCTGATATTTGGGTGCCGCTTGGCTCGATGTTTTCCTTTATTGAAGTTCTGCCTTTAGTACTACTCATTATTGATGCGATTGAACATCGTCAGTTAATTAAGCGTCAGGGTATTTTTACTTATAACCTGGCTTACCTTTACATTTTAGGGGCTTCTTTTTGGAATTTTGTTGGCGCCGGAGTATTTGGCGGAGGAACACTAAATGCCCCTTTAGTGAACTATTATGAACATGGGACTTTTTTAACGCTAAATCATGCCCATACTGCATTGTTCGGTGCTTTTGGTCTACTTGGTCTTGGCCTAATCTATTTTTGTTTGCGCTATGCTGCTGGCGATCGCATACAGTGGAGTGATCGTTTAGGCACGTGGGCATTTTGGCTCTATAACATCGGACTTTTATTGTGGATTGTACTCAATTTCTTCCCCATAGGATGGTCTCAATTAATGGATGTTTATGAACATGGTTTTGCTCATTCCAGAAGCCTTGAATTTTATAATACAACTTTATTGTGGCAATGGTTACGGCTACCAGGAGATGTGATTTTTGCTTTAGGTGCGCTTTTCATGGCTTATGACTTCATCAGCAAATTGGGACCTTTTTTCCCGAAGTTAGAAAAAATTCATTTAAAAAAAAGATTACAAAGTGATATCCAATTAAAGGATGATTAATTTTAAGATAAACTGAATCGTTATTTAGTTTAAACTAAGGTGGTATATGGCTGTTTCTTTAGGTGAGTACTTCATTGAAAAATTAGGACACTGGTTTTTACAGGAAGAGCCTCCCGAGAGAGGGTATTTGTGTGATTTTAATAGGTTATGTCACAAAATTCGTCCCGCAGATGTAATTCTCGTTGAGGGACGAAGTCGTGCTAGCAGAATTATTAAACGAGTCACTCAAAGTTCCTGGTCTCACGCTGCATTATATATAGGATGTCTTCAGGATATTCAGGATATACCCTACACGAATGAATTTTAGGATTAATTCGCGTTAAGCAAGTGGAAGTTATTGGTCAACAAAGAATCAAGTTCTGTTTTATATTGTTGGATATTTTCAAAAAATCCCAGTGTAGTTTGTTTAAATGTATCAAATTTTTCATAGTATTTGTTGTAAAGTACCTGCTTTTTCATAAATTTCCAAAGCCGCTCAATTAAGTTCAAATTAGGTGAATAAGAAGGCAAGAACATGAGCTGAATTTTAGATGTTTCTAAAAATTTACCAACTAACTTTGAGCGATAATACCGAGCATTGTCACAGATTACATAAATTATAGCCGCTAATGGATAAGCCGCTTCGACCTGTTCTAAAAGAGCAATGGTTGAAATGGCATTAATACTCTCATCTTCGCGAGTTATTACAGCATGTGTATCTGCATCCAATGCACCGTTAATATTGATGCGCTGACGTCCCGTATTACTTTTGATGATGTTATCCTGGCCTTTCTTAATCCAACCATAAGCAAGCATGGTGTTATGTTGTGGATGTACGCCATCCATATATAAAATTGGGTCGTTGGCACTCTTGTCCTTCCGCAACTCGTCTAATTGCTTTAGGAATTGCTCCTGCTTATCTTTATCGGCTTTTGCTGGAACCAGCTTCGATTTCTTGTAGGTAAATTTTAGCCTATGCAACAAATCCGTCATACCACTTAATGAGTATAAAACGTCGTAGGCCTCATCAACATAAGCAATTATTGCTTCTACTGTAAGATAAGTATTCTGCTCAAGATGGGCATTTAACTCGAGTAATTGAACCGCTGAAAGTTTTGAAAAAGAACCCATGTAATGATCGGTGATAAGGGCGTTAATACCGCCAGTTTGATAGCGCTTTACATAATTTCGAAGCGTTTCATCATCTAACATGAGGATTTTTACAACATCCTCTACAGAAAATCCTGTACCTAATGAATAGATGGCTTTTATCCGATCTGCGGCTCGCTTATCCTTGCAAGCCCGATGAGCTTGTTTCAAAGCAATAATTTCAGCTACGGTCAGAGTGAGTTTGTTCATGCTCTATAGCATGATCTTCTTAATTTAAATTGCAACAGATTTTAAAGACAATTTCCTAAAACTCATTCGCGGCACAATTATTTCTCCAATTGATAAATACAGAGAAGATCATCTTCGTATTCTTAGGCCTGAATGGTTAGCTAAGGAAGATGTGTCTCGCGTTATAGGTTATGCATTGAGTCGTATGGGCAAAAAATATGATGTACGTCACCTGTTAGATTTGGCGCGGTTTTTATTTCCATGGGGACTTTTTCCTAGAAAATGGCGCTCAACATTATTTCAACACAATGCCATGCAGCCAACAGAAGATATTTGTTCTTCCATGATTGCTGATGCGTTTCAATCGGTACATTACCCTATTTTACCTTTTATTCATGAAGGGAACAGAAATCAAATGGAACTTGTTAAACGTAATTCTCGTTTATTCACCCCTAGTGATTTTGACTACTCACCATTTTTTTCTGTGATTAAATATCCAATATTTCCCCCTGATACATTAAAGGGGTATGCTCATTTACCTTGGGATGAGACTAAGATTAGCGATATCTAATTGCTTTTGACATGCTTTAAGATTCGCATTAAACCGGTAGTTGGTGGTTACGTTGCGTGGTACCAAAAAACAACACTCATCATCACATTGTTCAGAGCAACATTCGTTGTATAATTCAACAAATATACAACGAATGGGGGTTTTTATGGCTGGGTTTCAAAAGGGAAAATCGGGAAATCCGGCGGGCAAGCCTAAAGGTGCATTAAACAAACGCCCTCTCCTGACAAAATTGTTAGAACCACACGCTGAGGCATTGGTTGCAAAAATGCTGGAATTGGCACTTGCTGGCGATCCTGTGGCGTTAAGGCTATGTATCGAGCGGCTGATACCTAAAGCAGATCAAAAACACGTTGTTGCAACGATGCCTGATTTAAGTGATCTTGAAACGTCACAAATTATACCTGCGTTGCTAAAATCGCTTGCCGGTCAAGAAATTAGCGTAGCTGAGATTAAAAGTCTCATGGACATTTTTACCGTACATGATGAGGTGGTGCAGAAGGAGGAGAAACGGTATGAAAAATTAGAAATCACCACAAGAGATCCTATTGAAGCGGCTAAGCAGTACGCGGAAATAATGACGAGAGCACGTGCGTAACCAAAGCTAAAATAACTCGCTGTGTGAGCCCATTCTGGCAAGAAATAATGGGCATGTAATTAATTTAATCATTATTGTTTAATACATCACTTAATAATTTAGCTCCTGGTGTCTTGAGAGTTATTTCAATTAAAAATTCAAGAACGCGAATATTAGGATCTCTAAGGTAGGACAAACACACAAAAGTATTTTTATCATTTTTCATACCAATATAAAAATTTCCGTCCGAACTCCAATAATGAATTTGGTGCCAAAAACAACGAATTGACTGGTTTGCTCCGAATAATTTATGCTTTGTAAGGATGATGCTGTCGTCTTTAACTATAGCATTTCCAAATCTTACCTCTTCATCAGATCGTAACGAGAAAAGAAGATTGGTGCCCAAGCTAACAGTTACCGCTTTCCATAAGATAGCTACAACAGTGGAATAAACTTTACCTCGCCTTAAATTAATAACAGTTTCAGATTGCTCATCACCAAAGGCTGCTAATTATTTAACATTATACTTAAAAAGTCATGATTCAGTTAAAGTGCAATAGATATCGCAATAAGATATCTATTGCACTTTAACTGTAATGCACACTATAATTAAAGTGTTAATAATATCTAAATAAGATACCAAATGAACTTAGACTATAATGATGCTCAGTCAGGGATTGGGCAAACTGAACGACAAGCTCTAGATGCATTAAGTCGCTTGGGTAAACCGACTATTTGTGCTGCTGATTTAGAAAATGAGTATGGCTATAGTAGAAAAATAGCAAATCTCATGCTCTCTCGTTTATGCAAAAAAGGATGGATACAACGGTTAAAATCGGGCGTTTATCGTATTGTGCCACTTGGCTCTGAAAGTGCGAATCCTGTACCCGAAGATGCATGGGCAATCGCTGTAGCTTTATTTGCACCTTGTTACATTTCAGGTTGGACGGCTGCTGAACATTGGGAACTAACAGAGCAAATTTTCAATTCTACTATTGTCTTTACAACCCAGAAACAAAGAAAAAAAGAATTCACCATTTCAGGATTAAAATATAGGGTTAAATTAATTCATCAAGATGGTATTTTTGGCCTAAAGAAAATTTGGTCTAGTAATACGCAAATACTCATTGCTGACATCCATAGAACTATTATTGATATATTAGATGATCCAGAAATTGGTGGAGGTGGACGGCAAGCAATCGATATTGTTAAAGAATATTTCCAACATAAAGATGCCTCTCCAGAAACGTTATATCAATATGCTGACCAATTGGGGCATAGTGCTGTATTTAAACGACTTGGTTTTATTGCTGAACGACTAGCGAATTTCCCTGAGTCGTTAACAGAAAAGATACGCTCAAATATTAAAAAAGGTATTATCCGGCTCGATCCACATGGGCCTGATTCAGGGCCAATCATCACGAAATGGGGTATTAGAGTTAATATTCCGTTGAGTGATGTGGCATGATTTTAAAACCAGAGATCACGTCGTTAGCAAGCACTTTGCGACTGTTACCCACCACCGTAGAAAAAGATTACGTTTTAAGTTGGGTGTTATATGGCATTTCACAAAACCCAAAATTATCCGAGTGGTTTTTTAAGGGCGGGACATGCCTGAAAAAGTGTTATTTTGAAACATATCGATTTTCAGAAGATCTGGATTTTACAGTCCCTCATGGGGCAATTTATAGCGAAGAGACCATTAAGGATGCTTTGAGCGATATTGCTGACTTTGTGTACGAAAGTGCTGGTATTGATCTACGCAGCCGTGAAATTGAAGTTAAAGAAAGCATTAACAAAAATGGCCGAAAAACATACGTTGCAAAATACACCTATTTAGGACCATTAAATTTACCTTCACGCAATCAGCAACGTATAAAATTTGATATTACTGATGATGAAATAATCGTAGATAACCATGACATGCGTGAAATATTTCATCGATATACTGATTCGCCAAATCCACCGGGGAAAGTTAGATGCTACTCTGTGAATGAAATTTTGGCAGAAAAAACACGAGCTATTTATGAACGACAAGGGAGGGCACGGGATATTTACGATGTTGTTAACATCAGTCGAAGCTTTCGAGAGCATGTGGATATCAACGTTGCTCGGATAGGGCTAATGAAAAAATTTGAGTTTAAATCACTGCCAGCACCATCAGTTGATCTTATATTATCTCAAATTGATTTGGCCCAACTTGAGGCAGGATGGGGAGATCAACTGACACACCAACTAGAAGTGTTGCCTTCGGCGGAAAGCTTTTATAACGAGTTAAGGTCTGCTTTATCTTGGTGGATGGATGAGAATTATGTTGAACCATTACTTAATCACATTCCGCATCAAAAAGATGAAGTCTCTTTACCGCGTGCTCATTTCCCAGCGCCTCCAATAAGGTCCGCTAAAAAAATTGGTCGAGGCATGAATATTACTTCAACCTTTTCACCTCATGAAGATCAAATTCGTTATGCAGCGAGAAATCGATTATGTCTCGAAATAGAATATCATGGAGCAAAGCGTTTGATAGAACCTTATTCTTTAACTCGACCTAAAACAGGCAATCAACTGCTAAATGGCTATGAACTTTTAAAAGGCGTTGTTCGTACCAACGATATCAGAAGTTATCGGCTACAGGAAATTGTAAGTGCCGAGGTAACACGACAGGCTTTCTTGCCAAGGTATGCAGTGGATTTATAATCTAATTCATTACAGTGACGATGTTACGCTATAAATTTTCGTTAAAATAGATAGTGTTTTTTCACGAGGGTAACCCAAAGGGTAACCTTTTTATTTTGAAATTATTTTAAATGTTGTTTATTCATATGGTTATCGATTTTGGATGGCTCCCCGGGACGGACTCGAACCGCCGACCTAATGATTAACAGTCATCCGCTCTACCGACTGAGCTACCGGGGAATAAAGGCGAATCTTAAATGGATTCTGCCTTTTGGTCAAGTGACTCGGCATAAAAAAATTTATCTTTTATGCCTGTTGCGAAAATCTCTCTAAACGATCTAAAGCATCACGCAGGGTTTCCATGCTGACTGCAAACGACAAACGGATACATCCCTCAGTGCCGAATGCTGATCCAGGCACCACCGCCAATCCTTCATCCACCAATAATCGCTCACAAAATTCGATATCATTCGCAAACCCACGACGCTCGATAATCGCTTGTACGCTAGGGAATATATAAAACGTACCGTCTGCTGGAATCACGGTGATCCCTGACATCTGACCTAATCGCTTTGCAACATAATCATGGCGCTCATGAAATGCTTTTACCATCATGTCAATGCTGTCATGGCCACCATTTAGGGCCGCAACTGCCGCTTTTTGAGCAATTGAACAAGGATTCGACGTGGATTGAGATTGAATGGTCTTCATCGCCGACATCAATAACTTGGGACCAGCAGCATACCCAATTCGCCATCCCGTCATCGCGTATGCTTTAGACACGCCATTGAGAACAATCGTACGTTCATATAACTCAGGACAAGCATTCAAGATATTCGCAAACGGCTTCGACCAAAGAATATGCTCATACATATCATCCGTAGCAATCAATACCTGAGGATGTTGTAATAGAACCTCTCCTAGTGCCTTTAATTCTTCAAGCGAATAAGCGACGCCAGAAGGATTCGAAGGGCTATTGATGAACATCAATTTGGTTTTTGGAGTAATGGCTTTGGCCAAATCTTCAGGTGTGATTTTATAATGCGCTTCAGGTGTAGAATCCACAAAAACCGGGGTTCCACCAGCCAAAAGCACCATATCAGGATAAGACACCCAATAAGGAGCGGGGATAATCACTTCATCCCCTTCATTCAATAAAGCCTGACACAGATTATAACAACTTTGTTTGCCCCCCACTGACACCAAAATTTGAGCAGGAGCATAATCCAATTGATTATCTCGTTGTAATTTAGCCTGAATCGCTAATTTCAAATCTAAAATACCGTCTACCGCAGTATATTTGGTAAAACCCGCCTTTAAAGCCGCGATTGCAGCGTCTTTGATGTACTCCGGTGTATCAAAATCGGGCTCACCAACACCCAAATTGATGATATTCATACCTTGGGCACGCATTTGTGCCGCTTTTTCTGCCACTACCAAAGTGGGTGATGATTTGACTTGTTGAACACGATGAGAAAATATCGATGACATACCAACTCCAGTAAAAGTGCACGCTCTGACAAAAAGCACATAGTGTACCAAAGTAGAAAGATACTGGCTATCTGCTCAAAACATGGTAAAATTGTACTTTTACCTGGTGAATGATGAAATCTGTATTTAAAATACACTCTGACTTTGCCCCAGCAGGCGATCAACCTGCCGCTATCTCTTCTTTGGTCTCAGGATTAGAGCAAGGGTTGGCACGCCAAATTTTATTAGGTGTCACAGGTTCAGGGAAAACATTCAGCATTGCCCACGTCATTCAAGCGATGAAACGCCCTACCTTAATCATGGCGCCCAATAAAACATTAGCCGCTCAATTGTATGGTGAATTCAAGTCTTTTTTTCCAGACAATGCCGTAGAATATTTTGTATCTTATTACGATTATTACCAACCTGAAGCTTATGTCCCCGCTTCAGACACGTATATTGAAAAAGACTCCTCTATCAATGAACATATTGAACAAATGCGTCTTTCTGCCACCAAAGCCTTGATAGAACGCAAAGATGCAATCATTGTGGCCACTGTATCGGCTATTTATGGATTAGGTGATCCAGAGTCTTATCTAAAAATGTTGTTACATGTATCACGTGGTGATAAATGCGACCAACGTCAAATTTTGCGTCGGTTGGCAGAATTGCAATATGCTCGTAATCCCCAATCTTTGGCGCGTGGCCAGTTTCGAGTCCATGGTGATGTGATTGATATTTTCCCCGCGGACTCTGAGAAATTGGCCATTCGAATTGAATTATTCGATGATGAAGTCACGAATATCGCCCAATTTGACCCGCTCACAGGTGAAGTCCTGCAGCGCATCCCCAGAGCCACCATTTTTCCAAAAACCCATTATGTCACCCCGCGTGAACGTATTTTAGAGACGGTAGATGCCGTCAAAGATGAATTGCGAGATCGCTTAAAAGAATTAGAATCCGAACATAAATTACTAGAAGCTCAGCGCCTAAATCAACGCACGTGCTTTGATTTAGAGATGATGTTGGAGTTGGGCTATTGTTCCGGCGTAGAAAATTATTCTCGTTATTTATCGGGTCGGGCACCAGGCGAAGCACCTCCGACCTTATTTGATTATTTACCACATGATGCATTGCTGATTATTGATGAATCTCACGTGACCGTACCACAAATTGGCGGCATGTACCGCGGCGATCGCGCTCGTAAAGAAACCCTGGTTTCTTATGGTTTTCGTTTGCCTTCGGCATTGGACAATCGTCCTATGCAATTTGATGAATTTACCGAACGCTCTCCACAAACCATTTATGTCTCCGCTACACCTGGGGCTTATGAGCTAGAGCATACCGACAATATTGCCGAACAAGTCGTTAGACCAACCGGCCTTATCGATCCTGAGGTTTCGATTCGACCGATACAAAACCAAGTTGATGATTTGCTCTCAGAAATTCATATCGTCAAAGCAGCGGGAGAACGGGTCTTGGTCACCACCTTGACCAAACGGATGGCGGAAGACTTAACGGAGTATTTGCATGAAGCGGGTATTGCCGTGCGTTATTTGCATTCAGACATCGACACGGTAGAACGGATGGAAATCATTCGTGATTTACGCTTAGGGGTATTCGATGTTTTGGTCGGGATTAACTTATTACGAGAAGGCTTAGATATGCCTGAGGTTTCCCTAGTTGCCATTTTGGATGCGGACAAAGAAGGATTTTTACGCTCAGAGCGTTCATTGATCCAGACCATTGGTCGCGCCGCACGCCACATCAACGGCCGAGCTATTTTGTATGCTGATCGAGAAACAGGCTCTATGCAACGCGCACTCGCCGAAACCCAACGTCGTCGTAACAAACAAATAGAATTCAATCAATTACACGGCATTACGCCTAAAGGAATCCGAAAATCCGTACAAGACATTATGGAAGGCGCAAACATTGGGCAGCGCAAATCCAATAAAACCAAAAGAGCAGAGGCACTAGATCAACGTTTTGAAGGCTTATCCCCCGAAGGCATGCTAAAAGAAATTGTTAAACTAGAAAAACAAATGTTCACCCACGCCAAAAACATGGAATTCGAAGCAGCAGCCGTGGTTCGTGATCAGATTTTACTGCTAAATGAACGTGTGAAATCTATTAACATTTAAAAAATTGATTTGGAGTGGATATTAAAAAATAGATCAGTCATCTGAATGATCACTTAAATAAACCGCAATACACTATACATCGAATTAGATTCGATTTAAAATTTAGTGCGTGTCCTCAATTTAAAACTATTAATTAAGGACACGCACTAATCGCAAAGTGCTTATCAAAAACTCATAACTGGGTTTTATCTTCTTCTTTCTGGTGTATTTATATACAAATTTTCACTTGTGAATTGAATCTAAGTGTGGTAAATTAAAAAATAAAATGTTGTCGCAAAGAAAAATGCATTGGTAGATTTGCCGTGACAAAAAATATTCAAAACGAATCCTTGCTAACCTCATCAACCTCTCGTAAGCCCACCCTGTGGCAAAAGTCAGGCTGTATCGCGAGCAACAAAACATTAAAATTGCCCTGGTTAAAGAAAAATATCATTCAACCTACTCCGTATCTTCGTAAGAACGGCACATTGCGCATTTTTTTAGCACTATGCGACGAAGAAAATATCGGTCGTATTGGTTATGTCGACGTTGAACCCCAAAATCCATCCTCTATAATAGAAATTAGCCATCATCCCGTTCTGGATATTGGAATGCCCGGCATGTTTGACGATTGTGGCGTTTTACCTGGCTCTTTAATTAGGAAAAACGATCAACTCTATCTTTTCTATACTGGGTTTCAGGTGCTCAAAAATGGGAGCTATCTCGCCTTTCTGGGACTTAGCATCAGTTTAGACGATGGAGATACATTCTCCCGTGTTTCTCAAACGCCTTTACTCGATCGGACAGAAAAAGAACCTTTGTTAAGAGGTGCTGGATTTTGTCTGCCCCACAATGATGGTTTTCGCATGTGGTATGCCAGTGGAAACGCGTGGACTCAGGATAATGGTAAATGTCTACCAACCTATGAGATAACCGTTATTGATTCGCAAGGGCTTGAACAATGGTCCGAACAACAACACACCTCTATTTCCTTAGATGAAAATGAGTTTGGTGTGACCTCACCTTGCGTATGGCAAGAAGACAATAGATATAAAATGCTCTATTCAGTACGTAAACGTAATATAGGATACCGCCTAGGCTACGCTGAATCAATTGATGGTCGATCATTTACACGCATGGACCATTTAGTTGGCATCGATGTTTCTTCCGAAGGGTGGGATAGTGAAATGATCTGTTTCGCCAAGCGTATAGTCTGCGACGATAAAACATATCTGTTCTATTGTGGAAACCACCATGGCATGGAAGGATTTGGATATGCTTATATGGTAACATGACTCACACGAATAATAAATGAGCAACTGATGAGAAATCCTTTCGCACGTTACCCTAAGATAGGTTTGGCTTTTTTTTATCAGAAAGCCCAAGAAGTTTACACAAGCCGTCTTAAAAAATATCTACGCAAACTACCATTACCTATCAAGAAATTTCTTGTCTCGCTTGATATGAGAATACGACAAATATATGCGTGCCTATATCAATTCAAAATATCAAAACCGTTCATTTCTCTTGAAAAATTCACTCGAGTCTATGGTTTTAAAATCATCACCTTAGCGTCTAAATACCTTGGTGTACTGCCTCGACCATCTGTATTCCCCACTGAGATAGGTGAACGACGGTTTATTTCTCTTAAAAAATTCACTCGATTCTGTGGTTTTAAAATCATCACCTTAGCGCCTAAATGCCTTGTTGTACTGCCTCGACCATTTGTATTCCCCACTGAGATGGGTGAACGTATACTACTTCAACATTCCCGCTGTAAACTTCCTTCTGTTTACGTGTCAAAAATAAGGGATGCGACTATTTATGGTGATACCAACATGACGTTCGCAAAAAATCATATTATTCATAACGATCTACTTGACCCGAAAAAAGTTTTTCTTTTCGAAGAATATCGGGAATATATAACTATTCTGCCTTCCAGTAACCGGGCTTTATGGGGCGTACGAGATGAATCTCCACTGTTTTTGCCTGTTGCAGCCAGTTTTACTGATAGCGGAGCCAAAAACTACGCTCATTGGATAACCGAAGTCCTTTCTAAAATATGCTTGTTTTGTGCGGAACCTCGTTTTGCTGATATCCCCATTATTGTTGACAATGGGCTTCATGAGAATATTCGTGAATCTCTCCGTCTGGTAGTAGGGAATAATCGAGAGGTGATCTTTTTATCGCCTCGACACGCCATTAACGTCGGTGAATTGTTGCTAACATCGACAGCAGGATATGCACCTGCAGGATTTCGTAAAAGACAGGATCCAAAATATCCTTTGTCATTCAACACCTTTGGACTCCAAGCAGTTCGCGATCTGTGCGTTAAAGCTGCGACTTCATCTGATGCCACTTCTCGTAATAAGCTAATCGCTTTTCGACGAAGTTCAAAAACACGACCTTTGTTAAATCAAGAAGAAATTTATCACGTTTTGGAAGCCTACGGTTTCACTTTGGTTGAACCAGGTTCGATGCCCTTCCTAGAACAAATAGCCCTGGTCAGGTCAGCCAAAATTATTGTAAGTCCTGTTGGCGCTGAACTCACCAACATTATGTTTTGTACGCCCGGGACTCGAATCATTGCACTTGCACGAGATCAAGTTCATTCGGGCATTTATTACTGGCAAAGCATTGCATTTCCGTTTGGCGTTAACCTTTTATACCTATTCGGTCAAGGCGAAAATAGTGATGTTCATAGTGGTTTTCGTGTCAATACCCAAGATTTACATCAAGTCTTAGATAAGTTTCTCAAACCCAACTCAAGTAGAGAAAAAGTCATGTTATCAGCCTCCACCTTTTGAGTGAAAGCGTACCTAGTGCGCCATCAAAATTCAATCTTAACCCCAATATTGATAGCTGGAGGCTTAAAGCTTATTACAAGACAACATAGAAACATGAAAACGAAGCATGTCATTTCACGTTACGAAAGACAGTTACTTCACAAACGTGTCATTATTGAAACCGTAATTGGACATTTAAAGCACTGTTATCAAGTTTGGCATACTCGTCATCGTTCAATTATTAATGCGTTGACTCATCTGGTTGCAGCTTTGGCTGCTTATGCAATTGAACCGTTGCAGTTGTGGCCTCTGAAAATGCTAATTAATTGCGCAAAATAAAACCCACTATGGGGGGGTTAGTAAAAGAGTACGCGGTTAATAAATCCCATCCTTTACAGGAAAACAAAAGTCTGCCAAACTGCGTATATAGTCAAGTGACCTACTTTGCTCACGTATCATGACTTACCCCGTTTCTTGATAAATGATATAGCTAAACAAAGTACTTGCCAATATGATCTACTAAAACCGGGACAAGATCACAAAGATATAATTTAAAAGTTGAGTAATAATTTTTCATGTCAAATTGTAATCAGATTTTAGCGAATGATGCCAAGTTGGTTTGTCAGGCTGTGGATCTGACTTCACTCAAAAATACGAAAATTCTCCTTACGGGTGCTTCAGGTTTACTGGGCTTACATTTTTTGGCGTCACTTCGATACGCAAAGCAAGTGCAGAGAATCGAGATACAACTAATCGCGCTTGCTTTTTCGCCGCCCGATGCATTTTTGCAAGAACTTACTCGAGATGGTTTTTGTCAACTTATCCAGGGAGATCTAACAGACTCACGGTTTTTAGAGAGCCTCGAAGAATTTGATGTTATTATTCATGCCGCTGGGTACGGTCAACCAGGGCGCTTTACGGCAGACCCAGTTCGTACCTTGGGGCTAAATACAAGTGTTACCCTGACTCTTGCTAAGAAATTAAAAAAAGGTGGCCGATTTTTATTTATGAGTTCAGCAGAAGTATACACCGGCTTGTCAAACCCACCGTTTAGTGAAGAGCAAATTGGTACCACAAACACGGAACACCCGAGATCATGCTACATAGAGAGCAAACGGGCGGGTGAAGCGATAGGATTCGCTTTTCGAAAAATGGGGGTTGATTTTAAGGCAGTCCGAATTTCACTCACTTACGGCCCTGGGACTCGCAATGGTGATACTCGGGTCGTAGGAATGTTGATTGATAAAGGCCTCAAAGGCGAGATTCAATTAATGGATTCTGGTTCTGCCCGTAGAGCAATGCTTTATGTTTCGGATGCGATGGTGATGCTGTGGAATATTTTACTCAATGGAAAACAAGGCCTTTACAATGTTGGCGGAAAAACCGAAGTTTCGATTTTCGAACTAGCCGAACGAATCGGTAAACAGCTTTCGGTTGGTGTAAAAAAATCACATGAAGATAGTTTGGAGGGGGCTCCAGAACAAGTTCACTTGGACATGCGTCGTTTTGAGAATGAGTTCAAGTATCGAGAGTGCGTTGATCTTGATCGAGGCCTTGCACAAACCATTCAATGGCAGCTTGAAGGAATAAATAAATTATAAAAAGGGAAATGCTCTATGAAAGTCACTCTATTAGTTCCTACGCTCAATGAATATGAGTCAATGATTCAAATCATGCCCTTAATTGATAAAAAATGGGTCGACCAAATTCTAGTTGTTGATGGTGGATCTACCGATAAGACAGTCGAGTGGTCTCAAGCTCAAGGTTATGATGTTTATATCCAAAAAGCACCAGGTTTGCGCCAAGCCTATCGCGAATCGCTTGAGTACGTGAAAGGTGATGTCATTATCACATTTAGTCCCGATGGAAATTCTCTTGCCGATCGCATTCCTCCCTTGGTTGATAAAATGCGAGAAGGATACGACATGGTGATTGTTTCTCGTTATCTTCCACCGGCAAAAAGTCAAGATGATAGTTTCATTACGGGCTTTGGTAATTGGTTTTTTACTAAACTAACAAACGTTCTACATACGGGTCATTACACAGATGCATTTGTGATATTTCGTGCCTATAAGAAAAAGCTTCTCATAGATCTTCATGTACTAGTAGATGAGGAATACAAGACCCCTGAAAAATTGTTCAAAACAAGAATTCCAATTGAACCACTGCTTTCGATTCGCGCTGCTCGACATGGTTGCAACGTTAGTGAAATTCCTGGTGATGAGCCTGCTCGTATTGCAGGCATCAGAAAACTTCAAGTGTTCCGCTGGGGCGCAGGGTTTCTTTATCAAATTTTGCGCGAAGTATTTCCTCGCAAACATTAGACATTTATCCACTCAAAAAAAGTTCAGTAATCACTGTAATAAGTAAAGGAGCGGTTCATATGTTCATGATTAAAATAAAAGATAACAAGTTAGTAAAATGGGTTCCTTTACTTGTGATTTTTGTTGGTTTTTTTACCTATTGGTATTATTTTGCACTTGCTCATTCAATTGAAATTTGGACTAAAGCATCAGATGCGCCGCTCATGGGATTTGCCCAAGCAGTGAACATTGATTTTTGGCTTAGAACCTCAGGTGTTCGAGCGCTTTCTCAAGCACTCTATTACCAGCCAGGTTTGCCATTTCAGTTTGCCTGTTGGATTCTCTATCGACTTGCCTATTTTGGCCAGACCGCTAGCCCGATTGCATTATTCAAACTCTCAATTCAAAACCCGGCGCCATTTTGGATGGGTATGCAGATCACGGCTCTTCTTCTCTCTTTGCTTTCGTGTTTTCTTATCTGGAAAAAGGCAATTCAGTATGGAGTAGTGACAGCGATTGCAGCTACTCTTGTTTTTTATTGTTCAATTTCTGCTAGTCGTTTTGGGTTTAGCGAATTGTTTAACGAGAGTTTTACTTTACTTTTTGCGGTTATCTATTTTTTTACGGCACTCTCATTTTTGAAAGCGGAAGAGTCTCGTCGTTGGCGTTGGTTAATAGCCTCAGGAATTGTCGCTGGCTTTTTATATCTTCATAAGATGAATTACGTGGTTTGGGGTTTTGCTCTCTTACCCGCAATTTTTACACTAACGGTGTTGAATCAAATTACTTGGAAAAAGGCAACTTGCTACGGAGCAGCCTATCTTGCGATTTTGGTAGCCGTGATCATCGTTTTTGGTCACATTTTATTAGGATCGATTGGTTTTGAGCATATGATCCACGCACATAAAGAAATCTTTATGTCGAGCGGAATTTATGGCAATGGACCGAAAACCATCGTTAATTTGAGCGCAATGATTTTCAATGCCTCACTTATATTTAGGGGCGAAGAAAGGCATCTATTTTTACTAACGGGCCTATTTCTGATCCTTGGTTTTGTTTACTTTCTCATAAATTTACGACGTCGTGAATGGTTAATAAATAATTTACCTGAATTGGTTTTATTAACAGCGGCAACGGTCGGGACGACTCTCTCTTTGATTAAACATTATCAGCCTCATTATACTGTCTCCGTTGCTGCCCTTCTTCCATTTTGGATTCTATGGTTAGCGCGTAACCGCTACAAAGCTTGGATCTTCATCTCCATTCCGATAATATTGACAGGCATGTATTTAGGGGCGACCTCACATATGACGGTACGTGCGCAAGACTTATTGAGGCAGACCAGAATGCAGGCAGATGAGAAGATAGTATTAGCAATGCCTATGGAGCCTGGGCAGATCCGATTCTGGTTTTATCGATATACAGCGCCAATCTATCAACGATTATTCATACTTGATTTTTCTGGATTAAATAAACTTCAATATGTGGTAAATGAAATTCAGGGACTACAATATTCCGCCTCGCCATACCATACAGGAAAACACTCTGATAGTGGTTTTACAAATGTTAAAGACACGCCATGGCGTTATTTTGTGCTACATAAAAACGATAACTGGATTAATTGGAAAGAATATGCTTGGTTAAAGTCTCCAATGGTTAAAAGAACTGAACTCAGAGAAACTGTTGTATACGAAAACTTAAACCCTAATAAAAGTGGAGTTCTCTGATATGTCAAATACCTTGTTTGAAGATACTGTATTTATAAAAAAAAAACATACGACAGATAATGTAGATGCAGTAAAGCGACTTTATGGAAAAGTAGCGCTTATCCGAAAGACAGAAAAGCGTATTGCCGAAATCTATCCAACGGATAAAATTAAAAGTCCGGTGCACCTATCAATTGGCCAAGAGGCAATCTCAGTTGGAGTCTGCGACGCACTTGAACACCATGACGTTGTTTCCGGGACTTACCGTAGTCATGCCATGTACTTGGCTAAAGGTGGTGATTTAAAAGCTATGATGGCTGAGTTGTATGGAAAATCTACTGGCTGTTCTTCCGGTCGAGGTGGATCAATGCACTTGATTAGTCCTGAAGAAAACATTCTCGGCACTTCTGCGATTGTTGGAACAACCATTCCCCTTGGAGTAGGATATTCCATGGCGCTCAAGAAACAAAAAAAACCAGGCATCGTTGCTATTTTTATGGGTGACGGAGCAACCGAAGAAGGTGCATTTTATGAGAGCATTAACTTTGCGGCCCTTCACAAACTTCCTGTTTTATTTGTTTGCGAAAATAACTCTTACGCAATTTATACTCATCTTAAAAAGCGTTGGTCCTCGCCGAAAATTTGTGATCGCGTTGCCGGCTTTGGTATTCCTACCCATCGTATTGAAAATGGCGATATTTTTGCGATTCGAAATCATGTGGCGGAAGTAAAACAGCTCATTGAGAAAGGCAATGGACCTTATTTTCTTGAATGTTTAACGTATCGTTGGACTGAACACGTTGGGCCAAACGAAGATTTCAACCTCGGATATCGCACACGAGATGAAATGACTGTCTGGGAAAATAATGATCAATTTGAGTATCTACGTCATTTATTATCACCTGATCTTCGCAAGCAGATCGACCAGGAGATTGATCAGAAAATTGAGAGCGCGCTTCAGTTCGCTGAAGAGTCACCTTTTCCAGATTGTAAGGAGCTTTTTGATAATGTCTACGCAAATTAGTCAATCCACCCGTTCACTCAAGTTCGTTGAAGCGCTCAATGAGGCGGTCACACAGGAAATGGAAAGAGATCCAAATGTTTTTGTGATGGGGCTTGATGTTGATGATCCGAAATCTATTTTGGGCTCAACTTCTGGCATGCTTGAAAAATTTGGTTCAGATCGAATTTTTACGACGCCTCTTTCGGAAGATGCGATGACGGGTATAGCAATTGGAGCGGCGGTTGCTGGAATGCGTCCAATCCATGTGCATATTCGAGTCGACTTTCTTATGTTGTGCATGAATCAACTCGTAAACATCGCGGCTAAAAGTCATTACATGTTCGGCGGTAGGGTTAAAGTCCCCTTGGTCATTAGAAGCATTATTGGAAAATCTTGGGGGCAAGGGGCACAGCATTCTCAGGCGCTCCAATCAATGTTTATGCATGTTCCAGGCCTTAAAGTTGTCATGCCATCGAACGCTTATGACGCAAAAGGATGTTTGCTTGCAGCGATTCGAGATAATAATCCGGTAGTTTTCCTTGAACATCGACTGCTCTATGAAGTTCCGAGCCTAGTTCCAGAAGAACAATACGTAGTTGATTTTGGTAAAGCTCGTGTTTGTACCAGCGGAAATGATCTGACGATCGTTGGTATCTCTTTGATGCAATTAGAGTGCATGAGAGCGCATGAGTTGCTATTAGAGCAAGGAATTCAATCTGAAATAATTGATCCAATCTCACTTGTGCCACTCGACATTGAATCGATTATTCAATCAGTGAGGAAAACAGGTCGCCTACTCGTGGTTGATAATGCATGGACTAATTGCGGTGCAAGCGCCGAAATTATCGCGCGCGTAGCCGAAGCGCTTGCTGATCAAAAACAAATTCAATTTAAGCGTATTGGGTTTGCACCGACCAGCTGTCCGCCCACACCGAATCTAGAGAAGGTCTTTTACCCTGATTCAGCAATGGTAGCAAATACAGCCTTCGCGATGGTTCATCCCGGTAAAACATGGGAAGCAGATGCTTCTCGGTTTGATCGATCTAAGACAAATCCATTTCGTGGACCGTTTTGATTGAGTCTACAATTTTCTTAAGGTAGGCTAACTCTTCACAGATATTGAATTGATGGTTACCAACAAAAAACGCATTATCATGTATGCGATCTGCATTTTTGAGGGTTCCATGAATTTCATGATCAATCCATTGAATTACGGGGTTGCGGGTAAAATTACCAGCGACGACCGGACGGCATTCAATATTGTTTTTCATTAATATGTCAGTTAGCTGTTTGCGGGTGAAGTTCGCCTCATCAGTCAGGGTGAGAGCGAAACCAAACCAACTGCTTTTACCAATTTCTTTTTGAATTTTAAAACGGTGGTCATTTCTAAAAAGCTCTTGAAAGAAATCCGCATTCTTACGACGTTCTTCCACAAAATGAGGCAGTTTTTCAAGTTGCTTAAGGCCAATCGCACCACTCATTTCTAATGGACGCAGGTTATAGCCCGGGATCACAAATCTAAATGATTCGAAAAATGGATCATCGCTTAAGGTCCCACAAATGTGATTTGATTTCGGTAAGCCACGAGTCCAGCCGTGTGAACGAAGTGACACTAGAATTTGAGCTAGTTCGGCATCATCGGTAACGATCATGCCTCCTTCCATGGTTGAAATGTGATGACTGAAAAAACAGCTAAAAGTGCCCATAATGCCAAAGGTACCGGTTTGCTTATTTTGGTAAGTTGCACCCATAGATTCGCAGTTGTCTTCGATCAGGGTGATGGGGCGAGTACCAATAAGTTGTTTAATGGCATGGAAATCGTTTGAGTTCCCCAAAAGATTAACGGCCATGATCATGCGAGTGTTGTCAGTGATCGCATTTTTAAGCGCGACAAGGTCATAATTGAGAGTTTCCGGGTCAATATCAACAAACTTAAGCCTAAGACCGTACTGAGAGCATGGATAGTAAGTAGTAGACCAAGACACGGCAGGAACAATGACTTCATCACCGCGAATTAACCGGTCTTTAGATCGAAACATAAGTGCAGCGACTGCAAGAAGGTTTGCGGAAGAGCCAGAATTAACCATCACACAATATTCACTACCGGTATACTTTGCGAATGCCTTTTCAAAGCGAAATACATTTTCGCCCATGGTGTAGTTTCCAGAGCTAACCACAGATTGGATTGCATCTAGTTCTGATTGATCCCAAGTGCTACTTGCTAAACGATATTTTTCCATAATGCTACCTTTTGTTTGACAAAAACTGATTTACATAATAATCACAGGTCAATTTCAGACCTCTTTCTAACGACGTATGAGCCGTCCAGCCCCACCTGGTCAAGTGCGTTGTATCGACGATTTTTCGAGGCATGCCTGATGGTTTGGTCATATCGTGAATAAACTTTCCCGTATAATGTAAAACCTTGGCAACCAATTCGTAATATTCGTTGATAGTGTTTTCGATACCATTGCCTGCATTCGCGAGGTCTGGAAGTGTTTCAAAGTTATCGACCGCGCGCCAAATACAGTCAGCGAAGTCTGCAGCAAACATAAATTCGCGTTTTGCGAGACCATCGCCCCAAATCTCCACGGCAGGGAGATTTGCCTTTTGAGCGGCATAAACTTTCGAAATAATAGCTGCCACTAAATGTGAGTTTTGTGAATCAAAGTGGTCATAAGGGCCGTAAAGATTAGAGCCAATCAAAGTCTTATATTTCATTGATGGCGATTCTTCAAGAATATATTGGCAAAGACGTTGAGCTACGATGCGTGAAAGTGCATAGCCTTCGTTTGTGGGTTCGAGAGCGCCTGTGAGGATACTCCTTTCCTGCATCGGCATGGAAGTCTCACGAGGGTACATGCAAGAACAAGAAAGGTTTAAGAAGTTTTGACAGCCTTGCTGATAGGCAGTCATGATTAAATTGCGATGAATATCGATATTCTCGATTAAAAATTTAACTGGATTACGAATATTCGCGTGAATTCCGCCCACTACTCCTGCCGAATGGATAATAAGATCAGGTTTATATTTGGCAATATAAGTTTCTACTTGGTCTCGTTTAAGGAGATCAAGTTCACTTCGTATAGGGGCGAGAACATCATGCATTTTAGATCTTTGATGATCGAGTAAATGCTTTCCAAGCATACCGCCGCCGCCAGTGATTAGGACCTTCATGAAACACCTAGGCTAATGAGATCATTCGAAGAAGTCTTAACTCTTTTTCCGTGACCAAGCTCGGAATCGATCATTTCATGAATCAATTGCTTAAATGATGTCTTGTGATGCCATTTTAATTGATTTCTAGCTTTGCTCGGATCACCTAAGAGAATGTCAACTTCAGTTGGACGGAAATAAGCGGAGTCAACTTTAATTAAAGTTTCTCCAGTCAACTCGTCAATTCCTCTTTCGTCAACGCCAGTTCCGCTCCAAATGATCTTACGTCCTACATGCTCGAAGGAAAGCTCTACGAATTCACGAACTGAATGCGTTTCGCCAGTTGCGAGCACATAGTCGTCAGGTGTTTGCTGTTGCAGCATGAGCCACATTCCATAAGCGTAGTCGCGAGCATGTCCCCAGTCACGTTGAGCGTTTAAGTTCCCGAGGTAGATGCATTTTTCGAGACCTTTTTCGATAGCAGCTACTGCACGAGCAATTTTACGAGTAACAAAGGTTTCTCCACGGATTGGACTTTCGTGATTAAACAGAATTCCACAAGAAGCGTGCATACCATACGCTTCTCGATAATTGACAGTGATCCAGTGGGCATAAAGTTTTGCTACCCCATAAGGACTTCGTGGATAAAAAGGAGTTGTTTCTTTTTGTGGGGTCTCCTGCACTTTCCCGAAAAGCTCGGAAGTAGACGCTTGATAAAAACGCACCTTATCTTGAATTTTGAGAATTCGAATTGCCTCTAAAATACGAAGTGGGCCCAATGCATCTGCATTGGCAGTGTACTCTGGTGTTTCAAAACTTACAGCCACGTGACTCTGAGCACCCAGGTTATAGATCTCATCTGGCTGAACTTCTTGAATAATGCGAATAAGGTTAGTAGAGTCGGTCAAATCGCCGTAGTGTAAAAAAAACTTTGCATCAGGTTCATGGCGATCCGTATAAAGGTGAGAGAGTCGCCCTGTATTGAATGATGACGATCGTCTTTTAATGCCATGAACAATGTAGCCTTTTTTTATGAGTAATTCTGAGAGGTATGCGCCGTCTTGGCCAGTGACTCCGGTGATTAATGCTATACGCGTCATAGGATGAATCCTTTCTTAAACTATGGTCTTAAACTATAGAGCCTCTTGCAAAATTCACAAAAGCGCATGATTTTATGAGGTGCTGAACCTTTTTAAAAAAGATCGACAATCTTTTTTATTTATGATCAAATTTGCTTGCGACGGCGAATTGAATCAATAAATAACAAGGGATGTTTGCAAGATGCACAATACCAGGGAAAGGCTATCAAGCTATTGGGGGCAAATCAAGGATTTTTTGTTTTCTCCAATCGAAGAGGAAATTGGTTCTTTAACAAACCCCAATAACGAGTTTTATTGATTAAATTGGCATATTTTTTAGAGAAATCGTCTATTTTTTTGTAGAAAAACAGGCTTATGCACATTAATGCACCATA
>PEQK01000014.1 GCA_002786165.1 Legionella sp.
GGAGATTAAACAGATACCGCGGACAAGCCTCGGTACGTAGAACCCTGTTTTACGCTACATACATTTTAGTACGTAAAATCACCTCAGATACACCGCACAAGCCGCCGTACTTGAGGCTCAGTTCTACATTATGTACTTCTCAATCGGGGTTCTCATCAGGAGATTAAACAGATACCGCGGACAAGCCGCGGTAAAATTGGATTTATTCAAAATACAGAAGAATTTAAATTTTAATTGTTTTGCGCATTTTTTCTAGAACACGAATTTGAGCAATGGCTCTCGCCAATTCTGCAGTTGCTGCTGAATAATCTATAGTAGCATTTTTATTTGCAATAGCCTCTTCAGCGCGTGCTTTGGCAGCTAATGCAGCAGCTTCATCAATATGCTCAGCACGTTCAACAGCATCTGCTAAAACGGTCACACGATGCGGCTGAACTTCCAGCATACCACCAGAAACATAGAATAGTTCCTCTTGGCCACCTGGCAAAGTCAAACGAATTTCGCCTGGCTTGAGCAAAGTTAACAACGGCGCATGACCGGGAATAATCCCGATCTCACCAAGTTCACCTGTTGCAACTAACATCTCTACAAGCCCAGAAAAAATTTCTTTTTCTGCACTAACGATATCTAATTGGGTCGTTCTTGCCATTTCTTCTGCCTGCCTCATAATGTTTTTGCTTTGGCAATCGCTTCCTCAATACTGCCGACCATATAAAATGCTTGTTCAGGTAAATCATCATAATCGCCAGCCAAGATACCTTGGAAACCAGCAATCGTATCTTTTAACGATACATATTTTCCTGGTGAACCAGTAAATACTTCAGCTACGAAGAAAGGCTGAGACAAAAATCTTTGAATCTTACGTGCACGAGATACCACACGCTTGTCTTCTTCAGACAATTCGTCCATACCCAAAATCGCAATAATGTCTTTTAATTCTTTGTATCGTTGTAGCGTCTGTTGAACTTTACGTGCTGTGTCATAATGGACTTGACCAACCACCAAAGGATCCAATTGACGAGACGTTGAATCCAAAGGATCCACAGCAGGGTAAATACCTAATTCTGCAATTTGTCGTGACAATACAACAGTCGCATCCAAATGCGCAAATGTTGTCGCAGGAGAAGGATCAGTCAAGTCATCCGCAGGAACATAAACGGCTTGAATAGAAGTGATAGAGCCGGTTTTTGTAGAGGTAATACGCTCTTGCAACATACCCATCTCTTCTGCCAATGTAGGCTGATAACCTACTGCTGAAGGCATACGGCCTAATAGTGCAGATACTTCTACCCCAGCTAATGTATAACGATAAATATTATCAACGAACAATAAAACGTCACGGCCTTCATCACGGAATTTTTCTGCCATGGTCAAACCAGTTAGCGCTACTCGTAAGCGGTTACCTGGTGGTTCATTCATCTGTCCGTACACAAGAGACACTTTATCAAGTACTTTGGAGTCTTTCATTTCGTGGTAGAAATCGTTACCTTCACGAGTACGCTCACCAACCCCAGCAAATACAGAATAACCACTGTGTTCAATCGCAATATTACGGATTAACTCCATCATATTAACGGTTTTACCCACACCAGCACCACCAAATAGGCCGACTTTACCGCCCTTTGCAAAAGGACAGAGTAAGTCGATAACCTTAATCCCTGTTTCTAACAATTCTTGACTGCTTGCTTGCTCTTCATAAGAAGGCGGCTTACGGTGAATAGACCAGTATTCCTTTGCGTCAATAGGACCTGCATTATCGATTGGATGACCCAGTACGTTTGAAATACGACCCAAGGTTTCAACACCAACGGGCACTTGAATAGGCATGCCTGTATTGATGGTTTCCTCACCACGTCGCAATCCATCTGTCGTTCCCATCGCAATGGTACGAACCACACCATCACCCAATTGTTGTTGTACTTCAAATACCAATGAACCATTGGTTAATTTCAAAGCATCATTAACTTTAGGCACTTGATCTCGTGGAAATTCGACGTCAACAACAGGTCCAATGACTTGAACCACGGTACCGGTTTGAACTACAGGCGCTGCGCACATTATATACCCTCTTCTAAAGCGGCCGTACCACCGACAATTTCTGCTAATTCTTGAGTAATCGCAGCTTGTCTAGCTTTGTTATAGGCCAATTGAAATTGTTTGATTAAATCGCCTGCATTATCTGTGGCATTTTTCATTGCCATCATTTTTGCGGCTTGTTCACAAGCGATATTTTCTACCACTCCCTGATAAACTTGTAATTCAATATATCGTTCCAACAACACATCCAAAATTTCTTTGGCATCAGGTTCGTAAATGTAGTCCCAATGATGTTCAAGTTTTTGATGGTCATCGTCAGTGGTTGGCAAAGGAAGCAATTGTTTGGTAGTGGGCTTTTGCGTCATTGTGTTAACGAATTCGTTATACACGATATGCAACGCATCAATCTCACCATTATAAAACGCATCGCACATGACTTTGACAGCACCCAATAAATCTTTGACCCCAGGGGTGTCACCCAAATGATCAACCGATGCTAAGACACGACCACCCACACGCTTGAAAAAGACTTGCCCTTTTCGGCCAATCACGCACAGATCAATTTCTTGATCATTGCTTTCGTACTGTTTCATATTACGCAGTGTTTCACGCAATAAATTGGCATTCAATCCACCACACAACCCTCGATCGGTTGTTACTACAATCAATCCGATTCTTTTCACCGCTCTGACCGTCATGAACGGATGACGGTATTCAGACGCGGCGCGCGCAAGGTGACGAACGACTTGATAAATTTTAGTGGCATAAGGCCTAGATGCACGCATTCTTTCTTGCGTTTTGCGCATCTTGCTTGCCGCCACCATTTCCATCGCACGCGTGATCTTACGTGTTTTTTGCGTGCTTAAGATGGTTGAACGGATCTCTTTCGCTCCTGCCATAATAAATCGCCTCTACCAGCTACCGGTCTGTTTAAATTCAATCAATGCTGCATTGAGCTTCGCATCAATCGCATCATCATATCCACCTGCTTCATTGATTTGTGCCATCAATGGCGCATGCAAACTATGCATAAATCCATGTAATGCCGCTTCAAATGCAGTGACTTGAGTCACGGGCACGTCATCTAAAAAGCCTTTTTCTACGGCATACAAAGACAAACCCATTTCTGCAACTGATAGAGGGTCGTATTGCTTTTGCTTCATCAATTCAGTGATACGCTGTCCACGTTCTAGCTGCTTACGTGTGGCATCATCTAAATCTGATGCAAACTGTGAAAACGCTTCCAACTCACGAAACTGTGCAAGTGCCAAACGTGTTCCACCACCCAATTTCTTCATGATTTTGGTTTGTGCCGCACCACCTACTCGTGATACAGACAAGCCTGAATTGATAGCAGGACGTACGCCTGAGTTGAATAAATTATTATCCAAGAAAATCTGACCATCGGTGATAGAAATCACATTCGTTGGTACGAACGCAGACACGTCGCCTGCCTGTGTTTCAATAATAGGTAATGCAGTCAATGATCCTGTTTTACCTTTGACTTCACCATTGGTCAAACGCTCAACTTCCTCAGCATTAATTCGCGCAGCACGCTCTAAAAGCCGTGAATGTAAATAGAAAATATCTCCAGGATAAGCTTCACGACCTGGTGGACGACGCAGCAATAAAGAAATTTGACGATATGCCCAAGCTTGCTTGGTCAAATCATCATAAACGATCAGTGCATTTTCTCCACGCTCCATGAAATACTCACCCATGGAACAACCTGAATAAGGGGCGATAAATTGTAAAGCTGCAGAATCAGCCGCACCTGCAACCACAACAATCGTGTGAGCCAATGCATCATGTTCTTCTAATTTACGTACTAAGGCAGCCACAGAAGAGGCTTTTTGCCCAATAGCAACGTATACGCATAGAACACCGGTGTTTTTCTGATTGATGATCGCATCAATTGCAATCGCAGTTTTACCTGTTTGACGATCACCGATGATCAATTCGCGCTGACCACGGCCAATTGGAACCATAGCATCGATAGCTTTTAATCCAGTTTGAACCGGCTCATCTACTGATTTACGTTCGATAACCCCTGGGGCAATTCGTTCAATCGGTAAGAAACAATCTGTTTTGATTGGACCTTTGCCATCAATAGGATTACCTAAAGGATCCACAACTCGACCCAATAATGCGCGTCCAACGGGCACTTCAAGAATGCGACCTGTACATCTACCGACCATGCCTTCACACAAACTGCTGGCATCGCCCAAAATCACCACACCAACTGAATCACGTTCAAGATTCAGTGCCAATCCCGAAACGTTACCATCGAATTCGACCATTTCTCCTTGCATGACACCACTCAATCCATGCAAACGAGCGATCCCGTCTTTGATACTGGTGATCATACCTTCATCTTGCGAACGTGACGCAATTTGACATTGTGCAATTTGTTTTTTAAGTTCCGTACTGATTTCTGACGGATTTAAAGCGACGTGAGCCATGAATCTTTCCTCTCTTTTTATAGGCAATTATGCTGCCAAAGTGGTGCTAAGGGTTCTAATTTGAGTTCGTACTGAGCCATCAAATACCAAATTTCCGGCTCGTATGATTGCCCCGCCCAAAATTGTAGGGTCAATCGTGATCGCAAGCGTAATATCTCGTTGTAATCGACGACTTAGACGTGTTGTCAATTCAGCTTCCTGGTCTTTCGATAAAGCTGAAAAACTGATCACATCCACGGTTAATGTTTTTTCATACGATGCACGCAATTCTTGAAATAATTTGAAGATACTTGGGACAACCAAAAGTCGTTTATTATGCGCCAACAACTCAATGAATTGTTGTGTTTGTTTCACTTCAGTTGTTTTGTATGCTTGCAAAACATTTAATATCAACTCACTGTGTTGCTTAGGCGTTGACGATGGATTGGTGATAAACGCCACACACAAAGGGTCCAACACAATTTGTGTCACTCGTTCCAATAAATCTGCCCAGGCACCGATTTGTTGATGCTCTACTGCGAACTCAAACGCCGCTTTCGAATAAGGTCTAGCTATGGAAGTCATATCAGCCATATCAAATCTCTGCAATCAAATCGTTAATCAAAAAATGATTACGCGATTCATCAATTTCGTGTTTCAAAATCTTCTCAGCGCCAATCAGTGCTAATTTTCCAATTTCTTTATGCAATGCATCCCGAGCACGATTGACCTCTTGGACCAAATGTTCAGCGGCTACTTTCGCTGCATGATCTGTCTGGACTTTGGCTTGCTCTTTTGCTTCTTCAATGATTTGTGCCGCTCGCAGCGATGCTTTTTCAATAATTTCATTCGCTTGATGCTTGGCGTCTTTCAATTCATCCAGCACACGATGCTGTGCCAATTCAAGTTCACGACGTCCACGCTCAGCAGCTGCCAAACCTTCTGCAATTTTTGATTGTCGTTCTGCCAAAGCCTTTTGCATAGGAGGCCAAACAAATTTCATGGTGAACCATACAAAACATCCAAACACCAACATTTGTATGATCAAAGTTACATTAATTGACACAGTCAATTCTCCTGCGAGTTAAAAAGCTGCGCCAGCACCTAAGTGCTGGGCGACTTTGGGAATATAAAGTAATTACGATCCCACACTAGCCAAAAACGGATTTGCAAAGGTAAAGAATAATGCAATACCAACGCCAATCATGGTGACCGCATCTAACAGACCAGCAACGATAAACATTTTCACCTGTAACATAGGAACCATTTCAGGTTGACGCGCTGCGCCTTCAAGAAACTTACCACCAAGCAAACCGAAACCAATCGCTGTTCCTAACGCGCCTAGTCCGATCAACAGTGAAACTGCAATTACTGTCATACTTTGAATTTGTGCTATTACACCTACATCTGCCATGCTTATCCCCTTAATGGATTTTTGTTAATTTTAAAAAAACACCTAATGATCTTCATGCGCCAAACTCAAATACACAATCGTCAACACCATGAAAATAAAAGCCTGTAACGTAATGACTAAGATATGAAAAATGGACCATCCCAAGGATAAAACAAACTGAGTAATAGCCAAGGATGCGGTGCTGATTGGCGCTGACATACTGCCATGCAATGTCATCAAAGCAATCAAAATAAAAATAAGCTCACCAGCATACAAATTACCAAATAACCGCAAAGCCAATGAAATAGGTCTAGAAATCAAGGTCACGGACTCTAAAATAAAATTGAAAGGAATAAACAGCACATGATTGAATGGTTGTAATGAAAGCTCTTTTGTAAAGCCTTTCACACCTTTGATCTTGATGCTGTAAAACAAAATAAGAAAAAATACAGACAACGACATGGAGAAGGTTAAATTCAAATCAGTCGTTGGAACAACTTTCAGGTAATGAAAGCCGAACAACTGCGCAATAGCAGGCAGGATATCTACAGGGAGAATATCCATGAAATTCATTAAAAACACCCAAATAAAAATCGTCAGCGCCAAAGGTCCAATGACTGCAGACTTGCCATGAAAACAATCTTTGACCTGATTATCGGCGAATACTAAAATCCATTCCACAAAATTTTGCATCTTACCCGGAACAGCCGCTGTTGCTTTACGCGCCGCCAGATAAAAAAAGGTTAGAGCTAAAGCCCCGAGTATCACTGCAAAAAAAACAGTATCAACATTCACCGTCCAAAAACCGCCCTCTGAACCCCATTGCATGGTTTTCAAATTATAAGTCAAATAGGTAAGATGATGTTTGATATAGTCAGTATTGGATAGCATAATTATTTTAACCTATTTCATAATTAATGGGGCAAACCAAACCAGCATTTGCATCCCTATATACGTCCCAAAAAAAATCACGGGGTTCACTGTACATGCAACAAAAACAAAGGAAAATATAACGATTGACAAACCAAATTTCAGCATTTCACCTTGATAAAAGCCTTTCAAAATCAAGCGCGCTGCTCGTGCTCCTTCATATCGGAACATGCGATATGCGCGATAGGCATTCGGAATAAAATAGGCAAATGCAGCTAAGCTGCTCGATTTTACGCCTTCCATGCCCTCATAGCAACCTGCAATAATAACAAAAATAAAACAGGCTGTTAGCTCTACCAGTAAAATACGGCGCATGCATTGTTTGGGATTGATCAACGAATATCCTCACCCTTTTCGGGCCCGAATTATAATGCAATGTCTAGTGATCTGCAAGATAGAATGGACATCTTTTTTTCATCAAGCAGGATTTGACCTCAAGTAGCGTGTGTCACGTCTGTAAAATCCCATGACGACATACGGTATGATGCTATAAATAGAAATTTTCATGTACGATTTTGTCGAACAATGTTATCTTTAAACGATCATTACTTTAGTGTTTATCTATGTCATTACACATTGTTATTCTTGCGGCAGGCATGGGAAAACGCATGCGTTCAGCCACTCCAAAAGTACTGCATCCAGTTGCAGGCCAATCTATGTTAGAGCGGGTTATTGATACCGCGCATACCCTTCATCCAGAACAAATTCATGTCATTATTGGACATGCAGGTGAAACGATTCAGGCGGCATGCGCACATTTAGAGGTGAATTGGATCAAACAAACTGAGCAATTGGGTACTGGACATGCTGTGCTGCAAGCATTACCCCATATCCCTTCTGAATCACAGGTTTTAGTGCTTTATGCAGATGTGCCGTTATTGCGCGCTGATACTTTATCACAACTCATTACCTTGGGTGATCCAAATGCCTTGGTTTTATTGCTCGCATCCGTCCCAAATCCTTATGGGTTTGGCCGCATAGTTCGAGATAACGACCATAAAATCACAGCGATTGTAGAAGAAAAGGACGCTACGGAAACGCAACGACTTATCACCGAAATTTATCCCGGTATATGCTGCACTTTGGCCAGTAATTTACAACGATGGCTACCCAATTTGACCCAAAAAAATGCGCAAAAAGAGTATTATTTTACAGATATCATTGCCATGGCAAAATCTGAACAGCAAACCATCCTTTCTTTGCATGTCCCTGATTATCAAGATATTTTAGGCGTCAATGATCGGGTCCAGCTACAACACGTCGAACGGATATGGCAACAACGTGCTGCACAAGCTTTATTACTATCTGGTGTCAGTCTAGCTGATTCTAATCGCATTGATATCCGTGGCACCTTGTCTTGTGAACAAGATGTATTCATCGATGTGAACAATGTATTCAAAGGAACTATCCATATCGGCACAGGCAGCAGCATAGAACCCAATTGTGTGTTATCTAATGTCACCATTGGTGCAAATTGTCATATTTTTGCCTCAAGCGTCTTAGAAGATTGTGTGATTGGTGACAACTGCCATATAGGCCCATTCGCCCGCATCCGTCCAGGCACTCAATTGGCAAACCATTGCAAGATTGGTAACTTTGTCGAAGCTAAAAAGGCAATATTTGGTGAGCACAGTAAAGCCAATCATTTGAGTTATTTAGGGGATGTCACCCTGGGTAGCTATGTCAATATTGGCGCAGGAACAATTACCTGTAACTATGACGGGGTCAACAAGCATCAAACAATTATCGAAGATGGTGTGCACATTGGCTCAGATACCCAATTGATTGCACCTATCACGATAGGCAAAAATGCCACGATCGGAGCAGGCAGTACCATACGTTCTAATGTTCCACCCAATGAGCTAACCCTCACTGCCTCCAAACAAAAAACGATTTATGGATGGAAACGCAAAACAAAAAATGATTGACAAAAAAACAACATGATATAATATCGGCTCAATTCATAGTGAATGAGCCAATGTTTATGACTCTAACCATGATCCATCTTGACCCTCTTGTACCGCAGTTACAGCGTTTTTTAGAAGCCAAACAAAAATTACAATTCGTCGATCAAACCTTGTCCACTCTCCCGCAAGACACTGACTTAAAAAAATTCTTAAAATTCGCACAAATAGAATACATGAAAAAAGTTGCGATAGAATTACAACTGTATAAACTCGTAATACGAGAGCATTATTCAACACTTGAAACCCCTCTTCCTTTTAATATCATCGATGAATTGGTTGAGCTTCCAAACAACATAGACCCGAACCTATGCGTCAGTGAGATCAAAACAACTTTTGAAATATCCCGAACTCTTTCGGCGCAATCTGTTTTTTTTGAACAAAATTACAATTTTTTATATAAAAAACATACCCAATTTTATATGAGCATGATGCATTACTGGAATAACATCAATCCATTCAATAGGTTATATCAATACCCGTACATCGCCAGGATTTGGGAGAATACCAACCTTTTGCTTTTGCTGTTCAATCATCTTTCATGGCTAATCTCTTTAGGTGCCTCCTTTGCGTTCGTGGGGATGTTATTACTGGATATCATTTTAATTTCTGCTCTAATTACATTTGTTTTTCCTCATTATGTCTGGCATTTAGTGGGGCTGATGGGCCTTGCATCAGCGTTATCTAAAAAATCACCTTGTTTTGATTTTCCCATATATGATTTCCATCAAATGGCATTGCCAACCATGGATGCTATTGTTATAGATTTTGGTTCCATCGAACAACTCCAATATGCATCTATAGATTTACAAGAAAAATATGCTCGTGGTCTTCAATCTATTGGTCTCGTCAAAAATATTTTTATCAAAGACTTTGAATCAAGTCCTATCATGAGACATCATCCCAACGTGGTCTTAACGCTCTTAAAATCACAGTTAACTATCAAAGATATTCTGGCATTTATCGTAACATTACCCCCAGGAGTGGTCTCGGATCAGGTACTCAATCAACTTATCAGCAATATATTAACCCTATATCATGGTGAGAATGCTATTCAAAAGCTTCAAGATGCAGTAGATACTTATGAGGCAACGAACTCAGCAGAACATTTTTCTCTGGCATGCATCCATCGTTCAGGATTATTTGGCATTCAACAAAATCACACAAAAGCCGTGCAGTCTTTCAAAAAAATCAAATGCAATGATTCTAATTATGTGGACACAAAAATTGAGCTGTCTCATATGATGCTTCCCGCGAAGCAAGAAGCGATGAACGATTGTAATATTGCAAATAGATTGGCTCAAACGCCTTCAGAAAAAACGCTAACCAATGATTTGAGAAACATTATATTGGATTTAAAAGATGAGGAAAGTAGTCATCCAAATACACCCACCATGACCAGGCATTAAAGGATGCTAACAGATACAGTGGACCGCTCAAAATACGTGATTACAGGCCAGCCGCTCACAAAGATGGAAGGAATATATGACTCAAATTAATATTGACCTTATTGTGTCGCAGTTAAATCGTTTTGTTGAAACCAAACAACGATTACAACTTATCGATGAAATCTTGCCTACTCTTCGCAATTACCCTGATTTAGAAAAATTCTTAAAATTTGCGCAGATAGAATACACAAAAAAAATTGCGGTAGAATTACAACTTTATAAACTTGCCATACGCGAACATTATTCAACATTAGAAACACCGCTGCCCTCCAATATGACGGATAAGCTGATCGCTCTCCCTCTTGAGATCGATGTGACTGTTTGCGTCAGTAACATCACCACAATTTTGGAAGTGTCTAGAGTTCTTTCAGGACAGCAAGCTACTTTCGGCAGAAATGTTAGCTTTTTATATAAAGAACTTAACACGCTTTTTATAAGTCGCATGCGTTTCTTGGATAAAACCTGTCGCTTTCTATATAAAAACATGAGATTTTTATATGACATATTATATGGTTTTTATACATATCTTGGTAAAGTTTATGCAAATCTCGTTCATATAAAAAACACTATTTTTTTATGGATGAACTCCATAGAAAATACGGAGGTGGTTGCTTGGATAGGATTTAATATCTATTTGGTCATTCTTTTTAATGTTCTTAGTATCTGTGATGTATTAGTCATAGTGAGCCTCATATACAAACTTGTGGGCCTTGTACCCATCCTCAATTTATCTGCAGACGATTTTCAGCAAAAAACATTACCGAATCTGGATGCTATTATTTTGGATTTTGGTTCTATAACACAACTCCAGTATGCATCTATAGGCTTACAAGAAAAATATGCCCAAGGTCTTCAACCTATTGGTCTCATCAACAAAGCTTTTATAAAAGACTTCGAATTAAGTTCTATCATGAGATATCATCCTGAATGGGTCTTAACGCTCTTAAAATCACAGTTAGCTATAAAAGATATTCTGGCCTTCATCGTAAAATTACCCCCAGGAGTGGTATCGGATCACCTGCTCAATCAACTTATCATCGATATGGTCACTCTCCATCATGGTGTGAATGCTATGCAAAAACTTCAAGATGCTGTAGATACTTATGAATCAACGAACTCATCGGAGCAATTTTCCCTGGCATGCATCCATCGTTCAGGATTATTTGGACTCCAACAAAATCACGCAAAAGCCATACAGTCTTTCAAGAAAATCGACGATACAGCGCCTAATTATGCAGAGGCAAAAATTGAACTCACACATATGATGCTTAAAGACAATTGGCGAGAAGCATTCGATCATTGTAATAGTGCGAATAAACGTAATCGAAACCCCTCTGAAGACACAGTCATCACTCATTTGAAAGAGGCTATATTAGGTTGGAAAGATGAAGAAATGATCGAACAGGTAACGGCGTGTAACCGTTGAGTAGTAAAACGCCATCTCATCTGAAACCATGTCATGACTCTATGACCTGTTATATTACTGTTATAGTAGCAATTAACTTCAAAATACAGTCCATGAGACTCGTTTCAAATAAAAAACAGGGATATTTACTGCTTTGACAGTAAAAAATAGATTATTGCGGTGATTTTGTAAGAATTATAATCAAATATAGCCACATATACTGTTATGGCAGTAAATGTGGCTATATAGTTTTTAAAGGATATTCACACAAATCTCGGATGATACAGCTGGCACAATGGGGCTTTCTAGCCGTACACACATAGCGACCATGCAATATCAACCAATGATGGGCATGACCTAAAAATGTAGGATCGATGCGTTTTAATAAGGCCTGCTCAACGGCCAATGGTGTTTTGCCGGGTGCAATGCCTGTGCGGTTGGCAACTCGAAAAATATGCGTGTCCACGGCCATGGTGAGCTGACCAAACGCTGTGTTTAAGACCACATTTGCCGTTTTTCTTCCCACCCCTGGCAAAGCCTCCAGCTCGACGCGGGTCGCAGGCACTTCGCCATGATGTTGGTTGATCAAGATCTCACAAGTTTGGAGAATATGCCGCGCTTTGGCATTGAACAAGCCAATGGTTTTAATGTGGGTTTTTAAGCCGTTTTCTCCCAAAGCAAGAATACTAGCGGGCGTATTGGCAATCGGAAATAATTGCTGGGTCGCCTTATTGACGCTGATGTCTGTCGCTTGTGCAGAGAGCATCACCGCAATAAGCAATTCAAAGGGGGATTGATACTGCAATTCAGTTTTTGGATGAGGATTTTGCTGTTGAAAACGTTGAAAAATAAGTTGGATGGTTGCACGATTCATATCAAGATTTTGCCTTTACACGCGCCATGGCTTCTAAAATATACGCTTGTTTTGCGGCTTTGTCCGCAGTGTCATTGGCGGTAGCGGCAGCTAAGCGTCGTTTGTTACGATATTGCTGTGTTTTTGCATCTTCTTCTACCAGCAGACGGACCTGTCTGGCGTCATACCGACTACGCGCCAAATTTGGATCATACTGTGCTTCAGGTATAGCCACCATCTCAATACAATCCACAGGGCAAGGTTCAACACATAATCCACATCCTGTACATTCATGAGGCAAAATCGCATGCATCCATTTGGCAGCACCCACAATGGCATCTACTGGGCAGGCTTGAATACATTTGGTACAACCAATACATTCTGCTTCACGAATCACAGCCACAGCAGGCGCACGGGCTTCGATTTGCATTTGCGCTTCATAAGGTTGAGGATCCACGTTTAATAAAGCACCCAAAGCACGTAGGGTTTTTAGGCCCCCAGGCGGACAGTGATTGATCTCAGCAGTCCCTGTTGCCATCGCTTGTGCATAGGGATGACATCCGGCGTATCCGCAAAGGCCGCATTGTGTTTGAGGTAATACAGCATCGATGTCTTGTGTTCGGCTCACAATGACTCCTAATGATCAGCCAATAAAGCATCAATCTGGCTTTGCTCAACTCGTGTTATCAAAGGCACAAATGGCTGGATAACGTGATCCAATAAAGGCACATCCACACTTGACCAAAGCAACGGCTCACAATTCAAAAAGCCTTCTACTTTTGCTGCCATTTGTGGAAGCACTGGTTTTAGATAAGTCATAAGCACGCGAAATGCATTCACACCCATGGTACAAACCAATTGTACTTTAGATAAGGTCGCGTCCTCTTTGGCTAGGATCCATGGTTTTTCTGCATCAATATATTGATTCACTCGATCGGCGCCTTCCATAATCGTGCGTAAGGCTCTGGCGTAATCACGCGCCACATAAGCCGCAATGATGTCCTCTCGCAAAGCAACCAATCCGCGATATAACTCAGGTTCAGCCAAAGTAGTCGCTAATTGACCCTCAAACCGTTTCTCAATGAATCCTGCACAGCGACTGGCGATATTCACCATTTTTCCGACCAAATCTGCATTCACCCGATGTAATAAATCGGTAAAATTGAGGTCTAAATCATCCACACGCCCATTCATTTTCGCTGCAAAATAATAACGCAAATAATCAGGATGCAAATGGGCCAAATAACGCCGTGCTTCAATAAAAGTCCCGCGAGATTTCGACATTTTTTGACCATTAATCGTTAAAAATCCATGCGTGAAAATAGCAGTTGGCAAGCGATGACCACTACCTGATAGTAACGCAGGCCAAAATAAAGCATGGAAATACATGATGTCTTTGCCCACAAAATGATATAGCTCGGTTTCAGAGTCTTTATCCCAAAATTCGGCAAAAGACTGCCCTGATTGGTCACAGTATTTTTGGAATGCGGCCATATAACCAATTGGTGCATCCAACCACACATAAAAATACTTATCCGTAGTACCCGGGATCAAAAACCCAAAATACGGCGCATCACGAGAAATATCCCAGGCCTGTAATCCCGAGGCAAACCATTCTGCTAATTTATTAGATACTTCTATTTGTAACGTACCGCTTGCCGTCCATTCTTTCAAAAAAGACTCATAGCGTTGTAAATCAAAAAAATAATGCTCTGAGTCCTTTTCAATCGGTGTCGCCCCCGAAATAGCGGATATCGGGTTTTTTAAATCGGTCGGGGCATACGTTGCACCACAAACTTCACAACTATCACCATATTGATCGGGCGCATCACATTTTGGGCACGTGCCTTTAACGTAACGATCAGGAAGAAAAATATGCTCAACCGGATCGTAAGCTTGGGTGATCACACGCGTTGTGATATCGCCCCGTGCGTGTAAGTGTTGATAAATATCGCTCACTATGGTTTCATTTTCAGGCGAATGGGTCGTATGATAACAATCATAATGAATGCCAAACCCAGCAAAATCTTGCTCATGACTGTCTTGAATCGATTGGGTCAACTCCAAAGGGGTGATACCCAATTGCTGTGCTTTTAACATAATCGGCGTGCCATGGGCATCATCACCACACACGGCAATGCATTCATGTCCCAGCATTTTATGAACTTGCACCCAAATATCCGTTTGAATATGTTCCACCATATGCCCAAGATGTAAATGACCATTGGCATAAGGTAGAGCACTGGTGACTAGCATTTTGCGCCGATTTGTCATAATATAAGACTCTCTGATTAACTTGGTAGCTATTGTGATGGTCTGTGCTCAACGAAACAGCATCATTTGGCTAAAAGGTTAAAATTATACCTTATTTTTGATTTATTTGGCTAACACTCTGACATGACCATTAAAAAATCACGACTTATTATTGGAATCAGCGGATCTTCTGGGATTATTTACGGCATTCAATTTCTAAAAGCCTTACAACCCTTACCGATTGAAACTCATTTGATTGTGACCAAAGCAGCGCAATTGACCCGCGCTTATGAGACCGAACTCAGCTACACCGAACTCAAAGAATTGGCCGATGTGAGTTATCATCCTGAAGACATTGCAGCGCCGATTGCCAGCGGCTCTTACGCTACAATGGGCATGATTGTAGCGCCTTGTTCCATGAATACTTTGGGGGAAATTGCCCATAGCCTTTCAGGAAATCTTTTGTCTCGCGCCGCCGACGTGGTCTTAAAAGAGCGACGTAGATTGGTCTTAATGCCGCGAGAAGCGCCTTTGCACCAGGGTCATCTCCAAAACATGTTGTCCGTGACCCAGATGGGCGGCATCATTTGCCCGCCTGCACCCACCTTCTACCACAAGCCCCAAACAATCTTGGATTTGGTCAATGACAATGTGGGAAGAATCCTGGATTTGTTCGGTATTGAGTCAGGGTGGAGCCAACCTTGGGGCGAATAAAAACCGCGCTTTGTACGCTAAAAATCTGAAAAATGCTGTCTTCATAAACATTAAGGGCCTTTATTAGTAGGGCCCTTAGATTCTATAGCCGGCCCCCCGTCTATACCTGCTTTTGGGGATTGTTTTAGCAAATCACGAAAAGCATCCTTGAGTGTTTTTTCTGCTGAAGGAGGGAGTTTCGCAAACTTAAAGCTTGGTAATTCATCAATACCCTCAGCAATTTTGGGATCATTTTCTTTAATCGCTTCTTTTAAGGTGGCTATTTCATCGTGTAATCCCTGGGCTTGGTTTGCCATTGCTGCGGATTGGCGACTTAGGGTTAAATAGTCTTGCGTTTCAGCGTTCAATGATTGCTTAAAGTTTGTAAGATTTTGCTTCGCCACCGTTAGCTTGTTGCGATTCTCAGGTGTTGGGTCTTTTTTACAGAGCTTGATCGTCTTCTCTACTGCATTTTCTAGTTCAATTTTTTTAAATAATGCATTACTATTGCTTGGATTGTTCAATTGCATGAATTTATCATTCACATGTTCTTGTCTATTGTTTAAATTCTTTAAAGAGGCTTCTTTTTTTTCTAATATAGCTTCTAATTCTTGGATGGTTCGTGACATTTTATTTATCTCCTAGACTAGCGTTTCATGCTATGAGTGAACGATTCGACTTGGTCCTTTACCTCTTTTTCTGCCGAGCTTTCCTTCGTTGAGTGCGTTGCTTTTATGGTAAATAATTTCATATTACAATATTTTTCCGTGAAACTATTGACCATAGATCTGAGCTTATCTAACCCCTTATATTGCATGATAGCAGGACCATACGCTCTAATGGCCTTTTGGCATGCTGTGGTTAAGTTTCGACCAACCTGAAGATCTGGACCAGAGCTTACTCCCATACTGATCCGGGTTTGGTTCGTAGTTTCCCAAGTATCGCAAGCCTCAGTTAATTTCTGCTTAAGGTCCAAAGCCGCATTTTTGGCAGGTCCCTCAGGCATACTATCGCTATTTTTTTGAAGAACTTCTATCAATGCCTGCGCATCTGCGAAGATTGGAGGTTCATCGCCCTCTATTTCCTGAACATCACTACTACCCATGATATCCCTTCAAAAACGAACCAACATAGTCTAAGTATAGTAGATATCTAAAAATTGGTTTTTTATGCCACCTGATACACCCTGCCGAAGCACCTATTTTATAAAGGCTTATCATGGTAAGCTGTAGGTTCAATGCTATATATACAAGAGTATGTAATGAAATGTTTGTGCCTTATTTTGTTATGTGTCCTTCCATTGGTCACGACTGCGCAAGAGATATATCCGAAAGGATGTGTGCCTTGGGTCATTCATGACCCAATTCCGGACATTGATAATAAAAAGCCGACCGTTCTCATGCTGCATAACTTATCTACGAATGATCTCTGGATAACACACCCTGTTAAGAGCCCAGGCGCGCAAGCGGGATTTAGTAGTCTATTACAAATGGGTAAATGGTCTGCTTTGGTCCTCAATCGTGCTCACAAATCATTTTTGCTGCAATGCATTGAATCTAAACCTGGTCATGAACAACAAATTTCTTGTGCCGACGTGTTAGCCATTTGCCAATGGCCCAACTCAAAAATTCCTGAAGACAAAACAGGGGTCTTTTGGGCGGGTGAAAATATGGACTTATCCCCATTAAAAGCTTACATTGAACGCCAAGGGTTTGTATTAGACCCCCAATAAGACTATTTTAAAAATGTGGTGAACTGTGAATAAAGATCCTAAAGATCCTTTCCATCAAAGAGAAAGCGAAAAATACGAACAACCTATCCCCAGCCGTGAATATATCATGATGGTTCTGGAGGAGTTTGGTCGGCCTATGTCGCGCAATCAACTGATTAAAAAATTATCTATCGAAGAAGAACCCAAACAAGATGCGCTTAATTTTCGATTACGCGCGATGTTACGCGATGGCCAATTGATGCAAGATCGGCGGGGTCGTTTTTGCTTATTTAATCGTATTAATTTGCGTCGCGGCACCATTCAAGCCCATCCCGAAGGATTTGGATTTTTTATCCCCGAGGATGATGGTGAAGATATGATGCTCTCGGCTGCGGAAATGCGTGGCGTTATGCATGGTGATACGGTTTTAGCGTATCAAACATCCGTAGATCGGCGCGGACGCCTTGAAGGTAAAATTCATGAAGTGATCGAGCATGCCAATGCCACGGTGGTTGGTCGGTTTTTTACCGAACATGGTGTTCATTTTGTGGTGCCAGACAGCAAGCGTTTGACCCAAGATGTTTCTATTCCTCCCGAATTTATATTATCCGCCAAAAACGGCCAAATTGTATTGGTTGAAATCTTAGCATTCCCCAACAAACGCTCACAAGCGATTGGCAAAGTCATCCATATTTTAGGTGAACATATGGCGCCCGGTATGGAAATAGAAGTCTCCATTCTAGCACATGGCATCCCTACCAATTGGCCAGATGACACATTAGCCGCTGTGGCAAAAATCAAACAAACAGTCGAACCCAAAGACCTCGAAAAACGTTCTGATTTACGGGATTTACCGTTCGTCACCATTGATGGTGCGGACGCCAAAGATTTTGATGATGCGGTGTATTGTGTGGCCAAACCAAAAGGTGGATTTCAATTATTCGTGGCCATTGCAGACGTCAGTCATTATGTTGCTATCAACTCTCCCTTAGACAAAGAAGGGGCTCGTCGCGGCAATTCGGTGTATTTTCCTGGAAAAGTTGTCCCAATGCTTCCAGAAGCATTATCGAATGGTATTTGTTCTTTGAATCCCAAAGTAGATCGCCTGTGTATGGTGGTTGAAATGAGTATTGACGCCCATGGTAAAATAAAACGCTCCCGTTTTTTCCGTGCGGTCATACATTCCAAAGCAAGATTAACGTATGATCAAGTCAGTCAATGGATGCAGCAAGGGCATACCGGTGACCATCAGCCCGATCTTTGGCCGGTTTTAGAACCTCTAGTCCACTTGTTTCATCAATTGCAAAAAACTCGAAAAATTCGTGGCGCTATGGATTTTGACACCACCGAAACTCAAATTGAATTTGATGATAATCGCAAAATTCAACGCATCAAACCTTTGATCCGCAACGACGCGCATCGCTTGATTGAAGAATGCATGCTCGCGGCCAACGTTGCCACCGCTGATTTTTTAGAAAAAGCTAAAATCCCAACCTTGTATCGAGTCCATCCGGTACCCGATGAAGATAAAATCATGGGGTTAAGAAAGTTTTTGAGTGAATTTGGCTTAAAACTCTTAGGCGGTACAAAGCCTACCCCGAAAGATTTTCAACAAGTTTTGGCACAATTAGAGGGCAAACCTGAAAAACATTTGATTCAAACAGTGATGCTGCGCTCTCTAAAGCAAGCACAATATATTGAATCCAATGATGGACACTTTGGCTTGGCGTATCCTGCTTATACACATTTTACGTCACCCATTCGACGCTACCCTGATTTATTGATTCATCGTGCCGTAGGATATTTGATCGACAACCAACCTGCAGAGACATTTCAATACAGCGATGAAGATATGAATCGCTTGGGCAAACATTGTTCTTCTACTGAACGACGTGCAGATGAAGCCACTCGCGAAGTCGTCACGTGGTTAAAATGCGAATATATGCAAGACAAAATTGGCCAGACATTTCAAGGTAAAATTTCTGCCGTCACTGGATTTGGAATTTTTGTGGAATTAAACGATGTGTATGTAGAAGGCTTGGTGCATGTGACGTCATTAAAATCTGATTATTACACGTTTGACGCTGTCAAACATCGATTGGTTGGTGAACGAGGTGGACATACCTACCGTTTGGGCGATCCCATGACGGTCTTAGTCGCCCGTGTTGATTTAAATGAACGCAAAATTGATTTTGAACCCGTATTGGATGAACCTATTGATGAGTAGTGAACAACTGATTTATGGCTTACACGCGGTTGCAGCGCTACTCAATAATCCGCATCGTACCGTCAAACACATTTTTGTGAACCAAGAGCGCCAAGACAAACGGATGCTGGACGTATTAGCGACCATTACACAGCACTCTATTCCTCTATTTCCTCTTTCAGCGGCCAAAATGGCGCTGAAATTTCCGGAAGAAGTTCATCAAGGGATTGTGGCGGTAGCTCATCCCCTACCACAATACCATGAACAAGATTTATTAGCGTTTATTGAAAAGAAAACCACGCCTCCGTTTCTTCTGATTTTAGACGGCGTCACTGATCCTCATAATTTAGGTGCTTGTTTACGCACAGCAGATGCAGCGGGCGTAGATTGTGTCATCATACCCAAAGACAAATCGGCGACCATCACACCCGTGGTCAGCAAAGTGGCATGTGGCGCAGCCGAATCCATCCCAGTCATTCGAGTAACCAATTTGGCACGCACCATTGAAAGCATCAAGCAGCAGGGGATTTGGGTTTACGGCACCGCAGGTGAAGCCGAAACATCTTTGTATGCACTTGATGCAAAAATACCTCTTGCCCTGGTTCTTGGTGCAGAAGGCGAAGGGTTGCGTCGATTGACCCGCGAACGCTGTGATGGATTGTTTTCTATTCCCATGTTAGGGAATGTGTCGAGTCTTAATGTTTCAGTAGCCGCGGGCGTGTGTTTGTTTGAAGTGGTTCGCCAAAGAAATCTGGGGTGATATTGCAGCACATCTTTTTAAGTCTGGGCTTTCATCGTAAAAAAAGGTAAAATGGTTCTTTTTTTTACTTAAAAACATCATGAATATTGATACACTCATTGAAAACATCACGCATTTACATCGCAATGCTATCCAGGAATGGAGTACAGCGGACATCCAACTGCAACATGATGGCCTATTAAAATTGGTTGAAGAAAATCATAGTTTCAATTTTCAACTATGGCGCGCCGAAGATCGAGCCCGTCGTGAAGATATGGGGCATAGTTTTGTTTATCATGCCAAACGTGATATTGATCATTACAATCAACAAAGAAACAATCGCATGGAAGCCATTGATGGATGGCTAGCCGACACACTGGAACTTTCAAGCCATAAAGACTGTCCAATCCATTCAGAAACACCAGGTATGATGATTGACCGCTTATCTATTTTATCGCTCAAATCTTACCACATGGGTCTTCAAGCCGTACGCCCCACTGCTGATGATGCTCATCGACAGCTTTGTGCGCAGAAATTAGAAACCTTACATGCTCAGCATAAGCATCTGACGTCGTGTTTACAGCAATTACTCAAAGATTTGACGCTGCAACTCCGCACATTCTATCGTTACCATCAATTTAAAATGTACAACGATCCTACTCTAAATCCAGAGTTATACAGCCATACCGAGTGATGGCCGAGGTGATGCTCCCTCCAAAACATTAAAATGTGTGTTGGGACGATCAAAAAATGTTCGGGCTCGGGGCGTTGAGGACATACGCTTCGAGTCGGATTTATCATCATCCGGTCTACCCGCACCAAATCCTTTTGCACCAGCTCTTGAGCCCAGGGCAATGGCAAACAGAACCGAACCTATCAAAGGCATGTAACTTTTTTTAGGATCATCTAAAAACCTGGCATAAAGCTCGATCATCGCTTTATTGCCTTTTACCCATCCTGAAAAAAATAGGCGAAAGATCTCTGCCCATTCAATAGCCACGTAATCTGATCGAGATTCGAGAGAAAACTCATTGCTAGAGTGAACAGACTTTCTGATATCCGCTAAATCTTCTTCTGGATTATCCGTTAAACCTTCTTCCGGATCTCTAGTCATTTTTGCCAATGCTTCCTCAGGGAATTCTTGAGCTAGCTTAGCTTCATCTTCTTCAATTTTTTTTCTGTAGTAATAATAACTAACCAAAGCTTGGACGCAAGACAACACAACAGCTGTGATTCCCATGGCCATACACGTCAAGGCAAACACAGGAGGGCATTGGGCTCCGTACATTAAGGTAGACACCATAAAAGCACAACTTGCCATAGCACCCTGTATACCCAAACCATTTTGTAGTCCAGTAAAAGCTACTGCCCAATAGGAGCCTTGCAATTTTGGTTTTAATTCGTCTCGCAATTTCTTACCGTCTGCCAAGGAACTGCGTAGTTTTTCCAATACTGATGAGATCAGAGCTTCCTCATTATATGAATGCTTAATGCTGCTAAGCTTTTTTGTTCGCCTTTCGATGGACAATAAAAGATTTTTTGGGGACTCAAAAAACTTTTTTAGTGGCCATTTAGCTTTATCCGAAGCCGAAGGATCTCCTAGAACATGATGCAGCATATCCGTATCAAGCTGTTGCTCTAATTGTATTAAGTCCTGATGTAACTTTTGGGACTTAGGCTCCTCAGAAAGGCTTTTTTTAATGCGTTGGATACTCAACAGCAGTTCTAACTGCTGATATAACATCATGGTATCCTTTTTAGATAATTCGATTTTTGGACGTAACATTGTAACTTCTAGTCGACGCTGAAAATCACGCTCTTCGGCCAAACACGTGGTGACACAGATCACATATAATGAGATAGTTGCGGTGAGCATCAAAATGGCCATGTGCGGTGATAACAGCGTTAAAATCGAAGTACCCGCATAGATATAAAAATACAATCCATTAAACAAAGCCGAAGTACTAGCGGAAAATAATGCGAAAAACGCCACATTTTTATCTTGAACCTGGATATTGGCCTGAACTTGTTTACGGTAAGCAGTAAAACGGTTGTAATCATATCTTAATTGGCCCGGTTTCAGTTCAAAAATACGAGTCAATTGTTCAGCAGTTAGCCTCAGAAAATCTGGATTTTTTTGGGTACGTAAAAATGTTTCATGAAATTGGACACTGAGATATTCTTCTCCAATACGTACTTTTTCAAGATCGCCATCTGAATTGATGTAACACAAACGGTCACAATCTTCGATACCTTCGGTTTGTGAAGAATAAACATAGCAATTGCGATACTTGCCATTCAGATTCAGATCATTAGGGTTTTTATCGATAAAATGTAAAACATTTTCTGGCTGCAAAGGTTTCTTAAGCAAATAATGAAGATGGTCCTTCATTCGAGCATGGATATTTTCCGTTTGTTGCTTTTCTATTTCTACTTCTACATCCAAATTTTCTGGTAGGTCCATTTCAATACATTGTCTTTCTGCATCAATATAATACAGATTTCGGGCGGTTGATGTGTCACTCTCCAACAAGATCAACGAACATTCATACCCTTCTAAAGAATCAGGGATGACTGATACTTTATGGAGCAATGATTTACTCTCAATAATTTGTTTGTTTAATTCACAATTGGCTTTCACTTTATCTTTGCGTGTATCACGAATGACTCGTAATATAACGCTATTTACCATAGCTGCTATTCCAATCACGGCAGCCAAAGGAAAAAACAAGTTCACCAAAAGGCCTTGATCTACACCATAATATAATACTAATGCGAATAAAGCGCGTAACCCTTTAAACGTCCATTTTAATTGCTTCAACATAGTCCGCGCATGGGAGAGCAAAAAAGCCGCTGTTTTAACGAATGGGTAATCTTGTTTTTCAACAAACGTACTACCAATCGTCGAAAATGCCACCCAAAGTAGCGTTAAAACAAGAGTAGACCAAAACCCTTCGAGGGTATTTTCTGCGTCGTGAAATTCTTTAAGAGCGATAGTCAGTTCGTTTGGCGTTAAAATGTCAAGACTGCGTTGCCATGCATGTTTAAACAGATACCAAAGATTAAACAGGCTAAAAATAAGATTAATACCATCAGCAACGCCATATGCTCTATAGGCAACACCTGATTCGTGATAGGGTTTGATGAAACTCCGCATTCTATCGGTGGCTGCTTCCACCGCATCATTGATGGCCACAGCTGAGCGCCATGCGGAATCTTTTACAGATGTGGCTGAAAAACTAATCCACGAGAAACTTGAAGATAGGCTGAAATGATTATTTGGAATAGATGATGAATTGGCAGGAAGCAATGCGTGTTCCGAATTATTGCCAGCCATTCATCCCTCCAGCAATATCAGATAATCGAAAACGGCACGGCTGTGCAACATCTCTATACAAAAATTTGAGACATGTTATACCGTCTTGCAGAAATAAAAAACATTTGTTTTTGATCATCAACGACCACAATCATGGCGTTTAAGAGGTGAGAAGAGTATACAACAAACTCGCTTCGATTGCAATCAACGGCATATAGCCTCAAAATGATATATTGGAATAAAATAGCGTCATTGAAGACGCTCTTAATGCGTTTTATACTGTGACTTAGACACAAAATCTGCTAGGATTAACGATATTTAAAATTAGCCTTGGAGAGTGAATGCGTTTATTCACGCTATTTTTTCTTTTTTGGTCTTTATTCGCCGGACAAGCTATGGCAAACAACTCAAAAGTAATTTATGGGTATATTGAAAAAGCAACCTTAGTCCAAAACGATTTGACCTTGTCCGCCAAACTGGATACCGGCGCAAAATCTGCCTCACTGAATGCAGTAAAAATCAGCGAAATCCGTGTCAATGGCAAACCTTATCTCAGTTTTATTGTTCCGAGCAAAGAAGGTGACATTGCCTTTCAATGCGAATACGTGGGTAAAGTTCAAATTAAGGTTAGAACAGGCGAAGGCCAGGCCAATTCGTTGCTACGTCGCACCATTAAACGGCCCGTTGTTTTGATGTCCATCCGTTTAAACAATATAGAACGCATGATTCGAGTCAATTTAACCGATAGAAAGCGTTTTATTTACCCTTTGCTTCTGGGTAGAGAAGCCATCATAGCTTTCAATGGCGTAGTTGACCCTGGTAAAAAACACACGCTCGCTGAAGATAAAAAACCCAATGAGATCAAGGCGCCTGTATCATGAATTCTACACAGCGCCATCTATATGGGTTGATCACGGCCCTAATCATCATTGGTCTCAGTCTCTTTTTCTATCGACACCACATGCTAGATGTGCCGTTAACTGATTCAGAAAACGTGAACAGCTGGATGATTGAAGCCAATTTACATTTCATGTCGGAAAATAACAAACCGCTGAAAGCGAGCTTTACAATTCCGTATTTACCGCCTAATTTTGCAATTCTTGATGAATATTTTGTCGCGCAAAACTATGGCATTACCACAGCGTTAAAGGGTTACAATCGCCAAGTGGTATGGTCATTAAGACGACCCAATACTAAGCCACAATCTTTGTACTATCGCGCTATTGTGCGAGAAACTGATAATGCGCCTCCTGTGCTCACCAAACCCCCTCACTATAAAATGGCATTACTCGATGATAATCAAAAAATCGCTGTGACTGCCATCATCAAACAAGCACGAGAATTTTCAGCAGACATTCAAACCTTTGCACAAGCAACACTGACTGAGTTGAATAAAAAAACAGGGAATGCCAAACTCTTAGTAGGCAATCATTTTGACGACACACATTTGGTAGATGCCGCAATTTTGGTGCTGAATCAAGCCAAAATATCAGCCATTCCCATTCAGGGCGTTCATTTGTCTGAGCAAAAAAAAGCCAATATTAGTGTATATCTCGGCGTATACAACGGCCAAGAATGGCTGTATATCAATCCCAAAACCAGTGCCACAGGATTCCCTAAAAATTTCTTAGCCTGGCAATACGGCACAGAGCCCATGTTTGAGGTGATAGGCGGTAAAAAAGCACAGTTTTCTTTAACCATCTCACCCACGCCTATCAACGCATTAAGCATCGCCAAAACCCATGGATTACAAACAGAATCCCAGTTATTGAGATTTTCACCGCTAGAACTGCCTATTCACACCCAAGAAACTTACAAAATCTTACTGACGTTGCCCATTGGCGCTTTCATCATATTGATCTTGCGCAATTTTATTGGGCTAAAGACGTTTGGTACGTTCATGCCTATTTTGATAGCATTGGCTTTTAGAGAAACCCAAGTCATTCTAGGCGTCACTTTATTCAGTCTATTGGTCTCGCTTGGCTTGGTCGCTCGTTTTTATTTAGAAAAACTTCGACTGCTCTTAGTCCCGAGATTAGCGGCTATCTTAACGATTGTCGTATTACTCATGCTCTTGATTTCCGTGGTTAGTCAAAATCTTGGTTTAGAATCGGGTTTATCAGCTGCATTGTTCCCAATGGTTATTTTGACGATGACCATCGAACGCATGTGTATTTCATGGGATGAAAGAGGCGCATCAGACGCCATCCGCTCAGGGGTAGGCAGTTTGTTTTCAGCTGTTATTGCTTATTTTGCAATGTCTTATCAACCGCTGCAATATTTGATTTTTGCTTTTCCAGAGCTGCTATTGGTGCTTTTAGCCTTTATTTTATGGTTTGGTCAATATCGAGGATATCGCCTATTTGAACTGTTTCGCTTCAATGCTCTATCGCGGATCAAAGCATGATAGGTTTGTATCGCCGATTACGCCAACAAGGCGTTTTAAGCATCAATCAACGCAATAGCGACTTTGTCTTGCGGTATAATCGCCGCAAGCTCTATCCGCTCGTCGATGATAAATTAAAAACAAAACGTTTGGCGATGAATTCCAATATCGCTGTGCCTACGTTGTATGAAACCATTGAAACAGAACATCAAATTAAAAAAATAGAGCTTTTATTAGAGCCTTATTCTGATTTCGTGATCAAACCAGCCCACGGTGCAGGCGGAGACGGCATTTTGGTGATCACCAACCGTGTCTTTGGTCGTTATCGTCAAATCAACGGTAAATTATTAACCACTCAAGATATTTCTCATCATCTGTCCAGTTTGATTTCGGGGGCATACAGTTTAGGTGGTCATGCAGATTATGCCATCATTGAACGACGGGTTATTGTAGATTCTGTCTTTGCGGCCGTCAGTCATGAAGGGGTGCCCGATATTCGCATCATCACTTTATTGGGCTACCCAGCTATGGCGATGGTGCGCTTACCCACACAACTCTCAGGTGGAAAAGCCAATCTGCATCAAGGTGCCATCGGCGTTGGGATCAATCTTGCTACGGGATTTACTTTGGGTGGCGTTTTTCATAACGATACCATTGATTTTCATCCCGATACGATGCAACCCATCAATGACATTGCTATTCCCTATTGGGATAAAATTTTAGAAATAGCGGCCAGTTGTTATGAACTGACGGGATTAGGTTATATTGGGGTAGACATTGTTTTAGACAAAGAACAAGGACCAATGATGCTCGAATTGAATGCACGTCCCGGACTAAACATTCAAATCGCCAATCGAGAAGGCGCTCTTCACCGATACCGCACTATCGAGGCTCGCGCAAAACAACAAGGTCGAGAACCGATTGCTGCACGCATCGACTTCAGCAAAAAAACATTCGGGATATATCCATCTCAGAGTGACTCAAGAGATTAAATAGATACCGCGGACAAGCCGCGGTACGTAGGCTACGTCTCTACCTAGCTCCCCTAAGCTCCTAGCCCCTACGTTCCGCGCTTTATGCACGGAATCTTAATGTCTTATCAAGAGATAAATAGATACCGCGGACAAGCCGCGGTACGTAGGCTAGTCTCTAAGTAGATCCCCTAAGCTCCTAGTCCCTACGTTCCGCACTTTATGCGTGGAATCTCAATGTCTTATCAAGAGATAAATAGATACCGCAGACAAGCCGCGGTACGTAGGCTACGTCTCTACGTAGCTCCCCTAAGCTCCTAGCCCCTACGTTCCGCGCTTTATGCGCGGAATCTTAATGTCTCATTAAGAGATAAATAGATACCGCGGACAAGCCGCGGTACGTAGGCTACGTCTCTACGTAGCTCTCCTAAGCTCCTAGTCCCTACGTTCCGCGCTTTATGCGCGGAATCTTAATGTCTTATCAAGAGATGAATAGATACCGCGGACAAGCCGCGGTACGTAGGCTAATATCTACGTAGCTCCCCTAAGCTCCTAGTCCCTACGTTCCGCGCTTTATGCGCGGAATCTTAATGTCTTATCAAGAGATAAATAGATACCGCGGACAAGCCGCGGTACGTAGGCTAGTCTTCTACGTAGCTCCCCTAATCTCCTCGTCCCTACGTTCCGCGCTTTATGCGCGGAATCTCAATGTCTCATTAAGAGAAAGAAAATTTGTCGATTCAATTGAAACTTGCTACGATAAAAATCGCCTAAGATTTATTAAGTGATCGACTGCAATGCGCAAAAGAATAGAGTTGGTGTTAAATCTGCTCAAAACGATACGCTTAAAATCGATTTTATGGGGATTATTGAGTATTCTGTTATTAGGATGTGTCGTTCAATGTATCCAGCATGTTGGACATGTGACAGCACCCACACCTCCTATTATTTATAAAGGCGCTCGCCTCATTATACCGGAACAATCTCCTTTGCGTTCCGTGATTACGCTAGAAGCCGTTCAACCTCATTCTGTGGTATCGGATTTGACCCTGCCTTCAGTGGTACAAGCTTTGCCGTCTCATATCCTAGCAGCCTTACCACCTCTTACTGGCCAAATTACAACTTTACCTAAAAAAGTCGGCGATCAAGTTCAAGTGGGTGAGATTTTATATACCATGACGGCACCAGATTTGGCTGAAGCACTCTCTGATCGCGCGAGTACGCAAGCAGCATATACATTAGCCCAGCAAATATTAAAACGCCAAAGTCAACTGACACATCTTGATATCGGATCTATGCGTGATCTTCAAGAAGCAGAACGAGCCAATGCACAAGCCAATGCCGATCTACAACGAGCCTTGGCACGCTTGGAGGCACTACATGTGAGCGAAGCCGACCAGGATACTCATGGACATTTGGTCGTGCGCTCTCCTATCAGTGGCGTCGTAACCGCTGTCAATGCGGGATTAGGTACATACTGGTCTGATTTAACGTCGCCCATACTCACGGTCGAAAATTTGTCGCAAGTCCAAATCATAGCTTCGGCACAAGAAAATGATGTGTCTAATATTTTTTTGGGCCAAGCCGTTGAAATAACGATTGATGGAGATGGGCGTAAATATCAAGCCACCGTCTCGTTTATTACGCCCGTCTTAGATCCAGACACAAGAACCACAGCCATTGGGATTATCCTTGATAATTCCGATCAACATCTCAAACCAAATATGTTTGCTAAAACCATCCTGAAAAGCAAACCCCGAGACCTCGTCCTACTGCCCTTAACAGCCGTCATTCAAAGAGGATTTGATACAGTAATATTTGTAGAAGTGGCGCCGTGGCAATTTGAATCCCGACTGGTGAAAGTAGGGCCTCAAATAAAAAATAAGATTGAAATCAAATCTGGTCTGGCCAAACATGAAAAAGTAGTACTGACAGGGGGCATTATTCTTAATGATTGAAAAATTGGTCATTCCCTGTTTCAAGCGCCGCGTCATTATGGTTTTGGTATTCGCATTCGTGCTTTGTTTTGGCTGGTATTGTTGGACTAAAATTCCGCTTGAGGCTTATCCTGATATTGCACCCGTCACGTCACAAGTCATCACACAGGTGAATGGTCTTGCAGCAGCAGAAGTAGAGCAACAAATTACGATTCCTTTAGAACGTATTTTAATGGGCATCCCCCATATGACGGTGATGCGATCACGCTCCACTTTTGGATTATCGTTGATCACAGTCGTCTTTCAAGATGGTACTGAAAATTATTGGTCACGCGAACGCTTGTTAGAAAAAATAGGTCAAATTAAGTTACCGTATGGCGCACAACCTACTTTAGATGCATTAACATCACCAATTGGCGAAATTTATCGCTATACCTTGAATTCAGACAGTTACACCACTAGAGAATTATCTGAACTCCAATTTTGGAAGGTCATCCCTCGCATCAAACAAATTGCAGGAGTCGTAGAAGTAAGTAATTTTGGTGGCTTAACCACCCAATTTACACTGCAATTAGATCCTATGAAACTTAGCAAATATCATTTGTCATTGCGCCAAGTCGAGCAAGCCATTACAGCCAATAATCAAAATGCGGGCGGTTCGATTTTAACCCACGGAGAACAAGGCATTGTCATCCGCGGTATTGGTCTTATCAATACCTTATCCGACTATGCGAATATTGTAGTGACGCAAGCCAATGGCGTGCCTGTCTATATGAAAGACTTGGGTCGTATTGTGTTGGGTCATAAGCAACGCCGCGGAATTGTAGGCATTGATAAAGTAGACGATACCATCGAAGGGATTGTGCAAATGCTGAAAGGCGAAAATCCTTCCAAAGTGATTGCAGAGGTCCACGACGCTATTCTTGATCTGAATGAAAACATTCTCCCCAAAGGCGTTAAAATCGTGCCTTATCTTGATCGGTCCGATCTGGTCCAAGCTACAGTACATACGGTGAGTGATACATTATTGTATGGTATGACCTTAGTCACGGTCGTTTTATTCTTTTTTCTTGGGTCATTTCGTGCGGCATTAATTGTGGCCATCACTATTCCTATCTCACTTATGGTCGCTTTTATCTGCATGTACAATTTTCATATCCCCGCAAATCTATTGTCTTTAGGGGCGATTGATTTTGGAATTATCGTAGATGGCGCGATCGTAGTGATGGAAAATGTGCTGCGTCGCAGAGAATTAAAGACCGCAAGTTTGCTGACCGAAAATGACGTACTCGAATCTAGCCTACAGGTCACCAAACCTATATTTTTTGGAATTTTGGTTATTATTTTTGCTTATTCAGTGTTATTCGCCTTTCAACAAATTGAATATAAATTATTTGCACCTATGGCTTTTGCAGTTGGATTTGCATTGCTAGGGGCTTTGGCCGTGGCATTGTTACTCATTCCCGGGCTCGCTTATTGGGCGTATCGTAAACCGGTACATAGTTTTAAAAACCATTTACTAGAATGGCTCAAGCCTCGCTACATTAGGGCATTGAGCTATCTTGTGGGCCGATCCAAATTGGTCGTGGCAATTTACCTCGGTACGCTAGGCATTGTTGTGGTTTTAGGTATGAACATTGGACGCGATTTTTTGCCTTATTTAGATGAAGGGTCGGTGTGGCTCCAAGTGACACTCCCTCCAGGTATTTCTTTAGACAAAGCCTCTCAAATGGCCACATCATTGCGCGCTGCAACGCTAGAATTTCCGGAAGTCGCTCATATTGTCTCGCAATTAGGTCGGAATGATGACGGAACCGATCCTTTTTCACCGTCCCATATTGAATGTGCGGTTGTATTAAAACCATATGCAACCTGGCCATTTGGGATGGATAAACAGAAATTAATTGCCTTATTGGCAAAACGCTATGAAAAAATTGCGGGTGTACATGTCGCATTCTCTCAGCCCATGATTGACGGGGTACTCGATAAAGTAGCTGGCGCGCATTCCGATTTGGTCGTAAAAATTTACGGCCAAAATATGGGTGAAGTACGCAAAATTGCAACCAATGTCGTTCACATACTCAAAAAAGTACGTGGAGCGCAAGATGTTATTATTGATCAAGAGCCTCCAGCCACCGAGCTGAGAATCGAAGTAGACCGGCACGCCATTGCAAGATATGGCATTAATATAGCGGATGTCATGGATTTGATCCAAACAGGCATTGGCGGGGCCGCAGTGAGTCAGGTTTATATTGAAGAACGCAGTTATGATGTGGTCGTACGTTTTCCAGAAACCGTAAGAAATAATCCGGATGCTGTAGGGAAATTATTGCTGACCACGCCTTCGGGTGCGCAAATTGCTTTATCTTTGTGTGCCAAAATATATTTTGCGGATGGTCAAACCACGATAACCCATGAAATGATGCATCGCCAACTCACGGTGCGCATGAATTTACGAGGTCGTGATTTGATGTCTTTTACCGAAGAAGCCAAAGCAAAAATCAAAGAACAAGTGGCCTTTAATCATACGGATTACCAGATCAGCTGGGGTGGACAGTTGGAAAATCAGCAACGAGCTCAAGCACGTTTAAAAATCATTGTCCCTATTTTGCTAGGCGTGATGTTTGTTTTATTGTTCTCGCAATTTGGGACCTTACGTCATCCCGCCTTAATTTTGTTATCTGTACCGTTGGCATTATTAGGAGGATTATTGGCTTTGATGTTACGGGGCATGACCCTCAACGTCTCTTCCGCGGTAGGGTTTATTGCGTTATTTGGGGTCGTTGTGTTAAATGCGATCATTATGATTTCCAATTTAAATCGTTGGCAACGAGAGCACCATACAACGTTAAAACAAGATATCATTTCTGGGGCCCAAGAACGGATGCGACCTGTGTGTTAATGACGGCAACCGTAGCAGCCATTGGAATGATTCCAGCAGCCTTAAACCATGGCTTGGGCTCAGATGTACAAAGACCACTGGCAACAGTAATCGTAGGTGGGCTAATAACAGCCACGGCCCTTACCCTATTGCTGTTACCCGCGTTGTATTATGTCATTGAAATTCAAGCTGCGCGATTTCGGCAAAAGTTTTTAAAACCACGACCGGATACATTATGACGCGGATCTCCCCTATTTGGACAATCATGAGCTGTTGCATGGGCCTTATCGGTTGCGCAGTGGGTCCTAATTTTCATCATCCTCAGGCACCTAAGATTCAACATTATACGGAACATCCTTTGCCCAAAGGAACAACTTCGGCCCCAACGCTTGGCGGTGCACAGCAAACGTTCCATCCCAATCAAAGCATCCCCAAAAAATGGTGGACTGTCTTTCATTCTGAGCCCTTGAATAAGCTCATTCAAGACTCTCTTTGTGCCAATCCAGATATCAAAGCAGCCTCTGCAGCCCTTAAAATGGCGCATGCAACCACGATGATTCAGCGTTCCGCCTTTCTACCTTTATTGAATGGGACGTATGCGCCAGTTCGCCAATCAACCGCAGGGACATTAGCATCTAATTTATCGTCCAATGCTTATTTGTATACGCTCACAACGAAAAGTTTAAACATTTCCTATATGCCAGATGTCTTTGGTTTGACGCGCCGACATGTGGAATCTGCTGCTGCATTGGAAGAAGCAGCTTTATTCCAGCGTGAGGCTGTTTATTTAACCTTAACCTCAAATGTGGTTTTGGCTGCTATTCAAGAAGCGTCATTACGAGAGCAAATATCCGCCACCCAGCAATCCATTGCCATCGCAAAAAGATTGGATTTTTTAACAAAAAAACAACATGAATTAGGCGCCATAGGCATTGAAGCTGTTGCACTACAAGCTGCGGTACTCGCTAAAACCGAAGGCTTGCTGCCACCTTTGCAATTACAATTGGCCAATAACCGACATTTATTAGCGAGCTTACGCGGTGCTTACTCCAGTGAAGAATTAGACGTCACCTTCACCTTAGATAGTTTTGTGTTGCCGACTAAATTACCCGTGACACTGCCGGCACAATTGATCCAACAACGTCCTGATATTCGTGCGGCAGAAGCCCAGATGCATGCTGCAAGCGCCCAAGTAGGCGTGGCAATTGCAAATCGTTTGCCCAATCTTACTTTGTCAGGAAATGGCGGTTATTTACCTGTATCCCAATCCTTAAAAAGCATCCCTTATTTTTTAACCCCGCTACCGCTTGGGTCGTCTTTGTTTTGGAGTATTGGCGGGAATGTAGCAGGCACTATTTTTGATGCGGGTTCTTTATTAAATCAACAACGATCTGCCGTAGCAGCGTTTGACCAATCCGTGATGCAATATCGTCGTACCGTGTTAAATGCATTCGAGAATGTCGCCGATAGTCTGAAAGCCATCGAAATGGATGCAAAAGCTTTAGCCTTCGCAAAACAAACAGTCGATGCCGCCAAGCAAAGCCTGCTGATGGCCAAACAACGCCAACAACTAGGTGATCTCAAAATACTAGAGCTGCTCTATGCGCAACAAACTTATCAACAAGCATTACTCAACTTGGCCCAAACCCAAGCCACCCGCTTTGCAGATACTGCTGCATTATTTCAAGCGTTAGGTGGGGGTTGGGCTGGCAGTTAAACACCATTGTCCTTCAACGATTTCGTATATTGGTCAATACGTCTTCCAAAATTTTGGACCCCGTTTTTAACGCATCCTGATCGATAGAAAGCGTCATCGAACGATCTTTTTTGCCTAAAAACCCCCAATTCGCCAACCCTTTGCTGGGGCGCAATAGATTCCGACGATTACATTCTGTTGCCATCTGCTCTATAAAATGATGTCTTGCAGACAAATCTTCTATATATCCTGCCGTAGAACTTGCTCTTTTATGGCATTCCTCTGCAAATTTGGCACAAAATTCTGTTTTATGTTTTACTTTACTAATAGCTTCTAGGCTATAACCGCGTTGAGCACAATATTGCGCCACCATACTCATAAATATTCGATCAATCACGGTTAACAGTGGTGCGGAGTATAAAAATAACCGATCCAAATCTATCTGGTTCTCTAGAGTGTGCGGAACGCTTTTTTCCATAATGACTGAAAGCAATAATTGCGCATCTTGGCTTGCTCTTGCTTCTATTTCTGGTAGAGTCATTGTTTCAAAAATATGGTTTGTTATGACACCAACTACCCCGCTTTCCGTAAAGGCTTCAAATAATGCGCCATAAAATCCATTTTCGGCATAACCGCCAACAATATTCCCTAAGCTGTTAAACAACCGATTTATTCGGCCATCACGCGCATAATGCTCTATTTCCAGACAATGTAGTAATCTGCATCCCAAATGAGTTGCTAGTATGGCCACATCCTCAGGCGTGCTTCCTAAACGCAGTACACGTTCCATACGGTTCTGCTTTACTTTTTCTCCAATGGCCTGTGTCAAATAAGACAACAGTTGAACTGCGCCACCACCCCAAGGTACAAGGCCAGCGATCACATCTAACACAGTAACCACAGTTCCTGCGGTACCCGCTAAACACATCTGAACATCACCGCTTGTCGCCACTGTAGCTACAATATACATCTGTACCAATTGTTGTTTGAACTTCTTGATATAAGCCACATCATCCGAAGGTAATATGTCTTGTACTCTTTGCCACTCAGATTCCATGTTTTTTTGAATTCGATTGAACTCTGCCCGGAGTAACCCAACCTCTTGACCCAGACCCTCTACACGATAAGATAAAACACGCACGCTTTCATCGATATGACGTACCCGTTGTGCCATGTCATAGGACAAATCTTCGGGTAAATTTGAATTTAAAAAATCTTCTGAAAAAACTGAGGTTATTTTGGGGGCATTAATAGCCAGATTCATCGTATTAAGACTCTCTGAATAACCGCCCATCCTTTCTATAAAATGAGCTTTGGCAGCAAGAATGCTTTGAATCACTTGTGCGTCGACATCAAGCAAAGTGTCTCCCAAATATAATTGCCGTTTTTTTTGGACGATCATCACACCTTGAAAATACGAGGCCGCAACAAATAAATAGGGGAGGTCCGGATGTGCATGATTGACCAAATACGGTAAATAATCATATGGTTTTATGCGCAACAAAGACACATATATTTCACCAATCACCTCAAAATGGGTTTCATGTTTCAATCTTTCGATACAAATAGCTATGGTTAGGCCTTGGACATTTTTTAAAGCTCGTATTGTAAGGTAACGGGCATACACTATTGGAAAGCTCAAAGCGTAATAGCGAGCCTCATCGTCTAAGCTCTTCAAAAAATCCCGCAAATCTTGAATAAGATCAGGGTCTTTAACACCTAATTGACCTAATGCGTTAGCAGCAGCGCCGCGGACATAAATAACCGGGGTCTTCAATAAATCTCGCAAATCTTGAATAACATTAGGATCTCTAACGCCTAATTTGCCCAATGCTTCAGCAGCAGTACAGAGGCCTTTCACATTTGAATACTGCAGCCTATTCCGCAAATTTTGAATAATATCAGTGTCTTTAACACCGAATTGGCCTAATGATTCAGAACTATCAACGTTGGCACACATCTCGGGATTCTTCAGCGGATTGCGTAAATTTTGAATAGTATAAAGGTCTCTAATACATAATTGACTTGAACCTAATTTTATAGAAGCACTACTTGAACTTTTATATTTTTCCAACACCTGCTTAACATAAGGAATATCCATCAAAAATTCAAGTAATGAAAATGAGTTTTCAGTTTGAAAGCCCAAAACCACAGTGTCCGTTTGATATTGTTTTTGAGTATTGTGATAAACCCTTGCTGCTATAGAATGATACTCGTAGTAATTCCATGTCTGAACCAATGCTTCAGTTTGTTGAACGCCTTGCCATAGATGTAAATGCTGAAAATGGGTTTTCAAAATAGATAGGCGCTGTGGAATCACCAGAGACGGGGCGTGCATCAGTGTCAAAAACGCTTCTCGACATATCCTTTGCTTAGAGTGCAAAATATTGCTATGAGGATGAAAAGTCACTGCTTCAACATCTTCTTCTGGAAATTCAATAATAGCATCCCAAAAATAATCGGCCCCAATTTGATAGTCTGACATGGATAATAAACCGGATAAAAATATCCAAGTCACCTCATATTGCGGATTATCTCGATTTGCGACAATAATCTTGACGATGCTCTGAATATTTTTCCGTCGCTCTATCTCTTCTTCGCGATTATCCTTTGGTTTTACTGATAATTGTTTTGCCATATACAATGCCGCAAAAAACTCTTGATACGTTAAATGAACAAAATAAAAGTAATCGGCATAACCATCTTCTCTTTCATTGAAAGCACGCAAGATTCCAAACTCTTTGCTAAGAACTTCCATAAACGTTGAGCTTTTGACATGTTGTTTGACAAACTCTCCTTCTAAAAACTGGATTTTTTTATCTACAAATGCGGTATAGGCTATGGTTGATAAGGTCGATAGCTCCGTCTCGCATATCGCCAGTAATCGTTCCGGGTTTTTTTCGGTGACGGATTTGAATTTCTTACAATAGCGCTTTAAAAGCCAGATCAGTAATCTCTGATACAGCTGTGTCATCGTGAAATGAGCGCTGTCTTGAGAGTCTGAGACGCTTTCTTCTCTACTTTTCCAAGTCAAACATAAAATATGTGTGTTAATCGGTATCTGGGCCAAACTCATCATTTCAGGATTTGCATCCAAGGCCGCTAATAAACTTTCTTTGTGCGCACGCTCATCTTCTTTAAAGTATTTATCAACATATTGATAGACATCATCTACCGTAAAACCTACGTTTTCATATTGTTTTTTAAAGCGTGATGGCTGTTCTAATTGCCATGCTTTTGGCAATGCGTCAGGACGAGTTGCCATGACGCCATTGGGAAATTGTCCCATGACCCTATCAATAAAATCTTTGACATGTTTGTGTTCATCATTATACAACCCCTGTATCTCGTCAAACCCATCCAATAACAACAAGGTGCGATTACGAAATTTTTTTTCCACAATACTTCTATAAATAACCTCTTCTGACAAAACATCAGTGTAATGTTCCGTCTTTGCGAAGCTTTCATAAATTAATTTGCTTAGAATTTGCTCGTAAGAATGGTGTTTATATTTATCATTCTTCAATAAATTCAATTGCACCCGAAATACAAAATCAAAGCGATTGTGCCACAACCCTTCTCGAACACCGCCCCAACGATACGCTATGTACTGGAGTAATGTTGTTTTCCCTGCACCCGCTCGCCCTGTAATGGAGATCCAACCCGCGCTATCTAGCCTTGAATCCAGATTGTCAAATAACTCATTCACACCCAAAGTACGCCCCGATAACAACATGTCTTGGTAGCGCTCTTCCCGTTTTAATGAGCTTTCTTGAACATGACTCACCACCGATTCATGATGGGCTTCTGTGACTAATGCTAAATTAACATAATAATTTTTTAAACTTAGGCCCTCGCCATTGTCATCATCCACCAATGACCGAAATTTATCATGCGATTTATAGTATTCTTTTAAATGATTTAGAAAGGGACTCCAGCCATTCATATAATAAACGCCTTCCATCCAATATTTTTTAGGTGAGCGTGTTTTTTTGTACTCGGAGTCTCTGTTTTGCATGTGATTGACCTAATCTATACTGTGTACTCATTGTACTTTATGTGGTCAATTTCATCAATAGGTATGAATCAGTTTGTCACAACATCAATTACCTATAAATATTGCACATCCATTTTATAATTTATACAATGTTACATTTCAGAGGGTTTTCATGTCAGGCATAAAAGTTAGTGATGAACAAAAAAAGACTGGTTTTATCAAAAAATTCAAGAACGTTATTGGGGGTATGATTGAACTCATTGTTACTTTTGTGATGAGTTTTTTTTAGATCGCGCATCCAGACGCATGTTCCATACATAACCGTTTGAGCATGGGTAAGCGGTGACACAGCCTTAATCCTATCCCCCGGATGATCTGCAGAGGCAAATGAGCGCTTGTAAATAAGACATGCATGCTTTGTAAAAATAAAATGACTTGCCACAACTCATGTTTGCGATGGCGCTGATAGGCGCGCAACGCCCGAGGATTCGGTTGAGACATATTGGCAATAGATTGTAAAAAAATGCGGACATCAGCTAAACCAAGATTTAATCCCAGACCTGCTAGAGGATGAATAGTATGTGCCGCATCACCCATCAAAACCCAGCGGGCACCGGCATACTGTTTGGCATGCTGCATATGCAGCGGAAAACATCGGCGCGCAGACAATAACCCTGTTGCCCCTAAAGTATGTTCAAATGCCGTGCTTAGCGCTTGCTCAAAATCAGCATCTGACAACAGCATTAATTGTTCAGCATAAGCGCTGTCACAAGACCACACAATCGAGCACCTATTGGGATCGGCCAACGGCAAAAAAGCCAAAGGGCCTTTTGCGCCAAACACCTGATAGGCCGTTTGAGCATGAGGGTGCTCTACAGCAACTTTGGCCACAATAGCATGTTGCTGATAAGACCATGAGGTCATGGGTACCTGCAGTAATTCACGTGTGCTGGAACGAGCGCCTTCTGCAATAATCATATACTTTGCAGACCAACTCTGATCCAAAGATCGCACCATCACACCATGATCTTGCTCTTCCATGGTTTGCGTGACCCAATGCTCGATAAAGGTTATGTTCAATTCACGTGCCAATGCCAGCAAAGCATATTTCAAGGGCGCTTCTTCAAGAATAACCCCTAGACGATCACAAGCAAGCATACGCGCATCAAAGGCAATGGTCGCATGGGCAAATGCATCCCATACTTGCATGCGCTCATACACGCCCATAGGAATAGAATCTAAGGTATCCCACACGCCTATCTGTTGTAATAGCCTTTGTGACGCTTGATTCAAAGCATACACGCGCGAGTTTGGATCAGTCAGCGGATAATCCAGGGCACCTGCTTCCAACACAAGGACCGCATATCCTCTTCGACGCAAAGCAATAGCAGCACATAACCCCACCACGCCAGCACCCATCACTATGAAATCTGCAGAATGCATCATAAACATTCAGCCAAAGGGATACCGCACACCAAATCTGGAGCGTATCCCCCCAAACCTGAGGCATAGCGAGACAATAATTGCTTTAAAAAAGGATGAGTATCTAACGCCAATAATCCTAATTGACGGCTCAAAGCCACCCCACGGCCTTTGTTGGTATAAACATTGATCAAAAAATCGGTGAAACGTGTGATCACCGCTTGATCAAATTGCCGTGCTTGCTGATACTGATCTAATAACGTCTCGTCTTCCAATCCTTTTTTGGTAATGGACTGCGCCAACATAGCCACATCCCTCAAACCCAAATTAAATCCTTGGCCAGCAACAGGGTGTAAGGTATGCGCAGCATTCCCAATGAACACCACAGAACCTTGCGTTTGCTCAGGCATGATCATTTGCTGTAGAGGGTAAATCACTCTGCGGCCTAGCTGCAAAAAACGGCCCAAGCGATACCCAAATGCCTTTGTCAACGACTCTAGAAAAACAGCTTCACTCATCGCCATAAAACGTTGGGCTTCTTCCGGAACCAAAGACCATACCAAAGACATCCGTTTTGGCCCAAGAGGTAATAAGGCCATTGGACCTGAAGCGGTGAATCTCTCATACGCCACATGTTGATGGGCACGTGCCAACCCAATATTCGCCACCACAGCATGCTGGCCATAGTCTTTGACCTCTGCCGACAAATGACACAAAGAACGCATGATCGAGTTGGATCCATCTGCTGCTACAAACAATCGTGCTTGCACTCTATGGTGTTGACCACCTTTTTGAATGGTTGCAACTCGTTTCTGAGCATCAAAAGCAATCACTGACGCAGGCATCCATAATGTGTTTGGGTCCAAAGAGTGATATAACGCATGCATCAGCATTTGAGTATCAACCACATGCCCCAAAGGTTCTTCGTGAGGAGATTCGAAATAGGCTGTGCCAAAACGCCCTTGTTCGGATACATGGATTTTATCAATCCTCGAGGCCTTTGGTTCAATCAAGGACCAAAGATGTAAATGATTGAAAATACGTACAGAAGCCGCAGATAAGGCCACACTTCGAGCATCGAAATCTGCCTCAAAACGTTGCGGTAAAGGGTGATTGTCAACCAACATACAACGTAATCCGGTGGGGGCAAGCGCATGCATCAGCGTTGCGCCTATCAAGCCCCCTCCGATAATCAAAATATCAACTTGATGATCAGCCACGCATGAATGCCTCAATCTCGGCAACTTCCACCATCAAAGCACCAGTTAAGTTTTCATGACCATCGGACGTGACTAGAATATCATCTTCAATACGAACACCAATTCCCCACCAACGCGCGTCCACACCACTCATGCCAGATTGGATATAAATACCTGGTTCTACAGTCAACACCATGCCTGCTTCTAGTGGCCGCCATGCGCCTTCGACCCGATAACGACCACAATCATGCACATCCAATCCCAACCAATGGCCAGAATTATGCATATAAAAAGGTTTATAAGCCTGGGTAGCAATGAGTTCGTTCACATCACCCGTGAGGATTTGCAAATCGAGCAACCCCTGGGTGATGATTTCTACGATACAGCGTTGAATGGCATCCCAAGGTACGCCAGGGCGCACCATAGCAATACCTGCTTTTTGTGCCTGCAACACCAATTCGTAAATCAAACGTTGTTCGGTACTGAACTGACCATTCACGGGAAACGTACGGGTCACATCTGCAGCATACCCATCGAACTCACCACCCGCGTCAATCAACACCAAGTCGCCATCGATTAAGGGCGCATCATTGGCCGTATAATGCAAAACACATGCATTGTCACCCCCAGCCACAATAGAATCATAAGCCGGAGCACGGCAGCCTTGACGGACAAATTCATACAAGAGTTCCGCCTCTAATTCATATTCATAATGCACATAGCGACAAGCATGCATGGCACGTTGATGGGCTGCTACGGTAATGCGTGCCGCCTCTCGCATGGCTTGTAGATCTTGTTCGGTTTTGATGAGTCGCATCTCACCCAAAATGGGCAGAAGATCGATAAGAGCCTCTGGCGCTGAGTTGCCCGAGCGTATTTGTTTTTTGGCGTGCAGAAAAGCTGCGATCACGCGTTGATCCCAGTACTGCTCTTGTCCAATCGCATACACCATGGCTTGTTTGTTAGTACATAATGAAGGTAAAAGTGCGTCTAATTCATCCAAGCCATAGGCGATGTCCACCCCCAAATGGGCACAAGCCTGTTCAGGCCCAAGCCGTTTGCCTGTCCATTGTTCTTCATTGGGGTTACGTGAACGAGTGAACAAAATACTTTGAAAAGCAGGTTCTGCAATCACCACCAACACAGCATCAGGTTCTTGGAATCCCGTTAAATAATAAAAATCACTGTGCTGGCGAAATCGATAATGCGCATCTCCGTTGCGCAAAACTTCTTTGCCTGCAGGAATCACAGCGATACTATGAGGCGGTAAACGTGTTGCAAGCGCAAGACGCCGCAATTGATAGTCATTGGAAGTTATCATGGTGTACTCTCCATTAATGCCTACGTCTATCGTCTTCTGAGTGGGGTTGTACATCGGCATGGATGCTCAACACAGCCATGCGAGCATATTCGATCACTTCCATCAGAGCCCGTTCATCATCTTCATTGACCTGCAACCCATCATAATCCAATTGAGCAAATTCCGTCAGGTGATGAACCGCATCTTGTGCTTCTTCTGTTTTCAAAGCATCCAAATCTAAACCCGTTACAGTGATGCCTTGCGTGAATCCTTCGCACCATTCGCTAAACGCCTGCGCACGCCTCGCCAGAGGCTCATCATCGTCAGGTAACATCAATTCAAATTCAAACCCAAGGGCAGAGAGTTGATGCTGACTGATGGTAAATACATCAAACAACGCCATCGTGGCTTGGCGGGCTTCTCCTGCTTCTCGATGCGCCAATAAAGCCCGTAAATAAGATTCGCCCTCACGGTGACCACCTGCGGCCAAATAACCGCAGAGGATACCATGCAATTCAGAACAAGAAATGGGCAGATTTAAAGCTGCCATGCTATGCGAAAAACTACGATAATCAGGCAGTTTCATAAGACCGTCGGATAACACCATATTTGCTTCACCATTTAACTTTTTACGCGCCGCCAAGTATACATGAAACTCACCTGACACAGCACCGTATTTTTTAACATCAACAGAGACCATCACTCCGTTCGCATGGAGGTTACCGCTTGCAATCCTCTGGGCAATCGATGACCACGTGTACCACGTTTGCCTTGGTAATGAACCAAATCATTGCGTTTCAAAGTAAAACTTCGTTTACCCGCATAAATGGTTAAGCTTTGTTGATTTTTACCCAGAATTTGAACATCCAACAGATATTCTTCTCTGCTTTTCACCTTAGCTCCGGGTATTTGAATGAGTTTATTACCCTTACCACGCAGCAATTCTGGCAATTCTGAAATAGGAAACACCAATAATCGTCCGGTATTCGTCACACAAGCCACTTCGTCTGACGCATCAGAAGCAGTAGGTCTTGGTGGCAAAATATGACTGCCTTCCGGTAATTTCAAACAGGCCTTACCGTTACGGTTTTTTACAAACAATGTTTGTAATTGCACCCGAAACCCATAGCCCGCATCCGAGACCAATACAATCCAGTCTTCAGGATCACCACTGATCAAGGTCGCAAAAGAAGCGCCTTCTGCTGGATTTAATTTTCCAGTCAAAGGCTCCCCTTGACCGCGTGCAGAAGGCAGCGCATGACCAAGTAACGAATATACTTTGCCTTGACTGTCCCAAAAAATCACTTGTTGATTCGAACGTGCATTGGTTTGTACTAAAAACTCATCGCCGGCTTTATACACCAACGCTTTTCCATCGACATCAAACCCTTTGGCTGCACGAATCCAACCTTGGTGAGACAAAATCACCGTGATTGGTTCATTGGGTAAAATATCTTCCTCTTTCAGCGCACAAGCTTCTTGGCGTTCAATCAAAGGAGACGAACGTGGATCACCATAACGCGCGCGATCTTCCGTGATTTCCTTTTTGACCAAAGCACGTAAGCGTTTGTCTTCGCCTAAAATGGCTTGTAACTCATCGCGTGCAAGAATCAATTCAGCGTGATCAGCCCGCAAATGCATTTCTTCAAGTTTGGCCAAATGACGTAACTTCATATCCAAAATCGCATCAGCTTGCCGCTCACTGAGACCAAATTTCTGCATCAACAACGGCTTTGGCTCATCTGAGCCACGAATAATGGCAATCACTTCATCCAAATTTAAGTACGCAATCAATAACCCTTCTACAATATGCAAGCGGTCTAAAATCTTGTCTAACTGAAATTGGCAGCGTCGTCTCACTGTGTCCAAACGAAAACGTAGCCATTCATTTAATATGGTGAGCAAAGGTTTGACACAGGGTTTGCCATCTAAACCAATCAAATTAAAATTCACACGATACGAGCGTTCCAAATCGGTGGTTGCAAACAAATGCGACATCAATCCTTCGACATCAACACGAGATGATCTTGGAATGATCACCAAACGAGTAGGATATTCATGATCCGACTCATCCCGTAAATCTTCAACCAAAGGCAGTTTTTTTTGCTGCATTTGCGCGGCAATTTGTTCAATCACTTTGGCACCGGACACTTGATAAGGCAGTGCTGTGATCACAATATTATGTTGCTCTTGGGTATAAACGGCTCTCATTTTCACCGAACCCAAGCCGGTTTGATACATTTGCGCAATGGCCGAAGGCGGGGTAATAATTTCTGCTTGGGTGGGAAAATCCGGCGCTTTGATCCACTGTAAAACGTCTTCCAACGTGGCCTTTGGATGGTCTAACAAATGCAAACAAGCACTCGCCACTTCACTTAAATTATGCGGCAAAATATCAGAAGCCATACCTACCGCAATACCCGTAGCACCATTTAACAGAACATTGGGTAAGCGTGCAGGTAATAAAGAAGGCTCTAATAAAGTCGCATCAAAATTATCGACCCAATCGACGGTGCCTTGTTGTAACTCTGCCAACAACAAATCGGCATACGCCGACAAACGAGCTTCGGTATATCGCATCGCAGCAAAAGATTTGGGATCATCGGGCGAACCCCAGTTCCCTTGACCATCCACCAAAGGGTAACGATAAGAGAACGGCTGCGCCATTAAGACCATGGCTTCATAACAGGCCGAATCGCCGTGAGGATGAAATTTACCTAACACATCCCCCACAGTACGTGCTGATTTTTTATGTTTGGACGTCGCTTTTAAACCTAACTCCGACATGGCGTAAACAATACGTCGTTGTACGGGTTTAAATCCATCAGCAACATGCGGTAAAGCGCGGTCTAAAATGACATACATCGCATAATCAAGGTAGGCTTGTTCTGCAAATACCGTCAACGGCTTACGCTCAGTCATGGCATTGATCAATTCAATTTCTCCATTATTCAAAACAAATTGATAGTATTACAACCAATCTGTTAATTGTGAATAGTTTTATATCAAATCCTCACCAGCTTGAACGTTAAAACGTAAGCCATTGATTTTAATCAATAAAAACTTATGATATTTATGATGAATTCTTAAAACCTGTGGATAAGTTTGTGTATAAATTTAATTTTTCATCAAACGTGTCAATCTTGGTGCAAATAGTCCCATAAGAAAAGCCACTATAAATGTGGCAATACCAATGTTTAAAAATACATGCGTATAAATACTTAAGGATTCTAACCCAGGCTGCATTCCTTTGGGTAACGCCGTTAAAGAAGCCACGGCAGCACCGGTAAACCCAGCAATAGATGACGTGAGAAACCAGACGCCGATCACAAATCCCATGATGTTTGGGGACACCAATTCTGCAACCATGGCGATACCCAAAGCAGAGACCAACAACTCACCCAACGCCTGGAAAAAATAACTCACAACCAACCACCAAGAAGACACTATACCCTGATCATCGGCCAAAAAATGAGCCAAATATAACATCATAAAACCAATGCTACAAAATACCATCCCTATCGCAAATTTGTAAGGAACCGCAAGAAAAAGATGGCGGCGATTCAAATAAGCATAGATCCAGGCTAATACTGGGCTTAACACAATAATCCAAAAAGGATTAAGTACTTGAAAACTTTGTGGATCCAGGTGTACCCCAAACAACACAGGATGTACATGATTGACGGCAAACACATTTATCGACGTTGGCATTTGTTGGTATAGGGTAAAAAATACCACGGCTTCTATCATCAAAATGAACGCCAAAAGCAGCCGCAATCGTTCTTTTCTATCCGCCTTCCACATACAGTAAAAATAAAACAAAACAAATAAGGATGTGACCATTAAAATGATATGACGTGCTATGGAGGCGTGTTCCAACAAATACGCACTGATACCCACAAACGCTACAATCCCCAAGAGCAAAGCAGCTCCTTTAACGAGCGTGACCGCACGTTGATCAGCTGGCGTGTTGATGTGTGCAATGACGGGGTATTGCAACGCATAATTGAACAATCCGAATAGGATGCCAATGGCAGCAATCATATACGCATATCCATATCCGTATCGACTCGACACATAAGGACCAATCAGTAGCGATCCAATCGCACCAATATTGACTGCCATATAATACAAGGTAAAAGCCCCATGCAATTCTGACGTATTTTTCTCATAACATTGCGCCAATAATACACCCGGATTGGACTTGAAGAGCGCGGCACCAACACAAATCAAAGCCAAAGCGATGGACAAACACCGCGGATCTTGCCACGCGAGCAAGCCATATCCTAAAGCCAATACCAATAAACCCAGCACAATAGTACGCTTGGTCCCAAAAACTTTATCTCCTAAATATCCACCCAGTGGCACCATGCCGTAAATCAACGCACAAAATGTCCCAAAAATGGTATACGCCTCTTGCTCTGACAAGCCAATAGATCGAACAAAATACAAGACCAAAATACCTTGGACGGTATAAAACCCAAAGCGTTCCCAAATTTCCAACATGAAAATCATAAAAAAGGGGCGTGGCTGAGAACGAAATAAAGACATCATGCGTCTAAACCTTCCTGTTTTAAGGCCTCTGTAATCGATTTTCTGGATTGTAATTGTGCATGGTAAGTCGCTAAGTTCGGAAAAGAGCTCATATCCAATTTTGCCCGGGCCCAACGTAAAATCACAAACAAATAAGCGTCTGGCAACGTAAAATGTTTCCCCATCAAATAGGTTTTATCTTGTAATGACTGTTCGACATACTGAAATTTGCGCATGATCGCAGGGGTAAATACGTGTTCTTTGACCTCTTGGGGTATCACAGGATTAAAAAATGGGGAAAACCCTTTATGAAGCTCGGTGGTGATGAAATTCAACCACTCCAACACCCGATAACGCTGCCAGTCTCCAGCGGGCGGAAGCAAATTGGTCGCCTGATAATGATCAGCCAAATATTGCATGATCACCGCATTTTCTGTCAAAACGTCCTTATTTTCTAAACGTAATGTTGGCACCGCTCCTTTGGGATTGATCCTCAGAAAATCTGAACCGTCTTCTGTTTTTTTAGTTTGCAGATTCACTGCCTCATACTCCGCAGGAATCCCCATTTCGTTCAACAAAATTCGAATGGCCAGAGAACAAGCACCTTTTGAGTAAAATAGTTTCATGAGTGGTTCTCCTAGAATTGGGACACCCCGCGGTGAAGCGGATAAAAAGTCTAGAATCTCTTAAAATTTGCTATAAATCAATGATTACTTTACCTGAATGCAACACCAGATTATGCCCCACGATAGGCAAAATCGCCAGATCACAACAAATTCCAAGAGACAAATCCACAGCTTCAAAATTTTTAACGCAAAGATCAATTTTTTTGTCTTGATATACCCAACACAGTCTACTAGTATTTCATATACACCCTATTTGAATTAAGCGTGACCATGGCAAAAATAGCTCTTTACCTTGCTGGTGGCGGTGCACGAGGTGCTTATCAAGCCGGGGTACTGAAAGCAATCAGTCAAATCCTCAAAACCAAAACTCTGCCCTTCACTATGATTTCAGGCGTCAGCGTCGGCTCTATCAATGCGGCCATTTTATCCGAATATGCACACGATTTTGCACAGGGGGTAGAGAAGCTTGAAACGCTCTGGCAGACCATTCATTGCGACGATATCTTTCATGCAAAAAACTATGATTTAAGCAAATCCATTTTACGTAATTTAAGTTATTTTTTTATGAAGGGTCCTCGTCCAACTCATTTATTAGAAACAACCCCATTACACGACTTTCTCACTCGCAATATTGATTTTGAAAAAATAAAAAACAATATCCATCAGCAGCATCATTTAGATACACTTGAAATCATCACCCATTGCTATGAAACCCAACAAACCATTTCGTTCTACCAACATCAAGGATCATTTGAAGATTGGCATTATCCTCGGCATATCAGCCAACCTACCGACCTTAATTTAGGCCATATTTTAGCCTCAAGCGCCTTACCTTTGTTTTTTCCACCGATCAAAATCAACGACATGCATTATGGCGACGGGAGTATGGGATTGATTTCTCCACTACGTGGCGCGTTACGGTTTCAAGTGGATAAAGTATTAATTTTAGGGACTCGGCAAATTCACGCCATTGAGGATGCGGAAAAACTCAAAGCCAAAGATATTGGCTTCGCCCATGTTTTAGGCAGCATGCTGAATGGATTGTTTTTGGATAATCTTGATCGTGATGTAGAACTGGTGAATCGCATGAATGATATTTCACATCTATTGTCGGCATGGAAAAAGCGCAATGCCCTATGGCGACCCATCGAAACACTCCATTTACGCCCAAGCACCGACATTGCAAAAATTGCCCAAGCCGATTATCATGCCATGCCCAAATTATTACGCTTACTGCTCAATATTCTAGGCGCACAAAGTCATTCTGGGGATCTTTTAAGCTTTTTACTATTCGAAAGCACGTTTACCCAAGATTTGATCACACTGGGATACAATGATACAATAAAATCTGCAGACAAAGTGGTCCATTTCTTTGAATAGGTCGGAGTAGCTACACTATCTCTACATCTCGCGGCTGGTCCGCGAGATTTGGTTGACTCGTTGAAAATACGTGATGTAGATCCCAACAAAGCTTCATTCATAAAACTGGTCGTTTCATTTCATACCAAACAAGAAAATAACACACTATGTATAATTTTGAAGAACTACTTCGCAATACCGCTTTAGACACGCCTGAGAATCACAAAAAGGTACAAATGTATTACGCAGATCCTTATCCATATGGGAATCTTCACCCTCTGTTACATCTTTTAAAAACAGTTGGCCACTTATCCTCTCACCTAGCACAAACGTATTTTGATACGCTTCTCCAGCATCAGCACATCGATCATCTCACTCTTTTATTTGAAGCGCTTCAACAAAGATCCCTGATGTGCGACACAAAAATTCAAGAACGCTGTATCGAATTAATACAACTGCAATACGCTGAGATTCTTAGGTTGCTGCATATTTTCGGAAATAGATCGCCTCACGCATTAACTCGCACTCCTATTTTGCTAGAGTTAATGGATAAAGCAAAGACATCTCTTACTGCAGATGCGCTATCAACCCTATTAATTCAGATATTAGCGCATATAAAAATAACACCAGATATTTCTTATCAGTATGATACGGGGTTTTTAACGAACCTGGAGCAAGATATTAAAAACGGTACATTTGCATCCTGGCGTTTTATATTGCAATGCGAAAATCTAGGTAAAATTCTTACTCATCAACATCCTGAAGACGCTTATATTTGCATTAGGGAGTTATACCTTCATCAGTTATCAACTGAGGAACATATCGATTTGCTCTTGGCATTTGAGGCACCTCTTTTATGGCTTCATGCGTATATCAAATTACAACAAGCAGGGCTACATACAGAAGATAATTGGACGTTTGTGGCTGCCACTATTCAACATAAAACTCGTGATGCTTACATACAGACCAATATGCCGATAGGTTCTTCAAACCTAAACGATATTGCTTCTCATGCTAGCTCCAAATATATCGCTGAGTTTTTAGTTTTGCTCAAAGGGGCGAGGTTGTTTGACCCAGCGCAATTTCATCAACAAGTTCGTCGCCCTACATTCGAAATTCAAGTCTTAAATCAATGCCTCACTTATCTGAACACAAACGCTATACTCGATCAAGAGACATTAAATAGCGTCTTGGAACATCCAAATACACAGATATTATGGTCAGTTTTTAAAACGATGAAGAGTATAGACAAAGAACAATTCCAACTATGTGTGGCCCACGCTGATTTAGCTGGTTTGGTAAAGACATTGCGTTCCGTATTATCCATAGAATGGGGGAGGAATCCGCCCTTGCCCAAAGATCAGCTGTATTCTCTTCTACAAAAACGAATACTGAGTCATCCCAATATAATTGACATACAAAATGGGATAAACAATCTTAGCAGCATGAGTCGTCACAAAGGTACTTCTGTATTCAATGCCGTATTACCTATGTTATTAATGGATGAGCCCAATGAATATATCAATTGGCTATGGGATGAGATACAAGAAATAGAAGAATGTTCCAACTCCCAAGGACAATCAACACAGTCAGAGGGTTCACACCATTCCGAGCTATTGCCTAGACCTGTACCAGGTGCTTTTTTTACAGAACATGATGTTTTGATGTCTATACACATAGGCGCGGTTGTCCTACCTTTGTTGAGCCTTTTTTTAATCAGACTCATACAGCAAAAAGAGTATAATCCAAAAGAATTTCCCTTAAAAACAATCCTTACGCCAGAAGCATTCGATGTGTTTTTGAGTCAACTTGACATGCAAAATACAGCTGATGCACATCTTTTGGCAGGGTTGTTACTGCAAGGTAAGATTCCCAGTCAAGTAATGATAAAAGTGAATGACAATGAGAATGATCATCAATATCAGATGGTACTTTATTCAGATGATCCTGAGAATCCAGACTTTTTAATCTATCGGGCATATGCTGAAGACAATGGAGCAGTACAAGAAGCCATTAAGCATTATGAGAAAAGTATTTTATTGCTCAATAAAAAGAAAGAAACACCTGAAATACAAAAAATGCTGGATCTGATGGATTTTTTTGTCTGGGAGATTCAAACCACAACTGAAGATTCAAGCAGTCAACAATACTTAAAAGCATATGCTTTATCACCCGGAAAAAGTAATACGCCACCACAGTATGGTAAGTTTTTTTCTCCTGAACAAGCTCAACCTAAAGCATTTTCAGAATATCTTATTCAAAAAGAAGCAGAAAAAGCGTTACAAGATGAACCCATGCAAAAGAGGATGACAAATGCTTAGAAGGCGTCTTTGCCTACCCGCGCCGGGCTTATTTTGCCAATATCACCATCCAGATTCCGCGCATAAAGCGCGGAACGTAGGAACAGGATTCAAACCATGTCCTAGGAACAAGACTCAAACCATGTCCTAGGAATAAGACTCAATCCATTCCTAGGAACAGGACTCAATTCATCCATTCCCTACGTACCGCGGCTTGTCCGCGGTATCTTTATTAGTCTCTTGATATGGCAACCAAATTCCGCATATAAAGCATGAAACGCAGATATTTTAAGGCATTTAAACCAAACTCTTTTGCACCAGTTCCGACAAATCTTTTGACAAAGAACACCCTGCCAACTGCTGCAATTCTTTTTGGATTAAAGCCTGACGCTTCGGATCCAACCGTTGTCCACGTGTCAATGGGGTGGCCAAGCGTGCGCTGATTTGAGGGTTAAGGGGATCTAGTATCAACAATTGTTCGGTCAAAAAGCGATAGCCCTGGCCATCTACAGCATGAAAATGTCTAGGATTGGCTTGCACAAAACTACCCAATAAAGCACGTACTCTATTCGGATTGCGGTAATTGAATTTGGGATGAGTTAATAAGTCACGCACCTCATTCAACACCCCCGGCACATCGGCAGTGGCTTGTGCAATAAACCATTTATCTAAGACCAATTCATCGTGCGACCACGTTTTGTAAAACGCATCTCGAGCCTGTTGACGAGCCGCATCATTCTGACTGTGTAACAAACCAGTCAAGCCTGCCAATTGCTCGGTCATGGTCGGAGCAGTGTGGAGCAAGGTCTGACAAGCGTCTAGCCAGGCCGCTTCGTTGGCTTTTAACAGCAAACGCAAACACTGCAATCGTAATTTACGCCGGCCAATCGCCTCCCCGTGTACGGCATCATCCGCTCTTGCAGATTCAGTCTCAAAAGTATGTTGCAATTTAGGATATAACGCTTGACCTAAAGCTCGAATGAAGTCTAAACGAGCTTGCTCCAAACGTTCAACATCAACCAAAGCGTGCGTAGAGGCTAAATCTTCAAAACTTGGGGGTGTCAATAAATCTGCTCGCAAAGCCGGGTCTAAGGATTCATCCTCTAGAACGGCTGCTAACGCTTGAAAAAGATTCGTTGCACTTAAAGTGGCATGTTGCACTTCGCCAAGATACGTCTTAGAAATAATTTGACGCACCAGTTGCTGGGTCGCATCCCATTTGGCAAAGCCATTGGTTTCATAACGTAATAAACCCAACAGCTGCGCTTCATCTGCAGACGTTTTCAAAATAATAGGCGCGGAAAAATCTCGTAATAATGAGACAAAAGGTGCGGCAGATAAACCATCAAAATAGAACACTTGCTCCTCTTCTCGTAACTCCAATAAAGCATGCTCTAACGGTATTTCGTCTCCATTGGGCGCAAACAACGCCATTTGAATAGGAATGTGAAACGGTAATTTATGTTCAGTTTCTGGGGTAGGGGGGCAAGTTTGCTTGCAGGTTAAGGTCAAGCGTCCCATGGCAAAATGAGACTCTACCGTGACTGTAGGCGTACCTGCTTGGCTATACCAACGTTTGAACTGGGTGAGATCGATACCTGATGCATCTTGCATCGCGGCCACAAAATCATCGATGGTGACCGCTTGACCATCATGTCGCCCAAAATACAAATCCATACCTCGACGAAATGCTGCTTCGCCCAACAATTGGTGTTGCATCCGAATGACTTCTGCGCCTTTGTTATAAACCGTAGCCGTATAAAAATTAGAAATTTCTTGATAAGAGCTGGGACGCACAGGATGTGCCATACTGCCGGCATCTTCTGGAAATTGGATGTTGCGTAGTGTTTTCACATCTTTGATGCGATTGACATCACGAGAATTCATATCCCGAGAAAATTCTTGATCACGAAATACCGTCAATCCCTCCTTCAAACTCAGTTGAAACCAATCTCTACAGGTGACACGATTGCCCGTCCAATTATGAAAATATTCATGGGCTACCACAGATTCAATACCCGCAAAATCATCATCAGTGGCGGTATCCTTGCACGCCAAAATAAATTTAGAGTTAAAAATATTTAGGCCCTTGTTTTCCATCGCACCCATATTAAAATCACTGACTGCTACGATCATAAACACTGACAGGTCATATTCCCGTCCATAACGCTCTTCATCCCAGCGCATAGAATGTTTTAAAGAAGTCAGCGCATGCTCACATAAAGATTCATTGCCATGTTCCACATACAAACGTAACGCCACCGATTTACCAGAACAGGTGATAAACTCATCCTCACAGCACGCCAAATCACCAGCCACCAATGCGAATAAATAAGCAGGTTTGGGAAAGGGATCATGCCAAATCGCCCAATGCCGACCATCGTCTTGAGAACCGGTGTCTATCAAATTACCGTTTGACAATAAAATAGGGTACAACGTTTTATCAGCCGTCATTTTAACGGTATAAATAGCCAACACATCGGGTCTATCTGGGAAAAAAGTAATGCGTCGAAACCCATGCGCTTCGCATTGGGTACAAAACATATGTTTGGAACGATATAACCCTGATAATTCGGTATTATTTTGCGGAAAAATACGAGTTGCTATCTTTAAGCGACAGTCATCCGGCAACGATGCAATCACCAAATCACTGCCATCCAAACGATATTGAGTAGCCGTCAAGGGTTGATCATTGACCCACACGCCTTCTAACTGCAACTCATCTCCGAACAAACGCAACTCTCCTGGATGTTGGCGCTGCATATGCATGTCGTTATGCACCAACGCGTGATCTTCATAAAGATCAAAGCTCAAGGACGTCGTAGCTACTGTGAAATTTGGTGGTTGATAGTCTTTCAAGTAAATCGTGGGAGTAGACATGGCGGCTCCATTCAGAATATAGGACAAATTTTTCACTCATTTATTCATTCTATTGGAATTCGTTCTATACTGGTAGTAGATTGTGTTCGTAATGCATCTTATGTCAAAGGAATTTACTATGAGCACCCAAGATTTTTTAGATGGTTATTCACGACGTTATGAAAATAACAAAGAAGAAGAAATGAGTCTGGATGACTACTTGGAGTTATGTAAAACCGACTCATCCGCATACGCCAACCCTGCAGAACGCCTTTTAATGGCGATTGGCCAACCTGAAGAAATCGACACGCGGCACGATCCCGTACTGTCTCGTATTTTTTCTAATAAAGTCATCTCACATTACCCTATTTTTAATGATTTTTTTGGGATGGAAGAACCGATTGAACAGATCATTGGGTTTTTAAAACATTCCGCACAAGGTCTTGAAGAAACAAAACAAGTACTTTATCTCTTAGGCCCTGTAGGCGGTGGCAAATCCTCTTTGGCAGAAAAGCTCAAAGATCTCATGGAAAAAATGCCCATTTATGCCATCAAAGGCTCACCCGTGTATGAATCTCCTTTGTCTTTATTTGCAGAGGAAGATGCGCCTATTTTGGCGGAACACTACGGTATTCCGAAACGTCATCTTCGTTATGTCATGTCACCATGGGCCATCAAACGGTTGCAAGAATTCAATGGCGACATTCGTCAATTTCGAGTCATCAAAGTCAAGCCATCTCGGATGAAACAAATTGCCATCGCCAAAACCGAACCTGGTGATGAAAACAATCAAGATATCTCCTCTCTAGTCGGTAAAATTGATATTCGAAAATTAGAAGACTTTTCCCAAAATGATCCCGATGCATATAGTTTCTCAGGCGGGTTATGCCGCGCGAATCGCGGTTTATTAGAGTTTGTGGAAATGTTCAAAGCACCCATCAAAGTATTGCATCCTTTGCTGACGGCAACCCAAGAAGGCAACTATAATCCCACTGAAGGCTTGTCTTCGATTCCTTTCGAAGGAATCATCCTCGCGCACTCCAATGAATCTGAATGGCAAACATTCCGTAACAATAAAAACAATGAAGCATTTATTGATCGGATTAATATTGTCAAAGTACCTTATTGTTTACGAGTGTCTGAAGAAACTAAAATTTATCAAAAATTATTGGACTCTAGTTCATTGGTGAAAACACCTTGCGCACCCGGCAGTCTTAATATGCTGGCCCAATTTTCTGTTTTAACCCGTCTTAAAGAGCCACAAAATTCGAGCATTTATTCCAAATTACGGGTATATAATGGCGAAAGTTTAAAAGACACCGATCCCAAAGCCAAATCCTATCAAGAATATCGGGATTTTGGCGGCGTGGATGAAGGAATGAATGGTATTTCTACCCGTTTTGCTTTCAAAATTCTCTCCAAAGTATTTAATTTCGATCAAAGCGAAATTGCTGCCAATCCAGTGCATTTGCTCTATGTCTTAGAACGGCAAATCGAGCAAGAACAATTTCCTCCTGAAATCCAAGAGAAATATCTGAATTTCATCAAAGAATTTTTATCCCCCAAATATGTCGAATTTATTGGAAAAGAAATTCAAACAGCGTATTTGGAGTCGTATTCAGAATACGGTCAAAATATCTTTGACCGTTACATTACCTATGCCGATTTTTGGATTCAAGATCAAGATTATCGCGACCCTGACACCGGTGAAATTTTTGATCGTGCCGCACTGAATGCGGATCTAGAAAAAATTGAAAAAACAGCCGGTATTTCTAATCCCAAAGATTTCAGAAATGAAGTTGTGAATTTTGTGTTGCGTGCTCGTGCTAACAACCACGGATCCAATCCCAAATGGAACAGCTATGAAAAACTCAAAACAGTCATTGAAAAAAAGATGTTTTCTAATACAGAAGACTTGCTGCCCGTGATTTCTTTTAATGCCAAATCATCGGAAGATGATAAGAAAAAACACGAAGAATTTATCTCACGCATGGTAGAAAAAGGATATACGCGTAAACAAGTTCGATTACTCTGCGAATGGTATTTACGTGTCCGAAAATCACAATGATTGAGAACCCATCATGACCCAATTCATTGATCGGAGAAATACTCGCCACAAAGGTGCGGTAAACCGCAGGCGGTTTATGTTGCGCTATAAAGATCATCTCAAAAAAGCTGTTTTTGATGCCATTGGCAAACGAAGCATCACCAATATTGATCAGGGAGAACAAGTCGTCATCCCTGCCAAAGACATTGCTGAACCTATGTTTCAACATACTTCAGGTGGGATCAGGCACCACGTCTTACCGGGAAATGAACAGTATAATACGGGGGATACGATTGAACGCCCACCCCAAGACAATGGCCAAGGTTCAGGAGATGGCGACGCAAGCAACAGTGGCCAAGGGGAAGATGCCTTTATTTTTGAGCTCACGCGTGACGAATTTTTGGAATATTATTTTGAAGACTTAGAGTTACCGGATTTGGTCAAAAAAGAACTTGCTCAGCTCAATACCTTCAAAACCGTACGGGCTGGTCTCACTGCCACAGGCATTCCAACCAATATCAATATATTACGCTCCATGCGTCAAGCCACAGGCCGGCGTGTGGCGCTATCTGCCATCTTCAAGCGTCGTTTGCAAGAAGCAGAAACACACTACGAACAAGCCCAAACGTCTGGTGAGCCCGACAAAATCCAACAAGCCTTAGACCACATAGAGCACTTAAAAAAGCGCAGCAATGCTATCCCTTTTCTAGACACCATTGATTTACGATATAATCATCGGATTAAAATTCCAGCACCCACCACGCAAGCTGTGATGTTTTGTATCATGGATGTCTCGGGATCTATGGATGACGTCAAAAAAGACATTGCCAAACGTTTTTTCATTCTATTGTACCTATTTTTACAGCGCTCTTATGCCAAAATAGAATTAGTGTTCATTCGACATCATACCTCCGCCAAAGAAGTCTCCGAACAAGATTTCTTTTATTCTCGTGAAACCGGAGGAACGGTGGTGTCCAGTGCCTTAGAATTGCTCCACCATACCATTGAAACACGCTTCAATCCAAATGCGTGGAACATCTATGTGGCGCAAGCATCTGATGGGGATAATTGGAATGCAGACTCACCCCAATGTACAGCGTTACTGCAAGAAAAACTCATCCCCCTACTCCAATATTTTGCGTATGTAGAAATCATGCCCCGCAATCATCAAAGTTTATGGGAAGGCTACACCCATTTGGCGAGCCAGCATGCTAATTTTGCCATGCAAAGTATTGATAAAGTTGCAGATATTTATCCAGTATTTCGAGAACTCTTTAAAAGGAAAACGGTATGAAGAAAAAACCGTTATCTACCGGTTCCGAATGGACCTTTGAATTGATTGCCGACTATGATCGCGAAATCGGACGATTGGCCAAAGATTTTAAATTAGATACCTATCCGAACCAAATTGAAATGATTTCTGCCGAACAAATGATCGATGCCTATGCGTCTGTGGGTATGCCAATCAACTATACCCACTGGTCTTTTGGCAAGCATTTTGTCTCTGTCGAAAAAAAGTATCAACGCGGGCATATGGGGCTTGCCTACGAATTAGTGATTAATTCTAACCCTTGTGTGTCTTATCTTATGGAAGAAAACTCCATGGCCATGCAGGCGTTGGTCATTGCACATGCTTGTTATGGGCATAATTCTTTTTTTAAGTCGAATTATCTATTTAAAATGTGGACATCCGCCGATGCCATCATTGATTATTTGGTATTTGCCAAGCACTACATCAACGAATGTGAAGAACGTCATGGCATCGCAGCAGTGGAAGTGGTTTTAGATGCTTGCCATGCCATCATGAATTATGGGGTTGATCGCTATCAACACCCAGCGCCTTTATCGATTCAGGAAGAAAAAATTCGCCAGCAAACGCGTGAAGCCTATTTGCAATCGGAAGTCAACGAATTATGGCGCACTATTCCTAAAAGCAAAGACATGCCAGAGGCCCATCAAAAAAAGAAATTCCCGACCGAGCCTCAAGAAAATATTTTATATTTTATTGAAAAACATGCACCACTGCTGGAACCCTGGCAACGCGAAATTGTACGCATTGTGCGCAAAATAGCCCAATATTTTTACCCCCAAAAACAAACCAAAGTGATGAATGAAGGCTGGGCTTGTTTTTGGCATTATACGTTGTTGCATGCATTGTATGATGAACATTTGGTCACGGACGAATTCATGCTAGAATTTCTCCAAACTCACACCTCCGTCATCCTACAACCTGGCTACAACAGCCCCCATTTTTCCGGCATCAATCCTTATGCCCTGGGCTATCATATGATGCAAGATATCCGGCGTATTGCAGAAAATCCCAGCGCTGAAGACCGCCATTGGTTTCCTGAATTGGCCCATACCAATTGGCTGCAAAGTATGGACTCCGCCATGCGTCATTATAAAGATGAGAGTTTTATTGCCCAATTTTTATCGCCTAAGATCATGCGCGATTTAAAATTGTTTCAACTGGTCGATGATGTCAATCACCCGCAATTGCATATTGGCGCTATTCATGACGATGACGGGTATCAACAGGTTCGTAGCGCCTTATCCAATCAATACAACCTCAGCCAGATGGAACCAGATATCCAAGTATTTGGTGTGGATCTAGAAGAAAGTCGTGGTTTGACTTTGCATCACACCCAATACAACCAGATGCCGCTCGATCCCCACACCACCAGCGACGTCTTAAAACACATTTATGCCTTGTGGAAGTTTCCCGTGACGTTACAATCACTCTCTAGCGACCATCAAACTGCCATTGAATTTCATTGTCCACCACATTCTTAACTCAAAAATCACCAAACAACATGACAACATAATAAGACAGTGGTCAAAGCTAAAATGTGGTTACATATTCTGTTGCGTTCCTTCCCAAATGTTTTATAATGAACCACTTTAATCTTATTTTACCAAATACGAGGCTATTAATGACCAAATTCTTTCCTTATAAAACAAACACCCATATAGCATTTGATATAGCAAAGGGTGCCCTAAGCAGCGCAAAGAATGTTTTGATAGGCGCACCTATGTCCGCTTATTTGGGTAGCAGCGTGTTGGCAACTAGTTCTTTGGCAACGGTAGTAGGAGCATGTGCATTAGGCGGAGCTCTTCTTATTGTTCCGTTGATGATCTTACAAAAAAAATCACAATATTCACCCCCACAATACTCACTCAGAGAACAACAAGATTTCAATTCAAGAGTAACACGTGCGCTACACGTAGCTTTTGTATTTGGAAGTGCGTGTCTTGGAGCTGCTGTATGTGGATTGGCTATTTTGACGGTGGCCAAAGCGGCTTTGATGGGATCTTTAACAATGTTCATACTTTCGAGCTTAATGACCAAGCTCAACTCCATAGAACGCGATCTACAGATCAATTCATTAAGTAGATATGGATTCCTTAACGTAACAGACGAACAATTGAACGATGATCGCAGAGCATCGCAAATAGCCTTCGGCTACTAAGTATTTTTCTCCGTACATATAGCAAACATGTTTTAATCAAATTTCCACGTTCCGCGCTTGATGCGCGGAATCTAATGCCTTTGCAAGAAAACCAAACTCTCTCATGGCCACATACTAAAACACGCTGTTCTTCTGCGCCACCACATGATAACACGTCGTGATCAACCCTAATCGATCGGCTTCGCACAGTGCTTCCGTGTTTTTTTGCAATCGCGCAAACAAAGGCACAAAATGTTTGGGAATGATATGTAAAGTCACTAAAATACGAACAAAGGGTACCAGTTTATCAAAAGAATGACTGGCTTTATGAATCAAAGGTTCTTGAGAATGATTAACCCCAGGATCTTCACTGACCAATACCTCAAAACCGGCATGGCGTAGTGCGGCTTCATACTCTGAGGGAGAGGGCGTGCCAATCGCACCAATCAATGGCTTCACTTTATGCATCAGTTCTGCATGATAGGGGTTGTGTTCGTCGTAGTTAGGCAAGCGGACCCATTCTAATAACGAGATTTTCCCGCCGGGTTTTAGAATACGATACAATTCTTGAAACAATTTGCCCAAATCTCTCGACAGAGATAAAGCTTGAATTTCATAAATCGCATCAAAAGAATCATCTGCAAAAGGGAAAGGCAGTTCGTTAAAATCCATATTGAGAAACAGGCATTGCTCAGACAGTTTGTTATGTTTTGCAAAGGCCATAGCATTATCTAATTGGCCTTGATCAATATTAATGCCCGTGATCTCAACACCCATCTCAGAGGCAAGATGCGCTGCAACACGCCCCTTGCCACAACCCAATTCAAATACTTTATCCCCGCGCTTTAAGTCTAATAACTGTGCAAATTTCTTTTCAAATAGGAGTTGATTGTTGATGATGTTTTTGGATAAATCCAAAGCAGGCGGAATATACATTTTTTCCACTTCACCAATGGCACAAAGATGATTGATGACTTCATAAAAATCCAAAATATGCGCTTTTACTTCTTGGTAATCAACTGCCTCAGTCCCTTTCATCGCTTGACCGTGCACCCAATCGCACTCGTAAATGTCATACGATTTTATATAATCCTCCACTTCTTTGGGAGATAAACGAAACAGTGCTTTAAAAGCGTGGAAGATGGTAGATAAGCGATAAAACATTGAATTTGGATTCAGCACGATTATGGTGCTCCTTGAAGTAAATCAATGTAAGTACTATCTATTCACAGTAGTGCAAAAAGAAAAAATTTTCAACAATTCAGGTATTCCCTTAACGCCGCCGCAGGCGTAATCAAGGTCAATCACTACTTGTTTCCCATCTCAAACAATAATAATTCAGAATCTTGTATCCCAGTAATCAATATCTCTGTTTCATCCAGAAAACCTACTGCATCCCCTTGAGAAAAAAGGATGTCATTGATAGTGATTTGTCCTTTAATGACTTGTATCCATCCTCTGGGTTTTTGCATCGTATGCTTCAAAATATGCGATGTGTTTAGATAGGCCACATAGAGATTCAATCTTTGGTGTACCAAAACGGCATCAGCGTGTTCTTGGTCTGAACCAATCAACACCCATTCATTCTCTCGCTTTTTTATCTCTTTTTGCTCATATCCAGGTGGCAATCCTAGCGTCTGAGGTTCAATCCAAATTTGTAATAAATGCAACGGGGTCGTTGCTGACGCATTAAACTCGCTATGTTTCACGCCAGTTCCAGCCGACATGCGTTGAATTTCTCCAGGCCGAATCAGGGTGCCATTTCCCATATTGTCTTTATGGGCCAATTCGCCGCTAATAACATAGGTCATGATGTCCATATCACGATGCGAATGCATCGAAAATCCCCCATTAGGTGCGATGACATCGTCGTTGATCACCCGTAAAGGTCCAAATGACATCCATAGGGGGTCATGATACTCTGCAAAAGAAAACGCATGGTAACTGTCTAACCACGCTGTTTGTGTTCTACCCCGCTCATTTGCTCGTCGAATGATCATAGATTGCTCTCTTATGTAACAGGCCATTAAAGAAAATTGCTTTTTGCTCAATTCAATTCTATATTTTATACCACGAGTTATTGACGTTTTGAATGTGTTTTTCAACCAAGGATAGGCTATGAAACCTTCTTCTCTTAAAAAAAGACCCTTTCAGCATCGTATTCTTATTTTAGGATTTGGTAGCATAGGTCGGGCGCTATTGCCGCTCATTTTTGATCATTTTGATATAAAAAGCACCCAAATTACGATCATTGCCGGGGATGACTCTGGGCTTAAAATCGCGAAAGAATTTGATGTGGCCTTTCAGTTACAAGAAATTGGATCAAACAATTACTTAGACATTATTGGGAAGCAGATACACCATGGCGATTTTGTCATTAATCTAGCCTTTAATATTTCCAGCGCATCGCTTATTGAACTGTGCAATCAAAAAGATGCCTTGTATATGGATACGTCTATCGAACCATGGCGAGAAAATTTTTTCAAGAAAAACATGGCATTGGCCGATCGGACCAATTATATGTTGCGTGAAAACACGTTAAAACTCAAAGGCAAAGTAAAAAAAACAGCTATCATGGCGCATGGGGCCAATCCTGGTCTGGCCTCTCACTTTGTCAAACAAGCCTTATTAAAAATGGCAGCCGACAATACATTGTCTATTTCAATTCCCCAAACATCACAAGAATGGGCGGCCTTGGCGCAACAGCTGAACATCAAAGCCATTCATGTCGCTGAGCGTGATACGCAGATCACCAATAAACCCAAATTACCTGGAGAATTTGTCAATACTTGGTCCGTTGATGCCTTGATTGATGAAGGATTGCAACCCGCAGAGTTGGGATGGGGCACCCATGAGACGCATTGGCCTCCTGATGCCCATCGCCATGACGTTGGGCCAAAATGTGCGATTTATTTAGCACGGCCTGGTGCCAGTACACGTGTACGATCTTGGACACCAAGCTTGGGACCTATTCATGGGTTTTTAATCACTCACCCTGAAACCATTTCTCTTTCTAATTATCTCACTCTAAAAAAAGGCGACCAAGTCGAATACAGGCCCACCGTGCATTATGCGTATTGTGCTTGCCCAGATGCGGTGTTGTCTCTTATGGAAATGGGGGGCACCGAGTGGAAAACCCAAAAACATAAACGGATTATTTTTAATGAAATCGTCAACGGTACTGACGAATTAGGCGTTTTATTGATGGGAAATTCAAAAGGCGCATACTGGTTTGGCTCTACATTAACGGTACAAGAAGCACGCGCCCTTGCGCCTTACAATAATGCCACCAGCCTGCAAGTGGTTGCCGGGGTATTATCCGGTATGATTTGGGCCATTGAACATCCTGACCGCGGGCTAGTAGAGGCAGAAGACATGGACTATGCCTTTATCATGGACATCGCCACCCCATACCTGGGTAAGGTGGCCGGATATTATACCGACTGGACGCCTTTACAAAACAGAGGCACGCTATTTCCCGAACAACTCGATCAACTTGATTTGACCGATCCTTGGCAATTTTTGAATATTCGAGTGGATTAAAAAGTCCATTTCTAATGAGAGCTAGGGGATCCTCGATGACTATTTTCGGGACTGCTCGTATTGCTATCGTCATCAGAACCAAATTGATCCGATAAAATAGAACGAAATACAGCAGCAGGATTTTTGGGATCATAAAAGTCATCAATCACTTTGGACAATGCACTTTGATGCGCCTTGTCAGACACCAAGTCTATTCTCGTACCAGGAAGAATTTGCGCTGCAGATTTTTATAAATCATACAAAAATAGATTAAACTAACTCTCTGGGTTTACTTTGTATTTTAGTCTCATTTAAAACCACATTGATTATATTATATAACATAAATTCGTTTCGAGTAAAAAAAGAACAACTTCAAAACACATGCTTTTTTTCTGATTTTAAGCTACAATCCCAATCTCAAAAGAGGAAACACATTGTGCAAACCATCTATAAATCAGACAAACTTAAAGACGTTTGCTACGATATTCGTGGCCCTGTCCTAGAAAAAGCCAAGCAAATGGAAGAGTCTGGACAAAAAATAATTAAACTAAATATTGGTAATTTAGGCATTTTTGGCTTTGAGCCCCCGGCCGAGCTGATACAAGACATGATTTTAAACATGCATTCTGCCTCTGCTTATAGTGATTCCAAAGGGTTGTTTGCGCCACGTAAAGCGATTATGCATGAGATGCAACAGCAGCAAGTGACAGGCGTCACTATTGACGATATTTATATCGGCAATGGAGCTTCAGAATTGATTGTCATGAGCATGAATGCCTTGTTGAATAATGGCGATGAAGTATTGATTCCTGCGCCCGATTATCCTTTATGGACTGCAGCGGTGAGTTTATCCGGTGGACGTCCCATTCATTATATCTGCGATGAACAAGCGGAGTGGATGCCAGATCTTGATGATATTCGCGCTAAAATCACCTCCAACACCCGAGCTATGGTGATCATCAACCCCAATAATCCTACTGGAGCATTGTATTCCGTTGCCATGCTTCAAGAGCTCGTTGAAATTGCACGCCAACATCAACTCATTATTTTTGCAGACGAAATCTATAGCAAAACACTCTATGACACGGCTCAACATACGGCCATCGCTTCTTTGGCAGATGATGTGTTGTGCATCACGTTTAATGGACTGTCTAAAAATTACCGTGCCTGTGGGTATCGAGCTGGATGGATGGTGGTTTCTGGAGAAAAGGCTCACGCACGCGATTACATCGCTGGCTTAGACATGCTGGCCTCCATGCGTTTGTGTTCGAATGTACCAGGACAATACGCTATTCAAACGGCATTAGGAGGCTACCAAAGCATCGATAGTCTCGTGGCACCCGGAGGTCGGTTGCTTGCGCAGCGTGATCTGGCTTATGACTTGCTCACGTCTATTCCTGGCGTCAGCTGTGTCAAACCCAAAGCTGCTTTGTATCTTTTCCCTAAATTAGACCCCAAATTATATCCTATTAAAAATGATCGCGACTTTGTGTATCAACTCCTTGCTGAAGAGCAAGTCTTGATTGTACAAGGTACCGGGTTTAATTGGCCTGATCATGACCATTTTCGTGTGGTTTTTTTACCTCACGCTGATGATTTAAAACATGCCATTGGTAAAATCGCTCGTTTCCTGGATAATTACCGACAAAAGCATGGCACAAATTAACCGATGAGGTAGTCCCAATGATTTCCATCAAAACGCCAGAAGAAATAGAAAAAATGCGTATCGCCGGACGAATGACGGCTCAGGTCCTTGAAGCTGTTTCTGAGATCATCGTACCCGGCATCACCACCATGGAGATTGATACGTTTTGTGAAGACTACATTCGCAATACCCTCAAAGCTATTCCGGGCAGCAAAGGACAATATGGCTATCCTTATAGTGTGAATACGTCATTGAATCATGTCATTTGTCATGGGATGCCTTCCGCCAAGCAAACACTGAAAAAAGGCGATATTGTCAATGTGGATATTACCGTGATTCACGAAGGCTATTACGGTGACAGCAGTAAAATGTTTTGTATCGGTGAAGTGGCAGCACACGCGCAGCGATTGGTGGATGTCACCCAACGATGTCTTTATAAAGGCATTGCCGTGGTCAAACCCAAAGCCACCGTAGGCGATATTGGTCATGCCATCCAAACCTATGCCACTCAAAATCACTATTCGGTCGTACGTGAATATTGTGGTCACGGTATTGGATTGCGCATGCACGAAGAGCCCCAAATCACCCATTATGGCGTTGCAGGAACCGGTCCAGTCCTAGAAGAAGGCATGACGTTCACCATAGAACCTATGATCAACCAGGGACGTCCTGAGGTAAAACATCTGGATAAAGAGGGCTGGTCTATTGCAGTCACCAAAGATCGTAAATTGTCCGCACAGTGGGAACATACGATCCTAGTAACGCCTACAGGATATGATATTTTAACGCTAAGAGAAGAAGAAAAAGCGCGTTTAGAAGAGTTGATGCAACAAGCAGATTAATTATAAATACCTACGTTCCGCGCTTTATGCGCGGAATCTGATTCCTTACCCCCAGGTTTTCCCTAGATCCGCCCTCTCCCCTCATCATGATAAAAATATGTGCTAATATTATAGTTATATAGCTATACTAGAGGTATATGTATCATGTTCAATAAATTTGTTAGCCCCAAATTATTGGCTACAGGCGTCATACGTACGACTACCGCACACAAAATGGGGGAGATTCTATTTAATCAATCCATGAAAGAAGCTGATAGCTCCTTACGCAGTCAAGATGCGGTAAAACGAACGTCTAAAGACGAATTCAATAACAATCAAGTGCGTTATTCGTATAATAGAACATTATACCAAGGTGATCACATGGCGAAGTCAGGGCAGCTATCCGGTATCATCGGAGATAAAAATAGCCCCAATTATGAAAAGAAAAAAGACAAATTTCTTCATGAACTTCGATCAGAAACAAAAGAAATTGCTCGAGAGGCCATGACTGATTTAGAAACAAAAAAAAGCCTTGCGCCAAGAGATAAACATGTGCATAAAAACGGCCTTAGTTTGGAAGCATTAGAGGAAAAGCGAAAAGAAAGAATAGCTAGAGGTGAACCCGCACCTTCAATCAGTGAAAGTGCTGTCAAAACTAATCCACAAATCAACGAAGCTTATGGTTTACATCAAAGAATTATACACAATGATGAAAAGGGAAAAGAACATGCCGATCCACAACATCCTGTATACGAACACCAACGCCCAATACCCCCTTTAAACTCGTTGCATGGCACTGAAGCGCCAAAAATAGCCGCTAAAATAGAAGGCCCGAAACCACCAGACATGCTCAACAAAGAACACATCGATGAATCCAACAATAAAAGCGCTGGTCTTTAGGAATTAATGTACAGGCCCAGAAGGGCCTACTCGTTTACTTAGGCGTATAACTTGACCCTGGTTTTTCCCAATTGTCTCGAAAACAATTCCATTCATCTATTTCTTCCATCGTATTATCAGGGTGTTCGAGAACCACGGTGTAGAGTATCTCTTCAGGAAAATCATTGAGTCTTAATTTCAAGTTGATAGGAGTCTTGTCTATTTCAATACTAGCTTCAAAAGGATACCATGGATGCTGTGTTTTTGACCATTTAATGGGCTTAGTTACTACATGATCGGTGATGCGCGCCGTACTCACAGCCAATTTGGCCGCCGCTTTAAATAAACCTGTTGTCGAAGTCATATATGCTCCAAATGAAGTCATTACCAATTCAGATAACATGAAAACAATAGCTCTGAAAACACATGGCCAAAAATATTTTTGGTATGAATAGTATAGCTAATATGCAGCGTATATCAAACTCGGTTCATATCGCCGTCAAAGGAAAAAGGCGCCCAAAGGGCGATGAGGGCATATTGGCAGTTTTTTATCTGATCTGATCATAGATGGATTGGGGCTGTTGGGTCACAAACGCCCAATAGCGATCACCGTAAGACCAATGCCAATACTCTGTAGGATAATTGACAAAACCAACTGCACTTAATGCATCAGACATAATGCGGCGATTTTTTATTGCAGCATCGGAAATGACCGTTGAGTCGGTCAAAGACAACACTCCGCCGGCATCTTGCATCCAATCTTTTGGGTGAATGCCCATGTCAAAGGGTTGTCCTTGATCATCAATCAGGTACACATCAATGGCTGATCCAGTCGAATGAGGCGGCACATTATCTGATCCATCTTGGTTGATCACAGGCGATACCAATTTGATGGTTTCCTGAAAAATAACGTCGAATGTTTCTTCCGGATATCTTGCTTGATTATTAGCAAAATGTTGATCAAAAATCATTTTTTGTAACAGCAAACTTCGATACCCTTCATACAAACAAAAATGATACCCCGGTGGTAAATGTTGTTGGGCCGCTACTAATTTGTCGTAGACGGTTTGACGCAAAAACATATAATCTTGGTTATTAGGAATTTCTGGAGAAGGGCCATAGGCAATAACGGTTTGTTGCGTCAGATCAACCAGGGGCTCAGTGCTCTGTCCCACAGGAATGGCCAAGACTTGAGGATCAGCGATTAAAACAATAGATCCACCGGCAGCAACTTCTGTACACATCAGAACTCCTAGGACAAAATAGATTAGATTCATTTGGGATCATAGAAAAGATTTTAATATCAGAATACCATCATATTTTAAAAATCCAAAAATTCTTATGGTGCATGGCTACGATCCTCCATCGACTATAGATGCCGCGGACAAGCCGCGGAACGTAGGCAATGCGCAGACTACTTCCCGCGGCTTGTCCGCGGAATCTATCGATAAGTATCAGCAGATCTTAAGGCGTAGGAGCAGGCGTTTCTTCAACTTTAGTCCTATTTTTTTGAAACAGTTTAGAAGTTACTTCTGCTTCACTGCCTGTTTTGTTATTTATAGAAAATAAGTGTCCCAGCCATTTACCTGTAAAAAATTCTTGATTATTTTTTGCATTCGAATGTTTTAGCCCAGGACGTTTATATCCAGATACAGATTCTTGCATAGGATGTACTTTATGCGGAGTAAAGCGTTGAAACAACCATGTTTTTGTTGGGCATTGAAGTTCACTCAATGTATCTTCTGTTTCCGTATGCTGATCCAACTCATTTCTATGATTCATAGCGCGCCTCTCTCTTCAAACAAAAAAACATTATACCACAAAACGATCAAACTGTTAATTTTATTAGCAAAGACAGAGTCATTTTAAGATTAAACATTCAAGAATTGGCGTCATCATCCGATATCTATAGTAACGAGACTTAGGTGTATGACATTTATGACGCTCTTTGAACCCATTAAAGTGGCCAAATTCAATATCGGTGATCAGGTGATTCATCAACATCAAGGCTATCGTGCAGTGGTGATTGATATTGATCCGTTGTTTCAGGCGTCTGGACGCTATAACCCTCAAGCCAGCAAGCATTTGTTTGCAACCCAACATCCTTGGTACCGCTTGTTGGTGGATAATAGTGCCCAACAAACCTATGTACAAGAACCATTATTGCTCAAAGACAGTGATCCACAAGAAATTACTAATCCTCAAATCACCCAATATCTCGTCCATCAAAACGGACGGTATGTACGCGGACGTTCTGGTCATTAAGAATGACGAACTATCATCACCAGCAGTGCCACAAAGCCTATTAAAAGAACGGCCAAAACCCCCATCGTTGAAAAACTCTTACTGAGATGTTCACGAGAAAATTGATTGGGCCGGGATTTGATGGTGCGATACAATAACCAAATGACCAATCCCGCACCCAGTAGACCCAGCAGTTGATATAATGTTTCCATGATAAACTCCTAAATGATGAAGGCTATGTTACTCAAATTCAAAGGCATCTGAGAAAAGATCTTGGCGCATCAATCCGCGTTCTAATAAAATATCACGCATGAGATACATCAAATCAAATGGACCGGCCATGACAATTTGCCAATCTTTCAAATCATTGGGATGATCCGCTAAAACTCGGGTGATCAAGCCAGGCTGGTGAAATTGAGCAATATGTGGAATATATCGAAATCGGGGTAAAGCATGCTGCCAATTATCCAGGCTGGTGTGATCATACAAATCATCTGCGTTGGCAACGCCCCAATACAGTGCTATTCGTCGAGTATCAGACTGATATAACAATTGTTCAATCATGGCGCGAATAGGAACAAACCCCGTGCCCGCAGCCAAAAAAAGAATGGGTTTTTGAGGCTGCAAATGGCTGAGATCGCATTGGCCATAAGGCAAAGACAACGTCACGGATTGACCCAACGCCCACAAGGGCGCAAGCTGTGCGCTGCTTTGTCGAATATGCACGTCATAATAGGCCCCGGAAGATGGGGCATTTGCAATAGAATAATAAGGCATACTGTCTGGCAAATGCATTTGCAAGTATTGGCCAGCTTGATACGCAATATAATGCTCTGGCTTCAATCTGTAAGACCAGATGGTGTGATTCAAACGCTTGATTGCGACAAGGCTCGCTTCGGTTGGTTGACTCATGTGAGACCCAAATCAGACCAATAAGCATTCACGCGTTCTTCCACTCGAGGATCCATGGAAATGGAGTGTCCCCAGATTCGCTGTGTCTCCCCAGGCCATTTGTTGGTGGCATCGATCCCCATTTTTGATCCTAATCCCGATACAGGAGAAGCAAAATCCAAATAATCAATGGGGGTGTTGTCCATCATGACCGTATCACGGGTTGGATCGACTCGCGTGGTGATGGCCCAAATCACATCCGGCCAATGTCGTGCATTGATGTCTTCATCACAAACGATCACAAATTTGGTATACATAAATTGACGTAAATAAGACCAAACCGCCATCATGATACGTTTGGCATGTCCCGGATATTGTTTTTTAATCGTCACCACAGCCAATCGATAAGAACACCCTTCGGGCGGTAAATAAAAATCAACAATTTCAGGATATTGTTTTTGCAATAAAGGAATAAATACTTCATTCAAAGCCATTCCCAAGATAGCAGGCTCATCAGGTGGGCGACCAGTATACGTGCTGTGATATATAGGCTTATCACGATGCGTTAGCCGTTCCACCGTAAACACAGGAAAGGATTCTACTTCATTATAATAACCCGTGTGATCACCAAAAGGACCTTCTGGGGCAGTCATGCCAGGCTCAAGGTAGCCTTCTAATATAATTTCAGCATTAGCAGACACATGGAGATCCGACCCGATAGCACGGACCAATTGAGACCGTTGTCCTCGTAGCAATCCAGCAAACGCATATTCAGATAAAGAATCAGGAATGGGCGTCACAGCAGCCAAGATAGTAGCTGGATCAGCACCTAATGTCACCACCAACGGAAAGCGTTCTCCGGGATAAGCTTCTTGCCACGCAAGATAATCCAAAGCACCGCCGCGATGCGACAACCATCGCATGATCAATTGATTTTTGGATAAGACTTGCTGGCGGTATACACCCAAATTTTCTCGGTCCTGATGGGGACCTTTGGTGGTCACCAACCCCCAAGTGATCAAAGGTCCGGCATCTTCAGGCCAACAGGTCTGAATCGGCAAAGCCGTCAAATCAACCTCTTCGCCCTCAAACACATGCGTTTGGCACACCGCATTGCTGACATATTTCGGCGCCATATGCAGTGCTTGCTTTAAAAGAGGGAGTTTTTGCCAAGCATCTTTCAAACCCTTTGGAGGCTCTGGTTCTTTCAATGTGGCTAATAATACGCCCACTTCACGCAAAGCGCTGATTTGTTCTTCACCCATGCCCAAAGCCACGCGCTCTACTGTACCAAACAAATTGGTCAATACAGGAATCTGATAGTCTTTAGGATGGGTAAATAATAAGGCAGGACCCTCATCGCGTAATACACGATCGGAAATCACCGTCATCTCCAGATTGGGCGAAACAGGATAATCGATTCGCTTCAATAGATGACGATGTTCTAACTGATCAATGAAATCACGTAGATCGGCATATTTCATTGTGACAACGCCTTATTCTTGACGTTTCATAGCATCAAAAAATTCAGCATTGGTTTTGTGCGTTTTCATCCGCTCGATCAAGAATTCGATCGCATCACACTCGTCCATGGATTGTAATATTTTGCGTAAAATCCAAGTACGATGTAGATCTTCAGGACTCAATAATAAATCTTCACGACGCGTACCAGAACGATTGATATTGATGGCTGGAAAGACACGCCGTTCTGCGATATTACGACTGAGGTGGATTTCCATGTTCCCTGTACCTTTGAACTCTTCGTAAATCACTTCGTCCATTTTCGAGCCGGTATCGACCATTGCAGTTGCAATAATGGTTAAACTACCGCCTTCTTCAATATTTCGCGCCGCACCATACAAACGCTTTGGTCGTTGCAGGGCATTTGCATCCACACCGCCTGTTAATACCTTTCCAGAAGAAGGAATAACGGTATTATAAGCACGCGCCAATCGGGTGATGGAATCTAATAAAATAACCACATCGCGTTTGTGTTCGACCAAACGTTTGGCTTTTTCAATCACCATTTCCGCCACTTGAACGTGACGTGTTGCAGGCTCGTCAAACGTAGAGGCAACAACCTCTCCTTTCACTGAGCGTTGCATTTCCGTGACTTCCTCAGGACGCTCGTCGATTAACAATACAATTAAGAAAATATCTGGATAATTTTTTTCAATCGAATGCGCAATATTTTGCAGCATGAGTGTTTTACCTGCTTTTGGAGGCGCCACAATCAAACCACGCTGACCACGACCAAAGGGCGCACACAAATCAACCACTCTTGCCGTCAAATCTTCCGTACTACCATTGCCCTGCTCCATGACCAAACGCTCAGACGCAAACAAAGGCGTTAAGTTTTCAAATAAAATTTTACGTTTGGCATTTTCTGGAGAATCGTAATTGATTTCATCTACTTTTAATAACGCAAAATACCGCTCACTGTCTTTAGGAGGACGAATTTTACCAGAAATGGTGTCCCCAGTACGCAAGCCAAATCGACGAATTTGACTGGGCGATACATAAATATCATCAGGGCCTGCCAAATAAGATGCATCAGAAGAACGTAAAAAAGCAAAGCCACCTTCCGTAATGATTTGTACCGTTCCATTACCGTAAATGTCTTCTCCCTTTAACGCATGGGTTTTTAAGATGGCGAAAATAATGTCTTGTTTGCGCATATGAGAAACATTCTCAACGCCCATTTCTTGAGCAATATTAACGAGGTCAGCAATAGGCAATTGCTTTAGTTCACTAAGATTCATAGGTCTCACTTGAATTTTGGTTATAATGATGGATATCCAGGAAAGTGTTCACAGGAATTGTAGCCACAGTTTAGCCACAATAGCGTACTCAGATTAAATCTTATCTACATTTTGATTAAAACATAGTTTGTACACTCACAGAATATCCTAACATAAGGATGATCTAAAAGCTAGTGTGGTGTTTGATTGATTCTATGGACGCCCTTCTCTAACTGACAATGAGTCAGAATAAATTGTTCAATAATGGATACGTACTCCTTATCCCACAAATCGTTATGCCCTCGATCAGAAAAAATTTGCAATTGTTTGGGATGATTAGCTGTTGCATACAACATTCGCCCTTGCTCGAACGGTACAATCTTGTCCAGTTTGCCATGTAAAATCAACATAGGCGCGTGAATTGCTTTTATACGTGCTAAAGAATCAAATTGATCTATTAAAACAATGGGAATCCATGGATACAAATATCGTGCTACAGCCGTTAATGTCGTATAAGGAGACTGTAAAATCAAAGCACAAGGCGAAAACTCTGACGCTAATTGGGTGGCCACCCCTGTTCCCAAAGACTCCCCAAAGATCACGATAGAGTTTGAATGTTGGGCTTGTAAATACCTTAACGCAGTTCGTCCATCAATATATAATCCTAACTCACTGGGTTGACCAGCGTTCCCTCCATATCCGCGATACTCCAACAACATAACCCCAAACCCTTCGGCCAAAAACTGGCGAACTAAATACATTCGATGTCCAATATGACCGGAATTGCCATGCAAATATAAAATGACGGGTTGATGCGCTTGTGCGGGTTTATACCAGGCATAAATATCTAAGCCATCAGGGGTACGTAGATCTATGTCCTGCATATCTTTTGCATTAAATTGGAAACGAGAGGGTTTTTCTTTAGAAGGAAAATAAATAAAATAACGTTGTACAGGATATACCAGCACACAAATTGCTATCAAAATAAATGTCACTAAAAGCCATTGTTTGAACATGTTTACAAATGAATACGGAATGTTCATTGATGTTATCCGATTTTCCCCTTGATGTAATGCCTCCGATTTTTATAGCTCATCTGACCCAGCGTAGATGAGCTATTCAAATTTAAAAACTGAAACTCAGATTCTCATCACTTATCGAAGACTCATCAGGGGGAGACATGATCACCGGACTACATGAATTCGTAGGCAATGTCGTTAAATCGGATGGATTTCTGGGAAACATATGGTATTTACATTCAGTAACACTTGTTGGGCTTCGTCGGAAGGTATACAGATCAAACGCCGCATAAGGATCATCACGCAGATAAGGGTTATAAGAAAAGTCTGAATTGATATCGCGTGCTTTAAGTAAGGATAAGGGTAAACATTGTCCCGTTGAAGTATATTCTGCATGCTCCAGCTTACTGAACACATTGCGCCTAGAAATGTAATATGAATGCTTCATTGGGCATGTAGAACTAGGCCGATCATCAGCCTTTTTAATCCCGGAGTTGAGCAAAACATTTTCTATACGTTGTAAAATATTCAATAAAGATTGGATATTTTGCTGGTTAGAAGAAGGCGCATCAGCAAAAGTATGAATGATCAGTTGATAACGATGTTTTAACTTATTTTTATCATCACCATCATATAAATTTACAAATTCAAAACTAAGAACGCCTGTATCTTTGTCAAAAAGAATAGGCGTCAATACATCCCAGGCTCGATCGATGTCATCCGGATGCACTGAAACAAAAAAACGCCATCCGTCTAGTTGGTGATCATGAGATAACTTTTTATTTCTAAAAGACAGCGTGTGTGTTGCTTTGCAAAAGATATAATTGGCAACATTAGGCAATCTTTGATAATGGTATTCAGCCTGATTACAAATATTTTTTAAAGAAAATTCTGTTTGAGATTGCATAATACCCCCATATTTAATGATCCATTTTAGATCACTTGATGTTTTTTTTCAATGAAATGTTTTTTTAAAGATCGATATATGCGCTTAAATTGTGCAAAAAATATCTTGCTCACTATGATAAAACCTAGGCCAGCTATGACGCTGCTTGAAAAAGGATTGATTTAAAAAATCTACTTTGTTATTGTTTTGTGCTGTGACTTACGGTAGTCCGTGAGCTATAGGCCAATTTAAATATTATTTGAACAAGGAAGACTAAATTGAAAATGAAAATGATAGCATTGTTATTATTAAGCGGCGCTGCGCAAGCGGGCACCATGGGCGATATTTCTAGTGCACCGCATCCTTATGTGCCATTTGTTAGTTTTGAAGGCAACTATACGTGGTCGGCGATCGGAAATAATTCTCCCACTGCCAGCTTTAGCAAACAGCCATGGGGTGGACGTATTGCAATTGGTGCCAATCGTGAATGGAGAGACAATTTAGGCTTAATGTTCGAAGCAGGCTATGGCTATTATGGAAAAAGTACCGTAAGTGATTCAATCACTAGCGCGCCAAGTGAGTTACTAACCGCATCCGTAGCAGGTGGTGGATCTAATACCATTCTAGGCGCCGATATTTTAGGTGGTTTATCTTTTACTCACAATCAATTTTCTCTGTTTGGCGAAGCAGGTATGATGGTTGAAACGCTATGGTTCAAAGGAAGCGGGAACATCAATGCAAGTCTGCTCAATACCATCAATATCAATGCAGGCGGTACACTTCGCGATTCTCATACAGCTGTTTTACCTGAACTCAAAGTCGGTGGTAAATATGCGATTAGTGAAAGTTTAGATCTTACTTTATCGTATATGCATGTATTCGGCTCAAATTTGGCGGGTGGCAATGCTGAAATATTACTTCCAAATCTAGATGCATCCAAAGTTGCTGGCACACTCAATATGCAAGTACCTACTTTGAATACTATCTTGTTTGGTATTCACTATAATTTTGTATAATGAAGTGGTGATGCAAGCTCGTTTTTATGCTAAATAAAAACGAGCTTTTTTACGTCCTAAGATAATGGGATTATCCCCCTCATCCACCCTAATTTCATGCAGCCAAAGGGGTCATCAAGGGCTTATTTTCAAACTTGACAGAAGATCAACTCAAGTGCGTACGGCGTTCATGCATGGTATCAATACTATTTAAGACTGATTTATGACAGATCATGTGCATCAGTGGAATATCGGTCAAAGGCTCTCCGGATTGAATCAAATGCGCGATGATAAAACTGTCTTTCCACATCAGCTCGCTCGGCCGCGCACCTGCTTTCATCCATAAGGTGACCCATAAAAAATGAAACAACCATTGATCCCGATGCAGTTCTAATTCTTCTTGAAAAACCCTGGCAACCGCTTGTTCAAGGTCACAAATTTTTTGACCATCTAAAAATCCAGAACATTGAGTGACTAATTTATCCACCATCGCATTTTCTACAAACCAGGATTCAACAAAGTATTTGGTTTTAGGCCATTTTTTTGATCGCAGCAAAGACGCTTGCATGGTTTCGGTGGTAAAAGGACTGATTTGAATCCCGACTTGCTGCATCAAATCTGCTACATCTAAAGCATTCGGCAGAAATTGGAGGCCTAATTCTTCTTGAATTTCTAAAAAATGAAGATCCGGCATCGCATCTTGTGCCAACGTAACATGCAAAAAATGATTGGTTATCATGGTTAAATAGGGCATATCAATAGAGCGCAATACAATGGAATCGTCAAAAGCTTCTTCATAATAACGCTTGACGTCTTTTTCAGTAATCTCCGGGGTGATCCAAGCATCTTTGATGCCCAAATGCGACTTAAGTAATAATCCACATAAACGATTTTGTTTCTTTTTACGAATATGGATAAAAACACCCTGGGCGCCCCCACCATCCACTTCACTGGCCTTTAGTTGCACGATTTTTGCAGGTTGTCCACGATGAAACACCACCCCTTTTTTACGCTGCAGGGTGATCCATTGATTAAATTGAGCGTGGTACTCTTGAGGATACCAATGCTTAATCATTTGTAAGCGGGACAAAGAAATTGAGCTTAAGGTGATCGAGGGCATCAATGAATCAAGGGTGGAAACCACCACATCACGTACTTCCCTATTAGGGTGCAACAAAGTCAGTAGTGCAATGTCATGACCTTCTTCTATATGATATAAATCCAATACCAAATCTATAAAAAAATCCGCGGGCATGGCATAACTTTGAGCAAAAAAATTCTCTGCAATATCAAACACACTCAAATCTGACAATTCGGTGATCAAATCACGAATCGAGCTTAAATGAGTGACTTCATCATCCAGGGTTTCAATACTTTCTTGATTAGCAAGTGTCAAATAAGCATCTTTCAGTTCCACAGATAATTCTGTATGCACCTCATAAAAAGCATTCAAAATAGGTAACCAGAAACTCAAACTATGTTTGCCACCACAAATGACTTGAGCCAATCGAGACATTAATTGATTTAACGTTTTATGAGCTAATTTTGACGAGGATTCACTGGCCGTTTGCAGTTTAGCCACACAAATATCTAAAACAAAAATACATGCCGTATAACGCGATGGATTCGCATCCACACGCCGCTCATCCAACCCTTCAATCACATCAATAATCTGGATGGCCAATTCAGGACTATCCATAAAATTGCCATAACAATCGGTGGGAATATCTTGATCTTGTTGAATAAAACCGGCAATGGTGGTGATCCATTGATTGATCTTTTTCATAGAAGGACTCATTTAGACACTTCTCTGCTTTTGCCATGCTCATCAATCGCTACAAAAACAAATGCCCCTTCAGTGACTTTTTCTTTTTTGGCATCGCTTAAATCTTCAGTCCATGCTTCCACCTCAATCGTCATAGAGGTTCGACCTACAGAAACGAGGTGGACATAACAACTGACCAAATGCCCCACATGAACGGGCTTGAGAAAAGCCATTGAATGAATCGCAATGGTAACGGCACGCCCTTTGGCCACGCGTTTGGCCAATACACCTGCAGCCAAATCCATTTGTGACAGCAACCAACCCCCAAAGATATCGCCTCCAGAATTGGTATCTGAAGGCATTGCTAAGGTTTGAATTGCCAGCTCCCCTTTTGGGATCATTAGGACTCCATGTCTCGTTTTAATCTGGACAAGGCATCCGCCATAGCTGTATTAAACATCGTTTTTGCGCGAGCGGGAGGTGTTTTTTCCGGAGCAGATTGCTTGGGCTTGGGTTTGGATTTAGGGTGTGATGGCCGTGGCGTTTCTTTAGAAAGAGGCTTGGGTTTCTTAGGTATGTCTTTTTTGGGTAAAGGCTGTGTCTGTTCTTCATGCAATTTCATCGTCAAGCCAATTCTATTACGCTCTTTGTCGACTTCAATCACCTTCACCGTCACAATATCGCCGGCTTTTACGACTTCTCGCGGATCACGGATAAAGCGATCCGTAATTGCAGAAATATGAACCAAGCCATCTTGGTGGACCCCTATATCCACAAAGGCACCAAAATGAGTCACATTGGAAATAACACCGTCTAATACCATGCCAAGTTCTAGATCCGTCAGTTGATTGATGCCCTCTTTAAACACCACCGTTTTAAAACGTGGCCGAGGATCACGACCCGGTTTTTCCAGTTCTGAAATAATATCTTGTACCGTGACCAATCCAAAGTGTTCGTCCACATAATGTGATGCGTCTAACGCTTTTAATACCGTGCTATTTCCCATCAAGTCTGACAAGCTAAGCCCTGTATCGTGCACAATCCGTTCCACGATAGGATAGGCTTCAGGATGAACACCCGATGCATCTAAAAGATTAGATCCTTGGGTAATGCGTAAGAACCCTGCGGCCTGCTGAAACGTTTTGGCGCCCATACGAGGAATATGTTTTAGCGATTCCCGATCGGGAAACATGCCGTGTTCATCGCGATATTGAACCAATTGCTTGGCCAATGATTCCGACAATCCTGATACACGCGACAGCAAGGACACAGAGGCTCGATTGATGTCTACACCCACCAGATTCACACAGTCTTCTACCACCGCATCCAAACATCGCGCCAAACGAGATTGGTTCACATCATGTTGGTATTGACCTACTCCAATAGATTTAGGTTCAATTTTCACCAATTCTGCCAAAGGATCTTGTAATCGCCGAGCAATAGAAACAGCCCCACGTAAGGTGACATCTAAATCAGGAAATTCATCAGCGGCCAATTGCGATGCAGAGTACACAGAAGCGCCTGCTTCACTGACCAATACTTTGGTCAAGGAAAGATCGGGATACATTTTGATCATCTCCGTCACCAAGCGTTCCGTATCACGCGACCCAGTACCATTACCGATACTGATCAAATCCACCTCATATTTCATGGCAAGCTTAGCCAACGCTGTAATAGCTTCATGCCAAGCCGATTGGGGTGGCAAAGGAAACACTGTGTCGTAATCTAATACTTTGCCTGTCTGTTCAACCACCACGACTTTTACGCCAGTCCGAATACCTGGATCAAGCCCCATGATCACTCGGGCTCCCGCTGGCGCTGCCAACATCAAATCACGTAAATTCTTAGCAAACACATCGATGGCTTCTTCATCCGCTGCTTCCCGCAAACGATTAAATAATTCCAACTCTAATTTAGACCATAATTTGGTAGACCATGCCAAGCGTACAGTCTCCATCAGCCAAGCAAATGCCGGTGCCTGTTGTGCCGTAATATGGAAATAGCGACATATAATCTCTTCGCCAATTTGAGGGTGGTCTGGGAGGGTCAATGCCAAAGTAAGAGCATTTTCTTTACGACCTCGAAACAGGGCCAAAGCACGGTGAGACGGAATTTTTCGAAGCAGTTGAGAAAAGTTAACATAATCAGCAAATTTATTAATATTATTTTTTTTGGTACTCTTCGCGCCTTTCGCCCCTTGCGCATTTAAAACGGCGTGTTGCCATAAATAATCGCGCAATTCACTTAACACATCGGGTTCTTCTGCAAAACGTTCCATAAGAATTTGTCGAGCACCTTCTAGGGCTTCTTCCGCAGTAGTCACACCTAATTCAAGGTTCACAAAAGTCAGGGCATGGCTTTGAGGTTCGATGGTTTCATTGCGTAGCAACGCTTCTGCCAAAGGCTCCAAGCCTGCTTCTTTCGCCAAATGCGCTTTGGTTCGACGTTTGGGGCGGTAAGGCAAATATAGATCCTCTAAGCGCGTTTTGCTTGAAGCCTCTAAAATGGCTTGCTCTAAAGCTGCCGACAACAATCCTTGCTCACGAATACTGGACAATACTGTCGCACGTCGTTCAGACAATTCGCGCAAATAACTTAAACGATACGCAATTTTTCTTAGGTCTGTGTCGTTTAAATGCTGCGTCACTTCTTTGCGATAACGCGCAATAAAAGGCACAGTAGCACCATCATCTAATAATTGGATAGCCGCATGAATACGTGCAGGCACAATATTTAATTCTTGACCAATTATAGAAGCAATCAGCATCACATCGTCATTCATAACCTTTCTCACCACTCCCATTTATTCCACAGTCACTGATTTGGCCAGATTTCTAGGTTGATCCACATCGGTGCCTTTGGCAACTGCCACATGATATGCCAAAAGTTGTAGAGGTATTGTAAAAATAATAGGTGCAATCCAAGTGCCGCAAGACGTCACTCGAATAAACGTTGCCTGATTTTCAGACCAATCTTGATCATCGTCCGCAAAGACAAATAATTGTCCGCCACGCGCACTCACTTCATGTAAATTAGATTTTAATTTGTCCGATAATTCATCTTTCGGGGCGACCACTACCACCGGCATGTTTTTATCGACCAAAGCCAAAGGCCCGTGTTTCAACTCACCAGCAGGATAAGCTTCAGCGTGAATATAAGAGACTTCTTTTAATTTTAAAGCCCCTTCTAAAGCCACAGGAAATTGTACCCCACGACCTAAAAATAAGGCATTGGTCTTGTTGGCAAATTGATGCGACAAACGCTCTATCTCTGGATTCAAACGCAATACGCCTTCACAGCTGGCAGGTAATCGTTGTAACTCTACAAAAACGTCTTTGGCGCGCTCGTCTTGACATAAGGTCGCAGCCATCATCAGCAAAGCCACCAATTGGGTCGTAAAAGCTTTGGTGGATGCCACACCAATTTCAACGCCCGCTCGAGTTAAAAACACACAATCCGACTCTCGCACCAAAGTAGAACTGGCCACATTACAAATGGCAAACGTACCTAAATATCCTAATGATTTGGCTTTTGAAAGAGCCGCAAGCGTATCCGCCGTTTCTCCAGATTGAGAAATCGTGATAAACAACGTGTCCTCACCCACAACCACATCGCGATAACGATATTCACTGGCAACTTCAACTTGCGTGGACAATCCAGCCAGAGATTCAAACCAAAATTTGGCAATCAAGCCAGCATGATAACTGGTCCCGCATGCCACAATATGAATGTGTTTGACACGTTGAAACAACTCTAATGTTTTATCTCCAAAACTAGCTTTTAAAACATCTAGGCTAGACAAACGGCCCGCCAATGTATCCGCAATCACCACCGTTTGTTCAAAGATTTCTTTCAACATAAAATGTCGGTAACAGCCTTTGCTCACTGCAAAGTTTTCAACATTTAAGCGCTCAGGATTGCGTTGTGCCAATTGCTTGTTGGCATCAAAAATTTTAAGGCTTTCTGGTGTCAGATGAACGCTATCGCCTTCTGCTAAAAATACCACATGATCAGCAAAGGATCGTAATGCCAAAGGATCTGAAGCAATAAAATGCTCATCCACGCCCAAACCAATCACCAAAGGACTGCCTCTACGAATGGCCACCAATTCATTAGGATGTTTGCTATGCACCACCCCTAATGCAAATGCGCCAGACAACTCTTCCGCAGTCGATTGAACCGCTTTTAAGAAATCAGGAACCAATTGATAGTGGTAATGAATCAAATGCGCAGCAACTTCACTATCCGTCTCAGAGGTAAACTGGTACCCCAATGCTTGTAGCCGCTGACGTAATTGATCGTGATTTTCAATGATACCATTATGCACAATGGCGACTTCATTATGAGAGACATGGGGATGGGCATTACTTTCAGAAGGTCGTCCGTGGGTCGCCCAACGCGTATGAGCAATGCCCAGACAACCACTTAAGGCCTCTTCGCTCAAGGCATCTGCCAGTACTTGTACTTTGCCTTGTGTGCGAATACGATGGACATCAGAATCTTGAGCAATCATAGCAATGCCGGCAGAATCGTACCCCCGATATTCAAGACGACGAAGCCCTTCCAATAATATTTTACTGATATCTCGTTTGGATACCGCACCCATAATGCCGCACATAATTCTACTCCTAAATATTTTTCTTCATAATGCGCGCACGATCACGTTGCCAATCTCGTTCTTTAATAGTATCGCGTTTATCATGTGTTTTTTTACCTTTTACCAATGCCATTTGCATCTTAATCTTATTGTGCTTCCAATAAAAAGACAATGGAATCAGAGTATATCCCTGTCGTTCAACTTTACCAATCAATTGATTTAATTGATTGCGATTTAATAATAATTTGCGGGTTCGCGTAGAGTCGGGGTAAGTATGCAACGAAGCCGTCGGTAAAGGCTGGATTTGAGCGCCTAACAAATAGGCCTCTCCATGCCTAATAATGACATGAGCATCCGATAAATTAATTCTACCCGCCCGCAAACTTTTTACTTCCCAGCCCTCTAAAACCATACCTGCTTCGAACTCTTCTTCAACAAAATATTCAAAGCGAGCCTTTTTATTGGTAACAATCACCGCATTGTCTTTTTTATGCATGATCAACACGCCTTAGATAGTTACAGAATCGATCCGATTACGCTATCATGTTTTTATCCCTCATGTGCAGGATAAATAGATGATAAACAAGGAACGTAAATTATTTGTGCTGGATACCAACATACTGATGCATGATCCCACAGCCATCTATCATTTTCAAGAGCATGACATATATTTGCCCATGGTTGTGCTTGAAGAACTAGATAGACATAAAAGTGGCATCTCCGAAGTCGCCAGAAATGTGCGGCAAACCAACCGTATGTTAGTAGAGCTAATGAGCGGATCCTCGCATGCCGAAGTGGTGGCCGGTTTAAAAATTCCAAGTTTTATATCCAACACCGGGGTCTCTAGTTCAGGCCGACTGTTCTTTCAAACCAACGACGTGCAACAGGTACAACCACTGTATTTACCTGGTCATAATGTCGACAATACCATTCTAGGCATTGCCCTAAGTCTCCAAAAACAAGATGAGCAACGCCAAGTTGTCATCGTCTCTAAAGACATCAATCTTCGTATTAAAGCCGGCATTATTGGGATTGCAGCCGAAGATTATTATACCGATCAAGTGCTAGATGATGTGACATTACTGCATAGTGGCTTGCATCGTTTGGACCATGATTTTTGGGAAGCACATGGTAAAGACATGGACTCATGGAAAGACAGTGGTAAAACGTTTTATCGCATCAAAGGACCCTTGACCAGCGAATGGAACCCAAATGATTGTCTCGTCACCGAAGATCACGATTTCAAAGCCATCGTCAAAAATGTTGAAGCAGGTGAGGCTTTGGTGGAAATGGCGAAAGATTATACCATTGAAAAAAATGCGATCTGGGGCATCACTGCGCGTAATGAAGAACAAAATTTTGCACTCAATCTGCTCTTAGATCCCAATATCGATTTCGTCACTTTACAAGGCTCTGCGGGCACAGGAAAAACGTTGTTGACCATTGCGGCAGCACTCACGCAAGTATTGGATGAGCGCCGTTATACTGAAATTATCATGACAAGAGTCACCATCCCTGTTGGCGAAGACATTGGATTTTTACCTGGGACCGAAGAGGAAAAAATGACCCCTTGGATGGGTGCTTTGATGGACAATCTAGAAGTATTGCATGGCAATCAAGATGGCGGTAGTTTTGGGCGCAATGCGACGGAAGACTTATTAAAAAACAAAATCAAAATTCGCTCTTTGAATTTTATGCGAGGACGAACCTTCCTCAATCGTTTCATCATCATCGATGAAGCTCAAAATTTAACCCCAAAACAAATCAAAACATTGGTCACTCGCGCAGGCCCTGGATCAAAAATTGTATGCCTGGGGGATATCAAACAAATTGACACCCCCTATTTGACAGAAACCACTTCAGGCCTCACCTTTGCAGTCGATCGATTTAAACATTGGCAATACAGTGCCCATATGACACTCACTCGTGGAGAGCGTTCACGATTGGCTTACTACGCGGCAGAACATTTATAATAACAAGATTCATGGAGATCATTTATGGCACCTCACGCAATTACCTTTGATGATGTACTGCTCATTCCCGCTTATAATCATCACGAATCTCGACGTATTGTGGACACCACTGTTTCAGATAGATTACAAAAACTCACGTTGGCTTTGCCCATTATGAGCTCCAACATGGATACCATTACCGAAAGCAAAATGGCCAATTTTATGCATGAAAAAGGAGGCATTGGGGTTTTGCATCGATTTTTAAGCATCGAAGATAACGTCAAAGAATTCAAAGCATGCAAAGGACCCACGTTTATTTCTGTGGGGTGCTCTCAAGCAGAATTAGAGCGCGCCGCTGCGTTAAGAGATGCGGGCGCAGATTATTTTTGCGTGGATGTCGCGCATGCTCATGCAAAATATGTCGGAAAAACCTTGAAAAACCTTCGTAGCCTCCTGGGGTCTCGCTGCATTATGGCAGGCAATGTGGCCACATATGCGGGCGCAGATTACTTAGCGTCTTGCGGTGCAGACATCATCAAAGCAGGGATTGGCGGCGGCTCGGTGTGCAGCACACGAATCAAAACAGGATTTGGAATCCCCATGCTAACGTGTATTCAAGATTGTGCACGATCAGATCGCTCGATTGTCGCCGATGGCGGACTGAAAACCCCTGGAGACATTGTAAAGGCCCTTGCGTTTGGTGCAGACTTTGTCATGATTGGTGGCATGCTTGCAGGCACTGAGCCTACGCCAGGAGAGGTCATCACCCAAGCCGATGGGACTCGTGTCAAACGCTACCGAGGTATGGCTTCTCGTGAAGCGCAAGAACAGTTTTTGGGACAAATGCATGAATGGAAAACGGCTGAAGGAGTGGCAACAGAAGTGCCTTATCGCGAAAACGCTGATTGGGTCATTGCCGATATCGTAGGGGGATTGCGATCTGGTTTGACCTACGCAGGAGCAAATACCGTCAGCGAACTCCAGCGTAAATTAAATTATATTGAGGTCACACAAGCAGGGCGGATTGAAAGCTTACCTCATAAATTGATGGAGTCGTTGTGACATGAGGATAGAAGATTTTGCTTTTATTTATAAAGGCAAACTGGCCCAACCTTTACGCCAAGAAGAAGCGCATTATCTGCTGCCGGTAGACCATTACGTCACACAACATCAGGATCGCGCCCTATTGTTGTTGCATGGATTTGCGTCTTCACCTGGGGCATATCGGGCCATGCTCCCTCATTTGACCGGATATGATCGGATTGTTTGTCCCATTTTGCCTGGCCATGCTGAGTCCATCCAAGCATTTTCCAATGCCAAAGCGCAAGATTGGCGCGAGACCGCACAAACCGTTTGTTCTCAATTAATTGATACATATAAAGATGTCACTGTTGTGGGTTTATCACTAGGCGGGATATTGGCTCTAGAATTATCACAGATGTTTCGACTGCATCATTTATATCTTTTAGCACCCGCGCTAAAATTACGCTATTCATTAGATCTTGCGTTGCTTGCAGCTCGATTATTACGGGCTATTGGATATCCCACATTTCCCAATTACGGTGGAGATTTTTATACCCATCGGCACGAAGAATTATCTTATCGCCGTGTACCATTCAATGCGATCATTGAAATTCTGTCCCTCATCAAAACATCATCGTATATACGGCCAAACTGCCCTACAGATTTATTTCTAGGTCAACATGATAAGGTGGTAGATTCGAACTACATTGCCAAAACATATGCACATCAGGACAATATAAGCATTCATTGGCTTAAGCATTCGGCTCATATTTTACCTTTAGACGGAGATATTGAATGCCTCATCAAGGCAATTTCTTGTTGATAGCATAGATTCCGCAGCTTGTCCCCCAATTTAAATTGCAAGCACCTCTTGTAGTAAAGGCTAGCTACGGCTTTTTCTTATCAAAAAAAGGCACGCTCGACGTAAAATGCCCACTGACTTCGCCGGCATATACTTCGCCATGTTGCAACGATAATTTTTTAATGGACGCGCCTTTGTTCAAATCAAGTTTGTGTAAATCCACCCAAAACACATTAGGTCGGTCTGTATTCTCAAAATAATACACCCTGTTTTTTGTATCAGCCACACTACGCCATAATGTCGCAGCAATATTAGGACGGTTTGAAAACCCCTCTTGCATAGGGACAGATACATTGCGAATGATAGAAAATACAGTGGCAATGGCCTGTTTAGCATCCGCAGTTTGGGGTGCATTGTTGACATAATAACTTGCTCTTACAAATCGATCTTGTGGCTCACCGGTGCCCGGTAAAAATTTTCCTTGTAAGGTTTGCCAATAGTCATTTAAAGCCAATTGTTTGTCATAAATCGGTTCATTGGTCATGACAGTATAATTTTTACTATGATGAACTTGTAATGCACCATTGATGTATTCAAAAATGGCATTATCGCCACTGCGATCAGTGATCGCCAAATGAACGGTGGGATAGGCACCATTCGGCAAAACAGGGGCAATCATATTAAATTTATCTTGCCCATACTCCTTCACGACTTCGTCAACAGTCGCGTAATTATCCAACACATATTGAGCCCAATTCAAAATCGATAGGCTTTGACGATTGGGCTGCGGTTTTCCGTAGTCAGTAGAGGATAAATATAATAAATTGGCCACCAATCCTTCAGAATTCATCCCATCCGTTGTCCCCATATCATACCCACTGGCAATGACACTGCCATATTTGGAGGTCCATGCCAAATGATTGGGTAAATTGCCCTCGGAGCGCTGAGTACCTGCGGGGAATACCCATAAATCGGTATGTAAATCTTCTACCCAATCCATGGTTCGACCCGCCACCACCATTTGGTCGGCCCCGGTGTAGGTCAATCGACTACAAGCATCTGCAGGAGAAGTGATAACACATAACCCCGACAATACAGCCATCACTATCCCATAATGATATGCGTTCTTCATGATCGCTCCTAAATTCATCCAATGTAACAAGGTTACTTATGCATAGTATTTCGAGTAGAGGCACGTGCTTCTTCTTGAAGTTGTGCGTCTGCATCTTTGGTATTTTTTCTACCCGAATATCCAGCATTTTCTTTCATCATTTGCTCAGGACCACTCAGCGGTGTACTCGTAAGCGCCGATTTTACGATCCCCTCTGGCTCATTTTTTGCATCCCATTTGCTCATATCATTCCTCTCAAAATGCTTCCCATGCTTTCATGTCTAAGACTGTCCCATTAAAGGCCATAAAATTTGTTTGATACGTAGGAATAGCATAATAATAAATATTGCTTTTGTCCGATGCGAGGGTATGTTGATTATTGACCACGGCAATGTCTGCCTCTGAATTATCGTGGGTTTTGACAAAAGCCTCCGTCGCACGCAAATAACGACCGTTAAAATGCGAATGGCCGAGCAAATCTAAAAACTCTACTTTGGTGATGCCAGCAATTTGAGCATGAGCCCGATCTTTTAGATGAACGCGCAAGGTTGACGATTTCAGCCAAAATAAACTGAGCCAACTGTGATCAGACATTTCTAATTTTTCCACGTTAGAAATACCTACAATCTGCACTCTAACCTTGTCTTTTAAACGCACTGTCATGGCACGACTGTTGCTGCCTTTCAAATGCACAGATCCCTTGCCGCCTAGCACCACCTGTCGCAAATTCAACTGACCTTCTAACACAGTCTGTTTCGAGTTGATAATCGTTACATCCAATTGTTTAGAATGCAATTTTTTCCCCATGATCTGTCCTTCGCCGTGATACATCAACGACACCAAATGACGAGATCCTAATTCGATGTCTACTGCACCATATTTGGGATACCCTTTTCCGAGATCAATCCGCATGATGTGATCTTTGACCGACCAAGTAACGGCTGCAGTATCTCTGGGATCACCGTGCACCGTGATCCACGGCCGCCTAGCGTCCGTATGTAGGTGTAAATTGATATTGCCTGTGGCAATCACTCGATTAAAGTCAGATAATTTATAAAGCTCAAGGTGCTGGTGAACATCTTTGGGGGTGGCATGGCGGAAATGCATACAGCCCCATAAGGGTGAGATCACACAAATGACCAAAAACCATTGCTTGAACATGAACATTCCCTTACATACAAATGACCGATGAGCGCATCTTTCTAACATTAGACCAAATAGCGTGTAGGATCAACCACACCTGCTTCTTGAAACCCTTTTTTACGTAAATAACAACTGGAGCAAGTGCCACAAGCCAATCCTGCGTCATTCGCGCGATAACAAGAGATGGTTTTTGCATAATCAAGACCGACCGAGAGGCCCAATTGAATGGTTTGTGCTTTTGATTTATGAATCAAAGGCGTATCAATGAGCAGGGGATATCCTTCTACCCCTCGTTTGGTAGCCAATGTAGCCATCCTCTGAAATGCGTCGATGTATTCGGGTCTACAATCAGGATAGTTAGAATAATCCACCGCACTCACGCCTAAGATAATACGCTCTGCTTCTAAAACTTCTGCCCAGCCTAATGCCATTGACAGCATGATGGTATTGCGAGCAGGTACATAGGTTAGAGGAATATCAGAGGAGTCCACGTGATCGGTCACCTCATGATGATCATCCGTGAGTGCAGAGCCTCCCAAACGCCCAATAGCAGCCACATCCATGACACGATGAGTAATGGCATACCGTTTTGCCAAACACTCAGCGGCACGCAATTCGGCTTGATGCTTTTGGCCGTAGTCAAAACTCAACGCATAACAGGCATATCCTAAAGAATGCGCCCAAGCCAGACAGGTTGCTGAATCTAGCCCTCCGGACAATAAAACCACTGCTTTGATCATGAGTCTTTCCTCGTGGGATTCATCGGCGGCAAGCCGGGTGTTTTGGATTTGCTACCGGATATTGGTTTTTTGAAGGACTGTATAGAGTGCCACAATCCTTTACCTTGCCAAGCAGCGTTGCTTGGGTGATATAACGCGGCAATTAAGCACTTTAAATGTTCTCGACACACTGGATCATCCATCAATTTTTCAATATCTGCCAGATGGATAGGCGCCTTATCTGGCCATTGATAGGTGGCCCAATGTTCGATGGCTTTTTTAGCGCGCCGCGGATCATTGGCCAAACAAGCATCACGCACGTCTTCATAAGGTTTAGAGCGACGAACGCGCCATCGATAACACCGTACCCCTGCAAAGAGGATAATCCCTGTCAGCAAAAATATCCATAACCCATGTTTTAATCCCCAAGAGAGATTTTTTGGCAAAATCTCTGCAGCAACTGGTGACGACATCACCTTGCGTGCATGCGGTTTGGCTACAGTGGTTTTCGGTTGGATCAGATAAGTCTTTGCAGGTAATTCTGCAACTTCGAACTGCTTGGTCTTTACATTGAACCAGGACACTTTAACGGGTGGCAGTTGAAGGGTACCCGTTTTTGTAAACACATAAGTGATTTTTAATTGTGTGGTACCCCACAACTCTCCTTGACGCACATCATTACTTTTTTCAGCTTGCTCCGGATAAATACTCACCCCTGGAGTAGGCTCAAACGTGATTTGTGGCAATAATTGCGCCACCAAGCCTTGTGCTTGCAAGCGAATCGAACGCACCACCGTAGCACCCTGAGATAATGTAGTAGCTGCTTCATCGTACTTCTCACGTAAACGCACCAATTTTGAGGGTAACCAGGTCTGAATAGAGGCTTGTTTTGGCAATGGCTGCACATGAACCAAGAGAGATTTGGCTTCCAAAGAAATAGGGGTAGAAGTCCCGTCATATATCAAAGCATGCAATGCAGGTGGGGCAATCGTCAACTCACCGCTTTTTTGAGGGAAAATAGCATACATTTGTTCATCCACATGATACAGCACACCCGATATCGTGGTTTGGTATTCACGCCCCTGCCCCAAAGGAAACAAAATAGCATCATCCACATGCGGCGCGCGATAACGGACATTCATCAAGCGGTGTCGATTTAACAAACGCACCGTGTATAAGATTTCTTGATGCAAGTAGGGGTGATCCGTTTGAATATCTGCTGTCAAGGTGGGGCCATCTGTCTTAGCTAATGAAGCGGGATGGTTCCCTCCATCGGAGCGAGAAGCAGGCACTGCTGCATTCACACTGACTTGCAAAGGTATACTAGATAATCGACCAATCGAAAGAGCCGGGATCACCAAAATACCCGCTTTTTTGGGCTCTAACACAATGCTCCATTGGGCAACAGAACGTGCTTGCCCGTTGATCACCGTGTAAGACATAGATTGCTCAGTGGCCAAGATGGTGAAATCAGCACGCAATTCGCTCAAATCAGGCATACCCTGATCTTCACTAGGATCATAACTGAGGGTCAAGCGAACTGTTTTGCCTAATTCAACACTCAACGCATCCAAATCAGCACTTAGGCCCGCAGCATAAGTGTTGATACACAGCAGCCACACACAGACACTCATCCATAATCGTTTCATGACCGATCGTCTCCCCGGCGCTTCAAATGATCACGAAGAAATTTTTCACGCAATAACCCACCAGGATCATCCGGAATCAATCGCAACCACTGTTCGTTGGCGTGTTGTTGTTCCCGTTTTGATTGAGTGGCTTTGTCTTTTTTTACCGATTTTTTAGCCTCCACCAAAGAGGAGTCAGAAGTCTGAGACTCAGTGTTTTTTGGGGGAGAGGCCTTCTCTTTTTGAGGCTCAGAAGAAGACGCTTTGTTTTCTTGTGATGGCGTCTGGGGCGATGATGAATCTGATTTGTCTTTAGAGGATGACTGATTGTTGGCCGGGGAGGGCGCCGATTGAGGCTGATTTTTTTGGGGTTGTTGCTGCTGTTCTTTATCCAATGCGTCTTTGATCAATTGGCGATTAAACAGCGCATCTTGATGCCGCGGATCTTGGGCCAAGGCCTTATCATACGCTGCAATGGCTTGAGGCAATTGACCCATTTGTGCCAAGGCATTGCCTGCATTATAAAAATCATCTGCGGTTTTTGCCCTGATAGCATGCTGTGCAGCCTGTTGATATTCTTTGGCACGATAAGCCGCCACCACTTGCCAATCCGCTCTTTGAAACGTTTGAGCCGCTTTTTTATAATCACCTGCATCCATCAAGAGTTTGGCTTGTTGATCGCGCGTTACCCAAAGATCACGCCAAGACAGTGCGTTTGCGGTAGACGCCGCACACAAACCTAGCATGAGGCTCATGATTTTCATCAAATTCACGTCTTTATCCTCTCTAGCCAACCACGCCGACATATGGGCAATAACAACAGCAATCCTGGCAACAAAAACCATCGACCATCATCTCGCCACAAAGGAATAGCATCTCGTTGATTCATTTGATAATGTTGCGTATTCCGACTCAAAGACAACCAATGCTTGATGTCGGAGGGACTATCCTTAAACATCACCACTTCACCTCGACCCGCTTTTGCTAGGGGAGAAAACAATGAAGATGCGGTGGTATCTGCAAGCAAAGGCATGACGGAGACATGATATCCACGAGCACTTAATGTTTGAGCCGCATCCACCGCGGAGGGCGAGGGAATCTGGGCCGTCAATACCAAAATATCTCCAAAGCTCATACCCACCTCGGTAAACAATGCACCAACCTCCTCCAGGGCATGATCTAAACGATTGCCATCCACCGGCAAAATATCAGGGGTTAATGAAGACAATAAAGTATCAATGGTTTGTGCATCATCTGTTAAAGGAGACACCACAAAAGGTTCAGAGGAATACACCATCAAACCAAATTGTCCTGCGTTGGCTTGCATCAAAAGATCATGAATTTTAAATTTTGCGCGGGTCAGTCGGTCAGGAGCCAAATCTTTAGACAACATGCTCTGAGACAAATCCAGTACAACCACGCGCGGTTGCATGTGTTGATAAATAGGTACCCCTATTTTGGTCCAAGTAGGCCCTGCCAAAGCAATAATGAGGCACAACACACCCAGTATCAACATCGACATGCCAAACGTCCGTGAAACTCGCCCTCGATGCACCAACAAAGAGTCTAACAAATGGGCATCACAAATTTTTGACCACACTTTGGTCGCACTTTTCTGTTGCCAAACCCCCAAAAAAACAAAGATCACGGGAACGATAGACCATAACCAAAAGGGCCTCAACCAATGAAATTCAGCCATTTTTAGCCTCCTTCAAGCGCTCAATCAACCCATTTAAACCATGACTCGTGATCAATAGTCCAAGTAAAACGAAGAATGCCAGCGCTAAAAACCAAGGATAATACTCATATTGAGGTCGGAGTTCCGCTTGATCTTGAGACACCCGAGTCATGCGATCAATAAAGGCATAAATACGTTCGAGAGACGCCTGATCAGTCGCCCTAAAATAACGACCCCCGGTGGTTTTTGCCACGGTTTTTAAAGTCACTTCATCCAAATCAGCCGCCCCACTCATACTCAAGAATAAACCATCAAACGATCGAGGATCTAGGCTAGAATGCAGGCCAATGGTATTGATTTGAATGCCTTCGCTTTTGGCCAATTGTGCGGCCTTGAGCGGCGACAATACGCCAGCATTCGACACACCGTCGGTAAGCAGCACAATCATACGACCTTCTGCCGGTACTTGTTGTAAACGCTTGATGGCAAGGCCTAAAGCATCGCCAATAGACGTGGCTTTCCCAGCCAAACCAACCGTTGCATCATCAATACGTTGTGCCACATTATGTCTATCATAGGTCAAAGGCGTTAAGAGATACGCCTGCTCTCCAAATAAAATCAAACCAATTTTATCGCCATGGCGTTTTTCAACAAATTGCTTGGCGGCACGTTTCACCGCATACAATCGTGACACCCGTTGCCCATGATCCTGCATGTCTTTGACTTCCATGCTGGGGGAGATATCCAAGGCCAACATGATATTGTAACTATCTCTAGACAAAGCCTGAGGTGGACCTACCCAACGCGGTCCTGATGCCGCAATAATCAGCAAACACCAGACAAGATGCACCCCTAAAAAATGGCGTTGTTGGGCAAATAATTTTTTTTCTGTATGCACCAAATGCAACATCGATTGGAAAAAAGGTACTTTTAATGCAACAGATACATGCGCTTTGACCGCTGGGGTCAAAAACCAAATCAGAAAAGACACAGGTAAAAACAATAAAACCCAAGGTAGGGCTAAGACAAACATGTGACCCTCCGCTGCTTAATCCACAAACGAGCCAAACTTAGTAATCTTGTTAAATCACAGACATAACCGGATTGATAGGGTGCGATCAATAAAGCATTTTGCTCCGCAAAAAAATCAAGATGGACACTGGTGTCGTTTAAAAAAGTCAGCCAAGCTTGTCCATGGAGTTGCGCCACTCGTTCTCGAGGAAAATAAGCCAAAGCCACTCGTTTTAACACATCTACAATGGCCGCACTGGTTTGCTGCGTATTCACATGTGGGGTATATGCATTGGCATAGCCTTCCAAAAGTTTTAACCCGGCACGCTTCGCCAATCCATGGCGATATTGCCGCCATCCATACCACGAGCCTAAGAGCAGAACCAGGACAACCAAACCCAACAGGACATACCAACCCGGCGCTAAAGGCCAAATGCCCGGCACAGGCGGTAAATGAATATCTCGCAACTGTTGGAGGATATCCGAGCGGTTTGATGAGGGCACCATTATGATCTCAGCCTAGGAAAGGTTTGCTTGACCAATAAAGCCAGATTGCTTTGTGCCGTGATTTGAACATATTGCATATGCATCCGTTTTAGTTGTTGACGCAGGGCTGTCATACGTTGCTCGCAATAAAATTGATACCCAAACCGTATAGTATCTATGCTGGTATCCACGATCACATCGGTTTTCCCATCTGTCATGCCATACACCTGCGGCAAAGGAGGCGCCAATTCTAAAGGATCACACACGTGGTAAGCCAAAATATCGTTATGGACATGCAATCGTTTGAGCAATTGTTCACATTGCTCATCCATTTGATAAAAATCAGAAATCAATACCACGATACTCCCTGGCTTGATCACATATTGCATCCGTAATAAAGCTTGGTACAGGCTTTGAGTGTTGCCCGCTTCTTGTAAACCTGTTTGCTGCGAATACTGACTTAATCCGGCTAAAAAAGGTAAAATACCCGCTTGGCGCGATCGAGGGGGAAATTCTTTATGCGCGTGGGCCGAATAAATCAATCCCCCGACGCGATCGCCTTGTTTCACCGCCGTCCAAGCCAACACTGCCGCAAGACGCGCAGCAACGACCGATTTAAAAGCGATGCGGGTGCCAAAATACATAGAGGGGTTAAAATCGACTAAAACGAATACAGGACGCTCACGCTCTTCTTGATACACCTTCACATGCGGCCGACCAGTTCGCGCAGTCATCCGCCATTCCATATGACGAATATCATCCCCGGCTTGATAGTTTCTTGCCTCGGAAAAATCCATACCACGGCCACGCAATTTGGATTGATGCTGACCAGGACGTAAGGCAAATCCATCAGGGGAATAACAAACACGCTGAGCTTGAGAGGCAAGCGCAATCAATTCTGCAGTACTGACCGACAAACCATTCATTACGATCTCCGGGACGGGCACACGCTAAAGAATCTCTTCGCGCCTAAGAAGCGATCAAGGAACCGCCACGCGACGCAATAATTCTGTAATAAATTCATCGCAACGCACACCCTCTGCTTCCGCTTCATACGTCAATAAAATTCGATGACGTAACACCTCATGCGCAATAGCATGAATATCTTCAGGCGTCACAAAATCGCGTCCAGCCAACCACGCATGTGCTTTAGAACATCGATCTAGAGCAATCGTCGCCCTGGGGCTAGCACCAAACCTCACCCAACGGCCCAAAGTCTCCCCGTAAGGCGCTGGATTGCGCGTAGCAACCACCAATTGGACAATATAGCGCTCCAATTCAGGACTGGTATGAACTTGTAAGACTTGTTGGCGAGCTTGTAATAAAACATCCTGTGACAATGGCTGGATAAGGGACTGGAGATGTGATTTGATATCAGAATGGCTTTGAAGTGCTTCTTGTCTGGCCAATCCTAAAATTTCTCGCTCCACCAATTCATCAGGATATGAAATAGTCACATACATCAAAAAACGATCTAATTGAGCTTCGGGTAAAGGATAGGTCCCTTCTTGTTCAATCGGATTTTGTGTGGCCATGACCAAAAACAATTCTGGCAAAGGATAGGTCTTACTTCCAATCGTTACTTGGCGTTCTGCCATCGCTTCTAATAAAGCAGATTGCACCTTCGCCGGTGCCCGATTGATTTCATCCGCCAAAACCATATTATGAAAAATTGGTCCTGGTGCGAACACGAAAGAACCGTCTTCTGGATGATAGACATCAGTGCCGGTTAAATCGCCCGGTAACAAATCAGGAGTGAATTGAATCCGATGAAACGAACCTTCCACTCCCGCAGACAATTCCTTAACAGCACGGGTTTTGGCCAAGCCAGGTGCGCCTTCAAGCAATAAATGACCGTCAGCTAACAAAACGATCAATATCCGGGAGACCAAACCAGATTGCCCTAGAATACGTGTATTCAAATGACGACTTAATTCGACGATTTGCTCTTGAACAGAAGACACTGCCTGCTTGGCTTGTTCCATCACATCACCTTACAATTTCAATACGGTCCGCTTGAGGTCCTTTCTTTCCTTTGATGATGATGAATGTTACTGCCACACCATCTTGCAATGCTTTAAAATCGCGAGGCCGTGTTGCCGCCACATGAAAAAAGTACTCATGATCATTCGCGATGATAAATCCAAACCGTTTTTTGCGATCAAAAAATTTAATCACTCCTGAACTTCTAGTGCCAGAAGGCGCAGCGGAAAACAAATTTTTAAACCACTGCATTATACATTTTATACTCATGCCATCATTCCCATTATAATCGAGCGGGGTTCGCTCCCGCTAAGAGTATCAAATATGAGGACAAGGAACAATTAGTTCAAGCCATTTGGTAAAAAAAGTTCCAATGAACGATGCAAATAAAGGATTCACAGGTGAGTTTTCAATTGCAATAAAATCTGTATAATCTTAAATAAACCCTTACGATGACTGCGCATGCGACTTTACTCTTTTACCGATCAATGCATTGAGATCATCGACACCGCACTACGTACGGTGCTCAAACCCGATGAGCGTATTGCCACACGACCAAATCCCAGCGAATCCATCCCAGAAGCTCAATTGAGAGACACCCAAAAACAACATATCGCAAACCTGATGCGAGTCAATCATGCCGGCGAAGTCTCCGCACAAGCCTTATACCAAGGACAAGCGCTCACCGCGAAAACACCAGCCATTAAAGATCATTTACGTATTGCCGCAGAAGAAGAAGTCGATCATTTGGCATGGTGTGAGCAGCGGTTAGAGGAGCTTGACGCGTATCCCAGTGTGTTGATTCCTTTATGGTATAGCACGTCTTTGGTGATTGGCGCTTTGGCTGGCTTGGCCGGTGATCACATAAGCTTAGGATTTTTGGCTGAAACGGAGCGTCAAGTCACGCGTCATTTACACCGCCATCTTGCTATGATTCCTGCAGAAGATAAAAAAACCCATGCGATCATTCAACAAATGGCCATAGATGAAAATAACCACGCACTGTCTGCGTTCGCACAAGGCGGACATGCTTTACCCTATGTCGTTCGAACCTTAATGCATTGGGGTTCCCGTTTACTAACCACTAGTAGTTATTACCTCTAAAGGGACAACACTATGGCACAAGAAACTTTATGGATAGTATGTGTGCTTTTAACCGCCTATGTATTTGACTTTATCAATGGCTTTCATGATGCTGCTAATTCGATTGCGACCATCGTCACCACCAAAGTATTAACACCGTTTCAGGCCGTTCTCTGGGCGGCATTGTTTAACTTCATTGCCTTTTTATTCTTCAAAATGGCCGTGGCCAAAACCATTGGCACAGATCTCATTGATATGTCCATCATCGATAGCTATCTGATCTTTTCTGCATTATTCAGTGCTATTGTTTGGGGATTGCTCACTTGGTACTACGGCATGCCCTCCAGCTCTTCTCAAGCCTTGATCGGGGGCTTAGTAGGAGCAGCCATCATCAAAGGGGGATGGAGCACCTTACAATGGAGTGGTCTTTTCAAAATCATGATGGGTATTTTAGTCACCCCTTTTATTGGCCTTTTGGCCAGTGTATTGGTGATGTTTGTCATCAACCGTTTATTGCGCGTACGTCATACCAAAACCAATCAAACCGTGTTCAAATCCTTACAATTGATATCATCGGCTTGTTTAAGCATCACCCACGGCACCAATGATGCGCAAAAAACCATGGGGATTATAACGGTTTTATTGTTTTCCTGTTCGTGGTTACAAGGTCCATTTTTTGTGCCTTTATGGGTGGTGATCACCTGTCATTTAGCACTGGCTTTGGGCACCCTAACCGGTGGATGGCGCATTGTAAAAACCATGGGGACCAAAATCACCAACCTCAATCCGGTACGCGGCTGTGCCGCAGAAACAGGCGCGGCGCTGGCCATTTTAACCGCTTCCGAATTCGGCGTACCCGTATCCACGACTCAAACGGTGGCAGGCTCCATTGCTGGAGTAGGACTATTTCATAGTGCGCGCCAATTGAATTGGACCACCCTTCGACAAATGATGCTGTCTTGGCTGCTCACCATTCCCGCCACCGCTTCTTTGGCTGCATTGATGATGAGGGTGATCACCTAAATGAAACCCTATTTTTTCTGGTTAGTCATATTACTAGGACCCCTCGCGCAGGCCGCCTCACCGTCCACAGACACCTGCGCCAACACGCCTAAGCTTTTCAAACATTCCTGCCAAAGGCTGCATCAAATTTGGAACGAAGGTCAAAATGAGTTGTATGTACCCGCTTATGCTTGGCATAACCGCTATTATTATTCGGATAATAAAATTGGCTTATACAACGAAAACCCCTGGGGCAGCGGCTTAGGCAAAAGCTTTTATGATGAAGATGGCGATTGGCATGGGTTATACGCTTTTGCATTCCTCGACTCCCACAAAAATGTCGAACCAATTGTGGGCTACGCCTTTGAAAAAATGCTGCATATCAACGACAAAGCAGCCGTAGGTGCCGGATACGCACTTTTAGCCACGTCTAGACCTGATATTTTACATTCCATACCTTTCCCCGGTGTTCTTCCTTGGGTGTCTGTTCATTATCAACGCGCCTCAGTGTCTTTCATTTATATCCCAGGCGGCCATAATATCGGCAATGTGTTGTTTGTATTGGCCAGATGGGTGATGAATTAATAGGTTGTCGTGATTGGATTTATCGCATAATGTGTTCTATATTTAGACTAACAACACATTATGGATGTCAACCATCGTGAATGACCAACAAGAAAATTGGGGTAAATACGCGTCTTCTAGTCATTATAAGAACGCAATCAAAGAGGATTTTCCTGATACAGGCATAGGTATTGGATTGGGATTAGGCCAAGATAGCCGAGAATTTGCCGAGCTCAGCAAAACCATCAATAGCATTGTGAATGGCCCATCAACAAGAAACGGAACAACTTCTACTATTAGGACACAATCTAAAGAATTATTAGAACTCTGTTATCAACAGTTAAAAGTCATTCAGGCTAAAAGCCTGACCAATGATCGCAAAAATGCTGAAAAAGAAGAGGTCTATGAATTATTAAGCGCCATCCGTAAAGCCAATGCTGCCGTTGACAGAACCGATCTAAAAAAAGAAGCTATCGCAGAATTAAATAGAACACCACAGCAAAAAGGATTGCTATCCATCAGCAATTTTGCAAAACAACGCCCTAGATTATTTGCAGCAGCCATCGTTGCCACAACTATCGTCTGTCTTTGCTTCCCACCAGCGATCCCGTTTGTCATGTTGGGAGTTGCTGCTTTAGCAGCAGGTAAGTTATTACAGGGATTATCCCGCTTGTGGTCTCGACATAATGAACTTACTCAAACGGTAGATCGAAAAGCTAATCACGTACAACACGAAAATATAGAAAAAATAGATACTGCTTTCAAAAATAAAGAAACTGAGACGCAAAACTTTGGCACACGAATACAGACAGCAGAGGCGGGTTTGGACGGAGCGAAAAAAGCATTGGCCGCCGCAGAAGATGAAATAGCCACCATTACAGAACAAATAAATCATGAATACGATGCGATTGCGATGGAATATAACAACATTGAAAAACTGGAGCACAAGATTAACCGCATGGAGAGTAAGCTAGAACATATGAGTTATGGTCGTAACTACCGAGGTCTAGTTGGAGAGATACAAACTAGTAAGGCATCACTTAACGTTTTATATAGTACATATGATGATAATCATCATAAAGCTCAAAAAAACATCGATCTTTTAGAAAGGAAACTAGAAACTGCTGAAGCAAAAATTAGGCCAGCACAACAGAAGGTTCAAACACACGAAGTAGCTATAACTGCCATCAAAGAAAAAGCCACAGCGGCAAAGACAATATTACCGAATCTTCGTTCGTTGAGTGAGACACATAGAACATCGGATGATCCAGTGAAAAGAAAAAACGATAAAAAAGATCCTGATTCCACACCAACATACACCACTCCGGCGAAATGGTAATTGATGCGCTTTATCACGCCTTCATCGCAATCTGCAATGAACGTCTCGTTTGGCCGCCATACAAAGTTGTATGCAGGTGGCCTTCGGGATCAAACACAAAGGTCACGGGAACCACAGAAATAGCCTCTAAATGCAAAGCACTCAACGATTTGGGGTTCAAACTTGGGTATTGAATATCAAATTGCCGTACCAAGTGTTGCTGTTGGATCACCGATGGGGCATCAAAATTAACCGCAAATACCTCAACAGATTCTTGATTCACGTGATAAAATTTATTTAATTCTGCAATTTCATCCACACAAGGTCCACACCAACTGGCCCAATAGTTAATAAACACCCATTTGCCGCTCAAGGATTCCAAAGAAACAGGGTCACCCTTTAAATCTTTTAAGACCACATCTGCTTGGCCCACGGCGTGCAAACCCAGACATACGACCAAACTCAGGTAAACGAATAATTTTTTCATAACTTGCTTGTTTGATAATGAACCAATATCATACCACAACAGTAAAAAAGCGGATAATTTCTCCCATGCATCATCGCCCACGCAAACGTTTTGGCCAAAATTTTCTTCAATCAGAAGGCATCATTGATGCCATCATTCGCGCCATTCATTTACATAGCGATGATAATGCACTCGAAATTGGCCCAGGCTTAGGCGCCTTAACTGGACCGTTGCTACATAAACTCAATCGCGTCACGGCCATTGAAATTGACCGCGATCTGCATGCTCATCTGAAGGCACTACCCCTGGCTGCCGAACGCTTAAATCTGATCTCCGGTGATGCTTTATCCTTTAATTACAACCAATTTGGAAAACATTTGCGCTTAATTGGCAATTTACCGTATAATATTTCCACTCCTTTATTGATACATTTATTTCATTTTTTGGGATCGATTCAAGATATGCATTTTATGTTGCAAAAAGAAGTGGTCAATCGTTTGGTAGCCTCGCCTGGCAGCAAAGCATTTGGTCGCCTTTCGGTGATGGCGCAATACCATTGTGAAGTCGATGACTTATTAGATGTGCCTGCGTCTGCGTTTTATCCACCGCCCAAAGTGGAATCGGCCATCGTTCGACTCATACCCTATCAAAACTCACCCTATCCGGTTGTGGCCTGGGATGATTTAGAACGGTTGGTCGCCACGGCGTTTGCGATGCGGCGCAAAACCTTGGCCAATAATTTAAAACCTATTTTGTCTGCTGAGCAAATTCAAACAGTGGGCATTGATCCTAGTTTGCGTCCCGAACAACTCACCGTCATGCAATATGGATTGTTAACGACGTTGATGTCACATCAATCCAACACAGGAGTGTGCTGATGTTTTATCGTGAAGAAAAAAAAACAAAACCCATTAAAGTCCCTGTTTTTAAAAACATGGACCCGATTGAAACGCCAGACAGTTTGCTCAAACATAAAAAACGCCTGCAATCCATTCAACACATCAAAGAACAGCTGGCTTATCCCGCCACGCAATATCAAAATTTAGTGGCCCCTTTACTGGAAAACATAGCCTCTTATTACCAGTCACTGCCCGAGACGTCTCTTTATTTTAGTCATCGTGGTGGGCTTTTAGACCGAGCGTTATATCGCACCGAAGCCGCATTACATTTGATGCGCCAATTGATGATTCACGATGCATCCAATTTGCCTTCAGCAGAACAAAAAATATGGTTGTATGCCTTATGTTCTGCGGGATTACTTCAAGGTATTGGGAAACTTTATACGGAATATAAAATCAATCTCCATAATAACATGGGAACCCTGGTGAAAGCCTGGGAACCTTTACTAGAAGAGATGAAAACGGTAGGTGCTCATTACGCACATACTTTTGTTCGAGAAGACAGTGACAGTGAGATCCTACGCAAACATGTCACCATCTTATTGGCACAACAACTCATGCCCAAAGAAGGGTTTGCGCTTTTGGCCTCCCACCCTATCATCTTCCGAGCTTGGTTGGCTCTTTTAGAAGAAGATCGTGATGGTTCAGGACCTTTGGACGCTATTCTTGATCGCGCCAATGCCATAACGATCCAAAAATACTTAAGCGATTTTATCGATGATCATAAACATCTCTTAGAACAAAATGCAGGGCGTGTGGGAACCTTTTTGGATAATACGCCAGAACAAAGCGTGGAACGAGAACAAGTGTTGGGCGCTGAATTTTTACTCTGGGTGAAAGAGGCGTTTGCTTCTGGTGTATTGGTTGTGAACCAATCTCCCATCACAGTAGATATCTTTCCAACAGGCGTAGTCTTATCTCCCGAAGTATTTGATTTATTTATCCAAGAACACCATAAAGTAAAAAATAAAGTGCTCATACAACGTGCGTTAAATACGTGGAAACACCATCAATTTATGGACAAAAACGAAGACCAAGCCTTAGGCAACAAAGTTCGTTTAGATCTCAGTGTGCTACCCGATACGGTCAGTGTCTTGAACAAAAAAACCGGCCAAGCTCACCCGGTACGCACTTTAGATTTGATTCATGATGTTGACGCTTATAGTCGATATGAACGTGCCCCTGTGATCTTGCCACAACTCACAACCTCGGGCGAATGGGCCAAGCCTGATCACACACCAACACTATCCGCAAGCACAGGGATGAAAGCAGGTGGCTGATTATGCCATAGGCGATGTCCAAGGGTGTTTTGAATCCTTACAATACCTATTGGAGGTTATTCACTTTGATGCACATCGCGATCGTCTCTGGTTTGTAGGTGATTTGGTCAATCGCGGTCCAAAATCTTTGGACGTATTACGCTTTGTAAGCCAGCTCTCTACAAAACCTTATCTGTCTTTAGGCAATCATGATTTGCATTTGCTTAGCTTAGTTGCCACAGACCGCCGCGCCAAATCCTCTGATCCTACTTTAGAACAAATCCTCATTGCCCCTGACTGCCATGAGCTTTGCGATTGGTTACGTCGTCAGCCTTTATTATGCTTTGACTCCGATTTGAATGTCGTCATGACCCATGCCGGGATAGCCCCGATGTGGACCTTAGATAGGGCACAAGCTTATGCACAAGAATTAGAAGCCGTATTACAAGGCCCGCAGTATATCGAATTTTTACAATCCATGTACGGTAATACCCCAACCCGCTGGTCACCAACCCTCACAGGTATGACGCGATTACGTGTGCTATGCAATTACTTCACCCGCATGCGGTTTTGTAATGCCGATGGCAGTTTGGAGTTTGATCATTCCGGCTCGGTGGCCCAAGCTCCTACGACATTGTATCCCTGGTATGCCGTGCCTCAACGTTTAGAGCTTGACGTTGACGTGGTCTTTGGGCACTGGGCAGCCTTAGAAGGCCATTGCCCGCATCCTCGTATTCATGCGATTGATACAGGTTGTGTATGGGGCGGGACACTCACTGCGTTGCGGTTACAAGACAAACAACGCTTCTCTGTAACACGCCAAGAAAAAGCTTAGTAACCGAACCTTTGCGGGTCGCGTAAAAACTAGGTAGAATCAAAAGACGTGCTTGCCATCGAGATCAAGATGCTAAAAAAAATAATCAAAGCCATACAAGGTAGTTTATTAGTGTGTTTGCCCTTAATAAGTCTTGCGACCCAACCCTCTTGGACCTCGTGGGTCTCTGATGTCCGCAAAGAAGCTTTAGCTGAAGGTATTCGAGCAGACGTATTTGATACCGCATTTGCAGACATTCACGAACCGAGCCGTCAAGTCAAAGGTTTGGCCAAGTCTCAACCCGAACATCGATTGACCTATCAAAAATATTTATCTTCACGCGTAGATGCTTATCGCATCACAATAGGACGCAGCCAATATAAAAAGAACCAAGAAATTGCAGATAAGATTGGCAAAACCTATGGAGTTGACCCCTGTTTTATCATGTCCTTCTGGGGCATGGAAACCAGTTATGGCAGCTATATGGGTACCTTTCCAGTTATCAAGTCGTTAGCGACATTGGCTTATGACTCCACTCGACCTGCTTTTTTTCGCAAAGAATTATTTTTAGCCCTACATATTTTGAATGACGGCCATGTCAGTCTGCAAGATTTCAAAGGAGAATGGGCAGGCGCCTCCGGTCAACCCCAGTTTTTGCCTTCAAGTTGGGTGCGATATGCGGTGGATTACGATGGAGATGGGCGCAAAGACATTTGGAAGTCCAAACCCGACGTGTTTGCCTCTATTGCCAATTATATGAAAATCAATGGCTGGCACACGGGCGAGCCCTGGGCTGTTTTGGTTAAATTGCCAACTCATTTTGACATGACCCTTCAAGGCAAGGCGACCGTAAAACCAGTAAAAGAATGGAATGCAATGGGTGTGCGCCGCACAGACGGTAGCCCTTTACCTTATCCAGAACTTGAAGCCAGTATTGTTCAACCCAATGGTGGACCTGTCTTCTTAGCCTATCCGAATTATAAAATGATTCTTAAATATAATAATTCGATTTATTACGCCGGCGCGATTGGGTATCTGGCAGATAAAATATGTAATCGACCTTTAGAGTAATGGAATGTATGACACAACCTATTTTATGCGTTGATCTAGATGGCACGCTCATTTTAACGGACACTACCCAGGAAGCCATTCGTCATTTTGGGCAGGCACATCCTTGGCAACTGTGGAAACTTTTGCCCTGGTTGTGCCGTGGTCGTGCGTATTTGAAACAACAACTGGGCCAACGGGTACATTTAGATCCCAAACTTTTACCGTATCATGAACCCTTTTTGCAATGGTTAAAAGAGCAAAAAGCCGCGGGCTGCATGCTCGTATTGGTGACCGCTTCAGACCAAACATTTGCCACTACAATCGCTGATTATATTGGTATTTTTTCTGAAGTCATGGCATCGGACGGAAAAGTTAATTTGCGTGCAAAACAAAAAGCGGCTGCATTGACACGTCGTTATGGTCTGAAAGGGTATGATTATGCCGGAAATAGTCGAGATGATTTACACGTATGGAAAGAGGCACAGCATGCCATTGTGGTGAATGCCTCACCAAAAGTCGAACTGCAAGCCAAAAAAACAAGCGTTGTTACAAAGGTATTTGCATAAGCCTTTTTCTCGCACCCTGTCTTACGCCGCTACCTCTAACCCCAGGTTCCGCGCTTTATGCGCGGAATCTGAATTTGTACGCGCCAAGACACATAGATACCGCTAACATGCGGCGGTATGTCAGGACTGTTTTTCCCTACCGCGCTGATCGTCTATCTAAAAATCAATCTATTGAACCAGTGCTATAATTGAATGCTTAATATTAGCTAATCAACTGTCTGTAATATACGTGCAAATTCTTCATCATCTCGCCTATCTTGCTCCGGACTCTGACTGATATCATACGATTGGCGAGTACAGTGGTATTTCATTTTAGAAAAAAATCCTACACCCATCGTAGCAGCCGAAACCAACCACATAGTGCTCAACAGCACCGCCGATAAGACAAGACAGCCGAACAGCATACACAACAACAACTGATTGGTTTTGTTTTTGGTCAGTTCTAATAGCTGCCCCATAAAATAGTCTTGCTCTAAAATAAAAGTCACAGCTAAATTAGAATGCGCATGCCTCACAGGTATCGGATAATTGGTGCCAAAATCAGTATTTATTTTTTGAGCAACATATCGTAAATCAATCTCATGTAAGGTGACTGATAAAGATCTACTCCCAAGCATATGAAATAGATGGTCAGTGTTTTCTGTATAGTGAGCTGAAGCATATCGGGTGGTCCAAAATTCTTGACATACTGCCAAACGAGTGCCATATATCCTTCGGACCTTTTTAAATGAGTCAGAATTAAAATTCGTCTCTAAAATAAGTCCAGGCACCTTTTTTTGAATTAAGGTTTGAGCGTGTAACTTTACGACATGATTCAAATAGGCCTCAATTAATGCCTCAAAATCACTTTCAGATAAACGACTCACAAACTTAGTACGCTGTCAGTATCATCACTGTCGGTCATCTCATCTTCATCGTTATTGGCATTAGCATTAACTTGCACACCTGTCCGCTGAGGAAATAATGCTTTCAAGTTCGGCTCATATTCTGTAAAAAAGCGATTCAAATCCATTTCACCTGGGCGTTGCAGACTGTTATGCAAACCGACCCTTGAAGACAAAGCAGGGGGATGATTTAACGCCATCAAGGCAGTGCTTGCTTGCTTGCTAACAAGATAGGCCGGAACTGCCCCAACCAAACCAAAAAAAATGAGCTCTGCTGACAAAACACATATCGTTGGCACATCGATGATATACGTAAGAATGAATGGCGTTGAAACGTAAGATAAAGCTGCGGGCCAATAAAGCAAGCTCAGACCAATGCTTAAAAACAGCAGGCCTATCAAACAAACTAAGATAGCCTTATTAAAGTAGCCATCATACGTGCTTTTTTGAGCGTCTATCCCGTCCCTAACTGCCAAGATCAATTTTTTGAGCGTATCAAAATCAGCATCTTTGGCAGGATTTCTTTCCGAATATGAAGTAGTCAACTGTAAAATATGATCACGAAGCGCTGTGTTATTCTTCTCTATAACAAAGGGTACTTGAAGCTGTAAACGGGTTTGCAATGCGCTACAGTGTGGGGCATTACGCGTATCAGGAATAATGCTTGCCAATATCTGTGGCGTTCTTTGATAACGATATAGTCTATTGTCATACAAAAAAACAGCACGCTGACTCTGCTGAGCAACCGGTAATCGGGAAAAAAAATGATTTATATGCGCAACTGTTAATCGTTGTCCCGGAAGAAGGTGCAATCCTTGTGCGGCAGAATGAGTCCTATCAAAATGAATAAGATCATACTGCGTATAAATAAATGGATAAAACCCCTCTAAAAATACTTGGTTTTTAATCAATTCAATATGATCATGTGCGGCAGCTGATAAAGAATAACAAACATTCAAAAGAAACTGCTTAGAAGGATTATGCGTCTGATTAGACCGCAATAAAAAAATTTGGCTGTCCTGAATATGTTTTAATTTGGTTTTAATAGTGTGCAGCACCCGCCGCCATACATCAGGATCGTGATTCAGCATCATCTTTCTCGTTAACAATAAGCGCAATCATTGTACGATAAAGAGTTTTATTTGTCAAAGAAAGCGAAAAAACATGTATGCATGGGCATCAAGAGATCACCTGATCAAGGCATCGTCCCTGCTCTAATCGATACACCTTCCCCTCCAAATCTCCAGGACATGTT
>PEQK01000010.1 GCA_002786165.1 Legionella sp.
CATGGTGTATTAATGTGCATAAGCCTGTTTTTCTACAAAAAAATAGACGATTTCTCTAAAAAATATGCCAATTTAATCAATAAAACTCGTTATTGGAGTTCAATAGATATCAGTACGCAATATCCCCTAAAAAATAAAATTTCTTGACAAAAGCCCTTATTAAGAAAATAATATGATGCCGGATTTTTGAACGCAGAGAAAGTGTTGACGAACTAAAATTAAGTTTTTGGTCTGTTTTTTCCACGAGGATGGACAGGTTTAATATTTACCTGCCAATAATATTGAATAGTACAGCTGTTGCAACAATCAAAAATTTGATTTTCCTTCATACGGATTATGAGGATTTATATCGAGATGTTATCTTTACAAACAAACAGTTTAGTTTATCGAATTGAAAGAAAAAATATTGATGAGCTAGGATGCCTCAGGTTGTCATTGCCCATTCCTTATTACGAATCAGTCTCCCTTTTTGTAGGATGTTTGTCAATATGACTATTCTTGTTACAGGAGGCGCGGGTTTTATTGGCTCAAATTTTATTATAGATTGGTTTGCAAAGCATGACGAGCCGCTCATAAACCTTGATATACTGACCTACGCTGCAAATCTTAAAAATCTTGAATCAGTTGAGCTTGACCATAGATATTTGTTTATTAAAGGCGACATAAGTGATCAGAGTTTGTTTAGTCAAATTCTTAAAAAATATAATCCGCGTGCGATTGTAAACTTTGCCGCTGAATCCCACGTTGATCGTTCCATTCACAGTCCAGAAGTATTTGTGAAAGTAAATACTCACGGAACTTTTTGCTTGCTTGAATGCGCTCGTAACTATTGGGTTAATCTAAATAAAGAAGCTCAAGAAACATTTCGTTTTCTGCATGTATCCACTGATGAAGTCTATGGTTCTTTGGAGCCAGGTGAGGGTGCTTTTACTGAAAACCACCCATATCGCCCTAACAATCCATACAGTGCTAGCAAGGCATCTGCAGATCATTTGGTGCGTGCGTATTACCACACATATGGGTTGCCGGTGCTCACAACCCATTGTTCTAATAACTATGGACCTTTTCAATATCCTGAGAAGTTAATGCCACTTATAATAAACAATGCATTAGCGGGAAAACCCTTGCCAATCTACGGTGATGGTCAACAAATCAGAGATTGGCTTTTCGTGGGTGATCATTGTAGCGGTATCAGGCGAGTCCTTGAAGCGGGACTTCCTGGGCAAGTTTATAATATTGGTGGATTTAATGAAAAAACCAACTTAGAAGTTGTCCATACAATTTGTCAATTACTCAATGAGATCGCCCTTACTTACCCTCCCCTGACTAGTAAAATAACGAATGGATTTGATCAATTAATTACTTATGTGACTGATAGACCTGGCCACGATCGACGATATGCAATTGACTCGTCAAAAATCACGAAAAGTCTAAACTGGAAACCTGAAGAAACGTTCGAGACGGGTATGAAGAAAACAGTTATGTGGTACGTAGAAAATCGTCAGTGGATTCACAATGTGACTCAGATCTCAAACCAAAAGTGGTGCGAGAGTCAATATTGATGAGAGCATTATTATTAGGTGCAAATGGGCAGTTAGGCATGGAACTTCGAGATTCTTTCTGGCCTTTATGTGAGTTAAAAACTTGTACCCGGGAAGACGTGGATTTTGAGAATCTCCAGGAATTACGTTTGTTTATAGAAGAATATGAGCCAGAGTTAATCTTAAATGCGGCTGCTTATACAGATGTAGATAAAGCAGAATCTGAAAGTGAGCGTGCTTTTCGTATTAATGCAGACGCTGTCTTCGAGCTCGCAAAACAGGCAAAGAGACACAATGCGCTCCTTATTCATTTTTCAACTGATTTTGTATTTGATGGGCAAAAAAAAGAAAACTATATAGAAGAGGATAGACCAAATCCGCTTAATATCTATGGAAGAAGCAAATTGCAGGGTGAGAAGCTAATTACACAATCTGGTTGTAAACACTTAATTTTTCGAACCAGTTGGATTTTTAGTCGTCATGGGACAAATTTTATAAAAACCATATTAGAGTTGGCTAGAGAGAAAGAAATATTGCATGTTGTTGCTGATCAGCGGGGAAAGCCTACTTCTGCTAAATTTATAGCCCATATTGCGGCAAAAGGAATGTTGGCCGCACAAACAGGATGTCTTCATTCAGGAATATATCATCTAGCCTCTAATAATGAAGCTAGTTGGTGTGATGTGGCACAATATGTTGTCGATGTGGCGCATAAAATAAAGATGCCCATAAAACTTAAAAAAGAAAACGTTTTGCCAATTGCCTTATCACAATATAAGCATTTGGCAAAAAGACCAGTTAACTCGGCATTAAATTCTTCCTTACTGGCCAAAAAATTGGATATTTCCATGGTTGATTGGAAGATTGATGCGTATGACGTGATTAATCATTTTAATGAAATAGGTTGAATCTAATGAATAGAAAAGGGATTATTTTAGCGGGCGGGACAGGGAGTAGATTGTATCCAGCTACAAAGGTTATCTCAAAGCAACTATTGCCAGTTTTTGATAAACCAATGATATATTATCCTTTGTCCACCTTAATGTTGGCAGGAATAAGGGAAGTTTTAGTGATATCAACCCCTAAAGATATTCCTCGCTTTCAAGAACTCTTAAATGATGGATCTCAGTGGGGTATGAATATACAATATGCTGTCCAACCTTCCCCTGATGGATTAGCGCAGGCATTCATTATTGGAGAGTCATTCATAAATGGGTCAAATTCTGTTTTAATTTTGGGGGATAATATTTTTCATGGTCATTCATTACAAGAAAATTTAAAAATTGCAAACCAAAGGGAACAAGGTGCTACTGTGTTTTCCTATCACGTTAGTCATCCAGAGCGATATGCTGTCGCAGAGTTTGATAGTGAAGGTATCGTAGTAAGTATTGAAGAAAAGCCCCTTCAGCCCAAATCAAAATATGCACTGACCGGGCTATACTTTTATGATAAAAATGTTGTCGATTATGCTAAATCAGTCAAACCCTCTCATCGTGGCGAGTTGGAGATAACGGATATTAATCAATTCTATATGGAAAAAGGAGAGTTATTTGTTGAAAAGATGGGAAGAGGATATGCTTGGTTAGATACCGGTACACATGATACACTGATTGAGGCTCATCAGTTTGTTCACACTATAGAACAACGACAAGCGCAAAAAATTTCATGTCCTGAAGAAATCGCTTTTCGACAAAAATGGATTGATGAAACTCATCTTGAAATGTTAGCTTCGGACATTTTAAACACCAGTTATGGCCAATATTTATTGTCTCTTATTAAGGAAACCCATTTTTAATGAAATGCTTACCTCTTGAAATTCCAGCTGTTATCTTGATTGAGCCCGCTTTTCATTATGATGACCGAGGATTTTTTTTTGAAAGCTTCAATTTTAAAGAGTTTCAAGAGCAAACGGGGTTATCTCCAGATTTTGTTCAAGAAAATTACTCAAGATCAAAAAAAAATGTGTTGAGAGGGTTACATTTTCAAAAAGCACCAAGGTCTCAGGGTAAGTTAATTCGTGTGATTAGAGGAGAGATTTTTGATGTTGCAGTTGATTTGCGAAAAAACTCGCCTACGTTTGGCAAATGGATTGCAATAATACTTAATGCCAGAAAATCTCAACAGATATGGATTCCTCCTGGTTTTGCACATGGTTTTCTGACGCTGAGCAAAGAAGCAGATGTTATATATAAAACAACAGATTTCTATTCTCCGGAACATGAGCAATCTATTGCTTGGAATGATCCAATAATTGGAATTAAGTGGCCAAGTGTCGAACCAATTCTTTCTCCAAAAGATGCTTGTTCTCAGAAAAATTTAATTAATAATATAGAGGTGTCTTCCACATGAGTTTCCAAGCAGCTATCCAGGTAAGGACGCATTTTAATAATTGGTTTGTTACAAATGGTCCAATTCTTTATCAGTTGGTAAGACAACAATTAATTCTTAGATATAGACGAACTTTTTTAGGCTATTTATGGACATTATTCAACCCTTTATTAATGATGTCTGTGACATCTGTTGTATTTTCTACTATTTTCAAACTTGATTTAAAGACTTATGCTGTTTTTTTGTTTTCGGGCATGGTTGCGTACAATTATTTTGCAACATGTGTTGCTCAAACGGGACAGTCATTATTAGGACACGAACAATTACTAAAAAAGATTTACGTTCCCAAAGTTCTTTTCCCTTTATCCGTTTCGTTTACATTACTTGTAGATAGTATATTGATGGCTTCGTCATTGTTTATCATTATTTTGGGTATCGGAGGTAAACTAACAATAGCCCTGTTTTTTATCCCAGTGGCTTATGTTTTGCTCTATTTTTTCAGCTTTGGTCTTGGTTTAATTTTATCTATTTGCGTTGTGTATTTTCGTGATCTGCAACATATTGTTGGGATCGTAATGCAGGTCTTGCTTTTTCTTAGCCCTGTATTTTATAAACCAGATTCCATGGCTGGAAAGGTTAAAAGATTTATTGATATTAACCCGTTAACTTATTTCATTAAGCTTTTTAGAGATCCGATCTGCGAAGGGCATATTCCTGAATTGAATGTCATATTTATTGCTGCTGTATTTGCTATTGTATCCTTTATAGCTGGCACGTATTTTTTTGGAAAAAATGAAAATAACATCGTTATTAGGTTGTAAATTATGACAAAAATTAATGTAGACAATATTTCTTTGCAGTTTCGTATTTATAAAGAAGGTGCATCGACAGCTAAAGAATACTTTTCAAACCTATTCAACTCTTCTAAAAAAAAATCACCTACTGATTTTATGGCACTTCAGAATATATCTTTTTCTGTACAAGAAGGTGAGCGCGTAGGTATTGTTGGGCGAAATGGTGCTGGAAAAAGTACGCTGTTAAAGACACTATCTCAGGTTTATAAACCCACATCCGGAAAAATCACGGTAAAAGGTAAAATTGCTCCTTTATTGGAAGTAGGTGCAGGATTCCATCCTGATTTTTCAGGCCGTGAGAATATATATTTTAATGGTGCAATCTTAGGTTATACCAAATCAGAGTTGAAAGCTCTTGAGCAAGAGATAATAGAGTTTTCTGAACTTGAAGACTTTATAGACACACCCGTAAAATACTACTCTACAGGCATGTATATGCGTTTGGCATTTACCATGGCTACGACCTATAAGCCAGATATTTTAATACTGGATGAGCTGTTTGTTGGAGGAGATGCGAAATTCGTTAAGCGCGGTAAGGACCGTATGAATAAAATGATTGATCGCTCAAATATGATGATTCTGGTTTCGCACGATGATAAGCTTCTGCGTTCTCTTTGCCAGAGATTTATTTGGCTAGAGAATGGGAGGATAATGGCAGATGGAGATGCAACGGTGTTAGACAAATATAGTGCCTTCTGAAGATGGAAGAATTATATCAAATTCAGATTTTTTATAGGAAGTATTTATCAAAGTACGTCTTTGCACGTCTACTAAAGCCATTTGTCGTTCGAATTTGGAATTGCGCCGTATGCACAAAGTGTTTTATTTTTTCTCAATACATTAGAGCCAGGTTCTTTTGTACCAGATTAATAATCAATCATAGAAAACTAATCAGTAGAGTATATTCTTATGGCATGAAGAAACTCTTAAGTTATGATAGGTTTACCCAAATTATTTCAAAAAAAGTGAGGCTTTCTTATTTTCCCTTAGTATCTTTTTCGGATTACTGTCAATTTAATCACTTGAAAGTGGTTCTTTTAGCCCCAACAGAAAAATTATTATTACAAATGCCGACGGTTTATCCTGAAAACTGTAGAGATAAAATTTTTTCTAACCCTTGGCCAATGGATTTACCATCAGTATATGCTTTTAAAATTGACAATGCTGAAATTATCGGGAAATCTGATTTAATATTTTCTAATGGCCAATGCTTGCATCATGGATTGTACCAATTTGAAAGAGATTTGCCTGCGGAGGAAATGCATGGAATGATTAGCATAAATACTCGGAATAGAACAGTATTCAGAAATGTTAATAACCACACCCCTAGGCTGATAGAGAAAGGTATCAATTTACTAGGTTGTGCTACTTCTAATTATGTTCATTGGCTAACTGAAACAGCGCCTAAATTAGCTTTGATTAACCAATACAGTGGATTCTTAGAGTTTTCCTTAATCATAGACGAAGATTTACACCCTAATATTATTGAATCCGTTAATTACTTGAATGAAAAAAAAAGAAAGCTTATAACTATTAAAAGGGGTGAAATGTGCCTTGTAAAAACATTGATATCTGTGTCTCCGGTTGCTTATATTCCCTTTGAGTTTAGAGCAGGATTAACTCCAAATGAGCTTAATATTGATCCTAACTTCGCAATGTATATTCCTTCTGGAATTCGTTTGCTTAGAGAAAATTTGACCAAACAATTACCTAAATGTAGAGGAAGACGCAAAAAACTATATTTAAAGCGCACATCTTCCACCAGAATATTAGAAAACTCCCTTGAAGTGGAAGATGTATTAAGGAAAGAAGGATTTGAATTTGTTGAGCCGGATAAAATGAGCTTGATTGATCAAATTAAATTGTTTAGGCGTGCTAGGATAATTGTAAGTCAAGGGGGCGCTGCGTTGGGTAACATAATTTTTGCGCCAGAAGGTTGTTGTATTGTTGCCATATCTGCTTGGTCTCCCTATACTATATATTATTATTTTTCGAACCTTGCGTCGATACTGAAACAAAACTTCAACTTGATAATATGCGAACCATCGAATGATCCCAGAGACCACCATCAAGCACACAAAGGAATGATTGTGGATATTGTCACATTAAAAAGAGTACTTGCAAATGAGCAAAAAAATAAATTTTGATGATTTGGATTTCAACAAATTTCGCGAGCTAGCTTTATCAGATGAGTTAAGCCTTCACGAAAAAGTTGGTTTTCCTGATGATTATCGCCAAGGAAAAGAAGAATCAATATTTGCAGATATGAAATCAAAGTTGAAATGGTTAAAGCATAGGGAAAAAATTGTATTAGAAATTGGGCCAGGGTGCAGTGGTTTACCAATCTTATTGGCTGATTTATGCAAAGAAAACTCCCATATGTTGCATTTAGTAGATAGCAAAGAAATGCTCGAATATTTACCGCAATATAAAAATATATTTAAATGGCCAGGGTGCTTCCCCCATATACCTGATCTTTTTGATCAGCTTGAGGGAAAAGTAGACGTAATTATTGCTTACAGTGTAATTCAGTATGTGTTTGTAGAGGGTAATCTCTGGGATTTTATAGATCGTTCTCTTTCTTTATTGGCAGATGAGGGAGAAATATTACTGGGGGATATCCCTAATTATACCATGAGGAAGAGGTTTTTTGCGAGTCAAGCCGGTATTTGCAGTCATAAAGCATATACTGGGCGTGATGAGCTGCCTGATACGGAGTTTAATGTGCTTGAGCCTGGAAGAATGGATGATTCAGTTGTTTTTGCAATTCTAGCGCGCGCGCGCGCTCAGGGCTATCATGCTTGGGTTATTCCACAGGCAGAGGAGCTATCGATGTCTAATCGTAGAGAAGATATCCTGATTAGAAAGCCCTAATCATTAATTTTAGCCGATCTTTTGTTAACGAAAACTGTGCAATATAAAACCACCAAGGAATTGGCGCTATGAAATGGCAAAAAAAGGGATTCATATGTAGTCACGAGACTTTTGATATACCTTGGTATAAAAAAAACACGATTGTGCCTTTGCCTTATCTTATAAGCGACGGTAGGCTTAGGATATATGTAACTATGTGTGACGAGCTAAATATTGGCCGCATTGGATACATTGACGTTGATCCTGCGAATCCATCACGTATATTGGGGTATAGCAAGCAACCTGTTCTTGATGTAGGAACATGTGGTTTTTTCTGTAAGGGAATAATAACTGCGTCGCTGCTAAAAGTTGAAGCAGATTTATTTTTATATTATTCGGGTTACCAGTCTGCTAGTGATGCACCCTACCGCATTTTGTCCGGTGTTGCTGTTAGTAGAGATAACGGCCATACTTTTTCTAATTTGAGCACAAAAAAACCAATTCTTGGCGTTATAACAGGTGAAGTATATATAAGAAGCTCTCCATATGTTATTCAGGAAGAGGACATTTTCAGAGTATGGTATACCGCTGACACTCTTGGTGAAGGGCCACAAGAAACCCAAAAGAAATGTCCTCCATATAACATCAGGCATTTAACCGTAGATTCACCTTATGATTGGTCTCTTTTTTCTTGTAAAACTGGAACAGTTGCAATACCCATCGTTAATGAGTCAGAGCATGGTATTGGTAAAGGAACGATATGGAAAGAGAACGGACTTTATAAAATAATATATTCAATCCGAACCTTGGGCAGGGGATATCGACTTGGTTATGCCGAGTCATCAGACGGTTATCAATTTACTCGAATGGATTCCCAAGTTGGGATAGATGTCTCTGAAGGTGGATGGGATAGTGACATGATTGTGTTTCCAGAGATATTCAAGTATTTAAATAAAACGTATCTTTTTTATTCTGGTAATCATTATGGTATGGGTGGAATGGGTTACGCAGAGTTAAGCAAATCATAAACATAACATAAAGAAAGGACTTATTGTGGGTAAAAAAATTGTGGTTACTGGTGCAGGAAGCGCGCAATCAAATGCGGTAGTTAACTGTTTATTGATGGCTGGAGATGGAGAGACAATCATAGGTGCTGGGGCTGATCCAGTAGATCTAATGTTCTGTCGAGCGCATAAACGTTATCTGATTCCTCATGCCCGCGATGCAGGCCATAAAGACGCCCTTCTGCAGCTGTTGGCATCAGAAAGACCAGATATGATTCACTTCCAACATGATTTGGAAGTTTGGAAAGCATTACAGTTTCGAGATGAAATAGAAAGCTTAGGTGTCAAAATGCTCGTTCCGGATTTTGATGTAGTCGATACTTGCGTTCATAAATATAATACCTGGTTAAAATTTAAAAAAGCTGGAATTACGGTTCCTAATAATATCGTTCTTAATCATCCAGATGATTTACGTTTCGCTTTTAATCAGCTGGCAAATGAGGAGGGAAAGATATGGTTGCGTGCAATGTCAATAGGGAATGGGGGCAAGGGTGCTTTAGCGGTAAAAGATTTTGATGAGGCAAAAAAGTGGATAGATCGTCATCTTGGCTGGGGAAGTTTTGTTGCCGCTGAGATGTTGACAGAAAAAACTATAACCTGGCTTTCTATTTGGGTTAAAGGCGAGCTTATCGTAGGACAGACCAGGCGACGACACGCTTGGGCATACAGCGCTATGAGTCCTTCGGGAGTGACTGGTATAACGAAGATTTGCGAAACCTGTAGTGATCCGATTGTGGATGATATTGCAATTCAGTCTATTAAAGCCGTTAGTGAATATCCTCATGGTATTTTTGGTGTCGATATGACATATGATAGAAATAATGTGCCAAATCCAACAGAAATTAATATTTCCAGATTTTTTACAACTATTCAGTTTTTTGCTGAAGCAGGACTGAATATGCCAAAAATATTTAAAGATATTGTCTTATATAATAAAGCACCTGAGAAAATAGAAATACTTAACCCCCTTCCTAACAATTTATTATGGCTGCGGGCATTAGATGCCGAACCAATTCTTACATCGCAAGAGCAAATAGATAACTCGTTGCTGAAATTGAATATTTCATTAATTTAGCCCGAGACGCTTTTCTTGTCAGGATATGGAGTTATAAAAAAATGATGAATGTTGCCCAGTATATTGCTCAATTTCTTCTTGAAAAAGGAGTGCATCATGTTTTCGGCTATCAGGGTGGTGCGACGTTAAAACTTGTTCATGAAATGATGGAAACTGGAAAAATTGAGTTTATTCAAAATTACCATGAACAGGCATCGGCGTTTTGTGCAGACGCCTATTCAAGGGTTACTGGTAATATTGGTGTTGCCTTAGCCACCTCTGGGCCAGGCGCAACAAATTTTATTACAGGTATAGCAAATGCTAATCTGGATTCTATACCCACGCTTTTTATTACTGGACAAGATTATAAAACAAACATTATGAATCCAAATGGCGCAAGACAGAATGGATTTCAGGATCTTGATATTGTCAGTGTGGTTAAGCCAATTACTAAATATGCAGTTTTAGTGACTGACGCACATCAAATAAAATATGAATTGGAGAAAGCCTATTGGTATGCAACCTCTAATCGCCCAGGTGCTGTATTAATTGATATCCCAATTGATATACAGTTTGCTAATATTGATCCAAATAATTTACCTGGCTATGAAAGCAATAGCATTTTTTCAAATTGTACTCCTGATCTAAATACAAACATTGTTATTGAGCTTATTCAAGCAGCAAAGCGGCCTATTATTTTAGTAGGCGGTGGTGTTCGCCTTAGTAAAGCGCAGCAAGAAGTACGTCAGTTTTCTGAATATACCAATATTCCTGTTGTTTCTACACTTAATGGGCTAGATCTAGTTGAAAGTAATTATGGATTTGCGGGACTGTATGGTAATACTGCAGCTAATTTAGCTGTTCAAAATTCAGATCTTTTGCTTGTTTTTGGAGCTAGGCTTGGCCAACGACAGGTTGGCAAGTTTCCTGAAAAATATACTAAGGCAACTATAGTGCATGTTGATATTGACTCAACAGAGTTAAAAAGAGTGTTCCCAAACGAATTGGCAGTTAAAGCTGATATAAGGGCATTTTTAAGAGAAATTAATGCCCAAATAGAGGGCATAATACCTTTGCAAAAATTTTCGCATTGGCATAAAACAATTCGAGATTGGAAAGAAAAGTACCATATTAATGCGTATTTAAATCAAAATGGTCTTGATCCAGTAAGAGTAGCAGAAGAAATAATGCATTATATTTGTGCTGATGCGATACTTGTTAATGATGTGGGGCAAAATCAAATGTGGGTATCTCAGGCTTTTCAGGTTAGGTCAAATCAAAGACTGTTAAACTCTGTTGGGCACGGTAGCATGGGATATTCCTTGCCTGCCGCTATAGGGTCAAAAATAGCGTTTCCAGACAAACAGGTAATATCGTTTACTGGAGATGGTGGATTACAAATGAATATTCAAGAGCTTATGCTGGTTGGCCATCGTCAGTTGGGGATCAAATGCATAGTGTTTAATAACAATACACTTGGTATGATTCGAGAAGTTCAAGCTAGATATTATGATGCTAAATATTACGGCTCCAATCCAAAGGATTTTGGTTGTGTTGACCTGCGCAAGCTTGCAATCGCATACAATCTGGGATTTTTTAGTATTAAAAATCTTGAAGATATAACATGTATTCAACCTCTTCTGGTAGACGACAGGCCATATATTATAGAAGTTTGTTTGGACCTTGATTCAAAACTGACAAATCGATACGACGAATCTGATTGTTTTGAAAAAGAGCGTATAAATGACTAGACGTTTATTTTTGGACTTTGATGGTACACTAGTGGATTCCAGGCAACGCCAATATAATTTATTTTTGGAATTAGCACCAGAATGCAATGTTTCATTTAATGATTATTGGGAGTATAAAAGAAAAGATACGAAGCAAGATGAGATTTTGGGTTCATTGCTACACTACTCTAATCTTGAGATTATCTCATTTAAGAATAAATGGCTTGAAATGATTGAGGAGTCTACACGGCTTAGGGCGGATGTTGTTATTCAGGGCGTTCATGATTTTTTGGAAAGATCAAATAAGACGTTTGATCTTTGTTTGATTACGGGTAGACAGAATTCTCATTTGCTGATTAATCAAATGAAAAGACTTGAGTTATTTTATTATTTTAAGTATGTTCTCAATACTGCACAAAAAGTATCAAAAGCTGAAAAAATATCCTCTATTCTTCAATCTTCCCCATCTGATGTTTTTATTGGTGATACTGCTGAAGATATTTTAGCGGGGAAAGAACTGGGTGTATATACTATTGCAGTTAAAACAGGGTCATTAAACGCCCATGTTTTAGAAAGTTATAATCCAGATCTTCTTGTCGATTCAGTAAATGATATTGATCTTTCATCGTTATAGATGAGATATAAAATTAAGGAATATTAAAGTAGAAGGTTAAAAAAATGAATCTTGCTGTTAGAGTTTTTGACCCAAGTTTGTCGGAAGAATGGGATTTCTTTTGTGATCGATCTCATCAATCTACATTTTTACATTCACGCAAGTTTTTAAGTTACCATGAAGATCGCTTTAAGGATTGCTCTTTAATCATTGAGGAGAATGAAAAATGCGTCGGTATTTTCCCGGCGGCATTGGATCCCAATAATGAAGAATTGGTGATAAGTCATCCTGGGAGCACTTATGGAGGAATTTTGCACAATGGATCTCTGCGTGGTGAGAGAATGATTTCTGCACTGTCTTTGATTACTAAATTTTATTCAAATCAGAACAAGAGAAAGTTATTTTACAAGGCAGTGCCGTCTTTTTACCATTTAACACCAGCACAGGATGATTTGTATGCATTATTTAGACTTGGAGCAAGTCGCTATCGATGTGATTTGAGTTGCACAATCGATGTTAAGTATCCGCTTCCTATCAGTGATCGGAGAAAGCGGAGTTTAAAGAAATCGCATAAATTTGGTATAGAAATCCGTGAAGGATCTGAGTATTTTTCTGATTTCTGGAAAATTTTGGCAGAAAATTTAAGCCGCAAACATGGCGCATCTCCAGTTCATTCTTTGTTAGAGATGAAAAATTTAAATGAGCGATTCCCTAACAATATAAGATTAATTAGCGGAGTTTTAGATGATCAAGTTGTGGCTGGTGTGGTGATGTTTTCTTTACCACGAGTTAATCATCTTCAATACATTGCTTCAAGTGATGTTGGTTATGAAACTAGTGCTTTGGATGCCGTTATCCATTTTTGTATTGAAGATACAAAAATAAATGGAAAACGCTGGTTTGATTTTGGGATAAGTACCGAAAAAAATGGCCAGTATTTGAATGAGGGATTGTATAAATTTAAAACCGAATTTGGTGGTGCTGGATTCGTACATGAGTTTTATGAGTTAAATTTGCAGGAATAGTATAATGCCTATTGAGAATTGTCGACTTATAGAGTTACCCAAAATTAATGATAACCGAGGTAATTTAACATTTATTGAGTCTGGAAGACATATGCCGTTTGATATTAAACGGGCTTATTACTTATACGATGTTCCAGGAGGGAGTGCTAGAGCCGCGCATGCACATAAAAATCTTCATCAATTAATGATAGCTATTTCAGGCAGCTTTGATATTGAGTTAGATGATGGATATGAGAAAAAAAGATTTCAATTAAATCGATCGTACCTGGGGTTATATATTCCTCCTATGCTTTGGCGAGATTTGCACAATTTTTCATCTGGAGCTGTTTGCATGGTTTTCGCTTCAGAGTATTTTGACGAAGACGATTATTATCGGGATTATAACGTTTTTATTGAACATGCAAGGAATATATAACGTGAATGTACCTTTTTTAGATTTACAAGCCATCAATAATGAAGTCCAGGAAGAGTTACATGAGGCATTCAACCGAGTATTATCATCAGGCTGGTACATATTAGGCCAAGAGTTGGAACAGTTTGAGGCAGAGTTTGCTGAGTATTGTGAAGTTAAGCATTGTGTCGGCGTCAGTAACGGCCTTGATGCGTTGGCTTTATTACTAAAGGCTTATGGAGTTGGTCCCGGAGATGAAGTATTAGTTCCATCAAATACGTTCATTGCTACATGGCTTGCTGTATCCCATTGCGGAGCGATCCCTGTCCCTATTGAACCCGATGAAGCTACTTACAATATAAACCCTGCTTTAATTGAGGAAAAAATAACAAACAAGACAGTAGCGATTATCCCTGTTCATTTGTATGGCCAACCCGCTGATATGGACTGTATTAATACAATAGCGAATAAATATAATTTGCTTGTCATTGAAGATGCTGCGCAAGCTCAAGGAGCAAGGTATAAAAACAAGAAAGCTGGCAGTCTAGGCCATGCCGCAGCAACAAGTTTTTACCCGGGGAAAAATCTTGGGGCGCTTGGAGATGGTGGTGCAATCCTCACGAATGATCTGGCTATAAGTAATAAAGTTCGGATGTTTAGAAATTATGGTTCCGAATTCAAATATGTTCATGAAACAAAGGGTTATAATATGCGTTTGGACGAGCTCCAAGCAGCATTTTTACGTATTAAATTAACAAAACTTGATGATTGGAATCAGCGAAGAGCTCATGTAGCTAAATTTTATAATGATGAATTAGCCGATCTAGCGGTTAGTTTACCTAGAGTATTTGAGTGCACCGACCCGGCATGGCACTTATATGTGGTGCGATCTCAATTTCGGGATCAGTTGCAGAAATATTTGTCAGATAAGGGGGTTCATACAATGATTCATTATCCCTACCCACCATCTACTCAACAGTGCTATGAAACTTATGCCGAACATAATGTTACTCTTGCAAAAAAATTAGCATCGGAAATATTAAGCTTACCCATCTCGTCTGTTATGAATTTTGAACAGATCAAACATGTAGTGGATTCAATCAGATCTTTTTTTTGAATTTCAGCATCAAGAACCGTGTAGATATTAGGGCGTGTCCTCAATTAATGGCGAGCCCTAGTATTTGACTAGATGGTCCGGTTATTGTGGGGTGCATTCCAGGTTCAAGTACTACCGAACCACAATACGCGGTTAAATATCTTTTTCAGTCAATATAAAGGGGCGAGATCGGAAATTTAATTCATTCATCGCCTTATCGTTTTGAAAAATCAAATCTTCATTCATCCGTTCGACCATTCCAATGCTAAGAAACTGGTAGCGAGGCAATCTTCCTAAAACAAGCACAACCACCCGAAAAATCCAAAATGGAGTTTTCAAAATTTTAACAGGCTTCCCTAATGTCTTGAACACTCGTATGACCATTTCACGATAGGTGATTGTTTCGCCTCCACTTACATGATAAATTTGTTGACTAGATTTGGGTTCCATCATAGCAGCGATGCAAACATCTGCCATATCTTCTGCATGTATCGGTTGTCGCAAACCATCTGCATCCCCTAGTATAGGAAAAAATCCGAAACGACGAATAAATGCAGATATGGCAGTAATATTTTTATCGCGACCTAATCCATAAATCAGTGTTGGTCGGATAATGACCCAATCTATTCCCTTCTCAGTACACCATGATTTTAGGGCCTCTTCTCCTTCCATCAATTTTTCCGCAATCACCTGCTCTTTTGGATCAAGGGAATCAAGTTTACTGATTCGACTCGTAGAAGATACGGCAATGACTTTCTGGACCCCGTGTGCTTCAAGTAATGAAAAATAATCAGGCAATACCCAAATAGGGGCAAGGCAAAACCAGGTTTTAAAAAGGCTTTGATCTGATAAATTTTTTAAATCCGAATATAGTTTTAAATGACTTTTCACCATTTCCATATCAGTAAGCCCCTGAGATGAACGGGTAAAACCCCAGCAGCTAAAGCCCGAAGAAATAAGCTTTTTAAGCAGAATGCATCCCACAAAACTACGACCGCCTATAATGCCAATATCAGCTGTAATACTCAAAATTTTCTCACCTTTTGATATCCCCTGAGACTAAATTTTAACCTCTTTAAATACTTCCAGGACGCAATCGCGATAAAGCGAAACCAAACACCAGCACTCACAGCACCCATTAACCCTAGTGGGTATTGATGATAAAAAAATTTTCGATAAAATCGCATCATTCCCTTATGTTTATGCCATTCTACAAATATAGGACGGCTTTTACTGCATGCGCCCTGCTGATGTATGATTTGGGCATTTGGCTCAAACAAAATTTTCCATCCCTGCTTTCGATACCGCATGCACCAATCAAGATCCTCGCAGTGAAGAAAATAGCCCTCATCCCACAAACCGACGTCTTCAACGGCTTTTAGTTTAGTCAACATACATGCACCAGATATGGCCTCCATTTCAATGGCATTGGAGGGAAGCGGCTGATGGTGGAGATTAAAATCGTAAAATAATCGCGGCCATCGATTAGAGTATCGATACAAGCCAAACACGCGTACAAATGAGCGCCATGGTGTCGGCACAGCACGCCGACATCCTCTTTCTTCCATCCCCTTTTCATTGATAAGAAGTCCGCCAACCATACCAATTCGTACATCTGAGTTAAGTGCAACAACCATTTTTTGTAGCGCACCATCCAAAAGCTTACAATCTGGATTTAAAAATAAAACCATAGGCTCTGTAGCTACATGAAGTCCAATATTACAAGCAACTGCAAACCCTAAATTTTTATTATTTTCAATAATTTGAATTTTATTTGTATTGTGAAAAACCCGCTTAATTTCATCAATACTATCATCACAGGATCCATTATCAACCACAATAATTTGGCGTGCTTCATTGAGACAGCTATTGACACATGCGTTTAATAAAACTCCAGCATTATAATTTACAATAACAATTGAAACAGGGAAAACGGGATGATGACTCATGACAACATACGTCCTATAAATGACATCAATTGTCGATACGTTCGCAACAATGAGCGTTTAAATATACCTTTTAAATTTGTACTTTGCGCAATAAACCAAGCACGCATCAATGGATCGGAGTAAAAATATTTTCTGATCTCCGGTACATCCGCATCATAACTTACATCACTTAATATGTGTTTAACAATTTCTTCTTTATGAAATTTCTCATACCATGCACGAGAAAGATGCCTATGCTCATCTAAGGTTTTTGAATCAATATTTTTTAAGAAAGCATAAAGCTCTACTGGCTTTTTCCAAACCATGGCACCAGAGTACGCCATATCGGCTCCACCTATCATTTGGTTACACGCATGACTATGGATTATTATTGGAATCCCAGCCCCCATTACTTCAACTAAAGTTCGACCACCACCATAAGGAAATGACGTGATGTACAAATCAATATTGTATTGATAAAGTGCTTTCCATATACTCTGAACATAAGGAATATATACAAAACAATCTTTCGGGATTTTTCGCACCAGCAAACCCCGTTTTATCCGTTTAAGGGCAAATGGTGTAAGACGACCAAAATGTATATGACGGCCTCTAGTAATTTCAAGAATAGGTCCTACTGTATCTTCATATCGTACAAAATAATCAATTTCTATTTTGTTAAAACCACCCGCTGTACAGGTAACTAAACTTAATGGGTCACTCATAGAGTGTTTGATTTGAACTCCCAAATCTCTCGTAGTAAGTGGAAGATATCGATTATTAGCGATCGATAAATTATGACGGCAGTTATGAAAACTGATCGGAATAGGATCAAAATGTTCCGCATAACTTAGCGTTGCACCAAGACAGAGTCGATCGTCGCCATGATGATAATATTTAAGTTGGTAGCCTGATCGAGGTTGAACCGCGGCTACTGCCACACTATCTTGATGGTTGTTAAATAGCCAAACTATTGTGGGGGATAACTCCATTAAACGTGTTTGCAACCAAGTTAGCTTCGCCAAATGATTACCTCTAGGGATAAACTCAATTTTTGTATTTGTAAGATTTGAAATTTTTTTACAAACAGTATTTTTATCAGTTGGGCCACAGGTGTTTGTTACTATAACAAATGAACGTTCATTAGGGGTCAATCGAATCAGATCCATCAATGCAGCCGTATGACCACCCGATATGTGAACTTTACTCGTAATGTATACACTCGAAGCAGTTTCTTCTTTCTTCAAATTAACTGCTTGAGCTACCCTTGTTGCATTTAATTTCCCTATTTCTTGACATAAGTCATCTAGAATCTCTGAATTAAAAATTGTTCCAACAAAAAGAGGTTCACAAAAAAATTGATCCACCATACGATGCAAAGCTAATAAAGCACTATTAAGCTTATCTTCATCAATGAGTCGTTGAATTTTCTGAGTCTTGTGATATGGGTTAGTCATATATTGTGTGTGTTGTGAAATAGTTCGGGATGTGTGGGACAAAAATTAAGAAACAATAAGAGCTATTTCGTCTAGTAATTATTATTACGTAACCACTTTAATCTCGGGCATTTTAACATCAACCATATTATTTCACTAGCCAGTTTTTTTTTAATTTCACAGATACTATTTTTGAGATTAATCAGCACCACATCTTGATGTGGGATACATATCTCTTAACTGGGTGTATTCATCCATTAGACCTCGTCTCATTTATCCGAACAAAAAGCATTGACTCCAAATATACCCTTCTGTTGATAACATCAGTAATCATAGCAATGTCATCTGATGGGCGATCTTTTTGAGAGAGCCTGGATCTATAGCAAGATCAAAGACTTATTTATTCAAATACTCCTTATTAAAGACTGCCCTAACACCTGCGGATTGTTTCAATATTTTCACTTTTTTCAAATACGCAATGAAATCTTGATAAGCCACCCATTTGGGCATGAGTGCACAAATTGAGGTGAAAAAGTGATAACGCAACCACCTAGGTAATAACGCCGGCAGCATATAAAACACAAAAAATTTACAACGATTACGCAATAAAGGTAATGTTTTTAAAGCGGATAAAGCATTGTGTAGTGTGTCTTTATAAGAATTTAAAAAGGTCGAATAGGCCAGTATTTTAGTCAATTCACCAAGACGTCCATCCACAAGCCGCCTCAAAATACCTGTTTGAATAGAGGGTTCAAATTCAGATAACACCGCTTGAGCCATGATCGTATAATCAACAAACATCAAATCAATTCTTACCGAACCACATTGCAACAAATTGTAACGATTTTTTTCTACAATATAATTGGTCGAATAAGGCAAAAGGAGTAAAGATCGTTGTTTCGCAAGTAATTTAAATAGCCATACCAAATGCGGCCAAGGTGTATTGATACGTTGAATCAAGTCCCAACCTTCGTCCAATACAAGATCCAAAGCTGATTTGGCAAATATCAAGACACTCATTTTGCCTGCTAGAAAGAATCCATCATAATCCAACAAAATACGTTGATCCGTCATTAGATGTTCTTGAATATCCGTCAAATAAACACGTTTTCCCGAAACATCATGTTCAGTTCCACCAATGATCACACCCGGCTGAAAACGATCTATATCAGTTAAAATTTTTGAAATACATTCAGGGTGAATTTGATCATCATCCCCCAATAACCAAACATAGTCTCCACGAGCTTCCTTCAAAACAGTATAAAAGTTGGCATTTGCTCCCTTATTTTCGGATTGGCGGATATAACGCACAAACGGATAGCGATGGCTTATCTCACGCAAAAAATCTGGCGTTTCATCAGTAGAGGCGTTATCAGAAATAAACAGTTCTACTGACCCCTCCGGGACCTTTTGAATAGACTCAATAATCGATAGTACATTTTCTTTTAAAAATGCTGCTCTATTCCACGTCGGAATACTAATGGTAAGCTTCAAAGACATTTGATTTTTGTTCCTCATGAGAATGCGAATTACGTTTAAACCTCATCCATAACCATAGGGCACTCGGAAATCCATAACAGGCATTGACCATCAAAATGCTCCAGCAAACGCCCAAACTGCCATATGTCACCACGCTAAACCACGCGCACAGGGTCACCAAACAGGCACCCACCACAGAAAGGGGCGTAAATAATTCTATTTTATGGGCCCGGATGTACAACGACAAAGCTCCAATAATATGCACAAATAAATAAGCTATCAACAATAAAGCTATTTCTTGCCAAGGCAAAAACCGCGCCATCACAGCATGACCTTGGCAAAGATATAACAAGAAACCTATGCCAAGCGCACCCAAGACAAAAATGCCAATCGATTGCCACAACGCTTTAAAAAACACTTTATCCAATTGCTGGTATTCAGCTCGTGCCACCAAATCCCCCATTTGCGGAGAACGCACTGTTACCCAGGTAATCGCGAATAGTCCTAACATATTCATCACGGTCAAACACACGCCCATTTGTCCCGAGAGCACTGATCCATGATAATAAAAAATGAGCGGCGTAAAGATTTGGCCAATGAAATAACCTGAGATCCAAGTGATGGCAATCCGCCATTGCATGGGCCAAATTTCCTTCAACCAAGAAAAACCCTTAGGGTCAGCACAAGGTTTTAATAAAGTCAGTAATAGCTGTTTATGAGTCTTATACAGCCAATAACAGGTCATAGCGACCGTCAACCAAACATTCACGACTGATAAATATAATGCGTTCGTCAAGAAAAACACACACCACGCCACACAATTGGCGATCATCAATAGTCTCCAACGTAAGCGATATACTTCTCGAATCCGCCCACTTCCTTCCAATAATGCTAAAATAGGAGACAAACATAAATTAAGGGAAGTTCCTAGCACCAATAATATCCAGGGTAATAGCCAAACTGTAGCGGGACTATCTGCTTGTCGCAATCCAAAAAAGACCCACCCAATAGGAATCATCAACGCCACAAAACTAATGGCAATTATCCCATATAACCGTAATCCTTTGCGGGCAAACATCAAAAAGATGTCACGATGTTCTGTCGCCCCTAAAAGCTTGCCCTGTTCACCCCAGGTCAACGATTTGAAATAATGAGGTGTGCATTGTAGCACCACAAAAGACAGGCCTAATTCAAAAAATATTTGTAAATTTAATATGCTGTTAAACGTATAAAACAACCCTTGCTCTACAGGTTGTGTATAGCGCAAGATCAAAGCTAAAGTAAAAAATCCCGACAACGCTTGCCAAATACGAGTACCTAACGCGTAGCGTAACACTCCATCGATATGACACAGTTGCGCAAAGGCTCTCATATATTGTTTTAGGGGGTTCGTTCTAAACATGTGAGCAACTACAATCTGGAGCGGTCATATTGTAATTCCTTCCACTCTTTCTTTTTGAGATAAAAATACAAACGTCGCAATCCACGCGCCAATCGGGAGGGGAAACAAGCATACAATAGGATCAAAGCCACGAGCCTTAGTCTCCAACCTATTCCCAACATCAATAACTCCATCAAGTAATATCCTTGAGAAATACCTTGAGCTTTGGCGTTTAATGCAACTTTTAATAGCCAGAAAAACTCTAAAAAAGCACCTTTCTTTGGGCGAACCATATATCGCACAATTTCAGCAATAAACATTTTTCTATGATGCTTTTCTTTTAAAAAACGAGCGGTTTGAAACCAAGTCACATACCATTCCAAATCGCCTAAAAAATATCCCGGCTCTTGACTAGGGGTATGCGTAATAACCGCGTCCTTTAAACTATAGACACTGAGAGGCCGTTCTTGAAATGCCCTCATATAAGGCACCAAATGCGGGTAAGCATAGCAAATATTTTGATAAGCCCAATTCAAATGCGCGGTCATGAGATCACGACGTGCGATAGTGGCAGAAATCATACTTAGGCTGGCAAAGAAAAAAGATTCATGTTGCATGATAATATTGGCATCAGCCGTCGTATCAGCAAATTTCTCTGACACCAACCACCCCAAACGAATGATATCTGCCTTTTGCGCTATCAAAGCTTCAATTAAGGGTTGGATATACTCTAAATGCCATACATCATCATCCCCGATCACCCAAGCATAGACTGAATTGGTCAATTCTAAGGCTCGTAATATATTGGCATTACCACCAATATTGTAAACATTGCGATGGTAACGTAATCCGGGCCATTGCCGCTGCCAAGTTGCAACAATTTCTGCCGTATCATCGGTGGAGCAATTGTCCAAAACATGGCAAATCATGTGCTTATCATTGAGCGCTGCAAAAGCAGCTAACGTTTGATCGAGTTGAGGTGCACGATTGTAAGTAATAATGACAGGTTCACATAGATCATTAGGCCAAACTAAGTCATTCAAAATTCACTCGTTCCTTTTCAAACACAAGTGGTCTATTTTGCACTTGAGTGTGAATAGATACAACATATTCTCCCAAAATTCCGATAAAAAACAATAAAATAGAACAAAAGAAAAATAACCCAATCAAAATTGGTGCCACGCCTAAGCTAAATTTCTGCCAAAACAATAACTTTAAAACAAGAAACACCATCGATAAAATAAAACTCACGATGGATAAAGAAAATCCTGCAAAAATTGCCAAACGAATAGGAATTTTTGAGTGGTTGGTGATGCCAAGGACCGCCATATCATACAAAGAGTAAAAGTTATTTTTACTCAAACCACGCATACGCGGTGGCTGGGTATAGGATAATGTTTTCACCGGATATCCAATTTCACAAATCAATCCACGAAAATAAGGATAGGGATCGTTGATTTGTCTCAAAGCATCCATGACCACTTTGTCATACAACCCAAAACCGGTGAAGTTTTTTACCAATCTAATATTGGCAATTTTAGTCACTAAATTATAATAAAAACGACGAATGGCTTTTAAAATAAAGGTTTCATGAGTTTGAGCTTTCACGCCAATCACCACTTTATGACCCGCTTCCCACTCTCTGAGAAAATCTACAATCATTTCAGGGGGATCTTGCAAATCAGCCACAATAGAAATCACCGCATCGCCCTTGGCTTGTAATAAACCATGTATAGGCGAGCGAATATGGCCAAAATTACGCACATTCACAATAAGTTTCACATGTTTATCTGTTGTTGCAATGTTTTTTAAAATTGCAACGGTATCATCTTCAGAGTTGTTATCAATAAAAAGGTGTTCGTATTCATATTGTGGCAAACCGTCAAACACAGCTTTTACTTGACGATACACTTCAGCGATACAGGACTCTTCATTATAACAAGCTGTTACGATACTGATAAATGCCATGCTAGGTCGTACTCCCTGAAAACTCTTGTGCGTGATAAATGGGTCCGTGATTCAATAGTTCAGCGCTTCCCAGCTAAGCCAGTGAGTTGTCTTTTTTGGGCAGAAACACAATTTTGTCATACCAAAAAAAACTACCGATGATCACCAAAACACTCAGACTGAATTGAATCACAACTGGGTTAACATGCGTAGATTGCACTAAAATTGGGATGATAGTTATCATAACAAGAAAGTAAGAGATATGATAAAACACAAATTTACTCATTTCTGACGTATTATAACCTTTCGTTCGAAAGACGAAATATTTATTGGTGATATAAGAATTCATAACGTTTGTAATATGACAACCCGCCAGCATCAATACATAATGTGAACGGTAAGCAGCAAAAATCCAGTAGATAGTAGGAAAAAGACTCAAACCTAATAAAGTATTAAATCCCCCTACCAGTAGAAACCTTATAACCTTGGGCTCAATCGCTCCGAGTCTAGTCTTTAACCAACTAATACCTATTGTCATTTTATACTCAAAAAATCCAAGTCATACGTTTTAACCTACAACCAGTATTTGTTATCACTTGCATCCCGCGGTTTGTCCGCGGGATCTGGCCATGACTAATAAAATCTAAAGCTATTATGCCACAACAGAAACGTTTTCTATTTTTTCCATAGAAACTTTATAACGCTCTTGCATCATTTGAATACGATCTTCGTCTTCACGTGCAATCACACCATAATAATTTCTTTTGTTTTTTAGCCACATAATTTCAAATTGAACTGCTTTAATAAAGGCCATTTCACTGTTTTGAATGGCTTCAGGACAACTGAAAATCACTTTTCTAGTTTCAAAGCGATCCAAATGATTTGCTGGAAATGCTTTAAAGAATGGAATGGAGTCCACAGACACGCCGCCACCTACAACAACCGTCAAATCATGATCTTTAGCTCTTTTAGCCAAATCAATAGATAGATCCAAAACAGTTTGCGAGTTCACTTGATTACGAGCAAGCCCCATTGAGCCAACCATGTCTACTCGTCCGATCACGATACCATTAAGGTATTTAATCTCAGGAATAGCCAACATGTCCTTAAAATTTTGATACGCTACAAATGTCTCAACATTTACCAACAATTCTACTTGATCAAGATTTTCGCCGTATACTAATTGCGCTGCACGAATAAATTTTTGTAAAGCGTAGGGCGTTTCAACCATAGGGGCAATAATACGTTGCGCACCGAGACTGATCGCATCAAACATATCTTTAAGCGCTTCACAACCACCAATTTTGATGTTTAAACCTAAGCCAGGAATTGCTGAAGTCACATCTTTCAAACGCATGGCTTCTTCCATCCGTGTGCCTTCTGCTTCAAATTCAGCTTTAATGCCGCTCACATGATGCTGTTGCTTTAAATCCAGCAACAACTCGGTCATCTGCAACTCCAGTTTGTTCATTGTCTTTTCCCCTTCGTATCGAGAATTTATATCTTGAATTCATGTCATTAATAATTACTCTACCCTCAAAATTGATTTTATAATGGGCAGCAGCCAACCGATATGGTAAATGGTTATCTTATTGGGAACAAGAGTAAATTGCTTTATTTTTGTGAAACCCTAAAGACATAAATCGATAACATTGCAAACAATTGAACGTTTTAGCATAAAATATTAATAAACACGTATCTCAGTCTAAACTGACTAGAAACATAGCAGTGCATTTTAAGCAAAGAAGCGTCTCTTCAACAAATGAAGGTTTTCAATTAAGCGTAACAGTTAAATTCTTTAAAAATGCAAAAATACTAAAGAGATGCTTGTCCTCTATCAGTTGGCTCATATAATGCTTCATAGCCAGGCCTAACTTTACTTAATCGCGCAGGATTACCAACAACAATTGCACCCGGGGGAACATCTTTAGTAACAACACTTCCCATCCCAATCAAAGAGCCCTGACCGATAATCAACGGTTTGTTTTTTGTGCCCTGTTTCAACACCGCACCAGTCCCAATGTATACATCATCATGTATAATTGTATTACCATTGATACAAACTCGAGGAGCCAACGTAACATAATCACCAATCATACAATCATGCGCAACATACGAATAAATATTTGCATGAAATTGAGTGCCTATAATAATATTGGAAGTTAATGTTACAAAATCACATAAAATAGCGCCAGAACCTATTGTAACGTAATCCATCACACGTACACTTCTAGCATGTAACGAAGAAAGATCTAGCCCAGCTAGCAAACATCTTTGCTCAATTTTTCGACGAAAAAACGAATCGCTAATTCCAATAATAACCTTATAATTACGATATGAAGTATTTAAATCGTCGAATGATATCACTTTAACATCATTAATGTGACAACCAATTTCATCGGAATTGTCCGACACAAAAACAACGTAATTTGAAATCAAATCCGTATAAGGGTGTAATACATCTTTTATAAGCGGCAATATTTCTCGACCAAATCCACCACAGCCATAAATGGCATATTTTTTTTCAATCACTTTTTCATCCTAATATTGATAAAATCCCTTTTGTGTTTTTCGGCCTAATAGATTTCCTCGTACTATTTTTCGCAATAATGGGTGCGCCCTATATTTAGGATCTCCTGTTTCACAATGTAGTGTGTCCATAATTGATAAAACAACATCGTTCCCTATCAAATCAGCGAGAGCGAAAGGACCTATGCGATGATTGGCTCCTAAACACATGGCTTTATCAATTTCTTGCTCCGAAGCTATGCCTTCAGCGAGCAAACAAATCGCTTCATTAATCATAGGAATTAATATCCTATTGACAATAAAACCGGGTGATTCTTTCACTAGCACGGACTCTTTTTGTAATTGCTTTACAAAAGACGTAGTCCACTCAACTGTCTTCTGCGAAGTAAAAAGACCTAAAATAATTTCAGTTAATTTCATAATAGGAGCAGGATTAAAAAAGTGTATACCTACAACGTTTTCAGGATAGGGGACCAAACGTGCTAATTCGGTTATTGATAAAGATGATGTATTAGAGGCTAAGATTGTTTCTGGTTTGAGGGAAGAAGCTAAACTTTCAAAAATTTCTTGCTTAATTAAAATGTCCTCACTCACTGCTTCAATAATACATTGCGCGCTAGAAACTTCTTCATAGTCGTGTAGTGATCTAATTTTTTTAGAAAAAATATGTATCTGCTCAGGTTTAAAAACACCCTTTTGAATTAATTTATTCCATTGCTCGTTTATACTTAATTTTGCTTGGTTAACTCGTTCTATAGTTCGACCTTTCCATAAAACAAAAGATACTACTTCAGATTGCGCTAGCATCTGAACAATCCCCCTACCCATAGTTCCAGTACCTACGACACATATAACAAAATTACAAGACACAACATATCCGTATGCTATTAAAAATATTCGTTAAATTAACATACCACTCTCAAAAAAACCATCAATTTTGACCTATAAGGCAGTATGATGAATATTTAAATGACCAATTGATTCATAAAAAACATTTTTATGAGCAACATAGTCAGTCACCGAACAGAACATGATGTTTTTGGGATCTGAAAATAATACTCTGCTGTCTCAGGCATTAAATTCAGAATCATTTGGTATTTTCAAATAGAATGAGGGGCTTGAGATCATTCTTCACTTTAATTGCGCCTTAATTTTAAAATTGTGATCAACTTTCCCTCTTCAATAGGCTCGTAAGCATCTTTCACTTGGATATATAAACTGCGCAAATTATCCATGATGGATGCGCGACCTACCGACTCTAAATAGCCATTTTTACGTGCTAACGGGTCATTGGCATGAAAAATATCATTATTGTAATTTCGCATAATATCGGTATCCACAAACAAATACTCAGGTTTATTCTCTCGAATCACAGCCAACATTCTTTCAAGATCACGACGAGATATCAAATCTAACGCCACACTCACTGCAGGCACAAGATTGTATGTGTGGCTCAACATCGGGAGAATCGCATCATACTTCGAAACCAGATATATCCCTGGGTGCTCTTCATACTTATGAATCAAATCTATCGATTGTTGAAAAAGCTCGGGATCCATTGTTGTCTTAAAAGTCGCATGTTTAAATGTCCAATCGTAGACCTTATGTGTTAAGAAGATATACTCCAATTTAGCCCTGTCTTGATAAAAATAACACAAAGAAGGAAAGTAAATACAACCTAATAAGCCTAATACCATGCCTTTATGAAAAGTACGGTATGCCGTCAAACTCCTGTTAGGTAAATTTTTTTGTTCCCATAAGGCATAAAAGGTGAGTAATAAAAAAACGAACGGAGCAGCTATACTTAACAAATGATGAAAACTTGGAAACCATACAAAATAAATCAGCTCTAATTGGCAGTAAATAAACAAACTAAACGACAAATAAAAAATAGCATTATGTTTTTTTAAACATTTGATATAAAAGAAATATCCCACACCAATGCAACATAATATCAAAGATGTCAGCATCGTAGAGGTATTAGGTATGGTCAACCCCAAGAGCATATACACAACATTAGGATTTTTGCCATGAATAGGCAAAATATACAACCCAAGGCCTGCCAAAGCGATACCTACAGTCAATAAAACATCACGTTTTTTTCGTTGAATCGCTGTGAACTGCTGAACCAATACCACTGCCACTATAGATAAAAAAAGAAAAACACCAAAATCTTTACTCCATAAAATGGAAAACATAGCCAACAAAAGACTAGCGTACAGATAAGAAGCTTTATTTTTATCTGTATATAAATAGAAAAGCAAAAAAACGGACATATCAAAAAAATGACGAAGGGGATTAAACCCAGGGGCTAGTTGAATAAGTTGGTCACCAATAAGCAACATGCTACTACTAAACAGCACAGCGGCAATACAGACATATTCAATCCGCTTAAAAATAGAAAAGATAATTGCCAAAAACATCAGGAAATAAAGAGGATAAAACATGTAGCTTATTTTAAAATAAGTCTGATAACTAATACCGCCTGACAGCTCCATGAGCTTTTTGAGAGAAAGCGTGCTTAGCAAACCATATAAAACAGTCTGTTTACTAAAATCAGCACCTAATGAAACTGCATTAATCGGATTTAATACCCAACTGTGATGAAACAAAAACCATCCCGCTTTTACCTGATGAGCCAATTCTGTTTTATTTTTTGCAATGAAATCCGATTCTTCTTCTGTGTAAACACGTGTTTGTTGTAAATGCGCCGCATTCAAAGATGAATCATAAAGCTGCCGAATGCTCTCTTGATTCTCGGGGCTACTCACATAAATTTCACTCAACGTCTTATATTCATATGGGGTCATCGCTCTATTACTGAGCGTTAACATATGCGTATCATCATCGTATGTGTATCTGTATTTTCGTCCTTTTGAACTAATAAAGTTTTTCAACCTAGAATTTGGGGACAAGTAGATGACGTTGGATTTCGGAAACATAGGTGATACGCCATGATCAACACGGGGATCATATTTCACAAATCCTCCGATTTTATGATGATTGATATAGGCAGTGTTATCAGTGTGCACACCATTTTGTAAGATGGTTTTTTCAGGAATATCCAAGTAATCATTTGCAATGCGCATCGCTCCAAACATCAAGGGACTAAACGCAATAAAAAATTGAAGCATAACGCCAAGGGCAAACAATAGAAATATAGTTTTTTGCTTAGGTGTTGCAGGCTTATTTTGGTGCAATTTTTTAGCTATAGAATCGAAATTAGATGGTAAATACAACGTAGGCACACTTAAAAAAGCCAGAAACCAAACCATATTTAAGACATCAATAGGTTCTTTTATAAAAGAACCGGATACATTCAATATAGTAATACCGATTAAAAACCATAATACTGCTTTTTTATTGATCAAAAAACGATCAACAATAGGCGAAGGTTTGGCAGAATGAGTCAGCCAAACAAACAATATAAAAAACGGAATAAATGCGATTAATGTGAATAGATAATGAAGTAATTGAGGAAGTTTTTCATGATCAAAATAAGCAGCCCAATCAAACAAATTGGACAAAATAGGGGAAAAATCAATATGTTCATATACCTTCCTAGATAAGAAGCGAGTGAAATTGATTAATCCAACACCGAATATAGCAAAGTAGATGGATATAAAATATTGTTGAATCCAAGTTTTATGATCGGTGTTTTCTAACATTTTCCTTCCTAAAAGATATTTTGAATTTTTGTAATTTACTCACAGAAAAATAACCCACTGATTTTTAAAATAAGTCAGTTATTTTAGTTTTAATGCTATTGGTTAATAATTCAAAACATACTGCTCTACCAGAACAGTTTCGTTAGGATCACACTTTTTGTCTGAGGTTATTATTGCATTCATATCTGCCGCTAAGAAAGTATATAGGGTTTTATTAAGCCTATAACTTTCCTCATAAGTCATCACACTCTGTCCTGTAGAAATTCTATAGTTTTTTATGCACTCTTTAGGGGTCACCGTTACTTTGATAATACTAGGCTCGTATAATCCTTTTATAACATTGTGATTTTCTTTCATAGAACTCACTGCATCAGGTTGATATTTGATTGTTTTGATTGTTTTATAAGAAGATGAAAAATATTTTTTACTTAATTCGACCCTATCATAATAAGGCGCAGTTACCATTACATCGGATACATCAAAATTTGCAATACTTATGTAGTTATTCGCAACAATTTTTCCTAATGGATCTTGCCTCGTTAAATAAGCACCAGTAGTTTTTATAATGAGTAATGTTGGAATTTCTTGAGCGAGCGATTCTAATTGGTTTTTAAATAAAGAGGGTTTAGATAAATTCTGTCCGGCGAATAAATCCTCAAAATAAGGGAATGTAGGCTTGTAATTGTATTTGGAAAGAAACAATAAGGGATATTGGGAGCAAGCCGAAATATGCGCATGTGGAATAGAATTAATAATAGGAAGCATACGATAGGTATGCTCGCTCATTGTCATTAATTGATTATTTTTTATTTGTCTTTTTATTGAATGGGCATAATCAAAATATCTTAAAAACTCAGATTTAATACTATAAAAAGCAGCAGGTACAGATTGGAGCGCCATACTTGTTAAGCAGAAAGCTAAGAGGGCCATACCCGTCAAGGTGACTTCACGAGCAACCACACATTGTTTTATCATTTTATAAACAAACGATAAAGAATTCATAGCTAAAATAATTGCTGGAACTAAAATTGTTATAACATGATAAGACTCTGTTTTATTTACAATAAGAACCTCAACAATTGCGCAGGGAAACAAAAAATATTTTGTATAATTTATAGTTTTATTATGAGATTTAAAACAGTAAGCACTTATTGCTAATAATACTATTCCTTTGTAATAGCTTTGATACCCATCAGCCAATGACTTCAAATGAGCGCTGATTTGATGTGTAAAAGAAGCTTTATACCGAAAACCCGTACCTGATATAAACATATCACTAAAGTATTCAGCCCAAACATCATAGTAAGAAAGAAGTGCAGCGTTAATAGCAAGCGCAGCTACTAAGGAAATGATAAAATGAGACAAATCTCTTTTTGAAATATATTGTAAACTATCATGGCGAAACTGATAAATGAGTGTTCCCAACAAATATAACAATGGAAAAACTAAAAATGTTTCTCTAATCAAACTAGCTATTCCTAATAAAAATCCAAAATAAATGAATTTATTTTTTACATTAGAGAGATAAATATTTGATGCCAACATGACAAAAGCTAAAGCCCAAAAAATATAATTTCTTCCAAAATCAAGGCTAATATGCGGAATAATCAGCAATATAGCAGTTAAAGCAGCAGCACAAACACTAGCAGTTACATGTCTCCAGGTCCGCATCATGACATATACCATCATGATCAAAAAAATGTATCCGGTAATATGGATCACACGATAAGTAAAAAGAGATGCATTAGTAAGCTTGAATATCAATGCTGTAATATACAACGCAATGCTGTTTGTTGTAGCAGGTATGTCTCTATGTAACACCGAACCGTTTTGGATGGATTTGGACAAAAAACCATAGTATCCTGTATCTTCAGTGGGGGGAAGATCCCATAAATGAAGGATAAAGAACGTCATTATTCCCAGCAGAAAGATAATCCCAAAACCATCATATATGACGGTATTTTTTTTGACAAAGCCCAACATTTTATTTGTATTTTTCATAGTGGTCCATTTCACAAAACTGTCTTTGACAAAAGACTAAAAAATTTTAATTCGAAATCATAAGTCATTTAAGAAAAATGTACAAATCAGCAAAATGTACAAAATTTTCAGTTATCTTTGATATAAAGATATGGAACTCACTACTTTAACAGGCTTCAAATTGAACCAGAAGAAAGATTCCGACACTTCTAATGAAATATCGTAAAAGGAGCTTTAAAAAATATCTTTAAACAAAAGATCTATTTTTGAGCCCGGTACACAAAGAAAATCTCCAGCGTAAAATGCATGCTTTTTATATTTTTCGACTAAATCAGGAGAAACGCCTGAAACAATAGCTTTCCTAACAATTAATCCATCAATTTTGGGTTTATTCAGAAGAAAATTACGGAATTGTTGTTGATCAAAAGCATAGTATAAATAGGTATACGCAATAGGATATTTAGATTTTTGAAAATGGAAGTAAGTAGCGTCATCGATAATCAGGCCCCTGGCATGATTGGTATCAATATGACACAACCGCTTTAATGTTTCTAAATCTCGTTCATTTTTAGCATAGTTGTAATGAATCAATGGAATACCCGGTCCAAAATATCCTCCCAAAAAATGGGGATTATAAGTACTTGTCAATAAATGGAGTGAATATGAGCCAACCACCAAAAAATAGCTGCCAATCAAATAAGAAACCACTTTTTTGGAAAGAGATGTCACCTGTGTTGAACTAAGAAATACTGCCGCCAGGACTAGAAGAGACCAAAGATAACCAGCATCGTACCAATTTTTACTTTTGCAAAGCAATAAATTCGAAATTGCGCAGAAAAACAACACCAAAACAACAAGTCTGTTGGTGAGTAATTTGTTTTTTCTAATATCCGATACATATAGGCTTATGCTTGCAATGAGCAAACATATCACTAACGCGATATAGTTAATACGTATCAAGAAATTAATCATTTTTAATTTACTTTTTATTTCTATGTAAGGAAGATACCCTATATCAGTATTTTGTTGAAAGCCGATCTGGATTATCTCTCGCTTGTAATCACGAGCACTTGTTATTATTTCCGAAAAAAATAGCTGCGGATTATGTATAATATTATGAATATTGATGTTAAAACTTAAAAAGACATTATTCACTGTTGGATAATTGCGACAATCATAAAAGCTCATCCAAGCATAGTAATTACCAATTGCTAAAATACTTAATAAGACAAACATTAGTATAAGAAACGGTTTGCAATTAAAATCAGAAAATAATTTATATGCAACAATCAATAATACTGGTGTTAAAAACAACCCTTTAGGATGCATATATAATATTGTTGAAAAACAGATTACATACACCAAAGTTATTATTATTTTTTTTACTAATGTATCGATTGAACCAGATGGAATAGCAAATAGCACCAGTGTCAGGGTGAGCAACAATAGTATGGTTTGTTCAGGTCGTGTAGTCACTAAAAAAAATGGATTAACACCTATATACAAAAGAGATATAACAACCGAGAACCCAATTGCAGTGAATATCAGCTTTTTATACAAGGAAGTGAACGTTCTTACATTATTGTTACATAGCAAAAATGTTACTAATAAAGTGAATAAACCACCGGTGATCATCCCTGAAACTCTAAAGGTTCGTAAATTATAAAAATGACCATGCAGAATCCATTCAATACTCCCAGGTAAGTACCAAACCCAAGACAGACGATGTATATAAGATTGACACATCGGTATTGACATTGACTTCATAGGAAAATCATACCCGAAACGAGATAACATCGTTCTTTCTGCTATTTCATCTGGGTATATCGGAAATACATACAGTGTATGTAAAGATTTAAAAAAATACCAAAGCAAAACGAGAGATAAGAGTATTATCGCAGATATGAGTATGCGTTTCATACGACTCAATTTATTGCTCACAACGTTTACGTGCCACTACTAGTAAAGAGCCACCATAAGGCAAAGAAACCCCTAACCGAATAAAAAACTCATCTATATACATTAGCTTATCCATAACCCAATTTAATAACTTTGGAAATTTCACACGCTTTTTAAATTCGTCTGATGAAAATTCCTGATCAGGGACATGTTTTTTATCCAACAGTCTTGATACAAGCATTAGTGGAAACAAAACAAACACAAAAGATGATTGAAAAACAACATCAAATCCTTGTTGATGTAACTTAGCAAACAACTCCGTTTTACTATAACGTCTTTGATGCTTTACAAGCTCATCTAACTTGCTCCACAAAAATTGATATTGAGGCACAGTAAGAATGAGAGTCCCTCCTTTTACCAGTGAATGATAAGCATTTAATAACACGGCCTCATCATCTTTGATATGTTCAATTACATCAAAAGCACCGATAACATCAAATTTTTCTGAAATATAATTAGAAGTTGCATCTAATTGCACAAACTCTGTCTCAGGAGATTTTTCTTGTGCATATTTTAATCCTGATAAATGCACATCTGAACCGGTAATTTTATAACTTGAGTTTTTTGCTAATTCTCTAATGAAAAAACCCGTACCACATCCGATTTCTAAAAATGAACCATTGGGTTTCAAATATTTTGCAATAACTCGTTTTAATAAACGAGAACGAGATCTGCACCAAAATATATTTTGTTCTTGCTTGTCTACAACATCAAAACCAGCGCTAGGGTAATTTTTACAATTTTGAGCGATTTCAGGATCATAACATTTGATGCCATCAATCAAAGTGTAGGGTTTGTTAACTATCAATTATGATCTCCAACATGACTTTATAAAAAGTCTCATTTTTTAGGTCTCTGCCAAATGCAAAAGCACCGACTATATTTAAAACGACCTCATCATATAAATTTTGTCATAACGTTGTCAACGCTGAACAACCTATTGTCTTATGAAATAATAGCGGACTAATGTCTAGTCAATATTCATTAATAATATTATCCATAATTAATAAAAAAATGGATTGGTTATTTAGAACATAATACAATACGATCGTAATTGGCGTCATAACAAGCCAATCACTCGTTTGGCATATCAATTTGGTTGAACTGGAAAGAATGATTCAGTGATTAATCAGCAGTAATAAGGAGATTTTTTTTGAATGACAATGTGTTTGTTACACAACCTTACCTTCCTTCTTTGACTGAGTTTATTCCCTATCTCGAAAAAATTTGGCAGAATAAAATGCTAACGAATGGAGGACCGTTTCATCAACAATTTGAGGCTGCTCTTTGCGATTATTTGGGCGTTGATCATGTAGCCTTAGTCACCAATGCAACCATTGCCTTGATTGTTGCACTACAAGCATTAAATATTAAAAACGAGGTCCTTACCACGCCCTATTCCTTCGTTGCAACGTCGCATTCATTGCTATGGAGCAATCTTAAGCCTGTATTTGTTGATATTGACCGCGATACTCTTAATATTGATCCCACAAAAATTGAAGCAGCAATTACGCCCTATACGACTGCTATTATGCCGGTACATTGCTATGGGTATCCATGCGATACAAAAGAAATTCATAACATAGCAAACAAACATGGCCTGAAAGTAATTTATGATGCAGCGCATGCTTTTTCTGTGAAGGATTCGGGAGGAAGTATATTACGTCATGGGGACCTATCTATATTAAGTTTTCATGCCACAAAAGTACTCAACACATTTGAAGGAGGGGCTATCATTTGTCCTGATGCTGAAACCAAAAGCCGCATTGATCAATTAAAAAACTTTGGCTTTGCAAGTGAAGTCGATGTTGTAGCTCTAGGTATCAACGGTAAAATGAGTGAATTTAATGCTGCTTTAGGTCTGTTGCAATTAAAACATGTTGAATCAACCATATCACAGCGAAAACAAATTGATCAGATTTATCGAGAGCGTTTGAGACATATAAAAGGAATTCGTTGTTTAAATAAACCTAATGGAATAATAGGCAATTACTCATATTTTCCAATTTTTGTTGAAGATTCGTACCTCATTACTAGAGACGAGCTATATAAAAAGTTAAAAATGAACGGTATTCATTCTCGACGTTATTTTTATCCTTTGATATCAGATTTTTCCATGTATTGTCATTTACCTTCGGCTCAAATAGATAATTTGCCTGTCGCAGCTTTGGCGGCCAAACAAGTTTTATGTTTGCCGATCTACCCTGATTTAGATATTTCAAAAGTTCACAAAATTATCGATTTCATTGAAGATTTTGGGGGAATGAATCAATGATATAAGCAAATACGTTTTGCAAGTGCCTCATTTGTCTTTCAAAAATTTATTTGAAGAAAGTCAATAATCACAAATATTCACTCTGAATAAGGTAGCTAGGCTTTTTACGAACTTCATCATAAATGCGCCATATATACTCGCCCACAATACCTAACATAGTCAAATTTAGTCCACCAACAATTAAAGAGACTATCATTAGAGGCGCATACCCAACGAACGGAGTATCATGCAACAAACGACTAATTGCCACTGCAATTGCGTAGATAAACCCTGCTGCTGAAGTGAAAAGACCCAGACAGGAAATAGCGCGTATCGGCAGATAAGATGCGTCTAAAAAGGCATCTAAGAATAATTTTATTTTTTTTAAAAAACCAAATTGAGATTTTCCAATTGTGCGTGCTAATCGAGTATAGGGAATAAATGTGGTTCGGTAACTAGCCCATAGAAGGTCTGCTTGAAAAAAGCGATTACGTACCTCAATTTCATTTAATGTTTTTAATACCCCTCTAGACATCAAAACAAAATCAAAGCCACCAGCCGGTAACTTAGGTATCGACCATTTCAGTATTCCATAGGCAATACGAGAAAACAATCTTGCAGAAAACGGATCAGATCGTTGTGTTCGATGACAAACCACCAAATCAGAGCCTTTTTGCCAATGAGACACCATCTCTGATACCAGCTTAATAGGATCCTGCAAATCAGCAGAAACATTGACAACAGCATCTCCTGTCGCATATTTAAGTCCGGCAGTAATGGCGGCAAGCTGTCCAAAGTTTCTAGCAAATGAAAGTGCTTTAACATTTGAATCCAATTCTCGTATTTGAAGAATTTCAGCTAAAGAATTATCATCAGAGCCATCATCAACAAAAATAACTTCATACTTAAAAGAAGTCAAAGCATCTGAAAAAAGATGTTTAATTTGTTCGTAAGTGGGGATTATCGTCCCTGCATTGCGATAAACAGCGACAACAAAAGAAATAGTTAACATAACGCTATTATTCCATTTATAAAATCATACACTCTAAATTAAAGTGTATGTATATGAGGCCTAAAGACTTTAGACAATTATACATACAGGCCTTTCTTAATGCGAGTTTTTTGTTGTTTTTTGTAATAGCAGACACGAATGTATTGCGCAGTACAGGTAACAAGGTTAGCATTGGAAACATTGAGTCTTGGCCTATCAACTTAATGATACATGTAACTAGAAAACTTATATGACATGCAAGCAAACTGATACCCAATTGGCTTTGAAACAGAAAATTTATCCGCAAATTTTATTAGAAAAATTAATACATGGAGTTATTTAAGTTATGGCGATTCTTGTAACAGGAGGAGCAGGTTTTATTGGAAGCAATTTTATACTCGATTGGGCTGAGCAATCTGATGAATTGATTATAATTCTTGATAAACTTACATATGCTGGTAACGTATCTAATCTAAACAACCTAAATAATTTTAAACATGTGTTCATTCATGGAGACATTTGCGATTATCAATTAGTCTCACAACTATTATTACAATACCAAGTTAGGGCAATCATTCATTTCGCAGCAGAAAGTCACGTTGATCGCTCAATTTTAGGGCCCGAAGAGTTTATTCAAACTAATATTATAGGCACATTTCGTTTACTTGAAGCTGCGAAACATTACTGGGAAAAATTAGAACCAGTAAAAAAATCCAATTTCCGCTTTATTCATATATCAACAGACGAAGTTTATGGTTCACTAAATTTGACAGATTCTGCTTTTAACGAGACCCATCGTTATCAACCTAATAGCCCATATTCCGCAAGCAAAGCAGCTTCAGATCATCTTTTAAGAGCCTATTATCATACCTATGGATTACCTGGCATCACAAGTAACTGTTCTAATAATTATGGACCCTATCAATTCCCTGAGAAATTAATACCTCTTTGCATTCACAATGCTTTGTCTAATAAACCCATTCCTATTTATGGCAATGGACAACAAATCAGAGATTGGTTATATGTCAAAGATCATTGCGCAGCGATCAGAACTGTTTTGAATTTCGGAAAAAAAGGAGACGTCTATAATATCGGCAGCTCAAATGAAAAAACCAACCTTGAGGTCGTTCAACTAATATGTGCCATTTTAGATAGAGAGCGTCCTTCACCTACAGGAAATTCTTATTCAACATTAATGACTTTTGTCTCTGATAGACCAGGACACGATCAGCGCTACGCAATCAATGCAAATAAAATCACATCTGAATTGGGCTGGAAGCCACTAGAAACATTTGAATCAGGTCTTCAAAAGACGGTCAGGTGGTATTTAGACAATCAAAATTGGACACAAGATATTGTCAACACTTAAATTTTTATTGTCATATAACGTTTTACTATGAGGGATACATGAACTACAAAGGAATTATTCTTGCTGGAGGCACTGGTACCCGCCTTCATCCGGCTACACTCGCAATATCAAAACAACTATTACCAGTATTTGATAAACCTATGGTTTATTATCCATTGAGTATTTTTATGCTCGCAGGAATTCGTGATATTTTGATCATATCGACGCCTCAAGATACACCACGTTATCAACAATTATTTGGTTCGGGAGAACAGTGGGGACTCAATTTCAGCTACGAGGTTCAACCCTTCCCAGGAGGTCTACCCCAAGCATTTATTATTGGTGAAGAATTTATTGGTAATGATCCTGTTGCGTTAATACTGGGAGATAATATTTTTTATGGTAACGAAATACACACCCTTTTAGCTAAAGCGATGGAAAGGCCCCTAGGCGCAACCGTTTTTGCATATCACGTTCATGATCCCGAACGATATGGCGTGGTTGAATTTGACAGCACCGGCAAAGTGCTTTCTTTAGAAGAAAAACCTACTGCCCCTAAATCAAACTATGCTATTACAGGATTATATTTTTATGATCAACAAGTAGTAAATTTGTCTCGTGAGCTCTCGCCTTCTGCTAGGAATGAACTAGAAATTACCGATTTAAACTCTTTATACTTAAACCAAAGCAATCTCCACGTTGAATTAATGGGAAGAGGCTTTGCCTGGTTTGATATGGGAACACACGAATCATTACTAAGCGCAAGTCAGTTTGTAAGTACTCTTGAGACTCGTCAAAATTTTAAAATTGCTTGCCCAGAAGAAATTGCTTTTTGTAAAAAATGGATAGATGAAGAGCAATTGGAAAAACTCATTCACCCTCTGAAAAAAAATAGCTATGGACAATACTTACAAAATCTTTTACTAGAAAGCACTAAAACACTTTATTGAAAAATTATTTGAATTTACTGGATAGAATAATTTTATGGTAAAAAATTAATAACAACTCATGCGATATTTTTTGTTGCATGAGTTTGATTAAGTATTGCGACTCTTCTAAATCAAGCTGTTACTTTATTGATAATCATTCTATTTCAATATAAGAAAAGGCATCAGCAAACACCACCAGTGACCAGCATCAATGAAAACTGGCCCAAAATCCGACTCATCTGATTTTCCAAATCTTCATTCATAGTGACTTTCACAAAAGCCAAACCACCAGCTTGCTTCAACATAACAAAAGTCACTTGATCCCCAGACACCTTCTTATCCTGCTTTAAACGTTGCATGATTTCTTTGGTATCCATTCTATTGAGATGCGCCAAGCTTTGTTCATCAATCAAACTCAAACACAACGAATCAATCGCAAAAAAATGTTCTTGTGACAACAAACCTTGCTCAAAACTCATCTGATTCACGATCATCATCCCAACCACAACCGCAATTCCATGGGGAATGGCGTAATCGGTCATAGACTCAATCACATGACCTATGGTATGGCCATAATTCAACCCTTTTCGGATATTCTGCTCAAACTCGTCAACTTCAATCACGGCACGCTTGACAGCTAAGGCACTCATAATCAAGGGTTTGAAGTTTGTTTTATCTGCAACTTTACCGCCCTCGACTGATTCAGCAAAAAAATCCACCAATTCTTGGCCACCAGTGATGCATAATTTTAAAATTTCGCCTAAGCCTGATTGGATGTCTTTTTCATCTAACGTTGCTAAAAACGCGGTGTTGATAATCACAGAATGCGGTGAAGAAAATAGGGCCAATTGATTTTTTGACCCTTTAAAATTTACGCCGGCTTTTCCACCAATACAGCTATCTGACATCGCCAATAATGTACTAGGGAAAAACACCCATTTTAAGCCACGTTTGTACGTTGCCGCTACAAAAGCACTGATATCTTGGGTGATCCCGCCACCCACAACCACCAAAGTTTCGCCTTTGGTGATGTCATGTTGATGCATGAACTCATACAATGCCAACACACCATCGACTCCTTTAAAAGTCTCGGTGGCTGTGACTTTGAATATCCGGTCAGAAGACCAGGTGATGTCTTTGCCGTATAAGCCCCAAACTTTTTCATCAATGATTAAAATGTTTTTTGGATTCTTAGCCAATTGCGCATTGATGCTTGTACATGGATTGTCATTCGAATCCAAAATTACTGAATACGGCTTTGGCACAGAAGATACCTCAAAGCTCTGGGCTTGAAGCAAATCCGAAGAAAACGCCAATTTGGTGCCATCAATGCTAAAACTCATTCTTGAAATCCTCCAACCGTGTAGCCACCATCTGCAATAATAATTTGTCCATTGATATAACAGTTATCTTTGGATGCTAAAAAATATGCCGCTTTTGCAATGTCACTGACATCAGCCAAATGTCCGAGTGGAATCGCTTTTTTCATGTGTTCGATGGTTTCAGGCGAGTTGTTCTGATGGGTTAATTGAGTTTCTACAAAACCGGGTGCCAGGCCGTTGACTTTGATGCCTTGCTGACCTAATTCTAGGGCTAAATTTTTGACCATACCATTCAAGCAATATTTAGAGGCCGTGTAAGAAAAACGTCCTTTACGTGAAATATCGCCATAAATTGATGACACAGCTAAAATATGCCCCTTATCACGTAATTTTTTTTGGCGGATCAGCGCTTGTGCTATGTGATAAAACGACGCAGCATTCACCATCAATGTATTAGAAAAATCTTGGGGCTCAATCTCAGTAAATGGTTTCGGAAAGTTAATCCCGGCACAATGGATGAAAGCATCGACTTCAGGAAATTGTTGGATTGCATCCGCGATCAGGTCGGGTTGGGTCAAGTCCAATTCGGTACGGTTAGGGGCAATAATCTCATAGTCGTATTGTTTGAATTGATCAATGATGGCTTTGCCAATGTCACCGCGTCCGCCGGTGATGAATAATGTTTTCATTGTTTCCCTGTTGTTGCTTTGCAGTAATCAAAAAATATCACTAATACAGAAACACCCTTGGATCACGCTTTGTAATATCTATGTTTCATGAGATATCACCTGCAAATCCCTTGATGACGCTACGCTGCATTATACTATGGATTTGTCACGTCACCCAATAGCCTATGAATCTGTTCGGTTAAATAAAAAGGTAATGAATATAGACGGTATTGAATTGGCTCCTGGTGTGTCTTGGTTTGAACCAAAACTTGGCTGGGTACGTCCGCGTTTATTCTCAAAGCATGGGGTAATTTTTTCAGATCCATGAACAAATGCAGTGATTTCAAACTACCCGTACTTCCAGATTTGATTTCGATGGGCAGAATCGTCGTGCCTTGCTGAAGCAAATAATCAATTTCCGCACTAGAATTTTTTTTCTCTCGAACCCAATAATATAACGCGGGAGACATATAGTAAGGCTCAATAGAACTCAATAATTGCCCAACCACTTGTTCAGATAATCCACCCGAATTGATAAAGTTAATATCTGCAATTTGAAAAAGGTTATCAAGCCTGATATGTAACAACGCCGAAACCAATCCGACATCTAAAAAAATGATTTTAAAAAATTTCTCATTAATCTCTGCTGCCAACGGTACGCCATTACCAGCTGTATTAAAGGTTTTTCGCGCTATACGTGCTTGGCACAATAGGTTTAAAGCTGATTTCAAAACCGCTGATGGCACATCTTTGTTCACCCGACTAAAAACCATTTTCTCACCCAGCATTTTAGGGATCGCCATTAACATCTCCTCCAGGCGTGCCAGTGAAAGTTTCCCCGCGTATTTGGAAAAATCATCGCGATAACTAGCTAGTAAATCATGATGAATCCGATTGACATTTTGCAGGGATTTTTCATTGACCCAAGAGTAAACTGCTGCGGGCATACCACCTATCACCAGATATTCTTTAAATAAACGCATCAACTGTTCATGTAATGCCAAGGGTATGAGCTGCTCCCATGAAAACTGGTGTAAATAATGGAGTAGCTGTGTTTGGCCGTAAGCGTCAAGAAATTCTTCAAAAGTTAATGGGTTCAGATGCAAATAAGTAATCCGCCCCACTGGCATACTAAATTCATGCTCGTCTAATACAAACTCCAACAAAGAACCTGCCGCCACTACAGGCAATTCAGGCATTTCTTCTGCAAACCAACGCAATTTGCTTAATAAAATAGGTGCAGCCTGAATTTCATCCAAAAAAAGTATGGCTGTTTGGATATCAATAACCTTATTTAAACTAGCACCCAGTAACAATAAAGTAGTTTTGGGATCATTACTTTCAAAAAAAGTCTGGTACTGGGGATTCTTTTCAAAATTGAGCTCGATAAGCTGTTTATCATGTCGTTTTGCAAACTCTCTCACCAACCAGGTTTTTCCTACTTGGCGTGCGCCTCGAATCACCATTGGTTTTCTGTCGTTTGAATTCAGCCAGTTGGTTATATATTGTAGGGCGCGTCTTGGCATGAGATAGAACCTAATAGGTCGTTTGACTTTATAAAATATTAGCTTAATTTTCCATAAAAGACCATGGTGTTTTATTTTTAATTCTCATAAAAGACCATGGTCTTTTATGAGGTGGTCGAAGAGGGGATTTTTAGATAACCTTGATTTCGCTGCGCTACATCAAAGCTACTTTGGTACTCGGAGTGATTGCCTTAGATCACGCTGTTGCTGGTTCTGTGACTAACATATTATCTTGCAATTCCTCACGTGATAAAAAGGGTGCCATGTCTTCCATTGGGCTTGTGACCATTCTTCCGTCTTCTAGTCGTCGTGATGATAATTTGGGTGCAAATACTTGCTCTAAATCTAAAAAAACTTCGCAAATCACAGGACCTTTCTGCATCAATGTCTTTTCAATTTTATCCGACAATTGGCTATGATCCCTGCACTCAATGTAAGGCAAATCAAATCCTGCCGCCAATTTTGCAAAACTAGGAAAGCCCAACCCACTATCTGGGCCTACACCAATCAATGGCTGACCAAAAAAGTTTTGCTGAGTTTGGCGAATCGAATGGTAACCATTGTTATTCAAAATAAAAATCTTAATAGGATATTGGTTGAAAGCAATCGTGGCCAGCTCTTGGATGTTTTGCATCACACTGCCATCTCCGGCCAAACAAATAATCTCTTGGTAGCCAGAAGCCACACACGCACCAATCGCACCCGGTAAATCATAGCCCATCGAAGCACAACCGGAGTTGGTATATAAGCGTTGTTGGGCCTTGAGCAACATCGCCTGAAAAGACACCACGCATGCCGTGCCATCGCCACTGACGATGATTTGCCCTTCTGGCAAAGACTCACTCAAACGTTGCATGAAACAATAAGGATTGACCTTATCCTGAACCGTCCAATATTCTTTTTGTACCACAGGATATTTCATCACACGTTCGCGACACCAGGCCAACCACGCGGATTGATCGGGGAAAGGATGTGCTTGAGCATGTTGTAATAACTGCGGAATAAACGCGGCCAAATCAGCATGCACTGGCACATCAACATTCAAAGTGGGTTTTTGCAATTCAGCTTCATCAATATCAACCATGATGATCTTGGCATGACGTGCAAAAGCATCCCAGTTGTAACTGATTTGACGAATATTAAGCCTAGAACCCAATACCAACAAGACATCCGCATTTTGTACGGTGAAATTACCCGCACGATCGCCTAAAGATCCGGGTCGACCGGCATAACAAGGGTGATCATTGTAAACAATATCATACGTATTCCAACCACAGGTCGTGGGGATATTCAGTGTTTCAATAAGCTGTAAAAAAGCATCGTAAGCTCCAGATAACCGCACACCAGCACCTGCAAGAATCACTGGGCGTTTGGCTTGAGATAACGTCTCATAAATGTGGCTCAGTTGGGTCGTAGTCACTTGAGGGATCTGGGTTAAAAAACCTTCTTTTTCAGGATCAAAAGATTTCAAGCTCGCGGGATCAATCAAACATCCTTGCACATTCATAGGGATATCCAGCCAAACAGGGCCAGGTCGACCATGTTTGGTTAAAAACAAGGCTTTTTGCAAATGGTATTTGATCTCAGAAGGCTCGGTCACCATCACCGCATATTTGGTAATGCCTTTGACCATTTCAATAATACGGCATTCTTGGTCACCCAATTGTCGCAACGGCAACTCAGTACTCTCAACCGTGGTTTCAAACTTGACTTGACCTGAGACCACCAACATGGGCAAAGAATCTACCCAAGAACCAAATACACCATTCAAGGTATTGATGCCGCCAGGCCCCGTGGTCACATTCACAATAGGAATCAGTGGACTGATGCGGGCATAACTGTCTGCAGCCATTGCAGACGCTTGCTCATGATGATTATAAATTTTTTCTAGCGACGGATGACGTCCAAACGCATCATTCAAATGCATCGCACCCCCGCCAGTCAACATAAAGACATGACGTAAGCCCTGTTCTACCAAGAATTGAGCAACAAATTCACTTAATTTTTGTTCTTGCATGATTTTAAATTCCACTCCAAGGTACGTTGAATGCTATCGTCCAAACTAATCCATTGTTTCAAACCCAATTCCTGTTGCGCCCGTTGTGTTGAAGGCACATAACGCGAGGGTAATACGGTATGATCGGGTGTTTTTGCGATCGTCACCGGTACAACCGGTTGCGCATATTGCGCTATTTGAGTTGCCAAATCGCCCAATTGGATAGCCTCTTCCGAACCCACATTATAAGCCCGGCCTGATTGCCCATCACATAAAATACGCCATAACCAAATCATCAAATCTGCGGCATACAAATAAGACCGATAGGGTGTGCCATCTCCATGCAAATGAATCGGTTGTTGTGCAAGCATGTGCTGTATGAAATTTCCAATAGCAAAATGCGTGTCTAACGGTAAATAAGGCCCCACAAAAGCAAAGCAACGGGCTATTTTAACGTCAAAGCCATGAGACTGAGCATACATAGCGGCCATATGCTCAGCGACCCATTTGCCACCACTATACGCTGAGGTACGTTGCAAAGGATCAGCTGTCCCCATATACGTTTCATCCAAATGCTTTAGCGTAGGAGGTTGTGCGCCATATACTGCACCAGAACTGGTCAAAAGAAATTTTTTCACCGAAGCTTGCGCTGCAAACTCTAAAGCACGTCGAGTTCCTTGAATAATGGTATCCAACATGATCAACGGTTGGTCTTGGTTCAAAGCCGCAGACGCTGCGGTTGCCGCATGAAGGACATGGGTAAAAGCGCCTTCGGGAAACGCAAAGTCACTCACATCACCTGAGATCCAGCTCAATCCGTCCATACCGCGTAAATGAGGCATTTTATGTAAAAATGCCTCAGGGTCGCGAGACAACACCACAACCTCGGTGTGTAATACAAAATGCTGTTTGGCAAAAAACAACGATTCAAGCAACCAGGTGCCAAAAAAACCAGTACCGCCCGTGATCAATAATCGGGCGGTGTCTAATTCTTGCAAACAAGGTTGCGCTTTTTGCCAAACATGCGCTAAATCACGCTCTTCAATGGAAAACATCACACCACTGCGGTACGCGTGACTTCATCCGCAAAGGCTTTAAAGGATTCGTGGATATGTGCCATCATTTCGGCCGTTAATCCATGATGACATCCCATTAAAATACCACCACGCATCACATTGTCTGTATGTTCATAGCCCGCATCAACACGTCGACACTCGATGTTTTTAAATCCAGGTTGTCTCAAAATATTACCCGTAAATACAGTACGTGTTTGGATATTGCGTTTTTCTAAGAAAATTTGTAATTGAGTACGCGTGAATGGGGCAGAATCTTTAATGGTCAAAGGATAAGCCAACCAGCCGGTACGAGAATTTGGCAATTGCTTAGGCAAAATAAACCAGTTTTCATATTCTTTGAAAAACTGATCTTGGATCGAAAACCATTTTTCGCGGGTTGCAATATTGTCATTCAATTTGCTCAATTGGACCAGGCCAAACGCTGCACCCATTTCAGAGGGTTCAATGTTATACCCCAACGCTTCGAATACAAATTTCGCATCATAAGGAATGTCATCTACTTTGACATGAAAACGATTTTCAATCGCTTCAGATTCGACAAATAAAGAAGAACTACGACCCCAACTACGCAATAGCTTAGCGCGGCTTGCCAATTCTTCAGTGTTCACACACAACATACCACCGTTACCCGCACAGTTGATCACATGTGATCCATAAAAACTGGTGGTGCTCAAATCGGTATAACGACCCACAGACAACCCATCAACTGTTGCGCCTAAAGTATCCGCAGAATCTTCGATCAAGATTAAATTGTATTTATCGGCAAGCGCTCGTAATGCTTTCCAATCAGGAAGATTGCCCAACAAATTAGGGATCATCATCGCTTTGGTTTTAGGCGTGATCATCTCTTCCACTTTTTTTGCATCAATATTATAAGTGCCTGGTTCAACATCAACAAACACCGGAATCAATTTGTTACGCACCAAAGGAGCTACTGTAGTAGAAAATGTCAAAATAGGTGTAATGACTTCAGAGCCTTCGGGTAAATTCAAAATTTCAATCGCAAGATAATTCGCAGAAGAACCTGAATTGACCATAATACCGTGCTGTTTTTGAAACAATGCCGATACTTTTTCTTCCATTTCGCGAACATGCTTGCCCATTTGGGTCGATGTTCTGAGTACATTGACGACAGCTGCAATTTCTTCTTCACCATGTACCGTACGGCCATAAGGGACGCTTAAATATTCTGTTGACATGATTCTTCCTCAATAAAATTAAACCACGGAATGTGGGTCACATCCCAAATACTCATCAATCTGCTGCAACGTAAATGCGCGCATATTGTCTTCAACCAACGCCGTTTTATGCCACACGACAATGTTTTTCAATGTATCTAACAATTCCCAACGGGGTGACCAGTGCAAATAAGAAGTCGCTTTGGAACTATCTAATGCTAAAGAGTGTGCTTCATGAGGTTGGTGTTCACTTTGGTAGTCGACTTTAGACACACCATCCCAAATTTGCAACAAATGCTCTACAATCCAACCCACTTCATGGGTCTTTTGCTGGGTCGGGCCAAAATTCCAGCCTTGCGAATATTGAACAGGATCGTTATATAATAAACGAGCCAATTGTAGATAGCCTTGAAGCGGTTCTAACACATGCTGCCAAGGTCGTACGGCATGGGGAAAGCGCAATACCACATTTTGTTCAGCGATACAGGCTCGCATCACATCTGGTACCAAGCGATCAGAAGCCCAATCACCGCCACCAATCACATTTCCGGCACGGGCCGACGCTAATCCTATACCGGCATCCATAAAAAAGGAATTGCGATACGCATCCGTCACCAACTCGGCACAACCTTTGCTAGAACTGTAAGGGTCAAAACCACCCATGGGTTCATTTTCTCGATAACCCCAAATCATTTCACGATTGGCATAACATTTGTCGGACGTGATGTTGACCACCGCACGTACAGAAGGAGTATGACGAGCGGCTTCCAGTACATGAACTGTACCCATCACATTGACTTGATAGGTATCCACAGGATGCTGATAAGAATGTCGCACCAAAGATTGCGCTGCCAAATGCAGTACAATATCGGGCTTAAAGGTCTGCATGGTTTGCAACAAAAACGCTGGGTCACAAATATCACCCACAACGCTTTGCATCTGTTGTGCCACACGGGCTTGGGTGAATAGATTGATATCACCTTCAGGGGCAAGGGCATAGCCACACACATCAGCACCCAAATGCTGCAACCACAACGACAACCAGCTGCCTTTGAATCCAGTATGTCCGGTTAAAAATACTTTTTTACCTTGCCAAAATGATTGCAGTTCATTCTTCATGCCACACCTTCCAAGGCGCTTGCCCATCTTTCCACAAATCTTCTAGTTGTTTTTTATGCAACAACGTATCCATAGGTTGCCAAAATCCTTCATGAAAATAAGCCGACATCTGACCTTCACTGGCTAAACGCTCCACGGGCTCTTTTTCCCAAGTGGTCGCATCGCCTTCAATATAATCCAGCACTTTTGGCGATAATACGAAAAATCCACCACTGATCCAACCGCCTTCCCCCGTGGGTTTTTCACAAAAACTATTGACGCGATGATTGTCGATGGTTAATGCGCCAAAACGGCCTGGCATTTGAGTGGCTGTCACAGTCGCCAATCTTTTTTTCTCTTGGTGGAATGCAATGAGTTTTTTGATGTCAATATCACTGACGCCATCTCCATAGGTAAAACAAAAGTCTTCCCCATCTAAATAGGGTTGAATTCGTTTCAAACGGCCACCGGTCATGGTTTTTTCGCCCGTGTCCACAAGAGTCACAGACCAAGGTTCAGCGCTATTTTGATGGACTTTCATTTTATTGTTGGCCAAATCAAACGTCACATTCGACGTATGTAAAAAATAATTGGCAAAATACTCTTTGATCACATAGCCTTTGTAACCCAAGCAGACAATAAATTCAGTCAATCCATGTGCCGCATACATCTTCATGATATGCCAGAGAATGGGCTTACCACCGATTTCAACCATTGGCTTTGGTCGCAAATCCGTTTCTTCACTCAAACGCGTCCCATATCCCCCTGCTAAAATAACCACTTTCATCACAGCACCTTAATTTTATGAAACCATTTTAATTTTTTGACCACACCATTTTAACTATCTGGTTTACGACACAATAATAGAGGCCTTATTCGGCAAAAATTGCGCCATTTTTTGTTTCATTCGTTCCACACCAGGTTGATCAAACGGATTGATGTTCCATATCACCGATTGAACGAACACTTTATGCTCATACAATGCAATCAAAGCCCCAATAGTTCGGGGAGAATTATCCACCAATTGCAAATGATTACAAGGGATATGTCGATTCGGATTGTCTTCTTCTTTGATCTCGCACAACAACGCTTCTTTATGTTGATCGATAATATCCGTGTCCTGTGATCGCACACTGATCAAATCAGCACTAAGACGATGCGTGCCTTGAGACAGTAATTGAAAATAACTATGTTGAGCTTGATTCCCAGAGCCACCCCAAATGATCGGTACCGTCGCATAATTCAAATCACGACCTTGTCTATCGATGGATTTACCATTACTTTCCATTTCTAATTGTTGTAGATAAGGCACAAACCATTGAAGAGATTGTGCATAGGTCAAAATCAACAAATTGTGAATCTTTAAATTATTGTTATTCCAGATACCCAGCAAGGCCAACATGATCGGCATATTTTGTAAAACGTCAGCTTCATGAAAATGCTCATCCATCTGCGAGGCACCTTGGAGCAATTCGATAAAATGTTCGAACCCAATGGCAATACAAGTGATTAAATTAATGGCCGAACAAACAGAGTATCGCCCGCCAACCCAAGACCATACGGGTAAAATATGCTGAAAGGCCATGGATTGTGCTTTTTCAATATCTGCCGTCACGGCAATAAAATGAGGCGACGCATAACTTGCATACTGCCCCCACTCCAAAGCACGTGAAGCATTTAGTAAGGTCTCGGCCGTCGTAAAGGACTTAGAAGACACAATAAACAAAGTCGTTTCGGGATTAAGATCTGCCACAACCCGTTGAAATGCGGCCGTATCAAATTCGGAGATAAAATGAAATTTCAGCGTTTTAATCATTTTATCAGCCAAAGCATCAATACAAAATTGAGGTCCAAGCATGGATCCACCAATACCGATATTGATGATGTCAGTTACCGGCTTACCAGTGTGACCCAACCATTGCCCAGAACGAATTTGATCCGCGATCGCGCCCATTCGGGCACGCACAGCAATAATGTCTTGTTTGACATTCACATCATTGACCCATAATGGTTCATCACCAAAATGCCGCAATGCTGTATGTAAGGCAGGAGAAGTTCGATTCAAGGGATAACCAGTCATTAATTGAGAAATCAATGGTTTGATTTGACAGTCTTCTGCCAACACACCCAATAATTTTAAAGCCGTATCGTCTATTTTTTGATGGCTAAAATCTAGCGTAATAGCATCAGTGTGCAAAATCAAAGGCATTTCTGTTTGCCAAACAGCTTTATAATGAAGGGTTTGAGCATGCTCCTCAAGCTTTTTCCAACTGGCCCTTTGTGTTAACAGCATCATGCTTCTTTCCCAATCCTTGAACAATTTTTATGAGCAAAAATTGTAACTGAAATTTTTCTTTGTGGACATAGCTTTTTTACTTTTATGCATGATTTTTGACCTTTGGTTTTTTATATTCTATGATTATTTGCTTTAAAACCCACCTTATACGGCAGACGAGAGCACGCCCAACCCTAGACATCTCTATAAAATTCAGGCAAAATCGCCGAAATATTGTACTATATAGCGCGCGTTCGCGCACCATAAAGAGAGAATCACATGAATATTCGTAAAATCAAACCTTTAATTGAATGGCTGGTAGAGATTGGCTTTACTGAAATAGAAATCAAAGAAGGCGAAGAGTCCTTGCGACTTGGGCGTCAACCCCAACAAGCCGCTCATCATCATTCACCTGCTTATGTGCAATTTCCTGCAACATCCGCGCCACAACAACACGCTGCGCCGGCACCTAGTATAGAAGCACCGGTTACCAAAGAGGTCATCACCGCTGGACATCCTGTGTTATCTCCCATGGTCGGCACATTGTATACATCTCCATCTCCTGATGCGGCCGCTTTTGTCACTATGGGCCAAGCTGTTAAAGCAGGCGACACGTTATGTATTATCGAAGCAATGAAGATGTTTAACGAAATCGAAGCGGACCGTTCTGGTATTATTACTGGAATTTTAGTGGCCAATGGCGAACCCGTAGAGTTTGGCCAACCCTTGTTTATCATTGAATAAGGGGATATATCATGTTGTCTAAAATTGTTATTGCCAATCGCGGCGAAATTGCATTACGTATTTTGCGCGCGTGTAAAGAACTCGGTATCCAAACGGTAGCTGTCCACTCTGAAGTCGATAAAGACTTATTACATGTTCGTTTGGCAGATGAAACCGTATGCATAGGTCCAGGCCCTTCGCAAAAAAGCTATTTGAACATCCCTGCGATTATATCTGCTGCGGAAATTACAGATGCGGTTGCCATCCATCCCGGATATGGATTTTTATCTGAAAATGCTGATTTTGCAGATATCGTTGAGCAAAGTGGTTTTCGTTTTATCGGCCCACGTGCGGATACCATTCGCATGATGGGAGACAAAGTCTCTGCCATTGCCGCCATGAAAAAGGCAGGCGTTCCTTGCGTCCCTGGATCAGATGGTCCTTTGACCGAAGACAATTTACTGAACCTTTCGTTGGCCAAAAAAATTGGGTACCCCGTGATCATCAAAGCAGCGGGCGGTGGTGGTGGTCGTGGTATGCGAGTGGTACATAGTGAAGCACATCTTTTGAATGCCATTGCTTTAACTCGAAGTGAAGCCAAAGCAGCCTTCTCAAACTCCATGGTCTACATGGAAAAATTCTTAGAAAACCCCAGACATATTGAATTTCAGGTCTTGGGCGATGGCAAAGGCCATGCGGTGCATTTAGGAGAACGTGATTGCTCCATGCAACGTCGCCATCAGAAAGTGCTTGAAGAAGCGCCAGCGCCTGGCATTACCGACAAAATACGTCAAAAAATTGGCGCTATCGTTGTCAAAGCGTGTTGTGAATTAAAATACCGTGGTGCAGGGACGTTTGAATTCCTTTATCAAGATGGTTGTTTTTATTTTATTGAAATGAATACGCGCATCCAAGTAGAGCACCCCGTCACTGAAATGATCACGGGTATCGATTTGGTCAAAGAGCAAATTAAAATTGCCAGCGATCTCCCATTTACTTTAAAACAAAACGATATTCACTTTCGTGGTCATGCCTTAGAATGCCGCATTAACGCAGAAGATCCTCAGACTTTTATGCCGTGCCCAGGTAAGGTCAATCTCTTGCATGCACCAGGAGGACCTGGCATTCGTTTTGATTCGCATCTCTACAGCTCTTATACTGTCCCACCCAATTATGATTCAATGATTGGTAAATTGATTTCTTACGGTGAAGACCGCGCGCAAGCGTTTGCTCGTATGCGAAATGCCTTAGATGAAATTGTGATTGATGGCATCAAGACCAATCTTCCTTTACATCAGCGTATTTTACATAACCATGATTTTATCGAAGGTGGCACAAATATTCATTATCTTGAAACCTTATTGAAAGAGTAATGAATGATGATGCAACAACTAAAAATAGAACATTGCACACAACATGATGTCGAGCTTTTATCGGATTTATTAGAGCTGCATGGGGCATTATCTGTCACGATGACGGATCAATTCGATGACCCGATTCTGGAACCAGAACCAGGTACAGTGCCATTATGGCCCCATGTGATCATGCAAGCTTTATATGAACCTGAGGTGGATGTATCCTCTATCATTCAGCTGATTATGCTTCAATATCCATCAGCCCTGTGTTCGGTAGAGAATGTGGTCGAACAAGAATGGGAAAAAACCTGTTTGGTTGACTTTCAACCCCAGCAATTTGGGCAGCGTTTATGGATTTGTCCTTCTTGGCATACACCGCCAGAACCCGATGCAGTGAATCTTATTTTAGATCCGGGGTTGGCATTCGGAACCGGATCGCATGGCACAACAGCGCTCTGTTTAACTTGGCTTGAGCAGGAAAATTTAAAAGACAAAACCATGATCGATTATGGGTGTGGTTCTGGTATTTTAAGTGTCGCGGCCTTAAAACTAGGTGCAAAACAAGTGCATGCGGTGGATATTGACCCACAAGCACTGACAGCGACTGAAAGCAATGCAGTTATCAACAACATTGATGGTAATGACTTAAAGGTTGGTTACCCTGATGGGTTACATACAACGGTCGACTTGATTGTGGCTAATATTTTATTAACCCCATTGCTGGAATTAAAACAATCCTTCCATCATTTACTGAATCATTCTGGGGTTTTAGCGGTATCCGGTATTTTGGGCAGCCAAACCGAACAACTCACAGATGCCTATCAATCCTATTTTAAACTGCGCCACGCAGATCGAGATGGCGATTGGGCGTTACTGGTATTTGAAAAAATCAATGATCATTTGGATACGTATTTGAATTGAAAATCAGGTGTCTTTTCAGCCCCTCATCTACCCGTTGGGCACATGTTTTCTTTTACTACATCGCGTTTTCTGCGTAAGTTGGGCCGAACGGCCCAACTTACCTTATTTCGCGATGGAGACTGAGTGTTGTTAATGTTTGATGTTAAAATTAACACATATGTGTTAATAAAATGTCTCAAAAACCATTACTGTAGGGTACATTATGAGTGATAACATCGAAGAGCTCGGCTTAAAAATTATAAACAAAACCAATAATTTAATAAATGAAATTACAAAGAAACGCCACTCTATAACGCCCTCCAACTTAACTCCATATTTTCAAGCCGTAGAGAATTTTCTAGTATCAATAGATATCATGAAGATAACGTCACCCTTCACAAAGCTAAAAGAGTCAGCACAAGAAGGTCTAAAAGCAGTATATGCAAAATCTTTGGATCTCACACAACTGAATGAATCAAAACCCGGCTTGCTTGCAAAATTATTTCCTAAATCTTCTGAAATACAACCCGAAGACTATGCTGAATCTCGACAAAAAGAGTATGAGAGTGCCTTTAAAATACGGAAAGGGTTGTCTATATTTCCAAATATTTTTCCTAATTTTTCCATTGAAAACTGGATCGCGCCACTCCCAAAAACAATCATTGAGGAAGAATGGGATGCTCTAGAACATTTAGTTGAACGTTTTAATCACGCTGTAGAAATTAATAACTCTTTAAAAACAACGAAAGTTAAAAACTCCCACACCCAATTGTCAAAATTAAATATTGATACAGTAAAACTAATATTATCTTATCTTAATCCTATTGAATTGATTGCTGTACATCAGAGTCCTGAATGTAATATTGGACTTCGAATTGAAGAAAGCATGAATGACTCCATGGGCAAAATGAAAGAAGATGGATTTCCTGAGCATGCATTTTTCTATCTCAAGGTGAATCCACTGATCATTTCATTTGATAATAATTTGTACCGTTCTTTAAAACAATTGCTGCAAGACGGATTTCATCCAGCCATATTCAATACCATTGATCCAAAACGTTTCGTTCATGCGCCATGCATTGAAAATGCTGCGTTTGACGAGCAACTGCTTACCGCTGAGACTTTTCCTGATAACCATCGCGTAGTTCGAGGAAGAGACGAGGGTAATAAACCCTTTATCGGTATACTGAACAGCAAAAACATTCCAGTGAGATTTTATCAATACGATCATCATCGTCACAACTTTTGGGAAAACGATACGGGGCCCCTTGGCAATCTTGATGTGGCTGAATTAAAAATACCTATTACCCGAAGTATCAACTTCAAGGCCGAACCTTCAGATATAAAAAATTCAACTTATGGCGTAGCAGAAGGTAAGAACATTGAGCCTTCATTTGAAAAATGGCAGGAATGGTTAGCGTTGTTTTTGAGTTATATCAATGAATCCTGTCCTAAAAAAAATGGTGATAGTTATGATCCATTCATTTTAGAAGGGTTACGTGTAAAACTGGCTCACATCGTAAGCGATCGATATCCCTGTGTTGACAGGGCAGAATATCCAGAAACAGAATTACCGCATACCAGACCCGGTTGGTGATGCCATATAAGACCAGTATTGTTGTAAATAATATTCCTTCTCCCCTTGAGAGAAGGAATATTCTGGATTTATTCAATAACGTCTATGGCCGAGGAGACGTTGGTAGCCTCCAAGTATGTGTATTATCGGCGGCTACATTACAAGAACCAAACCACTTAATCCAATAACCCTAATTCTTTGACTGCATCTCGTTCTGAACGCAATTCAGCCAAAGTTGCATCGAATTTTTCTTGGCCATACGCATCGAAACTTAATCCTTCGACGATACGTAATATACCGTTTTCACGACGAGTTGGGTAAGAAAACATGAGACCAGGATCAACGCCATACTCCCCAGTTGAATGATGACAAATAGAGAAAGAATCCCCTTCAGGTGTATCGTTTAATAAATGATACACCGACCCCACCACAGCATTGGCCGCAGAGGCTGCAGAAGACGCGCCGCGGGCTTTGATCACAGCTGCGCCACGCTGTTGGACGGTAGGAATAAACGTATCTTTGAGCCATGTTTCATCCCCAATGACATCCGGAACCGGTTGGCCATTGATTTTGGCATGATAAAAATCAGGGAACTGTGTCGCAGAATGATTACCCCAAATGGTCATATCCGTCACAGCCGTCACATCAACTTTGGCTTTTTGTGCCAATTGAGTACGAGCGCGTAATTCGTCTAACAGTGTCATGGCATAAAAACGATCGCCTGGGATATCTTTGGCATGATGTTTTGCAATCAAGCAATTGGTGTTACAAGGATTACCCACCACAAATACGCGCACATCATCCGCCGCATTGTCATTGATCGCTTTGCCTTGATTGATGAACACACCGCCATTGATCTTCAACAAGTCAGAACGTTCCATACCTTGTTTACGTGGTACTGAACCAACCAGTAATGCCCAATTAACACCGTCCATTGCCTGGTTCAAATCAGACGTACACACAATACGCTTCAAACGTGGAAACGCACAGTCGTCCAATTCCATGGCAACACCATGCAATGCTGGCAAAGCCTGTTCTAATTCCAATAAATTCAATTCCACATCTGCATCACCAAACATTTGACCTGATGCAATCCGAAACAACAATGCATAACCAATCTGACCAGCAGCACCAGATACTACGACCCGTACTCTTTCTCTTTGTTTTTGACTCATCGATTATCCTATTATCACAAACTTAGAATGAATACTTACTATAGCATAATCAATTAAAAATCCGTATCATCCACGGCATGATCCCACTATCACTTTACATTCATATACCCTGGTGTATCCGCAAATGTCCTTATTGCGACTTTAATTCGCATAAAAGCCCAGACATATTGCCTGAAATTGCCTATGTGGATGCGCTACTGGCTGATTTTGATCAAGATGTCATTCGTTATGGTGCAGAACGTCCGCTACATTCTATTTTTATTGGAGGTGGCACGCCTAGTTTATTCTCCGCAGATGCCTATGACCGGTTGTTCTCGCAATTAAAACAACGCATTCCCTTTGCAAAAGACTTAGAAATCACCTTAGAAGCTAATCCTGGAACTGTAGAACATGGACGATTCAGCGATTATTTTGCATTGGGCATCAATCGGTTGTCTTTGGGTATTCAAAGCTTCAACACCCAGCACTTGCAAACATTAGGCCGCATTCATGATGCCAAACAAGCCCATCAAGCCATTGAACAAGCGCAACAAGCTGGCTTTACCAATTTTAATCTGGATCTGATGCATGGATTACCCGGACAAACGGTACAAGAAGCGCTCGATGATTTACAACAAGCGTTTGGGCATCACCCAACTCATTTATCTTGGTACCAATTAACCATTGAACCAAATACGATATTTCATAAAACGCAACCTCAATTGCCTGATGAAGACATCATGGCAGACATAGAAGAAGCAGGAATTGCATTGTTAGAATCACAACAATTTGAACGCTATGAAATTTCTGCATTCTGTCGCAACAAGCAGACAGCACAGCATAATTTAAATTACTGGTTGTTTGGCGATTATTATGGCATCGGCGCAGGTGCGCATGGAAAACTCACCTTGCAAGCGCCTGAACAGATTTATCGCACGCAAAAATATCGCCAACCGAAAGATTATTTACATACCGATAAACCCTTTTTGGTCGATAGTCACGCCTTGGATGCAGAAGCCCTCATCTTTGAATTTATGCTGAATGTGACCCGACTAGAACAAGATATTCCCTATCAATTATTTGTAGACAGAACAGGTCTAAACCTCGATCAATTGTATCCATTACTTGAAAAAGCACAACAACGTAACTTGGTCACGCTCCAATCATCTTCTTGGCGCATCACCCCTCTGGGCAGACGCTTTACCAATGATCTACAAACATTGTTTTTACCAAAAAAATCATCTCAAAAAGCAAATTAAAAACAAATAGTCTATAATTAAATCAAACGACGCATTGAGGTAATGTCATGGGTAAGACCAGAGATTTTTTAGACTATTTAGAAAGATTGACAGAAGTCCATCATATGGAAGAAGAGCGTATTAAGAAAGAAGCCACTTATAACCCTAATGAAAAATTGGTGTACCAACATAAGGTTGCTGCTCTCGCGCAAAAATACGAAAAAAATATCAAAGAATTGATTAAAAACCATATCACCTATCTTGGCGCAAAAGATCCCTATGGTCGCAAACCTTTATTTGGTGCAGAAGCTAAAAAAATATTATTCACAGATTTATATAGCGACGTTGTATCTCTTCAAGGGCATGCCTTTATGGCAGAACTCGCAAAACAAATCAACACACTGAAATCTAATTCTATTATTGATGCTCCTCGTTGGCCGAGTTTACACGCGAATCATGTGTTTCATTTTTTTAAATCGATATTCATTCAACCGCAAGTTGAAAACAATGAGCCAAGACATGTGAAAAAGAAACAGCGTTGAGTTCCCCTCATCCATCCTGCGGGCACTTCCCCTATAGGGAGAAGGGATTGGTTTTAGCGATCGTGCTTGATTTTATCTATCACAAAATGAGTCACTCTGCGCGTGAGTTTACTGGTGGCTTGATTGGCCGCGATCACGCCCCCCAATGGATTGTCTGTAGGGCAAGGCACGCGCTCATAGATGGTCTCCGTGGCTATCACACGATTATCCGCACCATGAATGAGGATCACTTGCATCACCAATTCTATTTGACTGGGTTTGACCAAAAAATTTTGATGTAATCGAATTAATTCCGACTCCAACCTATAATCCGTCTTACTCACATTCGGATCGGACGCCACGGCATAGAAATAGTGACTGGATTCAAGGCTGCTCGCCATCAATGGAAACAACATCGTTGCTGGAGGGCTCATCCAACTGTTATCCGCAAATACTCCAATTTGATACGGTTGATTCACATACAGCATTTGTTCTGTATCATAGCCGACCGTAGAGCTAGGCTGCATCACTAAAATCGACTTATGGTGAGCAGATTTGACCGCTGTCACCCGCCCCACTGAGGTCAATTGATACCGTTTGGTGTCAGAAGATGGCACGGGCATACATGCATATAACAAACTGCTCATCATCACATAAATGCCGATATAGATTTTTTTCATTCTCCAGGCCCTTTTTTGGGAGGGGTTGTACCCCGAATCACAATGGATGGATTTTTACGCAATTCAACACTCAGTTGCTCAATATTTGCTGCAATCACATCCAAGCGATGCAATAACGATATGGCAGGCGGCAAAGCTTGCTGAGAAATCACATCAATGGCATCTTTGCCCGATTGCATCGTGATACTCAGTTGTTTACCCGCCGTAGACACATCGTGCGACATCTCACTAAAATACGTAATGCTTCGGCGTAACTCTTCTGTGACTTTTGGCATTTGTTGTAATGTGTCATGCAGAGATTGGTCATTGGTGGCTAATATAGACGATACGCGTTGTAAGTTTTTAAGTGCTAATTTAAAATTGTTGGCGTTTTCAGGCGACATGAATTCTTTCATGCTGACACTTAAATCTTTGACGGTGTTTTCCATTTGATTTAAAAAAGACGGTTTATAAGGAATCACGGGATAACGCTGCCCAGGAGAAACTTTCAACGGAACGCGTGTGGCAGAAGAAGCGGATAATCCCAAATAAGTGGTTCCCGTAATACCTTGTGCGATCAACGTCGCTTCTGTACTGACCGTGATTGGCGCATCTTCTTCAATCTTTAACGTCAGTTGCACCAATTGAGGATTGGCATGATTTAAGGTTATTTTATAGACGGTACCGATTTTCACGCCATTGAATTTCACCAAAGATTCTTCGCTAAGCCCAGACACTGGTTCCTGCATATAAACGGTATAATAGTGGTATGTTTTGCGCTCAAAGCCTTCTGATAGCCACAACGCAGCAACGAGCAGACCAAAAAGCATCAGCACGACTGAGATACCCACAATGGTATAATTTGTTTTAGACTCCAAGCCCTAGCTCCTAAACATTACTAAAATAATCCACAATCAAAGGATGAGGATCACGCATCAAATCATTGATTGGGGCGATACTGAGTACTTTACCTTCCCCCAAAAATGCCACACGATCCGTAGTGCGTTTCAATGATTCAATATCATGACTGACCACCACCACTGTTAAATCTAAAGTATCGCGCAAAAATAATAACAAATGGTCGAACTGTTTCGCACTCAATGGATCCAATCCCGAGGTGGGTTCATCTAAAAACAACAACTCAGGATCCATCGCTATCGCACGTGCCGCTGCGGCACGCCGTTGCATCCCGCCACTCAGTTCTTCCGGATGCTTTACAGCTGCTTCTTCAGGTAAGCCCACCAAAGCAATTTTTAACATGGCTAGATCTTGAATAATTTTTTTACTCAAATGACTTAATTCTTGCATGGGAAACATCACATTTTCCAACACAGTCATTGCAGAAAATAAAGCACTGTGTTGAAACATCATCCCCCAACGCCGTCGAATTTCATTCGCATCATGCTCATTAATATGCAGGATGTCTTTACCAAAAATACGAATCTCGCCCCCCGTGGGCTCAAGCAACATCAACAAACTACGCAATGCCGTGGTTTTACCACTACCACTCCCGCCAATAATCGCAAAAATTTCGCCGCGATGTACCGTAAAATTGACATCCGTATGGATCCATTGTCCACCCAAGCGATTTTTTAAACCTTTGACTTCAATGATAGCTTCGTTCATTCACAGCCCTTGCCAACTATAAATCACAGAATACACCGCATCTGTGACAATAATTAAAAATAAGGATTGCACCACGGAACGCGTGGTTTGACTCCCCACACTGTCCGCACTATGACCCACCTGAAATCCTTGAAAACACCCCACCAAAGCAATCAAAATCGAAAAAGCCGGTGCTTTGTATAAGCCTAACACCATTTGTTTGAAACCAACAGAATCTTGTAACCGCATTAAAAAATCGCCATATCCCACATGTAATTTATATTTCGACATGATCATCGAACCTAATACGGCAAATAAATCAGACCAAAAAATCAATAAAGGAAACATGATCGACAAGCCAACTACTTTGGGTATCACCAGCAATTCTGTGGGCGACAATCCCATGGTATGCAAGGCATCAATTTCTTCGTTGATTTTCATGCTACCAATTTGCGCAGTAAACGCCGAACCCGTACGGCCCGCCACAATAATAGCGGTGATCAATGGACCAAACTCACGAAAAATGGCCATACCGGATAAATAAGCAATAAAAATGGTGGCACCATAGGTTTCGAGTTGCAAACCCATTTGATAGGCCAAAACCACACCAATCAAAAAAGAAAGCATGGCTAAGATGGGCAAAGCATACAGCCCTGTAGAAGCCATATTTGAAAAAATACTCGCCCATTGAATGCGGCGTTGATGGCGGAATATTTTGAATAATTTGACGGTTATATCGCCGATTAATATCAAAAGCCCATTAATTTGCGCTATTTTATGAAAAGTTTCCCTGCCAATGTCATAGAAAATATTGGTTTTTTTAGGTTTTTGCGGCTTAAATTTGGTGTTTACTTTCTTTTTAGTCACCAAATCAATCAATTTTTCTTGTTTTTCGGTAAAACCTGCGTACTCAATCTTGTTATCATGCTGTTTCAATAAATCGATGCACTGCATTAAAACCAAAGCACCTGCACTGTCCAAATGCTCAAGATGTTTGCCTTCAAAGGTGATGATTTGGGATTTGGGTAATTTACTGGCTTTTAAGCCTTCCAATACGCCTTTCAAATACAATGTGGACCAATGACCCTCACATCGATATTGATTGTTTGACGCATCAAATGATAAGTGTGCAGCAGTCATCTTGTTGTCCTAATATGTATGCTTTCCCCTCATCCGCCCTACGGGCACCTTCTCCCCTTAGGGGCGAAGGGATTTGACGTCACAGCTTACAAGTCTTATGCCATATTACCCGAAATGTAAGTCTATAGTCTACTTAATGAAATCTATGATAAAATGCTAAATTCTTTTTCAGCGTTCAGAGGCTGCATTCTAATGAGTGGCGATTTTAAACAGTTTGAACAACGCAAACAAGAACATATTGAGCTCGCGCTGATGCAAACCAATCAGGCTACTGAAGCCTCTGTGCTGGATAAAATATCCTTATATCATGACGCACTACCTGATTTAAACTTCGCTGACCTCAGTCTTGCAACAACGCGGTTCGGCCGAGAAGTGACTAATCCTTTCATGATAAGCTCTATGACAGCAGGTCACCAAGCCGCTGTTGCCATCAATACCAATCTGATGGCAGCCGCAGATGCACAGGGTTGGGCCATGGGCGTGGGATCACAACGACGTGAACTGACCGATCCCAATGAATCGGCATTATGGCGCAATCTAAGACACACATTTCCTGACGTTACTTTATTTAGTAATTTGGGTATTGCACAACTCATTACAGCCTCTTTGGCCGATATCCAACGCATCACTGATGCCATCAGTGCCAACGCACTGATTATCCATTGCAATCCTCTTCAAGAAGCCCTGCAACCTGAAGGTACCCCAGATTTTATAGGATGTTGGCACGCGCTCGAACGCATCGTCAAAGATTTGCCATTGCCCATTATTGTTAAAGAAACAGGCTGCGGGTTTTCTGCAAACACTCTAAAACGATTAAATGACATTGGGGTACATGCCGTGGACGTTAGCGGCTTAGGTGGCACCCACTGGGGGCGTATTGAAGGTCATCGCGCACCGCCAGAGTCTCATGGACGGCGTGCAGCACAAACCTTCGCCTCCTGGGGTGTGGATACAGTCCAAAGCATCCAATTGGCCAAAGACATCAACCCTTCTTATGAAATTTGGGGCTCTGGCGGCGTCCGTCATGGATTAGATGCGGCCAAACTCATTGCTCTAGGAGCGACCACCATTGGCTTTGCCAAAAATGTACTGGCAGCGGCTTTAGAGTCTAGCGATGCGGTGATCGCTGAAATGGCAACCATTGAATATGAATTAAAACTTGCACTGTTCTGCACAGGGAGTCGCGTGCTAACTGAGCTTCAGGGGAAGTTATGTCCGATACCAAAATGAATGAACTCTTTGAAGGGTTTTCCAAATTAAATCGCGAAGACCGCTACGCTCGCTTGATTGCCATGGGCGCCATCACTCCTACGGAAGTGGCTTATCTGCAAAATGGCGGCCTTCAAGACTGCCAATTGGCGGATCATTTGATTGAAAATGTCATCGGTCATTTTCAAATACCTTTGGGTGTGGCCACACATTTTTGTATTGATGGCCAAGCCCACGTGATTCCGATGGCTGTGGAAGAAACGTCTATTATTGCTGCGTTGTCTAAAACAGCGAAATGGATCAAACAACAAGGCAGCATCGTGACACGCGTCACAGGCCAAGGTATTTTAGGCCAAATTCAATTGGCGCAGGTCAAAGATTTTGCACGATTTGAACGCATCATAACCGAGCATCGCACCCAACTCATCACGGATGCCAATCAAACCGTAGCCGCCAATATGGTCAAACGCGGTGGTGGTGTATTGGATTTGCAAGTGCGCTATCATCGTCGTGACGATGGTGGTGATATGGCTATTCTTCATCTGACCCTAGATAGCTGTGATGCCATGGGTGCCAATATCATCAATCAAGTCTTGGAATATCTCAAAACCCCTATCGAGCAATTGACCGGGGAAGAGGTTTCGATGTGTATTTTATCGAATTTAAACGATCAAAAAATCACACATGCGCGCGTGGAACTTCATGATATTTCCCCTGATTTAGGCCAACGTATCCAAGAAGCGTCATTATTTGCAGAACAAGACCCCTACCGCGCAGCCACCCATAACAAAGGGGTGATGAACGGGATTGATCCGGTGGTGATTGCCACGGGTAATGATTGGCGTGCCGTAGAAGCCGGTGTGCATGCCTATGCAGCACGTTCGGGGCGTTATCAAGCCATCACCCGCTGGCGTTATGTTGATCATATCCTGATTGGGGAATTCGCGGCACCTTTGATCGTCGGTACCGTTGGCGGCATGACCAGCCTTCATCCCACCGCCAAACTTTGCTTAAATGTTCTACAGGTCACCTCTGCCAATCATCTATCACGTGTCATAGCGGCCGTAGGTTTGGTCCAAAATTTAGGAGCACTTACCGCGTTATGTACGGATGGCATCATTCAAGGGCATATGCGTTTACATGTGTCTAATTTGTTGCTGGTGGCAGGTGCTGCTGATCATGAAGTTCCCATCTTAAAGCAACGCGTGCATCATCATTTGAGCGTGCACAAAGGCATCAGTTTACATCACGTCACTGATTTTCTAGCCCAAATTCGTGACCAGGCTAGCGCCTAATGCACCTGCGTATTCCTGCCAAAACGTTTTTAGTCGGTGAATATGCCGCCCTGTGCGGTCAACCGGCTATTGTATTGACAACAGAACCTTGTTTTGAATTAAAAAAAATACCAACTCCTGGCTTACATGGCATCCATCCTCTATCACCCGCGGGTCGCTGGTGGACGCACAGCGCACGCCCTGATTTAGGCCTCCAATGGTATGACCCTTACCACGGATGTGGCGGCATGGGCGCCTCAAGCGCGCAATTTTTGGGCGTGTATCAAGCGTGTGCCGAGCATCAAGGACTCACCGTTGAGCCTGAGCAACTCTTACAAGATTATCAAAGAATGGCGGTGACCGATTCACAAAGGATCATACCCAGCGGCTATGATGTCTTAGCACAATTATTCCAAGGCTGTGTCTATATCCATCGTCAAACCACCCATTATGAAACCTGCGCATGGCCTTTTCCTGACCTTGGATACTTGATGATTCATACCGGGAAAAAATTGCCTACACATGACCATTTACAAGCTTTAGACTTATCACCCCATACCGTCGCACCTTTGGCGAAGGTGGTAGAACAAGCAAAATCGGCCTTTGATACCCACAACAGCGCAGAGTTGATCGCAGCAGTGAATGCTTATCATCAGCTTTTAACTCTAAATAGCTGGGTGGCTCCGCACACACAAGCGTTGATTAAGCAACTTCAAACAGAAACCGATGTGTTAGCCATCAAAGGCTGCGGGGCGATGGGTGCAGATGTCATGTTGCTTTTGGTCAAACAATCTCAGGTGAATGACCAAAAGCATGACTTAGCTGCAAAAGGATGGAAGGTCTTAGGGAACAGTAGCTCTTAATATTTATCTCATTCTAAATCTATTTTCATTATCCTCATCATTGTTTTCATCCTCGTTATGAGAATCAGCTGCAGAGTTTTTAGAAAGCGATTGTTCGGTAGATTCAGGAGGTGTTAATTTTATCCGATTAGGGAGTCCCGCAATAATGGCCTCTATAGAAGGAGGGGTATCTGATTTGCTATTTTGTTGTGCACTAAAGACCTCGTTGTCTAGACCCTCAGAAAAATTAGCCACAAACCCATCAAAGGCTGTTTGAGCTTTTTTATAATCGTCAGAATCTACCTTGCCATTCAGCGCCTTTTTGTCCTCTAAAAGAGACAAAGTATTATCAATACCTTCATTAAGCTTCGATAATTTCTGTAATAATTTACCCGCTTGTTCTTTTTCATGACCTTCTAATGTTGCACTATATTGGGTAATGCTTTTTGACACTTTCTGAATAGAATCATATAGTGTCCCCAATTTTTTTTCCAAGGGTATATCACGTTTGGCGGTAAAATAATTAATCAAATTTAGAATACTGCGATAAATAGTTTGCAACCAACCATATTTAGGTTTTGGCGCAAAAAAACTCTCACTTTTTAATCCTGCAATATAGGTATCAATTGGCAATGTAAATTTGCTTGCCATTTTATCAGCCTCGTCTCTCATCGCCTGAGGACGTTCTATGGGTTTGATGTCACTTAAAGTATTTATTTCTCCGGCACGCATTTGTTCTTGTTCTTTATGAAATTGTTGTTGAGTAGCATTCACTGCTGCAAAATATTCAGGGTAGGTTTCTTCTTGATGCTTAATGACCTCACCTCCGATGTTAAATGAATTAGCACTAACAATTGATTGTAATAACACATCTTTGGAGGGGACACTTTTTTTCGAAAGAAATGGCTGGGATTCATCTCGTGGAGTCTCTGAAAAAGAGGGATCCATGCTTGCAAAACTTGTATTCAAAGCATCTTGAAGATCTTGTCTTAGCTCTCTGGTATTAGGATCCAAAATTCTATCAGCAATCGCCCTAGTCAAAGGCTCGATCAAATCATTTATTGGATTCCCAGATTTTGTGACCTGACGATATAATTCTTTGGCTGTATCAGATTGAAGCTGTACGTCATCAAACAAGCGATTGGTAAAAGGCTGACCATTTACCACTGATCCCAATATTGTTTTGGGCCGATCCCTCTCAAAATAACCAGAGAGTAGTTCCTGTTCAAATTCATCTGCTACTTTATTGATTAAGTCTTGTTTTGACATGGTCATAGCAATCCCCTGGAATCATATATATCTCTAAGTATAGACTATGAAAACGCAAAATATTTCAAAATATATGAGCTTGAAAAGAATAAAACCGCAATTACCTAGTGAATAAATACAAAATTTTTAGCATAATAAGGCCCCTTTAGAATTGTACGAGCATTTTGTTATGAGCCTATTAAACGTGGCCAGTGGTTGTGATGTTCCTAATGATGTGAATGTCATCATTGAAATCCCGATGCATGCCCTACCAGTAAAATATGAAGTCTGTAAAGAATCAGGCGCGTTGTTTGTTGATCGTTTTTTAGCAACGTCTATGGTGTATCCTATTAATTATGGTTATATCCCGCAAACGTTATCGGAAGATGGGGACCCAGTCGATGTCATGTTGTTAACGCCCACTCCTGTCATTCATGGCTCCGTGGTCCGTGCGCGTGTGGTTGGTTTGATGCGCATGACCGATGAATCTGGTATTGATGCCAAATTGTTGGCGGTGCCTATTACCAAATTATGTAAAGACTATGAAGACATTCAAAGTCATACTGATTTGCCAGCTGCATTGCTTGAACGTATCGAACATTTTTTCATGCATTATAAAGATCTTGAAAAAGGTAAATGGGCCAAAGTAGAAGGCTGGGATAATCGAGAAGCTGCGCATCAAGAAATTATGAACTCTATCCAACGTTATCAAGAAGGCTAGGAAGCATCCTATGCGTGTCTTAGGCATCGAATCGTCTTGTGATGAAACAGGTATTGCGATTTATTGCTCAGAACAAGGGTTATTAGCCCACGCCTTGTATTCGCAAGTGGCCATGCATCGTCCTTATGGCGGCGTGGTGCCTGAATTGGCGTCACGTGACCATATCAAACAATTGATTCCATTGTTAGATACCGTGCTTGAGCAGGCCCAACTCCAACTGACCGATCTGGATGCCATTGCTTATACCGCGGGACCTGGGTTGATTGGGGCTTTACTGACCGGTGCCTGTTTTGCCAAATCGTTGGCCTTTGCTTTAAATATCCCAAGCCTTGCGGTACATCATCTAGAAGCCCATCTTTTGGCGGCACAACTTGAGATGCCTCATTTAGCCTTCCCTTTCCTGGCATTATTAGTATCTGGGGGACACACGCAGCTATTAGAAGCGCGTGGGTTAGGCAATTATGTGTTGCTGGGCGATACCCTGGATGATGCTGTAGGCGAAGCCTTTGATAAAACCGCCAAAACCCTAGGATTACCTTATCCTGGTGGGGCATTTTTAGCAAAACTTGCTGAAGAACCTAATACCATGCCTTTTCCACCTTTTCCCCGCCCCATGCTGGATAGACCTGGTTTGGATTTTAGTTTCAGTGGCCTCAAAACCCATGCATTGAATGCTTGGCTCAAAAGTGATCGCAGTCAAGCTGCCAAAATTGGAATTGCGCACGGATTTCAAGAAGCTGTTGTCGAAACCTTGGTCCGAAAATGCCAAAGAGCCTTACAAACACAATCCAGCAAACGGTTGGTTGTGGCAGGGGGAGTTGGCGCCAATCGAGCCTTACGTTTGGGGTTAAAGTCGATGGTCGATGCCCAACAAGGAGAACTATATTTCCCCAGCATTGAATATTGCACTGACAACGGCGCTATGATTGCTTATACAGGATGTCTACATTTACTGGCAGGGCATCAAGATACTTCTTTGGCTATTGATGTGCGAGCGCGCTGGCCTTTATCTTAAAGTTTTTTAAGATCTCTATAAAAATTCTCATGCACACCGAGCTTCAGCAGTGTCAATATTAAAACACTTTCTTCAAAAGAGTACCCCAAAAGATACTCTTGATGAAAACATTTAAATTTATGCACATGTAAAAAATCTAAATCTCCTTTTTTACGTTCCCCTAGATAGGGGTTTTGCAAAAGCTTTTTAATTTCTTCATCAAGGATGATTTTATAAGATTTTGGTAGTTTTTTAACAACGCGTTTGAAAGAGCTCGATTGCTTAATGATCCAAGTCATAATCATCTACCAAACCATTTTCAACTTCGGCTCTTGCAACCAAACTATCTCTGATGAACTCATAGGATAACTCTGGGTTTTCTTCGGCAATTTTACCTATCTTTGCCCAATGTTCAATTTGTCCAGCGCCCGAGCGAGACATGACTTCCCCAACAGCTTGAGCCTGTTTGACCAAGGCATCTGAAAGACGTACTGATCGTGCCATGATATTTTCCTTTAGAGGGTTCAAGTCCACATTATAACATATCATCGCATTTTGTCGCTTACTGCGTCATATCTTAATTTTTGATTCTTTCCCTTGCATCAAACGTTGCATATTCTCAAGGTGCTGATATAAAACACACCCTACTATCAATACCAAGGAAACAGAAAGATACGGATTCGCAGCAATGATAAACCACGCATACACAGGTGATAAGCTGAGCGCAATGATGGCAGCCAAAGAAGAATAGCGGGTGATAACTGCCACCAACAACCACGTGATTACTACTACTAATCCCAACAGCCAATCCAATCCAAATAAAACACCCAGTGTGGTTGCCACACCTTTCCCGCCTTTAAAGTTGAAAAAAATGGGATACACATGACCCAAAACCGCGGCCAACCCAATATAACCCAAATAAGTAGGCGACATATGGAACATTTTGGCCACTACGACCGGGATCAAACCTTTCAGCATATCCGCCAGTAACACAATAATGGCATATTTTTTGCCCGCAATGCGCAAGACATTGGTGGTGCCAGGGTTACGCGAGCCCTGTAAGCGAGGATCAGGCAAATGGCATAGGTGTGATACGATCACCGCAGAACACACCGACCCCATCCCATAGGCTAAAAAAACGGTCATTACTATCAATATCATCATTACAACACTCTCGTAGGGGTTTATTGCCGAATTAAACGTTTATGTACGTCTGCTAAAGTAATCGGCATTTTACTACGCAATACATTAATGTCCAATCCACCGCGACGTGTGTAACGCCCATAAACCACCAAATCCTGCGGCTGGCATTGCGTCATAATATCCACAAAAATACGCTCAATGCACTGCTCATGAAATTCATTGTGGTTGCGAAAAGACACCAAATATTGCAACAAGCCTTCATGATCAATTTGTGGGCCTTGATATTGAATTTGAATACTACCCCAATCCGGTTGATGGGTGATCAAACAATTTGATTTCAATAAATTGGAAAACAAAGTTTCTGTCACCGGCGTAATTTTGGTGGTCAAAAATTTAGGGTTAGGCACATAAGTAGCGCAAGCAATGTCCAATTGATCCAAACAAATACCGTCCATACGTGCATACAACACTTGATCAGTGGCGTCACTTAAATCAGTCAGGGTCACTTGAACAGGCATGCCCACGCCTAAGGTCAAATCACGTTCGATGGTCATTTTGACATTATCGATGTGTTTGAATTTGGTTTGATTTAAAGAATTGAAATACAGCTTCATCGACTTAGATTCAATGATGTGCGCCGACTCGCAGGGGTAGGTTATCTCTGCCAAGGCCACAATCGGCTTGCCTTTTTGATTCAACCAAGACACTTCGTAATGCGTCCACAAATCAAATCCCGTAAAAGGTATTACGCTATCAATGCCTAGCTCTTCTCGTTTGGTTTTGCGAGCAATCGGAAACAACAATTTTGGATTATAGTGAGCGTCGTAACTAACGACTTTACCCAATTCAGATTCGGTCACACGCGAAGGCGCATCATACTCAGACATAGGGTTTCCACGTAAACAGGGATGTTGAAGTTTAACGATAAAAGAAAGTCATGTATATCAAAGAATTGTTTTCGTGGGGATTTATTTGTGCGATAATCGGCCTTTTTTTATTGGATAACCCCATGCAACGCCTCAGCTTGGCTATTTGGTTATTGCTCGTCTGTGTTTGGTCTCCTGGACAAGCTTCCGTTAGCGAACATTTCAAAAAAATTCAAACACAACCCGATGTTTTATATGATTTTTTAAAAGACATGCCAAAGGGAGGCGAATTACACTACCATTATGATGGTTCTGTCTACACAGAAACCATGTTGCAATTGGCCACCAAAAGTAATCTGTGCGTCCACACCCCCTCTTTGACGACCCAACCTTGTACGCAGCAGGCAACACAATGGCGCATTCCAACGATTATCTCCCAGCCAGCATTACGTACCAAACTGATTCAAGATTGGTCCATGCAAGACTTTAAACCCCTAAAACAATCTGCGCATGATCATTTTTTTGCAGTGTTTCCCAAAGTAGGCGCTTTTTATTCTGAGCTCAAGGGTCAACTTCTGGCTGAGATTTTAAAAAAAGCAGGGGAACAACACGAACACTATATGGAAATCATTGCATTTGGACTGAGATCATCCGGCGACGATTTTGTGCCACTCATTCGCACGGCGGCTGATTTAGAAAAAAAACGAGCTATTTTAATGGCTAATCCCTCTTTTAAACAAAGCGTGCAAGACATTGTCAAAGACAGTCAAACCTTCTTGCCCCAAGCCCATTCAGTGCTACATTGCAATACCCAACCTAAACAAGCTGCTTGCCAGATAGCTGTCAATTTTCAATTTTACGTTCGTAGGGTGAAATCATTAGATGCCGTTTTTGCTCAAGCATTGGCTGGGTTTATGGCGGCACAGCAATCCAAAACCATCGTCGCAATTAATTTGGTGGATATCGAAGACAACGCCGTTGCACAACATGATTATAATGCCCATATGCGTATGTTTGAGATGCTGCATCGGCTTTATCCCGATGTGCATATTGCCTTACATGCCGGTGAACTATACCCCAAAACAGTTGCGCCGCACCAAGTGGCAGCACCTATTCATGAAGCGATCTTAATTGGTCATGCAGAACGTATTGGTCATGGATTAGATATCCAAGACGAACCATATCCGGATGCACTGGCGGCGCTGATGTCAGAAAAAGCCATTGCAGTTGAGATTAATCTTTCTAGCAATCGTTTGATTTTTGGGGTGAAAGATAAGCAGCATCCTTTAACTTATTATCTAAAGCACCATGTGCCAGTCGTCTTATCCACAGATGATGAAGGTATTTTACGTACAGATTTGACCAAAGAGTATCTCGAGGCTGCGGTCCAGCATCATCTTGATTATGCGACGATCAAACACATCAATCGTAATACGCTGACCTATGGTTTTATTGAGGGACAGAGCCTCTGGCAAGATCCACACAACGCTATTCCTGTGAAAGAATGTCGCTCGCTCTCGAGTTTGCGTTGTGAAATATTTATCCAACACAACCCTAAAGCTAATTTACAATGGCAATTAGAGCAAGATTTGAAGAAATTTGAGAAGAAATGGTAAGGCGTATCGTTTTCTCCTGCATCCCGCGGCTCGGCTTATCCGCGGGATCTGAGAATCAAGCTGGCTATTGAACTAGCCTTCTTTTGCACGAGACACATATTCACCATTGCGAGTGTCTACTTTAATAAGTTCACCTGTTTGTACAAATAAGGGTACACGGACCACTGCCCCAGTTTCTAGGGTTGCAGGTTTGCCGCCACCACCAGACGTATCTCCTTTTAAACCAGGATCTGTTTCGGTAATCGTTAAAATCACAAAGGTAGGCGGCACAATAACGATTGGTTCGTTGTTCCATAATGTAACCACACACATGTCTTGCTCTTTTAACCAACGTGACGCATCTTCGACACCCGCTTCATTAACAGCATACTGCTCATAGGTATCCGGCACCATAAAATGCCAATGTGTGCCATCGTTATATAAATATTGCATCTCTACATCCACAACATCCGCGGCAAGAAATGTATCGTTGGCTTTATAGGTTCTTTCTACCACGCGACCTGTTTTCAAATTGCGCGTTTTCAGACGAGTAAACGCTTGTCCTTTACCAGGTTTCACAAATTCACATTCAACAATATTGCATGGTGCATCATCGACCATGATTTTCAGACCGTTTTTTAATTCATTGGTATTATAATTAGCCATTCATTCTCCGAACTTGCGATTTACGTAGGTTTTAGTTACAGTTCGCACAGTTTATCAAGTCTATAAAGTGAATGCGAGATACTACCCAACATTGGCAAAAAATTCTGGCAAATGGTTTTTCATCTGCACATGAATTGCTCGAATATTTAAATTTACCAGCTGAGCTGGGATCTCATCTCGCCGAAAAATCCTTCAAAACCCAAATACCGCGTCGTTTCGCAGAAAAGATGGAACGCAATAATCCCAACGATCCGTTGTTGTTGCAAGTCCTAGCCAGCGCAGAAGAACTGACTATCCAAGCAGGGTTTGAACTTGACCCCTTGCAAGAACGCAATGCCAATCCCATACCTGGTCTCATCCATAAATATGCCGGTCGTGTTTTATTAACCTTGACCGGAGTGTGCGCCATTAATTGTCGTTTTTGTTTTCGTCGTCATTTTCCGTATGAGGACAATAACCCGGGTCAAAAAGGTTGGCAAAAAGCCGTTGATTATATTGCCGCCGATCCGAGTATCCATGAAGTCATTTTAAGCGGCGGAGATCCCTTGCTAGCTTCTGATAAGAGCCTAGCACTTCTTTTGGATCATTTGGCATCTCTACCTCATGTCCAAACCATTCGGTTTCATACCCGTGTTCCCATCGTCTTACCTGAGCGTATTCAAGCAAATTTACTGAGTATCGTCGATGCACAACGCTTCCATATTGTCATGGTATTACATTGCAATCATCCTAAAGAATTGGACATTGACGTACAAAACGCTTGTCTAAGCATGAAAAAATCGGGATGGGTGTTGTTGAATCAATCGGTACTGTTGAAAGACGTGAATCATCAACCCAATGTTTTGATTGATTTAAGTAAGCGTTTATTTGATTTTGGAGTCTTACCCTATTATTTGCATTTGCTTGATCCTGTCCAAGGCGCGCATCATTTTGATATACCGTTAGAACAAGCCTTGGACATTCATCGCGCAATACAAAGTCAATTACCGGGTTATTTAGTGCCTCGTTTGGTACGAGAACAGCCTGAAATGCCCTATAAAAGCATCATCGCATCTTAAAATCTCTCTCTTAAAACAGCATTCATACTAGTGATTTGCATTTTTTCTCTAAAGAAAGCAAACGTTTGTTTATAGCGCATATAGGCATAAAAGCTTGAATGCCCCTTCTTAAGCCCTCCGTTTTAGAAAAGAAATCAGCCTTTCTTTTTAAGTCGTTTTTCAACTCGTTTTTCGGCAGCAGTCTTTAGGGGTTTTTTCTTCGTATCTTTTTTTCTATCTTCGCCTTTACTCATAATGATTCTCCGATAAGGTCACTTTATTTCAATATACTCATGTTAACCAGGTTTTAGCAATTACTTCAATATCTTCGCCAACACCTTACGGCCTTTTAATTTCCCATTTTTGAAATAGTCAAATAATTTGGTCGATTGACTACGATGCACCGCTACATACGAACATACCGAGGCAATGTCAATCAGGCCAATCATATCTCCGGCAAGCCCGGCATCTTTGGTCAAGGCACCTAAAATATCTCCAGGACGAATTTTATCTTTTCGGCCTGCATTCAAACAGATCGTAATCATATCTGGTGGTGAAATGGCATGAGCGGTCATCGGGGTTGCAAGCGTTCCCCACATAACAGGTCGTTTTAATTCATGTTCGATGGTACACAAGCGGTGTGCGTCTGAGGGCGTGGTTAAGCTTAGTGCCAACCCCTTGCTCCCGGCTCGACCTGTGCGTCCAATGCGATGAACATGCACATCATAGTCAAAAGCCAATTCAAAATTAATCACCGCTGGCAGCTCTTTAATATCCAAACCACGCGCCGCAACATCCGTGGCCACTAAAATAGAACAGCTTTGATGTTTGAAACGAATCATCGCCAGATCACGCTCCATTTGCTCCATATCCCCATTCAACGCAATGGCTGAAAACCCGTCGCGAATCAGCATCGCCACCAATTGGGTGGTTTGTTCTTTGGTATTACAAAAAATCAAGGTTGATTTGGGTTGATAATGCTGAAGTAGCGTTTTTAATACGGCAAATTTATTGGATGGATGAGTGACTTCATAAAAAATTTGTTCAATCTCTAACTCAGTGTGCGCTTCCTCTATAGTGATTTTGTGAGGATTTTGCATAAATTCATCGCACAGTTTTTTGATGTCATTGGGATAGGTTGCAGAAAACAGCAACGTTTGACGTTGCTGTGGGCAAAGTCGAATGATATTGCGAATCGCATCAAAAAAGCCCATATCCAACATGCGATCTGCTTCGTCTAATACCAAAGTTTGCAAGTGCTTCAGTGACAATGATTCTTTATCCAAATGTTTTTGGATACGACCAGGCGTTCCCACAACAATATGGGCGCCATGTTTCAACGAATCAACTTGCGGTCGCATTGGCATCCCGCCTGATATATTCAATACTTTCACATTTGGCATCAACCTCGCCAATTGACGCAACACTTGCGACACTTGTTCTGCCAATTCACGGGTGGGACATAAGATCAAAGCCTGCACCTTATAGGTTTCTGTCTCTAAATGATTGAGCAAAGACAACCCAAATGCAGCAGTTTTACCACTACCTGTTTTGGCCTGAGCAATCACATCATGACGGTTCAGCATCAAAGGCAAACTTTGTGCTTGGATAGGCGTCATATGCTCATATCCCAAAGACGATAGATTTTTTAATAACTTTTCTTGCAATGTTACAGTTGAAAAAGACAATGCTTCGGCTTGAATAGAAGAAGGAGCTGACATTCGATATCACTCATGGGATCACTATGGGCGTAGCCTAACACTAACCCGTTCAAACATACACTCTATTGTGATCTCATCCAAATGACGAGCAAACTTAAGTCCCTTCAGCTTTGGTCTATAATAATACTATAAATACTTAGTAAGCAGACCTCATGAAAAACAAGCAACAAGAATGGCGCGTTTTAGGAACAGGGGCTTTTAATGTCGCCTATCTGAACAGGTCAGGAACGCTGGTATTCAAAAGTATGCATAACGATGTTTTTGGTGCCGATACTCCAGAGCGTTCTGTGCGACTTTGGAATCAGCTAAATCCCAATTTAAAACCCAAAGCCAAATTAGCCACAATCACTATTGGCGGAATGAAAGAATACGGATGGATTTGTCCCTACGTGCAAAGTAAGCATAGTAAACGACAGTCAACTGATCCAAATCCAGCAAGAGATCGCGCCCTATTTCTAGAATCCATAGAGAAAAACCCTGTTATTCGAGAACAAGAAGACACAGACATTGCCAATGCCTTGGTGGGTATTTATAACCGTACGGGAAGAGTTATTGTGGATGCAGCTGTGCCAGGTAATTTTGTGATCACCGCCCAAAATACGGCAGTGTGTATTGATATAGGCATGGCATTGCTTTTGGAAGAAAAAGAAGACAATTGCCTGAGTACTTATGCTCGTCGAGCCAGTATTGTGAGCACTGATGCGTGGGCGCACCTCCACGAAGAAATACATGAAAACATTCTAAAAAGCGAAGTTCAAATTTTCCCTAAAACGGTCGCTATGACCAATGCGTTACTATTTATTAGATCCTATCGCCCCGATATCCATAACGTTGATTTTTTAAAAGAAAACCCCGAGTACGCAGCGCAATTATCCAAAGCGTATGAGGCCAAAGAAAGCACGGACCACGCTAGGGGAATAGAATTTCTTGATCACAAACAACCCATGAATTTAAGTAGCATTAAAAAAAGTTGCGAAAAAAACTTAATGAACTACATTCAATCACGTGGCACAATAGACGAACACAATAAGTTTCACCCATCATTTATCACAAAAATTTTTAAGAATAGAATACTGACCCACCAAAAAATCAGCAGCGCTCAAACCCTCATCAAAAAAATTAATGGCGCACACTCTATGGACGATATTAAATCCATCCTTAATGAAGCAGGCAAAGATCCCTTGTCGTCAAAAGGGTTTCGTTCAAAATTTGCAGCGTGTCTGGGATTATGCAAACTCATCAGTCACCTGCCGCCATCGCCAGAATTAACGCTGACTCAAAAAGCATCTTATTAGAAGATACATGTGTTTTTAAAAAATGACGCACGCTTAAAAAGCCATTAAAATGCTAACATTTAAATGATATAGTTTAGTTAAAAAAGCTTCTGAGACAAGATGACAACTGAATGATAATGAACGAAACTATCATGAAAAAAAACTACTATTTAAAATCTGTTGTATGATAATAGCTTTCCCAGTTTATGCACATATCCCTTCCTATGTAGGGAATTTAGTTGTGCGTGACCTAGTAGGCGTAGGTCCCTTAAGGGTATATCATTATTTTCCCGTTGATTCAGATCTTCTCATACCCGAACGCTCTAACGCACAACCCACTTCAGTACCCTCAAACATCATCCATATAAACTCCATCAATGAGAACAACCTCGCAATCTTAGATGCAGAAAATTTTTATCAAATGCTGCAAAATTCTCCCAACATCTCAAAAGAAGAGATAGTATCTTTATGGAGATTATTCACATCAAATCACGTGAATAAAGACGTCAAACTCCTTTTTTATGATTTTATATCTTTTGAAAATCCCGACTATTTAACCCATGACATTATCAAACAGGCGAAAAAGGAAAAGGAAAAGGGAGAAGTAAGGCACAAATTGCTTGTAGCGCTGCAATATATTTATCAAAAAAATTGGAAAAAAATGACCAAACAGATTTAAGCGATATTATGAACTATTTTCAAACGCTGCAGAGTCAAACGTTAGACAAAAATGATGGAGGGATTGTTTATCGGGGACTTGCGACCTTAGCACCTCAACATATTGACACAGCACAAGTCAACTTAACCAATATGGATAAAATTCATGTTGATCTATTGAACCTTAAACACGATAGAGCTCATGAGATACGCTATGTTCAGGATATGATTCATCATTTGGATCACCCAGATGATAGCTTAGTGGTCACCGCGAGCTACCAATATCTGACACAATTATTAATAGGCAGTGACTTGCATTTTTTCTCCAAAAAAAGCAAACTTTTGTTTAAAGAGCATTTAGACCGTAAAAGCTTGATAAATCATCATCAATCCATGCTTTATGCCTCTGCTTATCTTGAATTTAAAGCCGCATTAAACGCAAAAAAACCAGACGACATTCCTTTGTTAACAAAATCTTATATTCAAGACTTGGATCCCGACCTCCAAGAGCCTGCTTTCAATGGCTTGATGGGTATTACGAAAGATACTAAAAATAGGCTGAAGTTCAATCATCAAAAATAAATTAATCTCTATTATGTCCTATAATTAAACATATGATATATGGAGACCTATAATGGACGCAAAAATAGAGGATAAGAGTCCTTTTTTTCTGACCTATTTAGCGTTTAGAGACAATCAAAAAATGCTAGGGCATAGTGCTGTTGGAATTTCTACAAAAAATCAGGATGGCACCTATCGTCTCATATTTCGTGTTGGGCTGTTTCCAACCGATCAAGTACAAATGGAAGATTTTATCTTAGATAAAACAGGTAGAGATTTTTACTGCAAACACTTTCCACTCGACCAAGAACAATTGACCCATGTATTGCATAAAATTAACAGCGATAGACAACTCATCACACCCGGGAAAAAAAACCCCGAAAATAAAAAAGAGACTTCGCCAGAAAAACAAAGTATGCCTGGTGGTATTGCTTATCATACTTATCTCAGTAACTGCAAAGACTATGCAATGAGTCTACTAAAAGCAGCTAAAGTCAATTATACATCCATTAAAAACGCTATTATCAGCATCCCTAGATTTAGTGGCAAACTTGAAAAAGTGTGTTTGGAAAAGAACGACAACGGCCATATCACTATTCATTCACAAGGCACAAAAGGGTATTCTATTGAAAAAATAAAACAATATGTAGCCTCGAATAAAAACAGCTCTCCAACATTTACAGCGGCAACCAAACTTCAGAACATACTAGAAGGAAACACCGCTATCAAATTGACGAAAGAAGAATATAAAACAGTACGTTCTGGTAAATTAGGCGCGATCACTCGAGATGCGATAAGACACTCGTTGCTGAAAGCACAAGACATCAAGCCAATTGCTGAAGTCAATAAAACAAGCCTATACCGATCTGTCATGGATAAAATTAAAGTGATGCGAGGATTATCATCGTCTCGCTCTAACACAAATGTATCCGATGACGCTAAAGAACCAGATTCGCCTCAACCTAACCATATATCTCGCCGCTTTTGAAATCATAAATAACCCTCCTCATAAAGCAGATGAGTCAGGCCTTCTTTATAGGTCGGATAGATAAATTGTATCTTGAGCTCTTTTTTCAGTTTAATATTTGAAACCCGTTTATTATGTGAATAAAATTCTTTCGCCATGGGAGATAAAACGGCCATGTCATAAGCCACTTCATGTAAGGGAGCAAGTTGTAATAAAGACGCGGCATAGTCATCCACAACATAATTTGGTGAGGGCTCATCATCTGCAACATTATAAATTACTATGCCAGGTTTTGAATGTTGCATCGCGGCGATAATAACCAATACGATATCTTCCACATGGATTCTTGAGAAAAAATGACCTTTTTTTACAATGGTATCTTTTTTACCATTCATCAGTCGCGCCAAAACATTGCGTTGCGGCCCATAAATACCGGCTAATCTAAAAATAGTTAGCGGCAGCTGATGCACGCGTGCAAAAGAAATCCATTCATTTTCGGCAGCTAACCTTAATGTACCCTGATGACCCAGCGCTTTTGGTTCGGAGGACTCATTGACCCAGTCGCCTTGGTGATCACCATACACACTTGTGGAGGATAAATAACCAATCCACTGAATATTTTTAATGTATGTTTCTAACAAACCGCCAAAATTTATCAGCACTGGCTCGCTGCCTAGATCAGGGGTTGGCGGCGTGCTAATAAGAATGTGGGTGGTCGTTGCCAAAGCTTGTGCGATGCTTTTTTCTGAAAAATGAATGACATCACACTCAAATTCGCTATCAAAACCCACCCTATCGCTATTTCTCGTTGTAACAGTGACTTGGAAATTGATGTCTCGAAGTTTTTTAGCTAAAAAATGAGCCGTATAACCAAAACCAAAAATCAATATATGAGGCGACATGTTCATCCTTTGTTGTAGCCAACCGACGGATATGTTCAATTTTATCAAAAGTCATACTATGAGACTCAGAGGGCATCATAGTGAACTCAATAACAGAAAGTCAAATACACAATATGCATCTGCTTAATAAACAAATGACAGCCTCTCGCCAAGTACTGAAAAAATAATAACCAAAGGTTACATGCAGCATTTCATGTAGAAATTGAGACTATCAAAACAGACTAATAAACACGTTAAATTTTTTTATGGCAAAAAGACTACAACTTACTACTCTAAGGCATCAGGTTTTTTTCTCAATCCCTTCAGCTGGCCCTGTCTAGATTTTTCATCTAGCATTTTTTGCTTTGAACGCCTTGATCGTCGTTTTTTTTGGCGTTTTAACTTTTCAACACGTTGCTGCTCTTTTGTTTGTTCATCACCGATGCTCTCCTGCAATTTTTCACAAAGTCGCTTACGGGCAAAATAACGATTGTCATCACGACGCCTGGAGGACTGACATTTGACCTCCAAACCAGATGGCAAATGTTTTAAGTAAACTGTGGAAGCAGTTTTATGCAAATTTTGTCCACCTTTGCCACTGCCCAAAATAAACTTTTCGACAAGATCAGTTTCAATAATATGAAGTTTTGTCATCTGTTCCGTCAATTTATGCCACTTTTCTTTGGTTATCATAATTCAATACATCGGCTACCTAAAACAACATCTGACAGTAATAACAGATATTATGTGCTTGGAATGATTTTAGTCAACTTATAATGTATTGTTTGGCCTAAAGGTCTGTGCTACGTTAGGCCAACTAAATAGTTAGTAAATCATAGTGTTTATGAGAAATATCATGAAAAACAGAAAAGATGATTCGGGCATGTCAAAACAGTCTTTCTCTAAAGGTGCTTCTAGTGGCCAGCAGTTGGTATTTACAAACAATTTTGATAAGGAAAAGTTTGAGAGAAAAGCGGTAATTTTTTCTGATTTACATCACCAGACCTCTAAAGTATTCGTTTTACCCAATGTTTGGGATGCACTTAGCGCAAAACAGTTTGAATTGGCAGGAGCAAAGGCAATTGCAACCACAAGTGCTGGAATAGCCACCATTCTTGGTTATCCTGATGGTGAGGTTATGCCTAAATCAGAGATGTTGGCTATAGTAAAACGTATTGTTTCTGTTGTTGATGTGCCTGTTAGTGTTGACATAGAAACAGGTTATGGTCGAAGTATCATGGAAGTATGCGACACAGTAAGTGAAGTCATCCGCCTAGGCGCTGTTGGTATTAACATAGAGGATGCTGATCCAGATCATGCAGGATCGTTGTTTCCCATTGATGTGCAAGTTGAAAAAATAAGAGCCATTAGACAATTAGCAAATCAGTATGGGGTATCTCTTTATATCAATGCCCGTACAGACTCATACTGGTTAAAAGCCCTGAAGACTGATGCTTGTTATGAAGAAACAATACAACGTTTGTTAGCCTATCGTGACGCTGGAGCTAATGGTGTTTTCGTGCCTGGACTAACAGATTTAGCAGTGGCATCAAAACTTAGAGAGCTTGTTGGTTTGCCCATTAATTTATTGGGAGGGGCTTGGGTTGAACATATCTCACAGTTGGTCGATTGCAATATCAACCGATTAAGTGTTGGGTCAGGCGTATCTCGTAAAGTCGCAGCAAGCACCGCTGAGTTGGCACAACATATCATGTCTGAAGAGTTTATTAACTTCCGGTGTTTAGAAGGCGCTATGAGTTATCAAGAAACACAAAATTTATTTGCAGCTGTATCTGAATAACGGGCTAATTGGGAAGAATTTCAAAGCAAAACCTTAATTACGCTCTGTAATCAAGGCTACTGTGTTGTTGGGGCGGCGACTATTTAATTGATTGGTCAATGTGTTGTATTTAAATGGTTATTTTCATGCGCGATAAAAATATACCCCCAAATGTACCCCCAGCATCACTTAGTCTAAATAGGAAATCACTTTTTTGCTCAAACCAGAAATCACATTGATAGCTTTATCATAATCAGCAGCTAAATCAGGATTGAAGACCATATTTTCAATAAAATCATAATAGCGCTCTCGCCAGATAGGCTTAGTACGCAGGAGATAAAGCGATCGGTTAATTTCCTCTGCGGGGTTAGCTGCGTATTCCGGATTTTGATTTTTAAATTGTTGAGCATCAGTTAGAACAATGTCTTTTGCTAGCATCAAAAAATCATCGGGGATCGGTTCAGCTAATTCGATAGCATTGAGATCATAAACGTGACGAATCAAAGATCGATCATCGTGGTGGCTTCCCCGCTCAATGGCAATGATGCGTCGCGTTAAGCCTACCCATTTTTCAATCGCGGTTTCGTGGACATGAACACATAAGGTTGCTCTGTCAGGAAATAAGACTAGTTCAGGAATAGTTTCTTCCATCAAGGTTTTCACCGATCGAGTAACTACATCACAACGAATGTTTGATAATGTGAACTCAAAAAGTATGTGGGGTCTTAGATTGTCATTGATTGTAAAAACTGATGGATAGGTCAATTCAATACGTGAATATTTACCCTCATTGCGTACCACAGGTTCGCTGGCTGTAAGAAGAGGGATATCTAGCTTAGATTGAAGCTCAATCCGGAAGGCCTTGAGCTCCTTCAATATGTGTGACTTACTGAAACCTGCTGTGGCAGGCTTCTTTTCAATTTTAAAGTCCACATCCTCAGACATACGCTGAACTATTTGGTGAGCTTTAGCTAAGCAAGTCCCACCGCAAAATACCAACCGGAAGTATTCATTTTCTAAATCAGAAAGTGCGTGAATAACTTGAGTGACGTAATAATCTTTTTCAATGGTAGAAGCATCTAAACCTAATTCATCAACGGTTTTATTGATTTCACGCAGTATGTCTTTATCGAGCATTGATACCCTTCTCTGCAATTAACTTTTGTTTTCCATAAGTAAGTTGGCCTCTAAAGCGGCTTTTTAAGCGGATAACAGTACGAGCAGGCACTTGCGTTGACAAGCCTTCATTATATTCTCGTTCTGCCGTACCAGGCTCCCATTGAATGCCTTTTCTTGTTAGGGCTTCTTTACATAGTTGCCTAAAAGTAACATTAAGCACAGGCGTATCAAATGTATCAGACATGCTGGTTTTAGCATAAGTACCAGCTCCAATTTTTACCAGCTTATTAGTATCTATCAGCCCTATAAAAACACGACTTATTTGGCGATAAGAACCCAGATCCTCAAAGTCTTCGCGCAGTACCACAGTCCCCAGAATCTTTTTGAGACGCTTAAGTGCTTTGTATTCTATGCTATCTTGGTATCTTACTCTCATACTAATCGCCAATTTAGGACTTATTTTAATTATAGCATACGTAGATTTTGCGTCAATTTGGGACATATAATATATATTTGATTTGCCTAGGATGTTTCAGGAAGTTGAAAGATAATTAAATTTATATAAATCTTAAAGATTTATCCTTACTTGGCGACATATAGGATAGAAATAGAGTAACCAAGGTATTTTTATGACTAAGAAAACAGGACAGCATATTGTTAAAAATCCAGCCGGTGGCTGGGCTGTAAAAAAAGGCGGGGCATCGAAAGCAACTAAAATATATAATACAAAGGATGAAGCAGTAGAACATGGCAAACAAATAGCCAAAAATCAAAAAACCGAATTATATATTCATGGAAAGGATGGCAAAATTCAAGATAAGAACAGTTATGGAAAAGATCCTTGCCCCCCAAAAGATAAAAAATAGCTATAAATAATATGTCAGAATATAGCAAAAATATTTTTATTAATTGCCCGTTTGATGCGGAATATAGAGAGATTTTCCTAGGGATTCTATTTACTACAATCTACCTTCGATATACTCCACGGTTAGCACTTGAAAGCGCCGACTCAGGGCAAACAAGAATAAATAAAATTGTTAACCTCATCCAAGAATCAAAATTTGGCATCCATGATTTATCAAGAATGATATCTTCGGAAAAAGATGAATATTACAGAATGAATATGCCCTTTGAGTTGGGAATAGACTATGCTTGCCAAAATATATACTGCGATAAATTTCCTTGTAAAAAAATTCTTATATTAGATAGCGAACAATATAGATACCAAAAAGCTATTTCTGATTTATCTGGGTGTGATATAAAAAAGCATCATAATGACGTCATCATAGCAATAAGAGTGGTGAGGGATTGGCTTGTAAATATAGATTTAAAAAGAGCTACAAGCGGTGATGGAATATGGACTCAATACAACTATTTTCAAGCTTATTTATACGAACAAGTAGTGGTGACAGATAAGCACCCTTCTGTTGATGATGTTCAAATAACTGAAATCATACACCACATGGAAAATTGGTGTCATGATACTTATAATTAACCCACACTTAAAATTATCTTATCTTTATTCCAAATTCTAGAATATAGAATAGCAAGGGCGCCAATTTGGGACATATAAAATACAATTCAATCTGTAATATTTTAGGAGGCTAGGCCTGCTCTTTAGCCTATTATCTCAGCAAACTCATGGGAATTGATTATTGCTCTTAATTCTTAGAAGATACTAATCTTTGTCAATTAATTTCACTGCTACATTCTTAAGACGGGTTATCTTTGCTCTCTTATACCTACATTGAGGGCATCCTCTGCCACTTGTCCTATGATTGATAGTGTCTTCCCACTCATGTCCGCAACTCCCTTCCCACCAAACATTCCTACCTGAACCAGGCGTGAAATACTCGGGGAGTAATAAATTATTTTTTGAGGGATGCCACTCTTTTGCTATAGCAGGGAATAAATAATTTAGTGATTTTTCAAATTCTACATGCTTTCTTCTAGAATAAAAGTCATTAAAATAGTCATTTGCAATCCAATCACTTTGGTGCATGTATCTATTTATCTCTGTCAGTATTTTAGGCGGTATTATATTTTGATTTTTTAAAATTATTTCTAGGATTTCTTTTATTATTGAGACATTAATATCCCTTTTTTTAACACGAATGTCGTTTGGACCTAATAATGGTAAGCCTTCTTCTCTTACTCTAATGAGATATATAGTTGAAGATAGCGCTAAATTCTTTTCCAGATCTTTTTCATGCTTGTCTTGATGCCAATATACACCATCAAATTCTATTCCAATATTAAATGCTGGTATAAAGATATCGACTTCATAATTTTGAATAATAACTCTATGTTGTACTTCTGAAAATATTGCTTTTAACTCACTAAAAATTCTTAATTCTGGGATAGAGTAAGCAGGATTGCATTTAGGACAACCAGTGCCACTTGTTCTATGATTGATAGTCGCTTCCCATTCATGATCATCCCCTTTGGGGCATTTCCACCAAACCTTTTTACCTACTCCAGCAGTAAAATCTTTTGCAGTGAGATCGCCATTTCTGGTTGGATGCCATTGTTTTGCTATTTCTGGGTAGAGTGTTGCTAAGGAAGTAGAGTTCACGACTTTATGTCCAGAGCATATAGGACAGTTTTTTCCATAACTCCTATTGTTAACGCTTGCAGGCCATTCGTGATCATTGCCTTTAGAGCATTTCCACCACACTTTTTTACCTGTACTGGGTAAGACATCATATGGAGTAAGGTTTCCATTTCTACGAGGATGCCATTCCTTTGCTAATTCTGGATTAACGGTTCCTAAGGAATTAGACCAGGCCACTTTCTGATTAGAGCAAATAGGACAACCTATTCCTTTATTTCTATTTGCAATAACCGCTTGCCATTCGTGATCATCACCTTTTGGACATTTCCACCAAGCTTTTTTACCAGAATTGGGAGTAACTTTATCTGAGGTTAGTTTACCATTTTTAGTAGGATGCCATTCTTTAGCAAGTTTTGGATTTATTGTTGTTAGACTGTTAGATGTAACAACTAATTGACCGACACATATGCCACAGCCATGACCTTTAGTCCTGCTCGCAACACTTGCTAACCATATATGATCATCGCCTTTTAGACATAACCACCAAACTTTTTTAGACGAGCCAGGAGTAACTTTATCGGGAGTTAGTTTATCATTCTTAGTAGGATGCCATTCTTTAGCGAGTTTCGGATTTAATGTTGTTAAGCAATTAGATTTAGTTATTTTCTTATTGGAGCAAATTGGACAGCCAGTTCCATTGTTTCTACCTTCGATAGCGGCCAGCCATATATGATCATCACCCTTCGGGCATTTCCACCATACTTTTTTATATGAGCCAGGAATAACATCGCGGGGAGTTAAATTTCCATTTTTAGTAGGGTGCCACTCTTTGGCAAGCTCTGGGTTTAATGTTGCTAAGCAGTTAGATTTAACAATTACTCGACCAGCACATACTCCACAACCATGGCCTTTGCTCCTAGTTTTAACCGCAGCTTGCCATTCATGATCGTTACCTTTTGGGCATATCCACCATACTTTCTTGTCAGAAAAAGGCGTCACATCATATGGTGTAAGTTCCTTGTTTTTCGTGGGATGCCACTCTTTGATTAGCTCAGGATTCTTTATTGCAAAATCGGGTTTATTCATGGGCATATTCATACCAAACAGATTACTACACAACAAGTAAAGATGGGTTGTAGGATTTTACTCGCATCATCTTGCAATGTTAAAAATACACTCCTAATAGCATTGTTAGTAGCTTTCTTCAACACTCTAAATTAGGTAAGCTTGGAGTACTAATGTTTAAGATGAAACATTCACATGCCCAATTTAGATAAAATCAACCTAATCGATGCCTTAAAAGAGCATGCTGTCCTTTATTATCATCAAATATCTTCCTTGGCAGATTCATTCTTTTTACACATATTGTCAATTTTGTCTAATTTGTGGGGGTTACTTAAGAGTCTTCCCATAAATCCTTCTGGATTGTCTGATGTTGCAGCATTTAGTGCCGTTATTATAGGGCTGTGGATTCCTTTAAGTATTGAAATTATTACTAGAATATCTGACCGCTATAAATCAGAGGTTATAGTCACTTTATTTGAAAGAAGATGGCAAAATCGTTGGCTACCGAGAATATTTATATTTAATTTATTATTAACAGTCTTGTTAAGATTTTTTATTCCAGAAAAAGAAATTTCAAACTTGGAAATAATTCTTTCATGGCTAACCATAATTATATTCATAACCTCGTGCGCATTTTTGGTTAATTCCATAAAAATAGTTAAGATTTACACATATAAAACTGATTATATTCTTCAAGAGTTAATAAATGATGCTAAAAAGATTCTTAAATAGACAAAACAACCTGCAAGAGAAGCTGGCTATGCTTCAATCCATCTTAGGGATTGGAGATATACTTGTCTACGAGTTAGAGCGGAATAACGAAGAGCGTGTTTTAACTTCCCTTATGCAATTATTTGAGCTACTGGAATCTTTGTTTGCTATTAGAAAAAGTGATCCTGAAAAATTTGATAAGTTAATTTTAAGCAAAGAATATCATGATTTACATGCTAAAAATGAAAAAAATGCGCAACTTAATATTTCTATGTACTCTGAAAAATACACAGATGGATTTACAACCATAATTAATCAAATATTACGAGTTTATAAAAAATCTGTTGAGGTTTCTAATTTAGAGGTTTCCAGATATGCAATTTATGTTTTAAAGAGAATTCTAGGATATCTCTCAAATGAGCCAGATAATGACCTATTCGTGGACCAGATATTAAGAACGTTGAGTAATATTACTTATCAAGCGACAGAGGAAGATAACTATTCTATTTTTAATTCAGCGATATCTTTATATAGAGACATTGTTTTTAATTATGACAACAAATTCAAAATAAGCTATTTACAGCTTTTTGATAGATATTTTTTTTCATCTGTAAAAACTGTTATCTCAAAAAACAAGTATGAATTATTTAAAATACTAGTATCTTACATTATTGATGGTATTCATCCCGATTTAAATAGTAAAGACATTTGGGATTATGGTCATTTATTGTTAGATCAAGATTTAAAGCTGTACTCATCTTTAAATGAAGAATATGGAATAGAAAATAAGTTAAACGTCTTAAGTGACTCGATAAAATATATCAATTCAAAAAAAGACATGGAGGATTGGAAAAGCGAATTTAATAACTTAAAAACCATTATTAGAGAAAATATAAAGAATGATTTAGCTGTAAAGGCCGATGAATTAGAGAACATGATTGTTATGAAGGCAGAGCAACAATATAAGTTTAATAACTTAATCGGTTTATTTATTTCAATTGGAGCTTTTTGCTTATTTGAAAAAAAGATATATTTCATTAAATATCTTTGGAATTATAACCAACCGGAAGATGCTGACTCAACTTGGATTAGCCTCGATTTATTACCAGAAAATTTAGATAGTCTAATGACAATATATTTTGATTTGGTTGGTAGTGGAGTCAATTTTTTTGTAGGACATCATGGAAGTACTAAATATGTAAAAAATTATTTTTTACTATTAATGTGTAAGCTACTTCAAAGCGTAAGAAATACACCTAATGCTAGACAATCTGTTAATGGATATCACTTACCTGATTTAGATATCTATAAATTAAGTAACTTAATTCATAGGTGCGAAGATTTGGTGGGATATGCTAATAATCTGGCTAAAGAATCAAACATTTTTCTTGAGTTAGATTTTGAAGACCCAGTGAACTTATTCTCTGATAAAGTTATTCCATTTCTTGAGCATGTAAAAATAGAAGCTCAAAATCAAATTTCTGCTAAACATAGAGATTTTCCAATAAGTGAGATCAAAGTAGAGAACTTTAAAAACAACCTAATTTTAAAATTTTATGAATTTGCAACTCTTAGAGAAATTTTAACTAAGCAATTTAATGCATATGTGCATTTCGAAGAAAAACCAACTATTAGAGATAACTCAAGATTTGGTTTAAGTGTAATTGAAGATAAAGCAGTTTTTTTTGATACGTGGCATATACATTATAGCAATTGGCAAGATGGTTTTCCCCGCTCTCTTGCAAATGGTGAAGATAACGAGTTGTTCAAGAAAATACTGGATGAATGTCAATCTATTATTTCTGATGATATTGAGAGCGTTCTCAAAAACTGTGAATCATTAAATTCTGTGGTTATTCTCTCTTCCAACGTTGGTATATGGAAATATTTTAAAGGAAAAGAAGAGTTTAAAGCAAGCTGGAGAAATGATGTAGAAAAACTGGATATTAGTAGTTTTAAGGGCTGGTTTGAATTTCATGGGTATTCAATACCGGTATTTAGTATAAGTAATACAGGTTACGAAAACACGATATTGATTTTAAGTACGTCCAAATTTGGTAAGTTATGTCAGTATTCACCGATGATAAATGAAGACGATGATGCATTGAGAAGAGATATTTTTTATATGAATATTAAATTGCTCACTCATCGTGAAGACTTATTAGAAAAATTTAGATTAGAACCACCACAATGGTTAAGTGATCAGGGAGATATTGAAGCTCAACAAGCATATATACAAACGAGAGTCGTAATTGAAATTTATGAAATGTTTGATTTCATTCCAAATGATGATTTTTTAGGCTATAGATGGGATATTCCTTGAGTGGGGTGACGCGTTGCTGAAACCTAATGAATAGTATCATTTCCTTGCTAAGACTAGACTTTACCCCTTGCGGTAGTGTTTAAATAACTTTGTCAATCTTTTAACTTGTTATAATTAAATCTAAATATCGGATTTAAGAAATGATGCTAGTTTTTCCTTTTTTAATTGAGTACATTGGGAAAATGCTCTGATAACCTCAGCTAACTCATTATCTTCGGCATAAAAATAAGCGGTAGGAACTGATAACACGGAAGCTATTCTTTTTAACGTTGAGTAATCGGGAGAATGTCTTCCTAGCTCATAATGATTCATGCGAGCACTTGCAGAAAACTCATCCATACCAGCAGCTATTCCCAATTGTTTCTGAGAAAGTTTAGCGGCTAAACGAGCTTCTTTTAGCCTTATGGGAAGTGGTGAGTCATTCATTTTGTATTTATGAATTGATTATTAGACTTAGAGAATCTAAGTTTTTAATCACCTTGGATACTTGGGAATCCTATACATTTGTATTCCGTTGTGTATAATATATCCAAATTGGCCGGATAGCCGGTTAGCAAAATTATCTGGGTAAAGACAGTAGGAAATAATAAAAACAATAAGGAGCCCACATTACTAGCATATAGAGAGGTTCCGTTATGATTGTTGTTGCAAGCTTATTATTGCTTGGATTTTTGGTATACGATGCAATACGTTCATCAAAAAATAAGAATTCATTAGATTTAGAAAAGATTTTCAAGAGCTCCAACAATCTTTGTATGCAATTCATTGAAATGCAGATTTTTCATGCCTGCACATATCATGCTTATACTCTTAAACAAGAATGGAATGGGGATGTTATTTGGTCAATCGTAAGATCCATTACTACAGACATATATAACGACGGGTTATTCACGGAATTTTTACCGTTATACTATTTTGGGGTAACTTTTGCAGCGACCGAGCAAGTTAATATTAACAAATCGTCAGCCTCGTATATGCAACTACAGCTTGCACTAATGTCAAAAATCTATAATGCAGAGCAAGCAGCCATAAGCATGAGCTCTGTAATCACTTCGCAAGCCCAAGCTCCGATGGGAGGAAAGCCAACTCATACATCATCAACCATTGTTATTGGTCATGCCCAGTTCGATTCTTTCATAACCTATTGTTCTAGTAAAATGAACCATACTAATGTAGAGCTTTTATCCTTACCAGCGACTCTCTTGCATTACTGTATTGAAAAGAGTTTAAATGCTAAAGAAGCCTTTGCATTTTATAATTTTCTGCTCGAAAATCATAAAGATTACCTGATTAATAAAATAAACATTTATCTCTAATAAATGAGGAAAAACCACCTCATTCTAGCTCATCAAAAAAACATCCTGTCTTTTGATGTGACTCAATTTCATCAAGCCGCTTGGCAAGCTCTTCCTGTGCAAGGAATCCCTTTTGTGCATTAATTAGATGCATAAATTGATTGCTATCCTGCACGGAAAGGGCTCCTGATGCAGTAGCATCGATAATTTTCTTTCCAATCATTGGTAGATTTTTGCTAAGTTGAATATCTAACCCTTGCAAATCAAGCTGAATATATTGGTTTGTAGTAGCCTTGGGGAGGAACCGCTCCAAACAAAATCGGAGTGCATGTACATCTCCCTCCAAGGCGAGTTCGATCAATTTATTTATCAAGTTTTCAGCATTATCCTCTAAAAGTCTAATGAATTGACTTCGCTTGTTAAGAGTACCTGGCCTCTTACCTGAAGGATTACCTGATTGTCCTTTTTGAAACTTGGCCATATTTAATTTCCGCCTGCATTTTTCCTGCATTTTACAGGAAGATGATCAATTTATTGGAAGGTGATCAATAAAAATATTTGAGCATCTTCAATTATTTTGATCATCTTTGCCTGTGGGTAGATGCCACCACCATTGTGCTTGCCCATCTTTCACCGATTCAATATTTAATGCTTTTTTTGCTCTTCGAACAGTAGGCAATGCGATGCCAGCTATATTACATTCTTTTTCAATTTCAGATTGCATTAATGGTTTGTCTGTAAGTAATTCAATTAAAAATTCTTTTGCCTCATCAATCTTTTTATTTTTGTGTCCAAACTCAATGTTTGTTAATAAGGCTTTAGCTGTGCCATAGATTTTTTTCCCCCAAGAAACATGAGAGGCAATAATCGTTGAATTAGTTTGTAATGCAGCTTGCTGTATATCATATTCAAAACCATCTTCATCAGATCCAATATTGGATTTAGCTCTCATAAAAATACGAATAGCTTGACCAGTCTCATTTTTTTCTTGAGACTTAGCTGCAATAAAAACAATTCGGGCCAAAGCTCCAAAAGCAAGACTACCTGTAATTCGCTCTACTGGCTCACGACCTGAAGTTCCTTTAGTAAAATGGGTAATGCCAAGTACAGCAATACCAAAATGTGTAGCTAAATCAACCAATGGCTGTAAGCTTCTTCGTACTTCTGCATTCTTATGACTATCTCCTGCCACAGCAGAAACAATAGGATCGATGATTAATAATTTGATATTGCTGATTGTTTCTATGTTTTGTCTTAATAATGAAAGATCGGTAGCTGGATCAAAAGCTCTTTTTTTATTGCCCAAAGAAATGCTGTTGATAAATGATATGCGCGATAAGTCTGCATTCTCTACTGTTAATTTAGGTACTAACGTATCCTGAAGATCATCTTCACCACTCCAAATTAAAATATTCCCAGGGAGCGCGTTCGATCCATCCGGCCATTGCCCTCCCCGGCTGATGATACTGGCTAGAGATAAGGCAATGGATGTTTTCCCTGTACCTGGCGCACCGCCTAAGATATGAATTTTACCAGCAGATAACCATCCATCCCAAAGCCAAGAAACGCTTTCAGGTTTAATGTCTGCAGCACAAGTTATTTCAACTGTAGGTAGACCTTCCTTTGAGTTTTCACGATTGGTTGTCTGCGCATTTGTAATCGCTCTTTTGATGATAGGGTTACCTTCCTTCATTGCGATATTGCCAAGAACTGTTTTCATACTTTTTGTCATAATGACATCACTCATATGAAACAAAATTAGAATCAAGTAGTTTTCTAATATCTTCAACTCTCCAGACAGTAATTCGAGAGCCTAATTTAATAGGTTTTGGGAATCGGCCTGATTTTACTCCATTCCACCAAGTAGATTTACCTACAGGAATTAAGGGAGGTATGGGGAATTTCGCATTAGGCTTACCAATAATCTGTGATAACCGTAAAAAACCTGTTTGTGGTAATTGGTGCATTGTAATCTCCTATAGATTAATAAGGTGCAAGGAGATCCTGCTATAATTTCTGAATTTCTTAACCGAGCTCGGGTAGAATTTAACCGAAGAGTTTTTCTTCGGTTAAGCAGTATAGTTATTTTTGTATGGGAAGCTGAGCAGCCTTAGCCGCATTGAGATATTTACGTATGGTATCGTCACTCAGTGAGAGGCCTTGTTTATCTAAGCCATAGGCAATACTTTCTTTGCCATTACCAGTAGCCTTATTTGATTCTGAATATGGATCATAATTATACTTATCCATTGCCATGCCCAATATTAATCTTTGTGAAGTTTCACGCTCACCCTCATGAATTTTTTCCTTTTCTTTGGTACTAGATAAATGTTTATCTAAATCCGAGATATATACCCTCAGGTCATCAATTGATGTTTTTATTGCTTTCCCATCGCGAACCAAGATCTCATCATAAGGAGGTATAGGATAGAAATCATTCGTAGTATTTATATCAATTATTCTTATAATAACCTTGTCGGGGCTGTTCATTTTTATATACTGTATTTGACCTGTATATAGCCGAATCAACTCAACTTTAATTCTTGTACTTACTGCATAGATATTAATCTCTTCAGTTAGTCCCAGCTCGGTGACTATATTCTTTTCTTCTACATTGAGTTTCCTTAACTCTAAAGTTTTTTGTAATTCTTTCATTAGTAATCCTTACACTTATTAATTAAGTTTTAAGTTGTCTAAGTAATCTGCCCAGGACTGCATCATTTTCTTGCGTTCGAGTAAATGAGCAGTGCGGTTATAAGCTCTACCATTTGGATCACGCACAGCATGAGCAAGCTGGTGTTCAATAATGTCTGGACGTATGCCCAAAACCTCATCAAGCAATGTCCTTGCAGTAGCTCTAAAGCCATGACCTGTAGCTTCTTCTTTACTAATTCCTAGTCGACGTAATGCAGCGAGAATAGCGTTATCGCTCATTGGACGTTCGTTACTTCTTGCGGAAGGAAAAACAAAAGTACCGTTACCAGTTAAAGGATGAAGTTCTTTTAGAATGGACACCGCTTGAGTAGCTATAGGTACAATATGGGGAGTATCAGTTTTAGAAACAATATAGCTCCACTGAGCAGTTTCAAAATCAATATCAGCCCATTTTGCATAGCGTAATTCACCTGGCCTTACGAATACTAAAGGAGCTAACCGTAAAGCACAGCGAACGATTAAAGATCCTTCATAATAGTCAAAAGTTCTTAATAACTCACCAAAACGCTTAGGATCTGTTTGCGCTGCAAAATGTTTGGTTTTTACTGGGGGTAATGCACCTTTTAGATCTTGGGATGAATCTCTTTCAGCTCGGCCTGTTGCAATGGCATAACGGAATACCTGACCGCAATTGCTTAGTGCCCTGTGCGCTGTTTCTAATGCTCCACGCTCTTCAATTCGGCGAATTACCGACAGCAATACTGGCGGAGTAACTTCCGTTATAGGTTTATTGCCAACCCAAGGAAAAATATCACGCACAAAACGCTGCATAATCTTGTCGGCATGACCTTTAACCCAATTTGACGAGAATTTTACAAACCATTCTCTGGCAACTACTTCAAAACTATTGGCTGAGCGTTCATCTGCCACTTGCTTCATGACCTTTTTATGTTCGCTTGGGTCAATACCATCAGCAAGCAACCTTCTGGCCTCGTCACGTTTCTCACGAGCTTTAGCAGTGGTAACGTCATCATATACCCCCAAGGCAAGCAATTTCTCTTTACCACTAAAGCGATATTTTAATCGCCAGTATTTGTTACCTTGTGGTGTTACATACATGAACAAGCCTTTCTCAGCAGAAATCTTATAAGCTTTT
>PEQK01000017.1 GCA_002786165.1 Legionella sp.
ATGATAAGACACATTCTAGCTTAGGCTATAAAACACCAATAGAATTTAAGTGTGAACTGAATATTAATTTAACAAATGGGGCTAAACTCTCCAAATCGAATTGGTACTAAAAAACCCGGCAGGTCACCCTCATCTTATCTGATGTAGGCTTACCAGGAATCTCAGGGATAGAATTAACGCGCCAACTTCGTGCTTATGAAACAGAACACCAAATAACGCCAGCACTTATCATAGGATTAACTGCGCATGCTGACGTGAACGTCAGGCAGGAATGTTTAGAAACCGGCATGAATGATGTCACCATCAAACCGCTAACTTTACATACTGTACAAGCCATTATGACTCAATGTTCTGTATTAAATACGCCTTCGGCCCTGCCAGAGGTGGATCACCAATCACCGAACAATTCCCCTAAACTTGGCTTGGATTTACCCGATACAGAAACAGAACTATTTCAATTAGACCAATTTTCTTTATTAGATCCTGAAATAGCTATTAAAGAATTAGGAAATAATAAATCTCTGCTGGTCACAATGCTCAAGGCATTTTTAGAACAGCTTCCCCAAGAAAAACAAGCCATTCAATCTGCTTATGACACCCAAAATTGGGATCAAGTTGAGAAATTATCTCATAAAATGAAAGGGGGTACGGTTTATTTAAAACTAAATAAACTGTCTATGGCGCGCCAATATTTGGAGCGCTATCACAAAGCGGGACATTCTATGCACCTAGAATCTTTATATCAGCAAATGCTAAAGACGATGCAGGCCACGTCCTCGGCTGTTGTTGCATGGTTACAAGACAACAAATCATGAGAAAATGAAACTTACAACAACGATAGCATATTTGTTTTAGGGTCTGTAAATAATTTTGTATAATTAGGGCGTGTCCTCAATTTAAAGCCATTAATTGAGCAGATATGTCGATTTGCAAATTCTTTCTGTTCATGATTACATCAATCATTTGTTTTGACTTAATTTCAATCAAAAATAATAATTAAAATTCTGTAGACTTTTAGTTCTGATATGCGACCATTTTGCAAAAAATGATGGAGCACATATGTCAAGACAAGTACTCGCTGATGAGATATGGATTCAGCTTGAAAAAACTATGCGATTTCACGGTTGCCATAAATGGAATAATGATCGTAGTGTCATGGAGGCTATCTTATGGAAACTACGTACAGGAGCCCCGTGGCGCGGATATTCCCAAAGAATTATGTCCCTGGAAAACGGCATACAATCGCTTTAATCGGTGGGCAGCAAAAGGATTATGGGCGGATTTTTTTTGATGTACCAGGCGAAATTGATACGGAATGGGTATTCACTGATGGAAGTTACGTCCGCGCTCACCAGCATGCAAGTGGAGCTCGGCTTGGAGAAGAGCGAGCTATTGGTAAGTCCAGAGGAGGAGCTACTACAAAGATTCTTATTGCCGCCGATGCGCACGGAAATCCGAGCGATTTTGAAATCACTGGGGATCAAGTCCACGATTCCCAAGTTGCATGTAAGATAATAGCGAAAGTCGGCTCAGCGGATCACTTCATAGTAATAATTCTTGTATGTGCATAAGTCCTCTGATTAATTGTTTTCGCAAACAAATTTGATCACATGGACTTATGCACTTCAATAACTTATTTTTTTCCCTTTTTTCCTTTTTGCGCCGATCCCTCCGCGCCTTGATGTAGCAAGGAATATTAATGTTCCCGAGTCGCCAAAAACTCTATTTTAGGATGGCGTTCTTGAGCCATCGTTAAATTGACACGAGTCGGCGCAAGATAGATCAACGAATCACTGCCATCTAACGCTAAATAATCAAAGGCTTTATCCTGAAATTCGGTCAGGGTTTTATCATCAGGCGCATAAACCCATCGCGCGCAAGTCACATTGACCGATTCATAAATACAATCAACTTTATATTCATGTTGTAAGCGATGCGCCACCACATCAAACTGTAACACACCAACCGCACCCAAAATCAATTGATTGGAAGACAACGGTCGAAATACTTGCGTAGCACCCTCTTCAGATAATTCAATCAACCCTTTCACCAAAGCCTTGCTTTTCATAGGATCTTTTAATCGGACCAAACGAAATAATTCGGGCGCAAAATTAGGAATACCAGTGAATTTTAATGTTTCACCTTGCGTAAATGTATCACCAATACGAATTGTTCCATGATTATGCAATCCAATAATATCTCCGCTCAAAGCAGTTTCTGCTTGAGAACGATCACCTGCCATAAACGTCAATGCATTGGCAATTTGAATATCTTTGCCCAAGCGCAAATGGCGTAATTTCATACCACGCTCAAATTTCCCGGAACAAATCCGCATAAAAGCGATGCGATCACGATGCTTAGGATCCATATTAGCTTGAATTTTAAACACAAATCCCGTAAAAGCCTCTTCATCAGCTTGTACCATACGCTCTTCGGCAACACGCGGCCCAGGCCCCGGGGCATATTGAGCAAAATCATCTAATAATGCTTTGATACCGAAATTATTGATGGCTGATCCAAAATACACGGGCGACAGAGTACCCGCCAAATACGCTTCTTCATCAAAAGCATGAGAAGCACCTTTGACCAAATCAATTTCTTCTCTGATTTCCGCAGCCATATCGCCCAAATATTGATCTAAAAGCGGATTATCCAAGCCAACAATTGCCAAACCATCTTGTTTTTGCGCATTTTTACCCGATTCATACAAATACACCGTATCTTCACGCAAATGATAAATACCTTTAAAGCGTTTGCCCATGCCTATTGGCCAAGTCACAGGAGCGCATTTAATACCCAACACTGTTTCTACTTCATCTAAAAGATCAATGGGCTCACGTCCTTCGCGATCAAGTTTATTGATGAACGTCATGATGGGTGTTTGACGTAATCGGCATACATTCATTAATTTAATCGTGCGATCTTCTACCCCTTTGGCCACATCGATCACCATCAATGCAGAATCAACCGCCGTCAATGTACGGTAGGTATCCTCAGAAAAATCTTCATGGCCTGGGGTGTCTAATAAATTCATCACATGGTTTTGGTGCACAAACTGCATCACCGACGTCGTGATAGAAATACCCCGCTCTTGCTCCATCTCCATCCAATCCGAGGTGGCATGACGGCTGGCTTTACGCCCTTTGACAGAGCCCGCGAGCTGAATAGCACCCCCGAACAATAATAGTTTTTCTGTCACCGTGGTCTTACCCGCATCCGGGTGAGAGATGATCGCAAACGTACGTCGTTTGCTAAAATCAAGATAAAAATCCGACATGCCTTTGACTCACAACAAAATATTCCAACATTTTAAAGGATTTTGGATTTAAATGCATTCAAAATAGCGATTGACCATCATCGGTGTCACATCTGCCACTGTCATGGGCTGCCAATAAGGTTGGTGATCCTTATCCACCACCACTGCTCTGACACCTTCATAAAAATCATGATCTTGTAAAAAATGACGCACCAATCGTCCATCTATTTCTAAACATGCAGCAAGATTTTTTGAACGAGTCATACGCAATTGCTGCAAAGTAACTTTTAAGCTCAGCGGCGATTTGGTCAACAAACGTGTATAGAGGTCTTGAAACCATACTTCTTTTCTTTGCTGTAACCTATCGAGGATACGCTCCAAACTATCGGCCACAAAACAGGCATCAATGCCTTCCTCTTTTTTGATCAGCGACGAGGTTACATTGTTTTCAGCATATGCTGCCAAACACTCATTAACGGTTTGATGGGCATTGTGTGACAGATCTGCTGCTAGTAAAGTGGTCACCAATTTTGGAAAATCTTCTGCTGGTACCAATGCAGCCACTAATTTTAAAGCCACAGCATCTTTTGCATTGATACGATCGCCAGTTAATCCCAAATAAAATCCAAATTGCCCAGGACAGCGAGCTAAAATATGACTGGCACCAATATCAGGGAAAAATCCAATCCCTGTCTCTGGCATTGCAAAGACAAAACGTTCGCTTGCTACTGGGTGGGAACCATGTAACGAAACACCTACCCCGCCCCCCATGGTGATACCATCCATCAAAGCAATATAAGGTTTGGGGAAATCGTGAATCAATTGATTCAAACGATATTCACGTTCAAAAAAATTTAATTGTTGAGAAAAATCACTACGTAATTGATAAATTTGGCGTACATCACCCCCAGCACAAAATGCTTTTCCCGCACTCGCTTGTACGACCACAGCATGAATGGTGTCATCACTTTGCCAAAGCAACAATTGCTGAGTCATGATGTCAATCATGGGCAAAGATAATGCATGCAATGCTTTGGGACGATGTAACGTCATAAAGCCAATATTCCCTTGAACAGAGCACTCCACGGTCACGTCTTATTCTCCTTTAAATTGAGGTTGACGACGGGCAAAAAATGCCTCAACTCCTTCTTTTTTATCAGCACTGGCGCAGGTTTTTGCAAATTGCAAGGCTTCCAGATGCAACGCGTCTGTCAAAGACAAATCATACCCATGATCGATCGCTTCCATCACCCCTAAAACCGCCAAAGGCGCCATAGCAAGGATTTGCTGTAACATTCCCCACGCTTTTTCTTCTAATGCGTCAAGGTGTACAACCTCCGACACCAATCCCCAAAGTTTTGCTGTCTCTGCATCAATGGTTCGCCCGGTCAAACAAAGATCCAACGCGCGACCCTTGCCCACTAATCTGGCCAACCGCTGGGTTCCGCCATACCCTGGAATCACGCCTAATTTCACTTCGGGCTGCGCAAATTGCGCAGTAGAAGCGGCGATACGCAATGTAGCCGACATGGCCAACTCGCAACCCCCCCCCAATGCATACCCATTCACAGCAGCAATCGAAGGTTTGCCTAAGGTTTCTAATGCGCGAAACACTTGCTGTCCCATTTGAGCAAAGGCATACCCTGTTTGTGCATCACATTGCGCCAATCGATGAATATCTGCTCCAGCACAGAATGCTTTGCCTTCACCTGTTATAAATAGACCCTTAATAGCCGGATCCTCTTTTGCTTGCGCCAGCAAAACAGCCAACGATCGCAACACGTCTTCATTCAAAGCATTTAATTTATCAGGACGATTCAGGGTGATCACGAATACGCCGTCACGCAGATGATGTTGTAAAACAGACATAGATGTCTCCTTGTTATTCAATCACATATTCTGTATCTAAAATCGTTTTTGCAATAATTTCTCGCATGATTTCATTCGTGCCTTCTAAAATTTGATGCACGCGTAAATCACGAAAAATGCGTTCTATTTGATAATCACGTAAATATCCGTAACCACCATGTAATTGCATGGCTTTGTCGCTGATCTGAAAAGCGACATCTGTTGCCATCCGTTTGGCCATCGCACAATACATCGGTGCCTGAGGATGTTTTTTGTCCAAATAATCTGCAGCACGGTACACCATCAAGCGCGCCGCTTCGAAATCAGTCATCATATCCGCATAATAAAAGCGTAAGGCCTGCATGTTACTGAGCGGTTGTTTAAATTGTTTTCGTTCTTGCATATAAGCGCGGGTCAGCCGTAGGCAGGCGGTCGCGCCTCCTAGTGAGCAGGCGGCGATATTAATACGACCTCCGTTCAACGCAGATAAAGCAATTTTAAACCCCAGACCCTCATCGCCAATACGATTGCTCACAGGTACACGACAATTGCTAAAATAAACCATTGAAGTGGGTTGATTACGCCATCCCATTTTTTTTTCCAAATTACCAAAGCTTAATCCCGGTGTATTTTTTTCGACTAAAATACAAGTAATGCCGTGGTGAGGATGCGTATTGGTTCTCACCATGCACAAATAAACATCACTGACACTCCCCCCGGAAATAAAGGCCTTTGAGCCATTGAGCACATAATGATCCCCATCGAGCGTTGCCGTTGTTTTTAAGGAAGCAGCATCAGATCCTGAATCCGGCTCGGTCAAACAATAACTGGCCAAAACGTCCATTGTCGTTAATTTGAGCCCCCATTGCTCGCGCAACGCTTGCGAGGCGTAATGATCAATGACCGAAGTCACCATGTTATGAATGGATAAATAAGCGCTGGTGGTGACACATCCTGTGGCCAATTGTTCAAAAATGATGGCCGCAGCCAAACGATTCAATGCCGCACCACCAATATCCGTTTGCGCAAAGATACCAGCCATTCCCAATGTGGCTGCTTTGCGTAAGGTTGCAACAGGAAATTCACTTCGCTCATCCCAATCTGACGCATAGGGCTCTAATTGCGATCGAGCAAATTCTGCAGCCATGTCTCGAAACGCGCGCAATTCTTCATTCAACTCAAATTGCATAATCAATCCTTATGTGTTTACATACGCACAACGTAGCTTTGGTTATTCATATCATTGCACTGTCTTCGTGTAAAGATACGTGACTCATAAGAATCAAAAAATGACAACCTACACTCAAGAATCTACATTGACCGCGCGTCAAATTTTAAAAAATTATTATGGTTTTGATGAGTTTCGCGGCCCTCAAGAAAACATCATTGAAGATTTGATCGCCGGCCAAGACTTATTGGTTCTTATGCCCACGGGAGGCGGGAAATCATTATGCTATCAAATACCCTCTTTGTTACGCCAAGGTGTGGGGATTGTGGTCTCACCGTTGATTGCTTTAATGGAAGATCAAGTCACGGCTTTGACCTTATTAGGTATTCGAGCAGCTTATTACAATTCCTCTCTCACCAGTCAACAAGCCAGAGAGGTTTTGGCACGATTACATGCAGGTGATCTTGATTTGCTTTATATCGCGCCCGAACGTTTATTAAGTGAGGCCTTTTTAGAGCGTTTGGAAGAGTGTTCGATTGCGTTGTTTGCTATTGATGAAGCCCACTGTATTTCTCAATGGGGACATGATTTTCGCCCTGAATATGCGGCATTAGGTGCACTTAAAACCCATTTTCCTCACCACCCTATCATTGCTTTGACTGCAACTGCTGATCTACAAACCCAAAAAGATATTGTCGCAAAACTACACTATACGCCAAAATCATACGTGGCTTCCTTTAATAGGCCCAATATTTATTATCAAGTCGTCCCAAAACAAAATCCATTCAAGCAAGTGCAGCAATTTTTACAAACCCAACCTCAACAATCCGGTATTATTTATTGCTCCACACGCGCAAATGTGGAAAAACTGGTCAGCAAGCTTCAAGCTGGACCGTATCGTGCGCGTGGCTATCATGCAGGGTTATCCCATCAAGAACGACGAGAAGTACAAACTTTATTTCGCTACGATCAAATCGATATTGTGGTTGCAACGATTGCATTTGGCATGGGCATCGACAAGCCTAATGTGCGCTTTGTACTCCATTATGACTTACCCAAAAATATTGAAAGTTATTATCAAGAAACAGGACGTGCCGGACGTGACGGATTAGAAGCACGTGCTTTCATGCTGTTTGATCCCGCTGATAGTGCGCGCTTACGTGGATGGATTAATACCCTACCCATTGAATCACAGCAACGCATTGAGCATCACAAATTAAATCATATGATTGCTTTTGCAACTGCAGCGGATTGTCGTCGTCAAATTTTATTGCGTTATTTTGATGAAGCGCTCACACAACCATGCGGCACTTGCGATATCTGCGATCATCCACCAACTACAGTAGATGCCACCATTGCGGTGCAAAAATTTTTATCGTGTGTGTATCGATTGAAACAAAATTATGGTTTAAATCACGTGATTGACGTATTACGCGGCAGCGAGTCAGAAAAAATCAAACAATTTGGCCATCAACTTTTATCAACGTATGGCATAGGCAAAGATCAATCAGCGGGTTATTGGCGCCATCTGGCTTGGCAATTGATTCATCGTCATTATTGCGTTCAAGATCCAGAGCATTTCAATGTGTTGCGACTTACTGCCAAAGCCAAAGACGTTTTGGTGCATCATAAAGCAATCTTTTTAACCGAATTACCTACAGCGCAGCCGTCTGCTGGCAAAACCAAATCCAGCATAGAACCCATGGTGTCAAATCCATTATTCGAGCGCTTGCGCGCTTTGCGTCGTCGATTGGCGGAAGAGGAATCCAAACCCTCATTTTTAATTTTTAGCGACGCGACACTCCATGATATGATTCGCGTTAACCCCAAAACACTTGAGCAAATGCTCACAGTCTCCGGTGTGGGTCAACATAAACTGACCCAGTATGGGCCATATTTTTTAGAACTCTTGCACAATGAATGAGATGACTATGACTTTAGAACACACGATTATCCATACGCCCGATACCCTGTTGCACCTGAGTTTAAAAGACTTGTCTTTGCAGCCCGAGATTCAAATTCGAGGAAACGACATTCATCTGAGCTTAAAGGCTCCTTACCCGATTGCATTTCTTCAACACTCTTTACGGGACGCTTTAAGCATTCAATTGCCTCAATATCGTATTCACATTGAGATTGAACAAACCATTCGTTCTCATCAAACTCAATTGCCGGGGCGCGCTTTACGTGGCGTCAAAAATATCATCGCCATTGGGTCCGGAAAAGGAGGCGTAGGCAAATCCACCGTAGCCGTCAACCTGGCAACAGCCTTAAGCCGTTTGGGCGCACGAGTAGGCTTGTTGGATGCAGATATTTATGGACCCAGCGTCCCTCTGATGCTTGGCCAAGTCCCCCAAGTCCAAATTCAGGATGACAAATATCTACCCATTTCTGCACATGGCATTGAAGCCATGTCGATTGGGTATTTGACACACTCTGACACCGCACTCATTTGGCGTGGTCCTATGTTGGCCAAATCTTTGATTCAAATGCTAGATCTCACTTTGTGGCATGATTTAGATTATTTATGCATTGATCTACCACCAGGTACAGGTGATATTCAACTCAGTTTGGTACAAAAAATTCCGTTGGCGGGTGCGATTGTGGTCACCACACCACAACAAATCGCAACGCTAGATGCGCAAAAGGCCTTGCAAATGTTTGCAAAAACCAATATCCATGCGTTGGGCATCATAGAAAACATGTCCCAGCATCAGTGTAGTCAATGTGGTCATCATGAAAGCATTTTTGGCCAAGGAGGCGCCGAACGTCTTGCCCATGAGTATCATTGCCCACTATTAGGCCAATTCCCCTTGGATGCTCGCATTGGTCAAGAATCCGACCAAGGCCAACCTTCGGCGTTGTCTTCAGATACCAAGCTAGCGAAACTTTTTTTAAATACGGCTATGAATGCAGCTAAAGCATTGAGCCAACAACCTTTAAATTATGCGGATAAAATACCGCCTTTGGTGAACGGATAACATGATAAACCACCAAGCTCCCATTATTCGTAAAACAGATTACATCATTTTAAAAAATGTCTTACGCGATGAGTATTGTCAAATTTTGACAAATTATGCGAAATTCAAGGCAAAAGCACATCCGAATATCAAAAAAAACATTGATCCTTTAGACCATGTGCATCGTGAATACGGCGACCCATTGATGGAGTTATTATTGGAGCAATTACATCCATTGATGGAGCAAGCTGTAGGCCATCCATTATGGCCAACATTATCGTTTTATTATGTGTATACAAAAGGCAATCAATTACAAAAACACAAAGATCGTAGCTCTTGCGAATGGGTGGCTAGTTTATGCATTGGAGCTGACGAAGACTTCAAAAAAACCCATAAAACCTGGCCTTTGGTATTAAAAGTGGGTGAGCATTCCGAAGAAATTGCATTAGAATACGGCGATATTCTTCTTTTCAAAGGCCATGAGACAGAGCATTGGCGCGAACAATTGAGTGGAGATTGGTTTGTATCAGCCATCTTTGGCTATGTAGAACAAAACGGCCCTTTTGCGTTTCAAAAATACGATCAACGACAAACCCTAGGCAGACCCCATATTGGTATGTTCTGGTGGGCATGGGGATGCTTAAAACAAAAAATAGTACGATAGATTTTCATAAAATCAGATACCGCGGACAAGCCGCGGTACGTAGAGATGGGGCCCTCTCTTCTCCTACGTACCGCGGCTTGTCCGCGGTATCTGATTGCGCCACAATCACGAACAAATGTCTCTATACAAATCTCGCCAAGTCGGATTGAGTTCTTCAATCAAATTCAGTTTCCATTGCCTGGGCCAATTTTTAAAACGTTTTTCACGACGTGCTGCCTCAATGTACATCGTATGAAGTTCATAGTACACCAAAATGCTGATGTTATATTTTGCTGTAAAACAAGGAATAACCTTGTTTTTATGTTCCCAAACCCGTTTGATAAGATTGGATGTTGACCCCACATATAACATGCCGTTACGGTGGTTTGCCATAATGTAAGTATAAGAAGACATCATCGTATTCCTTTAAGATGATAGATAGTTGGATAGCCCACGTATATTTTAATTGATTTTCATAAAAATAAAAAACAGATACCGCGGACAAGCCGCGGTACGTAGCAATGAAAGAACCTCAGTCACTGCACCACGACATAACACAACTCATCATATTTGATCTACAGACACAGTACGCGCGCCCTACGTACCGCGGCTTGTCCGCGGTATCTAAACGTAACGCCCGAAAAGATCACCCTAAAACCCTGTTGCATTGACGATCCCAGCAAGATACTATAGAGGTTTGCGAGTCTCCTTTACTCATGCCAATGCCTGAACAATATACATCAGAAGCCATCGAGGTTTTGAGTGGTCTAGAACCGGTGCAACGCAGACCCGGAATGTACACGGACACCTCACGTCCTAATCACCTAGCTCAAGAAGTCATCGACAACTCAGTCGATGAAGTGCTTGCAGGCTTTGCAAACGAAGTCACTGTCACTCTATTTGAAGACGATTCGATTGAAGTCGCGGACAATGGTCGTGGTATGCCGGTAGACATCCATTCTCAACTCGGCTTAACAGGCGTTGAAGTGATCATGACCCGCCTGCATGCGGGGGGTAAATTTTCCAATAAATCTTACCAATTTTCAGGCGGTTTGCACGGTGTTGGTGTGTCTGTGGTGAACGCTCTTTCAAGCCGAGTCGAAGTCATCATCAAACGCGACGGTATCCGTTATCAAATGGATTTTGCAGATGGCGATAAATGTGGGGAATTACGTGAAATCGGCGTTACAAAAAAACGCGACACAGGCACTATCATTCATTTTTGGCCAAATGGAAAATATTTTGATACAACCCGTATTTCTGCAAAGCAATTAACCCATGTTTTAAGAGCCAAAGCTGTATTATGCTCCGGTTTATCGATGACCTTCATCAATCGCCAAACCAAAGAAACGACCCATTGGTGTTATAAAAATGGATTATTAGATTATCTATTACTCTCTTTGCCAGCCGATTTTATCCCTGAAGAACCATTCACGGGTGAGCTACTCACGCCTGATGCAACTATTTCTTGGGCTTTGGCATGGGTAACCAGCACATCCACCCCCGTGAGTGAAAGTTATGTGAATTTGATCCCCACTATCCAGGGGGGAACGCATGTCAATGGATTGCGTGCCGGTTTATTTGAAGCTTTATCTGATTTTTGTGAATTACGTAACCTTTGCCCACGCGGTATCAAATTAACTGCTGATGATCTTTGGGAACCGTGCCAATACGTACTTTCTATCAAAATGAACGAACCCCAGTTTGCCGGACAAACGAAAGAACGCCTGACCTCTCGCCAAATATCAGGCTGGGTCAGCACGGTTGTCAAAGATGCGTTTTCCTTATGGCTCAACCAATATCGCAATCAAGGTGAATCGATTGCTAATTTAGCCATCGAACGTGCACAAAAACGATTACGCCAAGCCAAACAAGTCGCGCGCAAACGTATTCATCAAGGCCCCGCTCTTCCTGGAAAATTAGCAGATTGTTTACAGCAAGATTTGGCACAAGCAGAATTATTTTTGGTAGAAGGAGATTCTGCCGGTGGCTCGGCCAAACAGGCGCGCAGCAAAGATTTTCAAGCCATACTACCCTTGCGTGGAAAAATCTTAAATGCTTGGGAAGTTGAATCGTCACAGATCTTAGCCTCACAAGAAATTCATGACATTGCTGTGGCCATTGGCGTTGATCCTGGCTCCAGTGATTTATCCTGCTTACGTTATGGCAAAATTTGTATTTTAGCAGATGCTGATTCTGATGGCGCTCATATCGCAACCTTGATTTGTGCCTTATTCCTACGGCATTTCCGACCTTTGATTGAAGCAGGACATATTTATGTGGCCATGCCGCCTTTGTATCGGATTGATGCCGGCAAAGAAGTTCATTATGCGTTAGATGATACGGAAAAAGACCATATTCTCAAACTATTGGCGGAAAAAACCCGAGCCAAAGCCAATGTACAACGATTCAAAGGATTGGGAGAAATGAATCCCATCCAATTGCGTGAAACCACAATGGATCCCAATACCAGGCGTTTAGTACAACTCACGCTCGAAGATGATGATGCCAAAACAATGGAAATCATGGACATGATGTTGGCTAAAAAAAGAGCGTCGGATCGAAAATCTTGGCTCGAAACAAAGGGCCACCTAAGCGACCCTCCGGTATAAGGGGGGATTAAGGTTCAAATACGGCTTGAATAAAACTCGCCAACAACACGGCTGTTTTATCGTCTTGATCTTGTATCGGATTAAATTCAGTAATTTCTAAGCCTAGCAATCGCTCTTTATGTGGCAAAGTACGCAACGCCTCTTGTAATTGCTGACCATCAATACCGTCACACTCACGATACCCCACACCGGGTGCATCGTTTGGATCAATGCCATCCATATCAATGGTCACACCAAACCCACAAGTATCGGCCCGCACTTGCTCAATGGCTTCATTCAATACAACTTGAATACCTCGTTGTGTGACTTCTTCCATATAATAAATTTTGACACCCAGCTGTTCCAATAACTGCTGTTCACCTTCTTCATAACTGCGTATGCCAATCAAACATATATTTTGAGGTTTCAATTTGGGTTGATCATCCAAAATATGACATAAATTCGCAATGCCGTGATGTAAAAGATGCGCCACGGGCATACCATGGATATTTTGAGTCTGTGATGTTTCAGGCGTATGGCTGTCCATATGCGCATCAATCCAGATCAAACCGATATCACCTTGCGAGCGATTGGCATGCGCCACCGCACTCCAGGTTCCAATGGCACAAGAATGATCGCCACCGATGACACAGAATTTCTCTTTTTTCTGAGCATAAGGCAACACAGCTTGACTCAATTCTTGCAGATTTTTTTCTACTTCAGACAGCACATCCTTGCCTTTTAAAGCACTGGTAGAAGTAATGATGGTCTGAAAAGTCACTGGCGGTGTGATGTGCTGCAAGAGATGAGGATGATAATACAAATACCAAGGCCCCAACGCGCAATTGCTATCATTGGCCGCAATACCGGATGCAAACCCCAGTAAAGTGATAGTAGGACTCATGCAGGCTCTCCCTGCAATAGTCCAAATAAATTTTTACAATCGGCGATGTCATTAGGAATCAAGCTGATCCGTTTACCTAGACTGTATTCTTGAGACAACTCATAACACAATCTTAAAATACTAAAATCTTCTAAAGCAAACCCCACACTGTCAAACACACTAATATCTTGATCATTAGAACGACCAGGTTTTTTACCACTGATAATTTCCCATAATTCTGCATACACATGATCTTGTGCTTGCTCACCCAGATTTTGAATCTCTCCTTCATGATGAGTTTGTGGGAAATATTCTATGACCACATTCGCATGCTTTAAAATATCAGGATCTAATTCTGTTTTTCCGGGAGAATCGCCACCAATACCAGAAATATGCTGCCCAGGCTTCAACCAAGCACGCTCTAATATTTTTTGCTTACCTTTTGCTGCGGTGGCAGTAATAATAATATCAGCACCTTCAATCGCAGATCGAACATCTTGCATAGGCATCAATTCAAATGATTCATCTTTTAAATGGCAAGCAAAACGCTGCATCGCAGAGGCATCGGGATCAAAATAACGCACTTCAGATAAATCAAACAATGCATGATGAGCCAATATTTGAAATTCACTTTGTGCACCACAACCAATGATCGCAACACGTTTGCTGTTTTGTTTTGCCATATATTTAGACGCTAACGCAGACGTCGCAGCCGTACGCAATGCCGTCAATAAGGTCATTGAAGAAATCATTAAAGGATATCCGGTCGCTACTTCAGCCAACATACCAAACGCCACAACATTTAATTTATTGTTGAGAGGATTCAGAGGATGTCCATTCACATATTTAAATGAGTAAAGTTCATCATTACAAATTGGCATCAGCTCCATCACACCATTTGGAACATAAACCGCATGGCGCGGAGATTTTTGAAAATGTTCCCACTGGGAAAAATCATGGGTTAAATTATCACAAAGACGTAAATAGAATTGATTCAATCCGATTTTGGATACCATGGCACAAATAGCTGGAATTTCTAACAACAACATCACACATCCTCCATAATGATCAGCACCTAGTGTGAGGAATTATGAACAAGAAATCAAAGTTTTTTTATCAAAAAATTGCAATATTGAGAACATCAACTACACTTTAAATGAGCATACATGATCTTCACTTGCAATATGACTAGTAAGAGACTTTCTTAGTAGGCCATAAATGAAGAAAAAACCGCTCATATTGCAGTTTAATAAATTAGGAGCACACCATGTTAAAGAAAGCTGCTAAAAAAGCTGTTGATAAAACCAAAGAAAAAGCAAAAAGCACTATCAAAAGCAAAACACGCGCTAAGAAATAATATTGCTTTATGATCTGTGTAAAACGGGTTGTGACTTTGTCACCACCCGTTTTCATATCTGAGACACAAGTCGCATTTCATCCCCACATTTGTTAAACTAATGCACATCGTACTACACGAGATGATGATGCGCGATCTTTTACATACTTTGTCAGCTTCTGATCTTCAAATTCCCCTATCCAATGGTCCAAAACATCCTATTCATTGTTTAGAATCAGGTCAGGTGATTTATATCCCTCAATTTAGTTTTGAATTAGAAACGCAAGAACAAGTGCTATTAAATCCGGTCGTATGTGATACCAAGAAAAAAAACATTTCGTATGACTATCAAAGCCAAAAACTGGGTGGCGTCTCAAAACATAACCCTTATCAAAATCACCTACAATCCATGATGCATCGGTATGCTTTGTTTGCTAAAACCTTAGTAGATTCCCTACTCCCAGATTATCAATCCGCCTTACGCTGGGGTAGAACCAGTTATCGCCCCACAGAAATCATAGGCCGACAACGTTCCAAACGCCAAGATGACACTCGAATTCATGTAGACGCTTTTCCGGCTACTCCAGTTCAAGGATGGCGTATTTTAAGGGTATTTTGCAATATCAATCCCGACAACAAACCCAGAGTTTGGCATGTGGGTGAACCATTTGCTTCAGTATTGAATAAATTCGCAGCGCAATTACCGACTTATAGCCCTTTAAAAGCGAAACTTTTACACCATGTCAAAGCCACCAAAAGCTTACGTACCGCGTATGATCATTATATGTTGCACTTACATGACCAGATGAAACTAGATGATGACTACCAAGCCACTTTTGAAAAAACACGCATTGATTTTGCAGCAAACAGCACATGGATTGTATTTACTGATCATGTGTCTCATGCCGCTTTGGGCGGACAATATTTATTAGAACAAACCTTTTATGTACCAGTGTCCGCAATGGTACATCCAGAACAGTCTCCTTTGAAGCAAATGGAACAACGGCATCTTTTAACCTCATGAAAGGACAAACGGTAGAATTTACAACGCCATTCGAGGAACGATCGGATTTATATGAGGACTGTTCAGAATCACATGCTGCTCGTCATCCAGAAATACTTGATGCCCAAGACAAGAGACATATAGAAGTAGCACGCATCGTAGATGTTGCTTTTGATCCCGTGACTAGAAAAAAAACACCACAACAGGCACTACCCCACAATGTGTTAAAAAGCAGAAAAGGTCATGCAGCATACGTGGAAGCATTCACGTTCAAACCAACTGCACCTGAATTTCTGGCACAGATGGACTTTTTTTTGAAGACACTCATCAGTCTGATGGGACGGTGTGGGATAACCACCGAACACTATATCATCCAACAAAGAGATGCATTACATTTTTCATTTGAATCAGTAACTACCCCTAATATCCAGGAAAAATTTTTTGCACAAAAACAGCTGGAAGCAGATAGAAGATCTGCCTCCTCTCGTGTGAATGAGTGGAAAGAGTTGATTCACTTATGTCAGGTTTTTTTAGATACAGTGCAACCCGGGATGGTATTTAAAGAAATCAAAATGAACGACGATGGGCACGTGGTTCTACGGATGACTATTCAACAAGCGGACGCATATCTTACGTTTCGAAATAGGTGGCAACGTTTGTTTTCTGATAATTATCAACGTTATACGGAACAAGACAAAATAACTACGCTGGCTTGTGTATTGGGGGTTGTTGATGTGTTTTCTCTATCCAAACCACAACGTATAGCAGCTATAAAAGAATTAAATGATCTTTTTAAGAGCATAACCAACAATATGACAGGCACCTCCTGTTCTTTTTCCCAGATAGAATTAAGCCATGCGTCAAATCGCATGCTACAAAAACAAGATTTACTAGGTTTACTAACAGTTCGTAAAGGGTATGTTCATCTGTCTGAGCGGTTCATTTTAGATAAGACACCTGTCAACCCAGCTACTTTACATGCTTATATAAAAAAGAACATGTTTCAATTCAAAACAAAAGACAAGCCTCTAGCAGATGATCATAACAATAATCAAAAGCATCCCTGCTCTAGTTACATCCCCCCTTGATTACGCCTACGGCTGCATCAAGGTTTCATAACCAATTGCAATTAAGCCACATGCGTTAGAGACCAAAACGCTCAGCTAAAAACACGAGCATATTACCAGAGACTATTATGAATTCAAATTATGAAGCAAATAGAAAGAAGCAACTAGCGATATTTACAAAAAATCAGGAAGAGCTAGACGATAAACAACACGCTAGTGCTCGTACTTTGTTTAACAGAAAAACAAATCTTAAGGAAACAATAGTTCAGACTATATATCCTGCGCTGGTGGTTATAGAGACGCCAGACTCTAGAGTAGGCATGGGATTTTTTCAACACGAAACATGGTTAGTGTCTAATGCTCATGTGATTAGGCACCGAACTGAAATTGATTCAGGGATTATACTACGCCAATATGATACATCTGAAGTATTGCTTGAAGCAGAGCAAGCTTATCACAGGCCCTGGGAAAATGTTGTATCACCTGATATTGTTGTACTTAAAACCCCTAGTACTCATAAAAATATACCGTCAAACCCTTTATCACGAGATGCCACCTATCAAGAGTCTCATTATTTTTATATTGATGCTCAATTTGAGATACATTATCTTTCTCCAGTTGCATCAATGAGCACGCTACCGATGCTTTTTCGTTGTCAAGATGGAAGTTCACCACAACCAGGGTGCTCTGGAACTCCGATTTTTTCCGCTAAAGTGATCATAGGAAAAATCCCTTCATGGAAATTTGAAGTTGTAGGTGCGCTTTATGCGCGCTGCCTTGATCCAATACCATCTGAGCTATCACAAAAACTAGTTTGTGGTGTACCTATTGTTGGCGAGTTTGAACAAATAAGACAGATTTTAATTTCTCTAGACTCTGCGGCTCATCACGCAAAAAAAGCAAAGTGTAGTATGACTATAAAAGATGTGGACCAAGCTCAAACTTCGCAAAACCTATCTGAAAGAGCTGCTGCTTTAGCTGAAGCTGGCATACGAGCGTTTGAAGTTGGTGACAGCTTTGTAGAAATAGCGCTACCTGAAGGATTAGAAAAACTTGATGGTAGTGGTTTTTATAAATTGGAACAATCGCATTTAGCGCTTGATTCTTCGGAGATACAGCAAACATTTTTTGAGTTTATAGAACACATTAAAAGACAATCAAGTATTCGTATTGATGTTGAGAAAGAAACCACGCTTTTATCTTTAGAGCATTGGAGATTAGATTGTAAACCAGGAACTGGTGGTCAATATTGGCTGTTACAGGTACAAGATAATACGGGGAAAAAAAATAAAATAAATGGAAAATCTGCTTCTTCTATATTCGCTGAAGTAAAAATACCAACAAGTGTACATGTGATTAATGGCGAACCATTAGCCGAGGATTTGCTAATAAGCCGAACAAATGTTGAAAAAGGAGAGCGTCATCCTTCTGTGGCAGTCGTATTTGAGAATACTATCAAAAGTAAAAAATATAGGCTCACAGAGCGTAGAGCGGGTTCCCCTACGTTGTTTCATGCCTTAAATCTATCTCATACAACAGGACATGATCTCATCCTAAAAGCTGTCCATGCTAGTGAGATAGAACGCCTCAATAGCATCGATGAAAACGGAGATACCCCATTGATGGTTCTGTTGCAAAAGAAACTAACTGACCCTGGGCAACGAAAAAAAGCTCAATTATTAGCGCAATGTAGTATTTGGAACCAAGCAAACAAGAACAACAAAACAGCTGAGGAACTACTCGAAGGACGTACTGATAATTTAAAAAATGAGCTCTTTTGAAAGAATCGATTACATACTTAGTCGTTTTATACCAATCCCAGATTAAATCCGAAAAATTATCTATTGATAATATTCAGAAGACGACTTCACCATATAGCCTTATATAGTCTAGTTCGTGCAGTCATCTTCACTACTTGTATTTATAATCACAAGGCAACTTCACAGGCAGATCAGGACGATGTGTACCGAAAGCGATCTTTTTACAGAGCACGGAGTATTAACTACATCGGAAAATGAGTGGGAATTGGCGCGCTTACGTTCTAAAATCATTGCGCCATTGGCTAAATTAGAGACCATCAGTTGGAAGTTAGCTGATAATGCAGCTAATACTTAAAATTTCGCGCAAACAAGTATATTCATTAATAAAACAATATCGACAAGGCAATAGTTTGGTTTCAGATATGCTTTTAAACAAATCCCAAGGAGGGGAAGGTAAAACCCGCCTGCCTGAATCGGTAGAGCAAATTATTCGTGACGTATTATTTTCGCATTATTTAAATAAGCAAAAATACTCAGAAACAGCCGTATGGAAGCAGATAGTACAACGATGTCGTAAATTAAATTTGCCAATACCAGCGAGAAACCGCTGCGCTTAAGAATTGAATGGTTAGACCCTTACGTAGTAAGCCGCAAACGCAATGGTACAAATGCTGCGAAAACATTAGAATCTGCTGGCGGAGTACCTCCAGAAGTATTATCTCCGCTCGAGCAAGTCCAAATCGACCACACTATTATTGATCTGATGATCGTTGACGATCTTAATCGTTTACCTATTGGCAGGCCCTATCTTATCGCAATTGATGTTTTTAGCCGTTGTGTTGGGATGTTAGTGACTCTGGAAGCCCCATCCTCTGTATCGGTTGGGTTATGTTTATCGCATATTGTATGTGATAAACGTCCGTGGTTAGAAAGAATTGAAGTAGATGTTGATTGGCCAATCAGTGGTAAACCATTATTACTTTATCTTGATAACGCAGCGGAATTTAAAAGCGAAGCATTACGTCGTGGATGCGAGCAACATGGTATTGAGTTGAAATATAGACCTCTCGGAAAAGCTCACTATGGCGGTATTATTGAGCGGTTGATTGGCACGGTTATGCAGAAAGTACATGAGATACCGGGAACAACTTTTTCTAATCCTTTGCAAAAAGGTGATTATAACTCAGAGGCAAAAGCTTCACTGAAGCTTAAAGAGTTAGAACGTTGGTTTGCTATAGCTATTGGCCATTATCACGCAACATTCCATCATGGCTTAAATCAGATTCCTGCTTTAGTTTGGGAAGAAGCTGTTATAAGGTCTGAAAAGATTCAGATCATTAATAACCCACGAGCTTTTTTAATTGATTTTTTACCTGTCATTCGCCGTAACATTGGAAGAAGTGGCTTTTTGATTGATCATATTACTTATTATTCAGATAGTCTCAAGCCTTGGATTGCCAATAGAAGCAACATGGAAAAGTTTATTATTCGACGAAACCCGCTTGATTTAAGTCGCGTCTGGGTATTAGATCCTAAAAGTAAGCAATATATTGAAATCCCTTACCGCATTTTAACTCGTCCGTCGTTAACTCTTTGGGAACATAAGCAAGCAATAGTGCATCTACGTGCTAAAGGCCTATCTCAAATCGATGAAATACAATAGCTACAACTGCTCGTGCATTTGAGCGCGAATTATAATGAGTCATTCTCACTGGCCGGTTCATCCTCATCCAGTTAAAGAAGAAGCTATATTATCTTGGCTATCAAGAATAGCAATTTGTTATGGATTAGGTGTTTCAGAACTACTTCACGACTTGGATTTTCACGGCGATCCTAATGATCTCACGATGTCCATACCTCATAGATTATTGGAGTCATTGTCCAATCGAACTGGGGTTGAAAAACAAAAAATATATGCGCTAACAGTCGTATCATGGCGATTATTGTTGGGAATAGATTCGGATTTTGAATCTTATGTACATCATTACTCCTTATTATTATCATTGAACCAAAGAAAAAGATATTCCCAAAAAAACTTGGCGCCCATGGTTTCCTTCGTCATGGAGTTCTCCAAAAGCGTGCCCTAAGTGCGCCATAAGCAAGGATAGTAATATGATGCTTGTGGTGTGGTATCCACCAATAATGCTCAGCTGCCCCATACATCTGTTAGGAGCTTGAGATTACCAAACAAACTTTATATAGACATCTAGCACCAAATAGAGAATTACGTGAAGATGGTAAAAAATTGCTTGAAACGGTTTGATAATTCAATCGCAATCTGAACGACACCAAAAGAAGACTAAAAAATGAACTGGAGCCAAATTGAGATTGGCAATTGCGTTTTAATTTCGAACAGATTACTATTCTGACCATAAAAGCTATGACTTCAGTTCATTGTAATACTTTGACCAAGGAGAGGATGATGTATAACCAGAATGAGATTAATTTAGCATGGAAAAAACGAGCTCAAGAATTTCTAGGTAAAGCATTCAAACGAACTGCAAGTACTTCTTTAAACCGCCCTACTATAGAAAGTCTTGATTTTACAATGTACGACTGGCAAGTTTCTGATAAAAACATTGGTGTTGTTGAAGATAGAACACTTATCGCAGATGTCATTGGTCGCAGTGAGCATGAAAGTCTAAATAAATTATCCAATAAATATGAGCTAAATTTTTTAGTTCCCTTGCTAGAACGATTAGGGGGGAGCTATGTATCCGAAGAGACTACAAGGTATACCGAAAGACAATTTATTTGTTCTTTCTTAATGTGCAAAACTGTTAAATGTTACTTAAAAGATTTTCCATCTTATGGCGAAGCAGTTAAAGTTCCTACCGATAGTGCATTGATTCAGTCAGTAACATTATATACAGGGTATCGTGTTCACTTAAATATAGAAACAAATGAGCAAGTACCTATGCAGAATATTACCCAATGGAACGCGACGGTCAAACTCATTTACTCTGAATATGGTATTGAAGCAGGATGGGATAAAATTCATGAGCAATTACAGCGATTTGGAGATATTAAGATACGGTTTACATGTGAAGGATTTGGCGGATATATGCCACCATCTAACGCATCATTTGAGGTTGATGTGTCGGATTCAAATGCTTTTCAAACTATAAAACAGGCCACAACAGATCTTCATCATCATTTCAAAATGAATTTTTGGCAATCTGAGAATTTTGAGTATTTTATCGAGCCTACTCAAGATTTAAAAGAATACTTGGCATTGGAAGATTATGTAACTGGTCAATCCAATATTTTAGTTAGAACTTTGCCAAAAAGGCCGTATACATTAGTCGAAAAACTTGAGGCCCGTTACCAGGAGAAGCAACCCATCCTTTCTGGGCGACCTCAGCATGGCTATCATGTTGAGTGTTGCAAAGAGCTCCCAGACGAGAATACGCTTGTGGAAAACATATTGTACATATACCTTTCATCTGCAAATGAATTAGAGTCCGCAAAAAAAATATCCCGTGGTTTGATAAAAACACAATTAAGTGATACACAATTAAACCGTGATGAGCTCAACACTATTCGTAGAAAAATAATACATTCCGAAGTATTAACCCATGCGGAACGCTATAGCATTCTTCATTCTGTTATAAGAGATAAAGACGAGTGGGCATTTTTTCAAGAAACCGGTATGCGCTTAGAAAGACTGCTTGAGCATATGAATCAAATTGTAATTCCAACGATGTCTCAATTAGAGGCTTGCTCAAAACCTCGTATCATGGTGATGGGGCCAACTGGAATTGGTAAAAGCGCTTTAGTTGGCTCTTTATTAGGAGAGCAGCTAAAAACTGTCTCTATAAATTATAAGAACAAAATCGTATATGCCAATAGCTCAACACAAAAGCGACCTAAAATCGGGCAAGGCGAAAGTCAAACAAAAGGTTGTGCTGTGTATTCTCGTACAGAAAGGCCTTATGCTTATATTGATTGTGCAGGGATTTTTGATACAGAAGGCTATGAAGCAGAAGTGTGTAATGCCATGGCAGTTAAGTTTGCAGCTGCACAAACCTGTCCTCGCGCAGTCATTTTACTATTGGAAGAGCATGATATTACAGTAGGTAAAGCTCATATATTTAGACAAAGATTGACTCAATTAAAACGAGTCTTTCCAAATATTGACAAGGCGTGGCCTGCGTTGCTATTTGTAGTCAATAACCATGGTCAAAATGAACCCGGCCATATCGTTAAAAGTAGAATTATAGAACAAGTGAAACAATTGATCGACGAAGATATCAAAAAACGCAATAAGCTAAGAGTTAAGAAAGGCATAGAAGTAGAGTTGTGGATAAAGTTACTTTGGGCGGTAAAACAGGGTGTTTTACTAAAAGAGTTAATTTTCCCCGATCAAGATAGGTCTAGTGATTTCCAAAAAGTTGCTCATGTAATAGCACAACCAGTTTTTAGTCTATTTTCTGCTATTTCTGGCTCCAATCAGTATAGTTCACAGGATGAAAGCACCTTAACCCTGCAAGACTTAAATACCCTCAGAACACTTTTAACGCCTCCAGATTGCACAAGACTTGATGAGATAAATAATGAACTTAACATATTAAATTTATTAAAAACACATGCTGAAAATGTTATTGTTCCTGACCTTTTGAATACGCATTTGACACAAGAAAGTATTGAGCGCTGCATAGAAAATACACCTTCAGATGTGTTGATTAATAATTTTTACCCTGATCGATTGTACAATCACAAAGAAGGAAGAAAAGAGCCACAAGAAGTGTTAAAAGAAATTATGGCCGATATAATGAGTTATTATAATCAGTTGGTTGAAATTAAAACTGATGCCCAAAATGATAAGGACCATTATCTCCAAAATCTTCAGGACTATTATCAAGCTGAGTCACATGAAAAAGGAGACTTGGTTTTAATTCAGGCTGGGGAATTGGAAATACAGAGACATGTTCGCACTTTATCTCGATTGAGAAATGAAATTTCAAGAATGGAAAATCATCCTACTTATAGAACAGTCATGATGGTTCCCGAAAGTGCTACAAGCCCGATATACGTTGATGAAAATACGATTATGATGCAATATAAAGATGGTTTTCTAACAGCTTATTGGCATAAATCTAATGTTTTTACTCCATCATGTGAGAGAAAATCTTTGCCAATAAATCAAGTTCAAGCTATTTACGATACTCTTATGGGAGCAGAAGGTAGTTCAGATGATACTCACCTAATACAATCCATTATTTCGGCATATCAGTGTCCCATAAAAACTTTTACTAAGACCCTTAGGAATGAAGGAATCATGCCAAGGTCTTTTTGGCATGGCGATACTGCTTTTCATACAGCAATTGGCCTTGCGCCTATTAGATATCCTTTTGAGTATCATGATGCAGAAGCCCCCTATGTTGCAGCAAATCCTTACACTCCAACATCTAATATTCAAAATGGTATCAGTGCGTTTTTTGATTGGCCAGACCGGCATGGCGAGTTTTTTGAAATCAACGAAGCGCCAACTAATGGTTATTATCGTGCAACCTATCGGCCCTCTCACTGTGATAGAACCGAAGATACGGAAGCATGTGTACATTTGACTATTTCAGAGCAGTATGCTGAAAGCACCAAAGTAAAAGTTGCATATTTACGAACTGAATTTCAAAGAATACAAGAAATAAAAGATGGAGTGAAGCAAAGAGGTATTAGTGCACTGAAGGCCATTCTGGTTGAATTAGATAATAAATTAACTGAAACAGGTACAATGCTGGTAGGAAATGATGAGCAATGGCTGAAAATGGCTATTTATGTTAGAAGCTTTTTTGAAGGCAATGGTTTTTTAGTTACCGTGGACAGAGATACATATAGAAAGTTCTTAGAATCTTATCAGGCTAGTTTACAAGTAACAGAAATTATTGCTAGCTCATGCGACCAAGTGAATACAGATGATGATTTTGATTTTTTCTTCACCCGTGGTGCTTCGGATGATCGTATTTTTTCAGCACCCTTAAAAGGACATATGAACACGTTGTTTGGATATGGATATCGTTTTACTTGTAGAAAAGGAGGAAAAAGAGAGCAAAACTTAATAATTGAATCTAACCAATCCAGCGTTTCAGATGAGGGGCGTGATATTTTGCAGTCAATTGTTTCTGAACTACAAGCGGCTATCGATCAAAAAAATAGAAGCAGAGATAGTGTTGATGAAGATGACGGCATTATTACTCTGAGTGCAAGCATGCCTAAAAAAGTGTCTATTTCGAGAACTTCAATGTGGGTTGATAAGCTGGAAGAAGAGCTTACGTCAATTTCAGAGGAGTCTGACAGGCCAGGATTCTGTGTGGTTTCATAATTTCGCATTTAAATAGAATCAAAAGAGCAATGAACTTCTGATATAACTTTATGGTATTGAAGATTGTGGCTATGGTGTTTACATGATTTTTGTATATTTTTTGAAATAGTCATTTTCAAAAGACTTCAGTGGCAACCCTAATTTAACCATACTTGTGCACTCAACTTCTGAAATCCGTGGAGAGCACTCCTGAAAATGACATCCGAGTCAGTACCGATGATCAAAATTTAGACTTACAAATTGACGAACTTACTCAAGATGGATGCTATAAGAATGACATCTATAAAGACAAGGTTTCGGGTGAAAAAACTGACCGTCCTGGGTTAATCTTTGCAAACGTTATTTATAACCCAGACAAGCAACAACTACTTATAAAAAAATGTTTTGTATGTACAAATCTTCAAGAGATAAAAACAAGGAACAGGATCTAATGTTATGGATCAATTATTATCCCATTTTTTAAACAGCCGAAAGATCACCCAGATAACGAATCAAGAATTGTAACAGCAAACATATTCAAAGACAGAACGCTTTTATCTCAACAAACAGCGGTTACACAAATTCCATTTGAAAACAAAGATATTATTTATCACATAATATATGACTGAGTATCATGTTCCTCCTCGCTCAAAACAACCCAGTCTTCATCCGTATGCGTTGTTATGCCTTCACAAATAGAACTATCGTCATCTCTGGTTGGAAGCGCAAGTTTTGTTTCTCGATACACACTTTTTAACTCGTTGAGCATCATTGTTTTGCATAGCCATAACTTTTCAATAGAAGAGGCGCTACTCGACGGACTATCTTTGAGAGCGTTGATACATTGTTCAGCAACATAAGGTAATTTTTCGGCAAAATAAACGACACAACTACCCGCTATCCCTGCACCTACAATAGGCATGACATTTTTTGCTAATACGCAAGCATTAAGGTAAGTCATCAGTGTTTTTGAATCTGCAAATAAATACGGTATGTGTAACCCCAAATTTGCATGCAATCTATTTTTAGATTGCGCATTGTTCACCACCATCGTCCCTGCGAGATTTGCAACCATTAATCCTTCCCGAATAAAAAGTTGTGTTCTCACAATCACGGTTCCTACAATATTACTAAAATTCCCCTCAATGGTAAGAGTATCGCTGATTAATTTACCTCGGTTATAGACATGTCTTTTCATCTTTAAAGTAGCAACACAAGCAGCCAGTTCCCCTGAAAGATTTAATACGTCACCCATCATGCGTAGCCCTTGAACCTTGATAACTCCACGTATATTTAGGGTATTTGCTTCAATCCTAATGTGGCCCTCACCTGCATGGATCGAAGCTGTTTTATTAAAATCGAATTTATTTTTAATGATAAACGTCTGAACATCAATTGAAGTGCTGTTTTCTAAAGAAAATATCCCGTGAATATCCGCATTTTTAGCAATTATTTTGACTCGCTCGCTCAAAACTGTCGTTGAGTTTTTAGAGGTTCCTAAAAAACTGGCTTCTAATGTAGCGTTTTTCAATATCAATTCTTTATGTTGTCGCATATGGCCACATTTTAAAGTTGATTCTTCTAAACTCATCGTTCCATCCATGATGAAATGATGGAATTTAAAACGACACCCTAAATTAGTTTTAATCATAGCATGTTGAAAAACATGAATTAATTTCGATCCAATCCATTGGCTCTCAGAAAAGACAAATGTTCCCTGTGATAAACAAACGTTATCTTTGGTAATAAGTTTTGTATTCAGGAACGCACAGCCTTGGTGAGCAAATAAGTGATTGATACCTAAGCTGCATTCTCCAAACACAATAGTAAGCGCCAAACTATTTTTTTCTAACAAAACCAAACACTCGATCTGGGCATCTAGTTTTGTTATACCTGCTTGAGGCGCATCAATATGATACAAATCAGCTATTATATCTGTATTTGATATCATTAATTTACCTTGCATTCTGCAATATTTCGGTTGTAATTGAGTATCGGCGATATTTGTTGCTGATTTTAAAAGCAGTATGTCTGTTTTCAACAGAGTCTCTTGTAAGGTAATATTTGAACCTGAAAAAACAAAAAGTCGACTATCAAAAGAAGTGTTTTTGCTAAAAAAATCACCTTCTTTAGCAAACAATTCAGCTTTAATAACAGAACTCTCAATCTCAAAAGAACCCATACAATATAATCTTTTAATCTCAAGAGGGCCTGTCAAAGTAACACGCTCAAGACTTTCCAGTAATAAAACACCAACAGCAACATCATAATAAGAATGTAAAACAAGTTTGTTATTTTTGTAGAAAACACATCGAGCAGCTTGCAAACACGCTTCAAAAGCAATCAAATCAGTCACATCTATTCGCTTCACCTCACTTGTTCTATAGTCATTTTGGAGTGAAACCATAGCATGAGACATTTTTTCTATCATTCTAGACTCATAGCCATTTATGATTTCAATCTGTTCCAGAATCTTCGGATGAGTCTCATCCTCTTTATCATCAACAACCTCAAGCTCCTGAGGTGTGACTTCAAAAGAAGATAGCAATTGAATGTATTTTTTTTGTGCTAAAAATTGCGCTTTAACTGCGTCTGAACCAGGTTGGGGTTGCATGCCATCATGCGTATGTTCAGTATTTGTTGCGGGTTGAAACAACATCATACCTGCTTTTATACCATCATAAACATTTTGCATGAGCACATCCAATAATCTAATTGACCAATATCATAATGGCGAATGAAGAAAACTGCTATACGTGATTATAAATTGCTGCATGCGCTAGAAAATTCTCATTGTAAAAACTATTGTCTACTTCGAAAAACTCATAATGGGAGATTCTGGCAGTCACCTCAAAAACTCTAGCGACTACCAGGAAAATCCAACCGTCCACTTTAAGCCAAGGATGGAGATGATGCTCGCGATGACGCATAGCTTTCGCTATCTGCAGGGCTTTCGCTTCTTGGGACACGATTAGAATTCACAGAAAATAAAATAGCTTTATTTTGACTGTGGGCCAACAAAGGTGTTGGAGCAGATGCAGGCGTATATTCAGCAATACTGACATTCCAACCACAGCTATTCATAGGAACCAATCGATTAGGTGTGCCTGTTGTTTGATCAAATCCCCACCACATGCTGCTTTGAGATCCATCTTCCCAAGCTAGAAAAAAGGCACCATTTTCCACACGAAGCCCCATGTGATCTCCTTTTTTAATTTCTGTATAAGGCATAGGTATCACTTGAACACTGCCAATGATAGTGAGATCAACTGTGAGGGGAATACTGTGAGATACCTCAAATGTATCACCCGTTTGTTTATAAATATCCAGATAGCACTGACCGGTACAAGTATTATAGAGCTCAAGCTCCAGAGCATTTAACACGCCATCTACTGAAATAGGAATATTAGGGATAACTGGGGAGCCTATGTTGTACATCACATGAACTGACTTTATAGGAGGAAAACAAGTTATCGGCTGGGCCAGACTGCCCGCCCACTCATAATAAGCTAGGGGCGCGAGGTTATTTTTTAAAAAATAGCCTTGAAAAGAATTCGCATCCCAAGCAAATTCAATCACGCCCCCTACAGGCCACAACGGATCTGTTGCGGCTTGCTGCGCCATCATCCCATCTAAATCGGTGATGGTCAGTACAAGATTCTGCGTGGTTTCATTGACAGTAAGGGCAATATTTCCACTGATATCAGCCCAATCTGGGTTGCTAGGCGTTCTAATTTGCACGCACATCACCGGCGAGGCATTTCCCGATTGATAACTATAACCCATTCTAAGCAAAAGACCCTCTTGCATGGATAGTCCAGCCGAAGACGGTGGAATCGTTGGGCTACTTTGACTTGCAAGTTGGCTGGAATAAATAGAAGGCGGTATTGTGCCGTGTACAGTATAGGTGATGAGAGTATCCGCTGTTGTTCCTTGGCGTATTGTCCCTGAAAACGCTAACCCATCTTGAGTGAGCTGAATTGAACCCGTCCTAAACAAGCCAGGGGATTGCTCTTGCCAACTAATTGTATTGGTGTTTTTATCAAATTGAACGTTATTGATCAGATGACCATCAATATACAATTGGTGATCATTCAGTAAAACTGTACTTGGAGCAGTAGGCATATCCAGTGTATTGCTCATAGAAGGATCTTGCACGGCTTGCAATGTGTAAGCACGTTTTATATTAGGAAGATCGGGCATACTATTATTAGGGTTTTCTACAGCGGCGAGATTCATACTACCAAGCTTAGTAGTAGCCTCAAGGAAAGGAATGACACCTTGCAATGCTTGTATTAAGGCATTGCCCACAAATGATCCAATACTTTTCTGAAGCAATGGCATAATAGACGCCAATTGTTTTTCAATATAGTTACGCTCCGCAGGGCTCAACTTTGCAAAACCCGTACTTAACCTTTGTACCGTAAGGACTGGGTAATTCATTTTGACGCAATAACCATTCGCATGATACGAAAAAGCCCCATCGATCAAATGTAAACCGTATACTTTATCTCCTTGAAACAGAGCGCTTTCCGTAAAACCGTGAATCGTTACCTCTTCATATTGAATAGGCATGGTTTGAGGAATAACACGCGAAATGACGTCTCCGAGTTCTAGTGCCCCAACAGTGACACCAGGATTTTCCTCTTCTGCGACATGAGGTAAAATCGCTTTCCAGCCAGCATCTGTCCAAAACAAATGTCCGCCTGTAAAAAATGGTTTACTGCCATTGATGCCAAAAATAGGGGTTGCTTTATCAAGCACCGTAATGACTTGCTCGTCAGAATGACAGGCTGTGCGTCCATCTTTACCCATAATCTGATGATTGGGGCGTATTTGTTCAATAGGTAACAAAGTGCCATCAGCTAATAAAACTTCGGTGCCTTCGACAAAACAAGATCCGCTTATTCCGTTATATTTATTTACATTATGAATATTATCTGGACCATCTTGGGTTGTTAAACTTAGTCCTGACGCTTTTTGTTGCAAAAAAGCTTGAACAGCTTCTCCATAATATTCAGTACCACTTTCAGAAACCCCAGATCCAAAGCCCCCGCTGGTGGTCTGTACTGTACTACGACAAATGTTTATCGCCTGATTCACCTGACTTATAAAGACATCACCTGTAAACATAGAAGCAGGAATATAATTTTGTATATCCCAATTTTTTACCACACCTTTGCCCGGTGCCGCTTGGGTCCAGCGGTCCAATACTGTTTGGACCAATGAATCGTCTAAGCAATGTATTTTGTATAAAATGAGATTAATCTTGTTTAACCAATTCGCATCGCCTGCTATTTCTTTTAATAAAACATCATTAATATAACTATCGGTTGTGACAGCATCTTTCAAAGAAGCGCCCCATTGAGAGCGATTGTTCGCTAAGTAATCATTAAAAGAAGCGCCATCTGCCTGACAATAGGTTGCAAAAGCAGCATCATATAAAGATTGACCATGCTGTACTGCCTCCTGGCTATTTAATAGATTCGTCCAAAATCCATCAGCGACGGATGCATTAACACATTTATTAAATCCTTGTAGAGATGTTCTAGCAATCGCTGAGCACACCAAGCCAGTTGCAACATGATCTACAAAAGTTTGATTAACAGGCACGGGTGCAGCCGGTTCAGTTGCAAAAAAAACAGGTTTCACAACAGATGAGTTTTTAATTTGAGACATGAACGTGGTTTTGAGTGATGCAATAACACCGGTATCTACAAGTTGTAATAAATTTTCTACTGATAACGTCATGATAATATCCTAATAAGCAAATTGATTTAAAACAGTATTTTTCACACTATAGGTGATGTTACTCCACACCCTCTGGCATGACCGCATCATGCCACGTCACCTCACTTTTTCCTCTACGTAAGGTTGTTGTAGCGGCACGATATTGGGCCTTAGGTGCGGATGGCAAGCTAGTGATAAACGGTCTTAGATTGTTATCCATAAAGATGTCAACAGGAGATTCAGGCGGAGAACTTGGTTTAAACAATTCCACCATAACAAATATCAAACCAATCACAGCAAAAATAGCGCCAGCGGGACCAAAAGCTGCACTAACTTCCATAAGCTCCAGGGTTAAACATACTGTTTCAATTGCGGCACTGGCAGCAATAATGCCATCAAACGCTTTTTGCTCTGTAGAAGCGCCGTCTCTGATATCTTTGTAGAAAGTGATTGTATTCACAACAGCAAAAGCAGCTGCGCATGCTGGTCCCAGCCATTTTAAAAAAAGTCTTCCCCCACTCAGCAAACTATCAAACACTGTACCTTCAATTTTAATTTCTTTGGTTTCCACATCAAACATCGCTTCTATCGTTTTATTACCACTGCCTAACCAATCACCGTCGGCAAATTCTAAACCTGAACCAATTTCACCTAGTGCATTTTCTCCTGATATCAAATTTTTAAAATCAACCAGATCTTCAAAGGCAGCCTTTCCTATTTTTAGGAGATCCGGAATAGCTTCGATAGCTTGGCCTGTCAATTGAACCAAAGTGGTAATTAAGTTTACTTTTTCTAGAGTATCTAACGATTTCCAATTTTCAAATCCCTGAATAACAGCAATCAGAGATCCCACCCACATCGCTATTTTTATACATTTTGCTACGGAAGCACCTAGTTCCAATAACTTAGGATTATTGGCTATAAAGGAGTCTTCTGCGGCAGATGCACGACTAAAGATAGTGCCTGTTTGACCAGCCGCTGTGATCGCATTTGCAAGCGCATCCGCTAATGCAAGCACACCCCCCATTTGCTCCGCAGCCGATTTCATATCTTGTGCTAATTGTTGTTTAGCAGCTTGAGCAGCCGTAGGGTTTGTTGGGAGAGTAATATATTGATTAATAAAAATTTGAATATAATCAGTCAACCAAGACAGTTGATCTTTATCATCTAATTTGGCGTTGTTTGTAAGATTTGTAAGGCAAGCTAATAGAATGGTTTTATGATATTGCGTGGCCAAATCTCCACTAGATTGTAGCGTATAAAGCAAAGTCGAATACCGATTAACCAGCGTCATATCTCCAGCAATAGAAATTCGATTGACCATCAAAATAATTTGTTGAGGAGAGATGATGGCATCATACAATTGCTGTGCCCAATTCGATGCAGTATCATCAATATACTGCTGTACACGCGGTGCTGCGCCAACAAACGCCAAGCGATTGATGATATTCATCTGAAGGTTATATCCTGGCTCCTTAGCAAGCCCTGTTTTTAAATAGTTTTCCAATTGAGTTTTTTGATCGGATGTTAAGGGCGTCTTTGGTGCGCCTTGTCCTGACATGCTATCTAATCCCCATCCCATATAGGCAATGGCCAGTTTTGTTTGATAAAAACTGAGATCTTGGTTGATGGATTGTTGTCTTTCAGCAGAAAGATTTGGCTGTACTTCACCAAAGAACTGATTCAACCAATCGTTGTCCATTTGACCAATAGCCCATTTCATATTTTCAATCAGTAAATTTTGAGAATTTTGTTGCATCGCATCCGACGATGGGGCAATAGTATGTAGCTCGGTCACAGACAAATCATCTGTTGCAACTAATGCTACTGCTGGTACATTCTCTTCTATGAAATTTTGGATGATTGGATTCGCTAAATGAGCAGTCCAAACATTTTTTTCTCCATTTTGAGCTTCTATATCTCCTGTCAATGACGTTGTATCTGCTGAAATTTCAAAGGTACTCTTTGTCATACCGGAAAAGAATACAGACTGTTTTTCTGGACTTTCCAGAGTGATATTCAATCCATTTGTTTCAGGGTTAATGGTAGTAGTTGCACAATGAGTGACATCTTGCCAATCTAGATTGTCTGAAGCTTTCAGCTGTACGCGTAACACTGGGAAGCTATCTCCCAATAGATTTTCTGTATAGACATAATCAATTTGAAGGATTGGTGTAGGATGTTGTAGTTCGCTAAGAGAATTTTTGTACACCAAAGGATCTGTGATACCACAAACCATATAAGGCAACGCTGTTTTCACATCTGTGCCATGAGAAAAATGGCCAGACAATGATAAACCATCGTCCGTTAAATGAAGGACCCCGGCGCTAAAAAATTTCTCCCCTTTTTCACACCAGCTTATCGTATTAGTATTGGCATAAAAGCTAGGGTGCAAAATACGACGATTGTTTACAAATAGCTGGCCTGCACGCAGAAAAATTTTTGCCACACTTGCTTCGTTGGTATAGGTTTTACGTTCTTGATCCCAAGCTTGGATCGTGTAATTGCGTGTGATTTGTTGAGGATGAACCGCAATATTTTTCATAATATCACTCCTTTGAATTATAGAAAAATCACTTAACAGCCTTCTTGAGTAAGAGAGCTAAATGAATTGTGTTTTGAAATCAGGTGCAGGCAAAATCGTCCATGAAAACCAGTAAGTTTACTCAAGCAAGATCAAGTCATTTTACATAACACACTATGATTTTCGGTCTGAGTCCTAGACTAATTTTTTTACGCGAAGAAAATAACACTTATGTTGTTCTATCGCAATTGCAGGTTTTCCTTAGTCTTGCTTTTCTAGGGTCTTTGTGGGAGGTCTATATGATTTGATTGTTCAGGCTCATTTTTATTTAAAAGAGTATTAAAACCAGCCACCATACTATCCGCAAGTACATTAGACTTGTTTATAAGTTTATGCCCTGCTTCAGCCAGCGTCGTAAAAGCAATTTTATCAACAGCAGCACGCTGCATTATCAAGCTAGAAAAAAATCGACCATGGCGATAATAGTCTTGTGCTTGCTCCAGATTATCAACACCTTGCTGTCTAATGTGTTGAATTGTTTCTTCATCATAAAAAACATCCGCCACCTCAGATATGAGTAATCCAGCCGCTACCGGAGGTGCGGCTCCTGCCAAACCTACTTTTTTTAAACCAGCTTTTATGCCCCAATCTATACAGGCATCCACCACAGTTAACGCCGCTCCTTTTTTGAACGTATCTTCCTTGGCCACATTATCATCCAAAAGTGCTAATTCAGAATTCATCCCTAAACTCCACAATCCACCTAATTTACGAACATGCTTTCCTCCCTTTAGGTGTTCTTTTTTACTGATGTTCGAGTGAGATGTTTTCTCCAAGATATTTGCATCTATTCCTTTTGCCATCTCCTCAAAAACAGCTCCGCCATAGGCTTCTGCCAAGGTCGCGACCGCGGTTGTGTTTTGGTTTTTCGGATTTTTCTGTGCGTTTGTAAAAACTGGCGCTTTGGCATCAGAGATTGGATCTATATGTTCATCAGCTCTGGATGACACCTTCCTGTTTTTACGACGTCGAGAACGATGTAATGCAGTATCAATTGCATCTTCTTTTACAGGGACAATTGGTTCAGGACGCCCAAAATCAACCGGATCATGATGAAATGGCTTAGGATGCAGTAACGTATTTAGCCGATCTTCTGCCCCGCTAACATGGGTTTGTGCATTCTTTAAATACAGTTCATTCGTTAAAGGAATATCTACCGCAAAATGAGTATGATGATTTTTTATAACTATGGCGCCCTCAGGATGTTGCGTTACAATACCGCCCTGTACATTGGGCGTATCTAATTTGGTTCCCTCGCGACCGTAAATAACGGGTATTTGCATCGCAACATAGTCGTTGGCATCCATTTGGAAAGCCAGAGAGGCAATCAATGGTTCTCCCGCAGTATCAGACGGTTTATGACCAAAGGCTCGTCCCAAATCATGTGGATTTCCCGAGAGGCCCAGGCCGTGAAAATCCTCAGTATCAGGTAATGACTCGGCAATAAGCTGGCCTGTTTTAAAATGATTGACACCATCCGTAGTGATCTTGCCCCCTATCATATGAGTTTTATCAACTTCGACTTCGTGGCCTTTAGAGTTAATGCCTTCTATCACATGAATGCCACTATGTTGAGTCGTGGTATGTTTATCGCTCTTCCCTTGATAAAAACCAACTTGACAGGTTGTAGAAAGACTCAATGATTGGGTTTTTGTTTGACGAGTATCTTGTTGATCTTGAACGGTCAAAGTAACAATCTTTGCATTCCACGACTGAGACTGTAAATTTGAGGTATTTAATATACATTTTTGCATCTTGCCACCGTTATGATGCAAAGACATGTTCCCGCCCGCAGAAAGTATTGTATTGATATAATGTGTGGATGAGGTATTCGTTTTGTTTACAGACAAACCTAAAGATTGAATGCCTTCTGCTCCCACGATCCCAAAACTTTCGGTATGTGCGGTTTGGTGAGTTGTTGAATGCAATGGTTTGCCATGCACTATAAGCGATGGTGTATTGAATTCCATATTTCCATCCACATGAAAATCACCGCCCCCTATATCAATACCCTCACCGGCTATAAATACTGCATGACCACCCCGCTGAATACCGCCTTGTCCTTGCGTTTGGAACTGGGTTTTCGTCTTTTTTTGAGTGTAGGAAAGGGTCACAGATGGGGAAAAATGCCCGTCATGACCTAACCCATATCTTGCCAACAATTCATTTTTCATAGTGCCCTGAGTCATACCACGCATCAAATTGTTGCCGGTATTAGCCAGATCAATCCCTAAATTTGTAGTATTCGCTAATTGTTCTGAACCAGATTGACTGTGGTATAACGAACGCATTTTACCCAAACTTGGATCAAATGCTGCACCAACTTCTCCAACCCTTCCTCCACGTTTATAGCTATCCCAAGCACCCATACCAGGTATTGACCATTCCAACGACCGACTTTTTTCTGTCATATCATGGTTTAATACATCAACATCCCAAATGATTCGCTTTTTGGCTCGCATTTCTATATTTCCAGAACCAATAAAATAGGCGCCTCTTGCATCGATATTGCCTTCTGCTGAATGAATCCTGGTGGTGCCATTGTCTAAACATAAAGTAGGCTGTGAAGACTGGTATACATGATCGCGTTGTGCATCAAACCAGTCTAGGCGATAATTGACGTTTTCAAGTACTCTATTGTTTGTTTTCAAGCCATATAGTTTCACATCTCCTCTTGCATACACATCAGTGCCTTCTGGTGAAACAAATTGCGCTGCAATCGATGTCACCTCTCCTTCACCAGAACGAATAATATTACGAGCGCTACCCGAATAAACATGCGATGTACCTATATCCGTATCCGTTACAAGCGTTTGAATTTTTTTATCTCTTACTTTATCCCAAGCCAATTTAGCATCGTTCAAGATATTCCAGCGACTTTTATGTTTATCTCCACAGTGAACATCCTGTGTTTGCTGCAAGCTGGTATAAACGTGGTATTTTGCTTTAAAATCGACGCCTTTCTTGCCCTCAATATAATTGATACCTTGACTGATAAAATCGGAAGCCTCCGCAATAACCCGTCCATCTGCCTTGATATACAATCCTATACCATCTGTATCAGCCCCTGTTCCGCCTGCAATCACCCCTGCTTGATAATAACGTCTGCTGTCATATTGACCTTGATACGCTTGCTCTTTACATAGATTAAGAACATTCCCTTTGGCCAACAATTGAGTATATTTTCCAGAACCAATGTACGCTCTGTTTTCAATATTACCCTGTGCATCAAAAAATAATTTATCACTCGCATAGGCCACGCCATTTTCAAAAATATGTCGGGCTGATGTTGCATAAATATTCAAGGCCTTTAAGTTGTTATTCAGAGTAATATCCCCTTGAGTAGACATAAACGATAAACGATACGCTTTGTCATACTCAAAAGAGCTCACAATACTGGCTGCTTTTACAGAAATATCACACTCACGCGCAATAGAATGTGACAATGAAACATCGTCTTTTGTAACCAAAGATAAACTTTTATTCACTTGGTATTTTGCATATTTCCCAAGTCCCGCAACAAATTTCGCTGCGTCACTAAAATGCTCGATGTCATAGACGACATTCTCCAACGCCCCGCCACCTTCTAATTCGGCTGCTTTCGCTTGCACATACAACGTATTTTTTTTATCTGAACCTTGTGGCAGAACCCGCACAAAACCCGTATGCCGATATTTATCGGCCACTATCCCAGACTGACCGGCATAGCTTAATTGACTATCGTCTTGCAAAGAGTGCGCGATCAAACTGCTGTCGATTAACTCAGGGTGCGCAGTATAGGCAAACTTTATGGCGTCAATTTGAGCCTGTGAATCATCAGACAAATGAAACAATCCTGCCCCATGCAAAGAGTCTCCTTTCATGCTCGAGTGTTTCAGAGATAACCCGTGTTGCTGTCCTATTTGAGTATTATCTAGTGTGATATTAAAATTATCTAAGGACATTCGTCCATCTATCTGTCCAGATTTGGCGGCAATGAACCTGTTCTAGTGCTCGTTGATTGGAAATCTCTTTTCTATAATAACTTGCTCCCGCAGCTACCGCGGCCACACAAGTCGCAGTGGTACCTATTATTAACTGCGTTCCATACGCAGTCACAAGCACTGCCCCGCCAGGAATCATACCCAATAAAATTGCTCCTCCTGCCAAAGCACAACAGCCTAAAACAATGCTGATTTTTCCAGAGTTATTTTCTAATGCATCAATCATTTCCATCTCCTCAATTCAATCTGTTTTCTACTACATTGGCTATACGGTTTCCAGCCAGACGTACCGTGGCATCTAAATCTCCCAATAATTCGCGAGCAACCTCTAGCACCTTCTGATGATGTTCTTCATAATTTGAATGCGCCTCTTCTACCAATGCAACAGTAATTCGACGCATCTCTTCGTTTGTTGTCCAATTCTCAAACTCTCCTTTTGGATAGGTTTTCACCAACTCATGATATGCGGCTAATAATTCAGAATGTGTTGAACAAGATTCTTTACTGCTTTGAGATTTTTCACTTTGGAAATAGGTTATTCCTTTAATCGATACATCAGAGTGTTTCTTACTAGCATCAAGACGCTTACTTAGCTCTGAAGCCTCTGAATAATATTCTCTTATATTTCGCGATATAGCTCTTTTATCATCACCTGCTTCTGTCATGAATGACTCATATCTTTCCATTGCATGTGTGATCAACTCAAGCCGGTCTCTTAACGGTGCTTGTGGTGCAACTGGTGGTTCACTTCTACAAAGAGTTGAAAGTACCGAAAAAACGGTACTAATCAGTCGACACAAAACAACGAGCGTATGTAACAAAGACAATACAAATACACCTAATGTTTTTAATCCAATATAAGCAGCACGCTGCCCATCAGCATAGTTTTCTTTGGATAGCTCATACAACCACCTATAAAAATAGCAAGCGCGCCCTACAGCAGCCAATGATTCGAGCAAAGTGGCTACAGTCAAAACCAAATATTTACAAGGGGAAACAACAATGTTTCCTAACTCCCATCCAAATTCTTGATACGATGCAAATGGCTTTACAACATAAGCACCTGGATGCTGAAATAAATCCTTTTTCAACTCATTCTCTGCAATAGGAGTAAAATATCTATTCATTTCGTCCCTCACATCTTCATATTAGATTGATGAGTATCTGTATTGGCTATATGGTTTCTAATCAGACGTACCGTGGCATCTAAATCTCCCAATAATTCACTAGCAACATCTAATACCTTCTGGTGATGTTCTTCATAATTTAAATGCGCCTCTTCTACCAGTGCAACAGTAATGCGACGCATCTCTTCGTTTGTTGTCCAATCCTCAAACTCTCCTGTCGGATAGGTCACAACCAACTCATGATATACCGCTAACAATTTAGAATATGTTGAACCAGATTCTCTACTGCTTTTAGATTTTCTATCCTGGAAATAGGTTATTCCTTTAATCAATACATCAGACTGTTTTTTATTAGCATCAAGACGCTTATTCAGATCTGAGGCTTCTGAATAATACTCACTGATACATTGCGATATAGCCCTTCTATTAGCACCGGCCTCTTTAATGAAATCTCTGTATCTTTGTATTGCATTTGAGATGGAGTTGTTATCTTTGGTTTGTGAAATCACCACACCATCTGTCTCACATTTTATAATATTCGAAAAAACGGTACTAATCAGTCGACACAAAACAACCAACGTATGTAACAAAGACAATACAAATAGCCCTAATGTTTTTAATCCAATATAAGCAGCATGCTGTCCATCAGCATAGTTTTCTTTGGATAGCTCATATAATGACCTGTATAAATAACAAGCGCGCCCTACAGCGGCCAATGCTTCGAGCAAAGTAGCCACAGTCAAAACCAAATATCTACTAAGATATTTCTTGGTTTTGATCAAAAATCGCTCGAACATACCTTTGGAATTGGTGCGACACTAAATAATTAAATACATCTTCCACCATCTTATCTATCTCAAATCTTGACGTTGGAAATGTAGCCCAAGGAAAAACAGAATAGTAAATACAGATACTAGAGACTTATTACTATGAGTAGAGCAACAGCAATACATAAATAATGAGTCCGCGGGGAGGTTTTCGGCCCCATATAGCCATTTGTAGCGCATCTATGACCAATTTCTTTGTCATACGTTCCGACATGGCCCAGCCAACAACCTTACGTGAATACAAATCTATAACAACAGCGAGATAGAGCCAGCCTTCTTCTATCCAGCAGTACGTTATATCACTGACCCATTTTTCATTGGGTTTATAGGCAAAGAAATGCTGCTGTAACAAATTAGGGGCAACAGGTAACTGATGGTTGCTGTTTGTTGTTGCTTTGAATTTTTTCGCCGCTTTTTTTAAGAAGGCATTCTCCTCAGTAAGCCTCGTGTTTTCTCGTTTCAAACGAGCTAATTCCGCTTGTTGAAGCTTTTGATTTTCCAGTGTATTACCACCTTGTTTGCGTTGGGCACGCCACGAATACAAAAGCGATTCTGCCAAATCAAGATCTTTTGCCACTTGAGGTACGCCTTCTTTATCTGCCCGTTCTAAAGCTTGATCTTTAAATTGAGGACTGTATTTCTTCCTGGTTAATTTTTGTTCCAAATAATTATTCTTCATTTTTCACCTCTGCTTAAGGATTTTACTCTCTTAGCAGGGTGGCCGACAGTTCAGGGCAGGATCACCTCCAGTAGTTGTTACCCCAATAAGTACTAAACAAATTTTTCCAGAATTACTTTCTAATGTTTCAAACATGTCTACTTCCTCGTCATCGCTGTTGATCTTTCTAATACTTTAAATTCTCTAAAAACATCTTTTACGCTTTGCATTAGAATACCTGATTCAGATAACAATTCTTCAGCTATCCCCAAGAATTTGGCATGATGTTCTTCGCAATTTGAGTGGGCTTGCTCAACCATTTGCAACGTCAAGCTGGTTTGTGCTTCATTGGTAGTTAGTCGCTCTAATCCAAGAACAGGATAAGTCTTGAATAGTTCTTTGTATTCTCTAAGTAATTCGGAGTATCGAGAACTTCTGGGCTTTTTACTTGCATTTGGATAGTTTTGAAAATGGGTCATTCCTGCAACAGTCACAGAACTTTTCATTTTGGATTTTTCTATCGCAACTTGTTCTTCAAGAACAGAAAAATCTGAATCTTGTTCACGCAAAACAGCCTCGATTATCTCTTTATCTGCATCTACTTTCCGCAGAAATTCAACATATTCCTCTAGAGCATCTGTAACAAGTTTACTGTTTTGATCTAATAAATACGACGAGGCGGTGTTTGACTGGGACTGTCTATTATAAACAACCCCAAAGAGTGTCAATATCGGAATAGCAATTGCACTAAATATCCCCATCGTTTTAAGATCTGGTAATTCATAGCTCATAATAATCCCAATTCAAAATTAACTATTTTAAATCAATGCGTACTATATTGTTATTATTATTCAGCAATAAGGTGCGAATTATATGATTTTGATCAAAACAAGAACACAGACAGTTTGAGGATAATCTTGTAAGATATTTCTTAGTGATCCTTCACTCGCCAAAAATGAATGCAAAAAATACCCAGCGATTATATAATCGCAACGTCCAATTAACTAAGGAATAGATATGTCGGTAAAAAAAATCGTACTCGCACTTGCAGCATCATCCATCTGGTTGACAAGCGCATACGCTGGATCAGAAGATTGGAAAGGCGTATTTGTCGTTCGAGGTAGCGACGGCAATGAATACACCATCCGTCACACCCCTAGCAACGTGCGTTTTCTCTTTATGAGCGCAGGACAATGCATGCATCTTAGCAAAGGCTCTTCTATAAATGGTTTGGTCATGCCTGAAAACATCGACTTATGCACCAATCTGAATGTTGATGATTTCACCAAAGAAATGCAAAAACTCGGTGTCATTATCAATGAGTCTATTGAGATGGGACAAACTTATACCGTCTAAATTTTTAAACACCGAATAGTATTTATTCGGTGTTTCATTGACCTACTAAAAGGTCGTACAATGAGAAGCTACATTTGCATCAATATATGAGTATTCGAAGACCAATCTTTCTCCCAAAGATGTAAAAGAATTAAGTGGATACTAATTGTACGTAGTGAGTATAGGTGCTAGTATAAGGTGGTTTAATTGTCACGAGTTATTATCATGTGGTCAAAAGGATTTGAAAAAATACAAACAATCCTAAAACCCAAATTAAGTCTTATTACTAATAAGAACTATACCACTATTCAACGTAGTCCATCGGGCGACTATGTTCGTGAAGAAAATCTTATTAGGACTATTCCTAATACCTCTGGTTACGTTATTCAAATCACACATGATCAAAAAGAAACCGAATCCTCTGAAGTTTACTCAGCACGTTGTCAGAGTTTTGTAAAACAACACATCAAACCCGGTTGTTACACTTTTTTTGTTTGTGCAACTGTGATCACGGGTAACGAAGCGACTAGAAAACAAATCAAACAAAAATTTTTTGATAAAACCGTATTGTCAACAGAAGAAATAAAACATATTACGCCTGGTCATATTGCGGTGTATACCACCGAAGGACATTTTATCAGTTATCGACGTCAAAGTAAGAGAAAAGTAATCACGCAGGATGAATCAATCGCTATAGATGTGAAAGGCTCTATTTCAGAAAAACAACAAGTCTCCACTTATCTGGCAGTCATTCCCAGGCATCTTTTTCCAAACTGTTCTATTATTGGTGCACACGAAAGAGCTGATATGTATCATCTTAACGCGAGCGATGATCCATATGATAAAAAAGACAATTGTGCTACGGTTATACAAAAAGAATTTTTGAATAAAAAATATAGAGAAAAAATGAATCCTATCGCAACTTTTTTATCTCTTATTGTTGCTGCCTATGAAGCATCTCAACCTACCAAGAAACACAAGGAACATATGCTTCGATTTATTAGAGAAACAGGTATAGGTCGTCAGCTTGATCGTATACATGAGGATGAAAAGAGATATAAAAACAATCCCATCCCTGAAAAACAGGTTGATTTTACGTTTTGATCTTGTTGTTGTTTATTTAAACTGATACCAGAATGAATTCAGTTCATACATATTTGGAGAATAAAAATGATAGCGCATCATATTCGTCTTTTTAGGCATGTCGACAGCATACCTCTCACTTGGGCATTACCCAAATCTTGGCTAAGTTCCAAAGCACTAGTTTCTGAAATTACAGGGATTAAAAAACAGATCGATCAAAGCTTTAAATATTACAACATGAACCCACCAGCAATGGTCAAATACTTTAAATCCCTTGAAAACGCAGTGAAATTAGCAGACCGATTAGTGGATACACCGCTTGAAGAAAATGACAAAATTGTAATAGCAGAAGCCTATGCGCAATATGCTACAGCTCTAAGAGAATACGAACCTTTCGAAGTCACTAAATGTACGGATGCTTTATCCAAGGCCAAACATTTTGATTCACACAATCAACTTGCCCAAGATTTAGCGTTTGATTTAGGTTTTAATGATTATTTTCAAGAGCAGGAAGAATCTTCAACGAAGGTAAAACATCCATAATATCAGCTAAATTACTGATTCATTCTTTGACCATAAACTATTTTTTACCTTGCTCAATATAGGGTTATAAAAAATTTAGTGTGTTGTAATACCAACGTTTTTAGGAAAAAATATATGAGATTAAAACCGCAAATTGAAGTCCAACGGGACCTATTAAGTAGAAACCAGGCTTCCATGCTAAACCTGCGTTATAGATTATGGCATACTTATGCAGAGGCTACTCGACCCAATGCTGAGTATGTTTTTCGAAATGACCCCATTCATGCTGAGATTACAGAAGCATTGCGTGTCATTGAAGATATTCAAGCCTGGCATCCAACTTGGCTTTCGTCCTATATTGACTTTGATAAAGATATGTATATTGCGTGCACAAACAAAAGTAAAATGCTAGTAGATTCTTTGAGAGCTTATCAACAAACAAAAGAAGCAGACTCTTCACTCACTGCGCTGCAATATCGCGAGGCTCTAGCTGATTTGAAAATGTTGTATGAACTTGCTGTTCAAAAAAATGATCTTAATTACGGCAGTAGAAGGCTACTAGCTCTTTCAGCTGCTATGATGTTGGGTTTGTATCTCACATTTCCAACTTTGATTATGCCAGCCGTAGTCGCTGCGTTATTTTTGATCCCCATTTTTCTACTGATAGTACTTTCTTTGGCACTGACTGGCGGCGTGGATTTTTCGTTTGCCCCGGGTATGCTTTCATTGATGAATCTAGCTGTATTTTTCGCTCTTTCTATTGGAATCATTGGCATGACTATGAATATCATGAACCCTAGCCCACAAGGCTCTCTTCGATTGGCAACAGCTTTAGATAATTTAATTCTTGCCTGCAAGAAACATTGTCCGGTACCAGAAATAATTGATGACACGGCAAGTGATAGCGCATCTATTTCAAGCGACAGCTCATCCATGACTTATTAGTCTATCTAAATGAAGAGCCCTTTAGTGCTATTCAGCAGAGTTACTGTGATTTTTCCACATTAATTCTGCTGAATAGCTACGAAAATCATAACTTTGCGAATTCTATAAAATGGCATAAGAAGCCTTACTTGTATCCTTTCATCCATGTAAACGATGTCGAACGCTCTCGCACTCAAATCGTCTTAGTGGCAGCAATGGTTGTTAGATCATGAAAAACAACGCATAGGAAAGAGCTTTTGATCTATCTAAGACCTCATACACTACTAATAAAACGTCCAATAGATCGTGCTAGATTGATTTTTTTCGCAACTTCCTCGGATATAACTATACTTTGCGTCCATATTAGACAAAGATAAAATAGAACCTGTGATTGTTATCACGGAATTTATACCTAAAAGACTATCGCCAGGGGAACGCTCTTTTTGTGACTCAATGGTCACAAACTTATCGTTTCCACATTGATAACTGAGCTCTATATTAGCCGCAAGTAACCAAATTAAAACATAAGAAGGGATATACAGTTGAAGTGGCTGACTCTGCTTTTTATCTGGAATAGTCATGGGGAGTTTGTTTTCATCGGAATAAAAACCATTGTTTAATGTATGTGCGATGAGTGTACAAGTTTCGCCAGTGTTGTTTTTTATCACCACATTAAATGCGCGCTCATTATAAGATTTACAAGAAGCCCCCGCAAATGCGAAGGAAGTATAGAGGATAGTGAAGAGCAAGAATAATTTTTTCATGAATAACCCGGGATATTTTTGAATCATTATAACACAAAAAATACATATTTAAATCTAAATGAAATATGTAATCTAGCTATGGGAGCGTTGTATCTCCATCTTTGCAACATAGTATTTCATTCGACAAAACTCATAGTTGCGATACTGGAGTGATGCCTGAAAACATCGACTTATGCACCAATCTGAATGTTGATGATTTCACCAAAGAAATGCAAAAACAGAGAACGCAGAAGCCCATGCTCAGTTTGCAACCGCTAAGATCCGAAGCAACTAAATGTGCCGATGCTTTATCCAAGGCCTGGCATTTTGGTTACGAAAGACTTGGCGTTCGATTTAGGCTTTAATGAGGATTTCTTCGAGGAGGAAGAACCTTCAACGAACAGGACACTCCCTGTGCTGAATATTCTGTCTGTTGGGGGCGCTGGTCTCGAAGATTTAAAAAGTCCAGAAGACCGGTTTGAGGGAGGCGCTGGAAAAAGTTTCAAGCAAGCTTGGTATTTTTGGCCTTTTTCCAATTGTCTTTGTACCTCTTCAGGCAAGCTATCTTTTAATATATAAGCCCCGACGTTTCTTATGGGTACATTTCTCTTTTGCATAGACTTTAACATTAAGTATTGATATTTAAACAACACCTCATAATCATCAAAAGTAGGTAATAAAATAGCAAGTGTTGATAAATAACCTGCAAAACTCGATAGATATTCTTGCTCTTCATTTTTGCTTTCCCAGGAAAATCTTATGCTTTTATCAATAAATTTTCTAATACTCCGCAATCCACCATCACCCATCGATAAAGACATACTATTTATTTCCTGTAGTATAGCGCGCAACTTTTCAACCTCCTTAACTGAACAAATAGATTTTTCTGCGCCTGTAAAAACATACGTATACCGAGCGTTCTTTTCATCAAAAACAGCCTTCTTTTTTTCTATCTCATCAGCAAATACATAGCACGATAATGCATAGCGATAAAAGAAAACTTCATGTTGAAATTTCATGCTGCCGCCATGCTCCTGGTGAACGCCCAAAACAAGCGCCAAGTAATAAGAAGTAAGCGTAGCAATATTAGAATCTTCCGGGCGCAAATACTTGTCATCACAATAATCAAACAATGGCTTCATCAAAGGATTGGCTGCCAAACGATAATCTGTTGAAACAATATCTAAGATATTTTCCATAGCATCATCTTCTTGAGTAGCCAACAAAACATAATCAGCATTAAAATCATAAAGCCCTGGTGCTTCTGCCAATGCTAATGTCTTATCACTAAGCATCAGTTCTCGGCTATATTTTTTTATATCAATAGGCACAGCATGTCGAAGCAATTTTTGGTGACGCAATGTTGCACCATGTTTAAAAAGAAGCGATATAAGATCGGTCATTTTTCGATCATCAAAAAACGACGGTAGATAGTTATAGCGCTGAGAAATAACCAAAAAATACAATATGTTATAAAAGCCAGCATGGCCAATAATAGAAAACTGTACCGAATTAGGAGATACATCCTGCTCCAAATACATTTGAACCACCTCCAAATCACATCGCATGATAGCCACAGCTAACACGCCCAGACTCGCGTGTATTGTCACGGATGGACATGACAATAACATTTCGCTTTCAACCTGCTGAAATAAATAAAACACCGAACGATAGACAGAAGAATTTGCATATAAATCATTCGCTATAGCAATATATTTTTTTCGCTGTATTTCAATTTCCTTAAATGTCCGTATATCCACAGCCAATTGCTCTATTTTTTCCAATAAGGACCAATACGTTGGTTTTAAGTCGATGTAGGGCTCTATGCCAAACAACTTGGACATAACACCTATATCACCAGATAGCACTAATACATTAAAACAACCTACCATATCCTCTAAAAGCTTGGTCAGCTGGCTATCCAACTTTTTCAGTTGAGACGTAAAAGAAGAGGTCGTACTACCAATATAAAGCTCAATAAGATTTTTTTGTACGGTCAACACCTCCACATACGTCACGCTCTTGACAAAGAGATTCGGATCACTTTGAAAATTGGTCACAAATGTATTAACTTGATCTTGTAGTGCAGTCAAAGCCCTGCCATCCTCACTAACTGTGTTCAATACACTTTTACCCGTCTTAACAATAGGCCTCAGAGTAAATGCATTCTCACTATCAGGCACTGCGACTGCTTCTAAAGAAGGCAATGAAGGAGCACCTTTTACTCCTAATAACCGTTGTTCATACTGTTTGATCCCACGCTCAAACATATCCAAAAAACACTTTCGGCCATCTTGTACAATAGCTTCGTCTAACAAGCTCACAAGACAAAGCGCTTGTTTGTATCGTTGTAAGGTATCTTTAATAATCTCAAAATTTTCTGTCGAGGCTGTTTGCTGCAACAACGAAGTCAACTTGTCATTCAGGATCGGTGCATCTTCATTTGCTTTCAAATAAATTTGTGTTTTTAAATCAAGCAAATCAGTTAATAACTGCTTATAGGCCTTGAATTGTTTTTGAGAGGTTATGGTATATACCGTTTTCTCATTCAACACAGATGTGCCGAGCGAATTATCGCCTGAATACTCTGTTACATGAGCAGAACGATACCCGCCACAAGAATCAAAATACACATGAATCACTCTACTACAAGTAGATGTACTCGCATGTTGATAAATAGCCGTGTAATGATGAGGAGATAATACATCGACATGAATATTAAAATCTCTATCAATCGATAAATGCTCTTTTTTCAATACAAAATCAGGAAACAACTTAGGATCAGTAACCACTGGTGCAGTAATATACCAGGCGTGTCTTTGTTCATTACCACTAGGAGACACTGAAAAGTCCCTTTGATATACATCTTCTTGGAAATTCGCAATGTAATGGTACAAACTATTTTCTCTTTTGGCGCCTGCTGGCTTACTCACTACCACATCTTGCTCAGACTTTGTTATAGGTTCCTTTTTTGTATACATTGCTTTATCTCTTGAAAAATGTTTTTTAATTATACAAAAAATTACCTAGTATCACTATAGAAAAATGATAAAAAAGTTACCAAATGTATCTTTATGATAAAAAAGATGATTGTGCTACGGTTATACAAAAATAATTTTTGAAAAAAATATAGAGAAAAAATGAATCCTACAGCAACTTTTTTATCTCTTATCATTGCTGCTTATGAAGCATCTCAACCTGCTGAGAAACAGGTACAGGTCGTCAGCTTGATCGTACACCTATACAAAAAAATTCTAGCTGCAGGGAAAAAAGAACTGCCTCCTATTCCAGAAAAAACAACAAAACGGCGTGGTAAACTAGCCAAGTCCGATGCACATAATTTATGGGAGCGTCTTGAAAAATATGAGTCTGTCTTACTGTTTGCAAAACATCCCCATGTGCCATTTACAAATAACCGTGCTGAACGCGCGATTTACGCATGACAAAAGTGAAGCAAAAGATATCCGGCTGCGTTCATACTGAAAAATATGCCAAGGCTTATTGCCGTATTTCGAGTTACTTGCAAACGATGAAACATAAGGGGATAAACACTTTGGTCGCTGTGAGCATGACGCTTCAGGGAAACATCGAGTTATAAGTGAGACGTTAATGTAATGTGACGATTTCGTTCACCCCTGTTAGCCAAGCAGCGGATAATAGGGGTGAGCAGTTACGTTTGTTGTTACTATCCCAAAAATAAACACCTTTTGCCCTATCAATGACTAATGGGTCAACACCACCCTGGGTGGTCCACTCAAAAAGAGTCGTTTCACGTGCCGTACTGACAACATCCTTGTCCAACATCGAAGTGATCCTCACAAAATTTTAGGTTATACAACAACACTAGAAGATAAAGACTCATAGTCTTGTTCTTTTTTTCACTCTTGTTTGTGTTTGACTTGTTGTTGCCACATTTTTGCGTAAGCACCCTCTAAAGTTAACAACTCGTGATGGCGGCCTCGTTCAATGATTTGACCATTTTCTAAAACAATAATTTCTTCGCAATGAGTAATGGTTGAAAGTCGATGAGCAATCATTAATGTAGTAACTTCCCGAGAGATTTCTAACAAATTACTTTGTATATCACTTTCAGTTTTACTATCTAAAGAAGACGTGGCTTCATCGAAGATAAAAATCTTAGGTTCTTTTAAAATAGCTCGAGCTATAGCAATTCGTTGCTTCTCGCCCCCGGATACTTTTAATCCACGCTCTCCTACAATAGTGTCGTAACCATCAGGCAACTTCATAATAGTGTCGTGAATATGCGCAGCTTTTGCCGCTTTGATGATGTCGTCTCTAGGAGCATTTGGCTTCGCATAGGCAATATTGTAATAAATAGTCTCGTTAAACAGCATTGTATCTTGAGGTACAACCGCCATACTGTCTCTCAAAGAGGCTTGCGTCACTTTACTAATATCTTGGCCATCAATGAGAATAGATCCTGATTGAACATCAAATAGTCTTAGCAACAAACGAGATAAAGTTGATTTTCCTGAGCCACTGTGCCCAACAATTGCCACAGATTTTCCAGGTAAGACTGTTAGAGAAATGTTTGTTAATGCCTGCTGGTCTTGGGTAAAACCAAAATTTACATTTTTAAACTCAATGAGTCCGCGGTCAACACGTAAAGGACTTGCATTAGGACTGTCCTTCACTTCCACAGGCTCATTTAACAAAGCAATAATGTCGTCAAAATTAGTAACTGAATTTTTAAGCTCTCTGATGACATATCCTAAAAAAGCCAGGGGCATAACTATTCGAAGTAGATAAGCGTTAAGAGCAACAAAATCCCCCACAGTTAATGAGCCATTCATCACATGTAAACCGGACGTTAAAGTCATGACTGTAAGGGTTGCTCCTACAATAAGATTTTGACCAAGATTCACAGACTCAAAAGTCATATCACTTTTAAGATTAGATGTTTCATGCGCAGATAGTGCGGCGTCATAACGATCTGACTCGTGCTGTTCGTTACTAAAATACTTGACCGTTTCATAATTTAACAAACTATCAACCGCCTTGCTGCCTGTATCATTAGCATCTGCATTGGCTTGTTGTAAATTATTGGTATCCCATAAGGTGCAATATAACGTAAAACCAACAAAGGCCACGATACCAAGCAACAATATGGCCGCGTAATACCATTCAAAAGAAATCATCAGAACAACTAAAATTAATACGACTTCAATAATAGTAGGGATCAGATAAAACAAAATATGCCAAAACAATGTTGTTACACTATATTCAATTCGGTCGATGCTCGTGGTAATAGACCCTGTTTTCCTATCAAGATGATAACGCAAGGAAAGATTGTGCAAATGACAAAATGCCTTATGATTTAACTGCCGAATCACCCGTCTTACCACCTTGAATGCAATCATCCCTCGTACTTGCACCAATGCTTGGCTCAATGTCCAGGTTAACCCATATGCTAATAATACACAGATTACTATAGAAGGAAGACGAGACACCTTGAAGATATCAACAGTGTATCCATACAAAATTGGTGCGAGAACATTTAAAATAATAGTAGCTAAGACTAAGCTTTGGGCTAAATAAAAACGCTTCCTTATGGAACGATCTTCATTTTTTAATAAATAGGGAGCTAATAAACGGAGCACATTCATGTATCGAGATAAACTTTTTAATGATTGACCAACAGACATGTTCAAGATTCCTTTTTGTTTTAATTCCTTTAGCATTCTTTCAAGCGCAATAACATTTATAACAACACTTAATGGATTAAAATCATCATGACAAAGACATTAAGTACTGCGGAACCAGATCTTGCTAGCTAAATAAAATCCTCTACTCCAAAGACGAAAATCAACAATAACAATGAACCGCTAGAACCTCATTATTATGATGATTTTTTTTTATTCTTTATGGTATTATAAAAATCATGTTTGTTTTGGAAAATTTTTATAATGAGATCTGCTGCTTCAAATTATTTTTTTAAACTTGAACCCTCTCGATTTGCTCCTCAGAAAGCTGATTCAGAGCTCGAACATACACTTCAGCAAGAAGATTACATCCAGCAAGTAGAAGCCAATATTACAGAGGCTACAGTTTTTTTAGAAAATTCGGTCAAAGAAGGCAAAAATCCGATTGAGATTTTTAATGATCTTTTATCTCGCTTAGGAAAAATGCGTCACGAACTGGCTCTCAAGCATAAAACAGAAAAGGCTGAATTATTTGGTGTTCGTCGTGATTTATCGACTGCGCCATGGTCAACATCATTGCGTACTAAGCTTTGTGGCCCATATCAAAATTATAATACACGATTATCTTCGGACATACAAAAGCATCTCGAGACGATGCAAGAACAAAAAAGTAAAGAGTTAAGAATTGAGGGCAAAGCTCTGAATAAAAAAACATCTATGACCATTAAGTATTGGAACTACAAGGACCTTGATCAACCGCCCCAATATAATTCTTTTAAAGCGTATAAACAACTGTGTCAGCTTTGTGAGATAGCACACAAACCTCTTGATCAAGAAGAGTTTAATAGAGAGTTCGTTATGTTTGAAGGTCAAAACATACCACCAGAAAAGAGAGAAGCAATGCGTGTACGGCATAGCGAGATGTATGATAATGCTACTACTGATGTAAACGAGGTAATTCATGAGATCAATCAATTACTCGTAAATAAAGAAGCCATGCGTAATCTAAAAAAAAATTCAATTGAAGATTATAATGGTCTAAAAATGAGAAGCTCCATGACTAGTTTTCATCTTGATAAAGTTGCCACAAAATATTCCATGGAAAAATTCAATTGGGTTCACGTTACTGTACGCACTGAGATAAAAAAAAGAATGTATGCTTTTTCTCAATATCTAACGCTACAACATATATCAAAAGATTTATCGGATTTTAACATAGAATTAATACATCAAGATCCTTTTTTAATAGAAGAAACCCTGGACGATATTGCTGGTTTATTTAAAACAGTTCTTGAATGGGATAAGAGTTGTGACTCGGAAACAGACCTTGTTAACACTATAGCACTTATCAATTATGAGTTTTCTCACGCTGCTCCTTTTATTAGAGGCAGTGCAGCAATAGGTGAATGGCTAGAGCACACACTCTATAGATATCATGGTTTTACTATTCAATATAAGGATACATGTAATGTCAATATGGAAGCATTGACTTTACCTTTGGAAGAATTTGTTACGCAATACCCTTCTATGGTGGAAAGAACGTCGATTCATTGGGAAACAAGTTATTTATCTGGCCCTTAAGGTTTTTCGAAAAAAGTTTGTGGGGTAAAGTTGATCAAATACTGTTTATAACGATTGAGGTAACGTAAAGTTATTCTTTACGTTACCTCACACTTCCCTGTCATTTAGAACATCCTGTTCTATTCCTTGTGCAAAATATGGCTTTCCCTAAGTCTCTGCACTGTTTCTCTAATATATACCATGCTAATCATTTAAGCAGCCACCAATATGCTCACCAATGCGCAAGAGATTTCTTAATATCTAATACGAAAGTGTCATAATTTTTGATTTAAAAGTGCTTTCCACCGACAATTTCAGCTTCCATAAAACCATCGCAAAATCACAGTACATGTAAAAACCAAGCCACCTAAACTCGCTGTTAATGTCTGTATTCTATCCAATGCTTTCGGCATTAGTACCGAAAAATGACCAACATGAATGTTCAATTTTTGCGTCAAAGCGCCAGGGGGCATGCAATGATTATTTGGACGCGCTCAATCCCCTAATAACCGGGTCAATAGACAATGTATCACTTCCCGCATGATTCCTATTAGTATCTCTTGTGAATCGCTCATAACGTCGACCAAATAGCCCACCAGATAAACTCGATTTTCGACTATCGATGCTCTGTTTTTTTTGTTGTGTCGCAGGATTGTCTGAAGTTGAATCTTGCCATGGGGCTTTTACTTTTCTTTTTTCATCTTGCCAGCCTAATCGACATAACGCAATTGTCACTAATACAGATAAAAATATTCCCAATAACTTATAATCAGTCTGTGGTTTGGTACAAAAGTCCGCATAATTTAATATCGATAGGCTTGATGTAATATCAAGGGCATTCCCAGGCTGCGACTCCGTCGTCCACACAATATCAGTACCATTTACCAGCAAAGGCTGACGATGCCATTTATCTGTATAATTGTAGTAGGTAAATCCCGACGGTAAATCTGCAAAACCTGCTGAATTTATTTTTATTGTGATAGCACGTGAAGCAATATAAACAGGGTTTTTCTGAGCTTTTTCCTGTGCAGTACCCGTTATTAAAAAACCACCGTCTCTTGAATTTGTGATGCCTATACAGACAATACCACGAGCATGTGTTATAACGGTCATCCAAATTGGCTCACCAACATCATCAACTAAACCAATCAGACACACATTAGCGCCACCAGAATACATCTTCCCGACAATGGCATAATTAGCATTCGTAGCAAGTGCTATAGCTGCAATACCTATTTCATCAGCATCATCAAAAAAAAATTGCGTCGCTGATAAAGGTTGACCATTCGAATTCATGCGCAAAGTTACTAGGCATTCGTTTATGTTGCAATCATTAGCGCCTGCTGCGAAATAACCGTGATCATAAGTAGATTTTATTGCAGTTAAACCCCACTTTTGATAATTATCAACAGTACTCAAAAAAAATTGTTTGGAGTTGAGGAGTTCCCCTTCTTTTGAAAACAATGCAATAAATGGTGTGTTGCACTTCTTTGTACCACAATCGTAATTAAGCCACCCAATAATAGATGTTTCTCCATTATCACCACCAGAAGTAATAGCATAAGCACCCATAGACTGCCATAGATCATTTTTTATGGCTACCTCCCAAAAAATTTGACCATTATCATCCAGATTATATATTGGAAGAGCATAGACCCCGGAGTTCTCTGATGTTGAAATAATGGCATAATGATTTTTGGTCAATACAGTCATATGAACCGAAGAAAAACCATTGCTCCAAGTACCCCCTAACTCTTTTGCCCAAAGTAAATCACCAGCAAGATTAAATTTAGCAGCCCAAATGCTCCCGTTATTCGAAGTCCCATCTGAAATTACTCCAGAAACAAAAGTATCGTTATTGTTTGTAATGATACTTGCTAATTCCAAGCGATCATTACCGTGATTTAATATTTGTGCCGAAACCCTATCACCCTTTTGGTTATAGTGCGCAAGAAAACCGCGCGTTCTAGAAGGTTGGAAGTTGCTATACCAGTACAGCTGACTATTCTCCTGTAGCGTGCCTACCACACTGATATTAGCACTGTTTTCCACAATGGATATCCCATAAAAGTCATTAATATGGCACCCGAGTTCAGACAACCATGTGGTACTACTATCTGTTACCAGAGGTTGTATTGATGAAATAGTAATCTCAGTCTCAGTCAGCTGTTTCTTTTCATCGTTTTCTTTAGGTTTTATAAATAGCATAGCTGTGCCTTATATGGTTTGAACGCTAATACTCAAGGGATTTTCAACAAGCTCAATAGACTGACTATCAGCATCCCTATTTTTTGAGGATTTTTTTGTATGATGAAAGTGGTTCCAAAAACTATCTCTAAATTCTAAGCCCAAACCGCTTTCATCATTATCAATCGCTTGATCAGACAAGACCTCGTTATCCTGTCGCCAACAATGCGGCCGACAAATCGTCACCAACCACCCAAAGTAACTAGAAAGAAGTCGGACTGACTGTATATCTCGCGTTAAGCGCAATGGATGAGCTGATTGAAAGGTGATTTTTGTTCGGCTCTTATACCATGTAAAATGGTTAAACCCTTCTCGGGTTATGGCCGTAGTACTTAAGGCTAATTTATCACGCAACACAGAATAAAAAACAGCTTGTGATTGTCGACTAAGGTAATTTGGATAAGCTTTTAGCAAAGACAAAAATACTTCTTCTTCATGAATCAGCTTTGCAATGTGATTCAGAATAATGGTACACTTTTGCAATCTGCTGATAGATGAAAGGCCACCTGTTAGCGAGTACAAACTAGCATCAAGTAAATTAAAAGTTACCAGATTAAATATATCATATAACCCAGTACCATAAGCAAATCGCTGAACAATAGATTTATTGCTTATATCCCCTCCCCAATCATTAGTGTAACTTTTACGAAGCATGTTGCGCGTGGTACTGAATGACATATTAAGTGTCAATATGCTAGCGTAAAAAATAGTAGAATAGACTAACATAATATTTACTGACCATAATGGCAGCTGTTCATTTAACCATTGTACATAAAAATTGCTTGCACACATCATTGTTGCATTAATATCCGAGTTGCTCAGAGAGCAGAGTACAGATACCGCGACAAAAGATAATGCTGAGTAAAGAATAATATGGCCAAATGCAATTCGTGGCAAATAATAATAAGCATAACGATGGCTTCTAATTTTACTGGCACATCTTAACAAAGCAACCATCAACTCATCTTTGTTTTTTTGACTAATATGATCTAAATTTATTGAGCTTAAAGCGTGTAATATTTTATCAGGATCAACAAAAACAAAGTGAGATAAAGTATAGATAATACCATCAATATCCATTCTGCTTTCCAGCTCAATTGAGTGTCGTACCACAGCATTCTTGGTGTGAGCCTTATTGTGATAGACGTTATCATTGGCAATAACTATGGTTGATTTATTTTCAACATATGGGCAATCAAATGCTCTTATTTCTCCCTCTAGAACCCCAGTCTCTAATTGATAATCATTTTCGCCAAACACTTGGCCATCATTGTGGACAAACGAGATAAAGCTTTCCATATTGTCATGACAATTCCACGTAGAAAAAAGATCGCTTTCAACGCTTTCTATTATTGACGCTTTTAATTGAGAGTTATTAATCAGGCCTAAAAATAAAGGGTACAATATATCCTTAAATCGCTCTCGGGATACGCACTTGTCTTGCATTTCTCTTGCCATGATCCATACAAATCGCGTGGCCTCAACAGAAGATTTTAACAGTGATACAACCGCTACAATGTTTGTTAGATAATCGCTTTTCACACTCTCATCTTTAATATCTGCATATTGCCATATAATAATAGGTAATAATGTCTCTCTAACTAGAGCTAGCACAATAGGTTTATGATTCATATCCTTTTTTAGTAGCTTCAAACAAGTTAAGCCAAAATGTTTATCCGCGGTATGTGTTTTGAGCTTAATTTGAGGGTAATCTATTAAATGGACTCTCATTTGCTTCACAAAATCAACACCTAATTTGACCAAATTATCGGGATAATAAGAAAACAATTTTTCAACCAATGAAGCAGGTTGATAAAATATATCATTGACCAAAGATTCGTATTGCAAGCTAAAATTAAAAAACCACAACGGTTCATTATGCGTGATTCGCTCAGGAAATAGTGTGAGTAATTGATGATAGGACGCTTGACGCACGTCATAGGCAGGATCATTAGTGAAAAGACGCACCAAACGCAAGTAAACTTTTGGCATCACCTCGGGTGCAAATTTTACATTCGCAATGGCACGTACTAATCTTAGTCTCACTTGAGTATCAGGATGTTTTAATTGCGCAAACAAACGCCCTACGGCTTGAGTATCATCAAACTCAAATTTGGTCATAAATTTAATAGCACTAGCTTGTTTTAATTTATAGTTTTTATAGTGATTAAGGACCAACATTAATGGTATGTTGCCTGCCATAAAAATAACAGAATAAGACACCATAGAAACAGCCTTAAGCAACCCATAGAATGGTGTCAATAATATCTTGGCCGCAAACTTAGACGTTTGATGCTCTAATGCTTCATTCAAGTTTTCTTTGGCTGATTGGGCCAAATAATATCCAATATCAGCCAAATGAAATAAACTATCTAGTGTCGCTTTCCCGCTATCTAAGTAAGGTTGATCACGCGCCTCATGCATCATGATATTAAACAACCCTTCTTGACGGTTATACTTAACTCGCAACATAGCATGTGGGCAAGCAAGATATAATGCTGTTAACTGATTTAGAAAATAAACAGCATGTTGATGCTTCTCTACTTCTAATTGACTAATATTGATGGTCCATTTGCCTAAATAATCAAGCAACACATCAAGAATTGGGTAAGGAGGCCATTTTGCTTCTTCAGCACAGCGTACTAATAATGCTAATTCATACATACCAAACAAATCGCGAGGTGGCTTTACTAACAAACTGAAATAATGCTTGAATGCAAGCTCATTGTCTCTCAACAAACCACCCACATAAGCCCAAACTAATTGATAGGTTGGATCATATTTATGTTCTGTAATAAATAGATCAATTTCTTTGCTGCTTTGATTCTCAATAATGTATTGCGCAAAATAATCGGCGGTTAAATATTCTTGAAAACTAAGGTGAATGAAATAATAGTCCTTGGTTAGCGGATCCTCATCATTATCGCCGACTGCATTCAAAAATCCCGTGCTCAAAAAACGCTGCACGATTCCTTTTTCCTGAAAATCCTTTCCCTGTGCATGGACAATTGATTTGAATAGATCTTTGCGAATTATAATATTTCCAGCTTTTAACCCTTGATAAGCTAATTCTTTGAGAAAACGCAATATCTCCTGGCTTTCTGGAAATAGCTTAACCTTATCCCAGCTTAAACTCATCTTTTCTTCAGATAAAGTTTTTCTGAGATAACGTCTTATTAGTTTTTCAATCATTAAAGAATACAGATCTGAAATAACCAGATCTTCTTTCATTAATTGTGCGCCATACAATTGCCACACGCTACATAATAATTCAAGATGAATAGGAGTACGACAAATTTGTCTGATTTTGGAGCGCTCACTTAGCCATTGAGTTAGTGGCTTACTAACAGATACAGACACATCACTGTCCTGCTCTTGAAAGTAGTTAAAATACTTTTCAACGTACTCAGGAATATTGTCATCTTTAAATCCAATATTTTCCAAAACAATATCCATTTCACCAGTAATGCGTGCATAGGGGCGCGAAGTGATCAAGATTCTCAGATGTGAAGCAGTAGGATGATTTTTTATCACGGCCATTAATGCTTCACATGCAGTATGCTGACAATCAGAAACTTCATCGTAACCATCCAGCAAAAATACAATGGGCTCGCGACGCTTTAGCAACATTCCCCAAAATGATTCACTCTGCTCTTCCGTGAAAAGATCAGTAAAATGACGAAAAATCATTTCATATAAAATTTTATGAATCTTATTTTCATTTTCCAAAGCACGACAATTTGCTACTTTTTTTAATTCCAAATGAAACATCCAACGGACTTCATTTTGCCATAAATCCCCTTTGGCCCAACGATTGGCTTGATAGAGACAAAGTGTTGTTTTACCCACACCAGCACGACCTAACATTAATATGTTGCGTGGCACCTTGGAAAGTTCATCACCGATTGAACTTGATGAAAATAAATCGTCCAACTTAATTTCTTTTTTATCATGATAGGTTGACTTATAATGCATCTGTTCACTAAAAGGATCGTGTAAGCCTTCTTGCTCAAGGGGCAACTGATTCTTAGTGTTTTGTAGATACGGGGAATTTTTACTGCCAACATTGTAGTGATACCTTTGATTAGGCTTTCTCTGCTGTTTGGCTTGCTCAATAATTTCCAAATTAATAAATAATTCATCTACTTGAAGTTCACGCATGCTATCGCCAACATCTAATTTAATAATAGACGCCTCTGGACGCAAGTACCATTGTTTCAAACGCTCACATATTTGCGCTGTTCTATCTTGAGTTTCCGACATATCGTGTAGGAAAAAGCTTTTCTGTGCCACCTGAGCATCATTAATGATCACATCCAATTTGTCATTAATGACATCCGTTTTTTTGTCAACAAGCTTTACTTCGGAATGTATTTGAGATTGCTTTTCTGAGATGTTAATAACAAGTTGATGAACATTGACTTGCATTTGCAGTAACGTTAACTCTATTGCTTCGTTAAGTCTCACGTCATAGGTATCAATAGTTTCGCTTATTTTATCCACACGTAACATTTTCATGCCCCATTTTACTGTGGATGGTGATCTGTAGCGTTTGATATAATCTCGGACTTCAGATGTGATTCTGTCAATAGAAACAAAAGAAATAGCGTCGCTTTGACGTAATGTTGCGAGACAATCGATCATATTTTTGAGTTTTTGTTCAAGATATAAAATGGACTCATCATTAGATGCGACCTGCTTTTGGATATGATAAATTCGGGCTAAGCCTTGAATTGCAATACTAATTCCATCTTGAGCATTAAACATATTGTTCATTATCCTAAATTAATTGAAGGCAAATTTATTTCGATGTCATCGGTCATTTACTGATTACGAAGATGTTTTGAAGGGCGTAATATTACTCCTAACGTAGGTTTTATGCAAAATGCTACTTACCCCAGCCTTACAGCATATCGCCATTAAGTTACCTGGAACATCATGATGCGGCCCTTTTTGCTCCCAACCAAATACTTGTCGAAAAAAGCAATGAGAGTAAATCTCGCTCTTATACACCGAAAATATTTGGGGGTGTTGTGCGAATACAAATACTACCTCAGTCTGACAATGACTAGAGGTGATTTACCATCCGTTGACGCGAACTTCAATCTACATCTGAAAGTCACAATCACAGTAATTGGACATAATAGATTTAAAATTATTAGCGGAGTATAGGATTTAATATCAAAATTTTTTGATACAACGATATTTATTTCTTTTAGTAAGATCTATGTGACGGATCTTTATCAGAATTGCAAACTCGTTGCTTGGAGCTGGGTCTTACAACTCTCACAATCTTTACAAATAACTTCTAATTGAGCATTTGCATGGTGATATGCTATCCAAGCATAGCGCATAGAACCACCGGCTTGCCATTCAGAAGCATAATTATTAAGTTCTGTGTTGTTTTCACGTTCAAAATTCATCCATAATTCTTTCAATGGAATGACATGTGCTAATCTAGCATAACGCAATGGTTGCGGTTGATTACAGTCAGAGCAGTGAAAATGACCATTTTCAGTTATAGAACGTAAAATATTATCTTTAACCATTTTGCATTCATGAACGACAATCTTGCGGTATTGATGGGATTTTGAGAGTTTAAAATTTTTATTTTTTGGTGCTGAAAAAAGGCGAGGCCAATGATTTTTACCTGATACATTAGTACTCATGTCTAAATCAATGTTGCGCGGATCAAAATGTACGTTAGACATTATGTTCTCATATCTTATCTGTAGCCTTATTTTATCACAATCATACGATTTTTGTATATATATTAGACTTATATTGGTTTTTGGCTAAAGTTTAAAAATTCAAAAAAACCTTTATAAACATGGTGGGCCGTGTAAGGATCGAACTTACGACCAAGAGATTAAGAGTCTCCTGCTCTACCAGCTGAGCTAACGGCCCGAGGCGATATCATTGTGGATTATGCTTAAAGTAACATACTTTACATCACCTATCACTCAATCATAGCATGTTTGAATGCACCCGCAACAAGAGATTACATAGATACCGCGGACAAGCCGCGGTACGTAGGGAGCCGTGCGGTACAAGGTAGATCGATCTATTTAAGTCCTTACTACTTTACCCGAGTTAAATCCCATAAACTCACGTACGACCACAAAGAACATCATAAACGTCAATTTTTCAGTGGTTTTTAAAAGGGTCATCATCTCAGTCCAACGCTCTAATTGCGTTGCATTGCGCGCAGCCCACACTTGTAAATGGGCAGAAAAACTACTGTCTTTGGGCTTAGTTTTGAAAATACTCAAGGTCACTTGACGCTGTTGTATATCACAATCATCTCGCAAAGCTTCTCGAGACAACGATTCCCAGTTGCTTTCAGTAGGATGGATAATGATCTGATCTCGTAACCAACCCAAATCAAGGAACTCTCCCACAGCATAAAATGCCTCAGCAGCTTCGGCAATACTCACTTTAATCTCTTGGGCAACCTCCATGATTTCCATCGCCATAAACAGTTCCCGTGTCCGCGTCAGCTCTAGAGCCAAAGGTTGTGGAAGACCTAATGTTAGAAACTCTTCATAGTGTGTATTAAAACGAGTTTTATACCCTTCTCCCAAACAATCCGGCAATACATCGCGCAATTCTTGCACTTGAGATTGATATTGCATCACGTATTTTTCAATATCAAGATGTTGATGTTTTTTCATTTTCAAAAACCAACGCGTGATACGACGTAATAACCGCACATATACCGTCATCATCTTAATTTGATCTTCTGCTTTGATGTGATTGTCCAAAGCTTCAATGGCGTTCCAAACCGTATCTAATCCCATGATACTTCTAGCTATCATATAAGCGCGAACAATAATAGGAATCAAAGCGCCAGTTTCAGTTTGTAATCGATACACAAACCCAAATCCCATGTCATTGATGATCAAATTACTGATATTGGTTGCAATAATTTCCCGTTTTAGAGGATGAGATTGCATGTCTTCTGCGTATTTTTTTTGCAAAGGTTTAGGAAACGCTCGGATTAAAAATTGTTTCAAATAAGGATCTTCAGGTACATCGGATGCCAAAATAGCTTCTTTAAGCAGGATTTTACTATAACACATTAATACAGCCGCTTCAGAACTCGTTAAACCTTTTCCTTGCGCTTTACGCTCATTTAACTGTTTTTCATCCGGCAAAAACTCAAGATGACGGTCTAATTTACCACCACGATGCAACTCATTGATATAGCGTATATTTAATTCATTCGCGCGTGTCGCCAAAGAAACCGATAAATTGATAGAGCGTGTTTGGAGGTAGTTTTCTCGCAACACCAATTGCGCCACTTCATCTGTCATTTTACTGAGCAAAGCATTACGTTGTTTGGGGGTTAAATCACCATTCGCCATGACGCCATTCAATAAAATTTTAATATTGACTTCTTTGTCGGAGCAACTCACGCCGGCAGAGTTATCAATAAAATCGGTATAAATTAATCCGCCATTCAAGGCATACTCTACTCGTCCTAATTGGGTCAGACCCAAGTTGCCACCTTCTACAACAGCTCGAGCTCGCAATTGTTTGCCATTGATACGAATCAAATCATTAGAACGATCGCCCACATCGGCATTCGACTCAGTCTTTGATTTAACATACGTACCAATCCCACCATTCCACAACAAATCAACTTTTGCTTTTAAAATGCTTTTCAATAATTCATTGGGCTCAATTTTATCTTGTTTCAAATCAAAAGCAGCTTTCATTTCTGGGCTAACATCAATAGATTTGGCGAAGCGACTAAATACGCCGCCGCCTTTAGATATTAATTTAGAGTCGTAATCTGCCCAAGTAGAACGAGGCAACTGAAATAAGCGCTGACGCTCAACAAACGTTATTTCTGCATTGGGATTAGGGTCAATAAAAATATGCATGTGATTAAAAGCAGCCACCAACTTAATATGTTGTGATAACAACATGCCATTTCCAAACACATCCCCAGACATATCACCAATACCTACGACCCTGAAATCGGTCGTATCGATGTCGATGCCCATTTGATAAAAATGACGATGAGTCGATTCCCAAGCCCCTCGAGCGGTAATACCCATTTTTTTATGGTCATATCCTACCGAGCCACCCGAAGCAAAGGCATCACCCAACCAAAATCCATATTCCAAAGAAAGCTCATTGGCGATATCAGAAAAAGTAGCTGTGCCTTTGTCAGCAGCCACCACCAAATAAGGATCATCCGCATCATAACAAATCACATCTACCGGTTTTGAAACACTACCAGCCACATAATTATCTGTCAGATCAAGTAATCCACGAATAAATTGACGATAACAGGCCACGCCTTCTGTTAAAATATCTTCACGGGTTGCATTGGGACCTAAAGATTGTTTGAGAACAAAGCCACCTTTGGCGCCATTAGGCACAATCACGGCATTTTTGACTTGCTGTGCTTTCATCAACCCTAAGACTTCTGTACGGAAATCTTCGCGACGATCAGACCATCGCAATCCACCGCGCGCCACTGAACTAGAGCGCAAATGCACAGCTTCAAAACGCGTTGAATAGACAAAAATTTCATACATCGGGTATGGTCGTGGCATACCAGGGATATCTTTGCTACTCAATTTGATAGAAATATAAGATTTCGATTGGCCATCCGCGTCTTTTTGATAATAATTGGTGCGCAAAGTGGCATCAATCCCCGCTATATATTGACGAATAATTTTGTCTTCATCCAAATTGGAGACAGAGTCTAAATCGGTCAATACCGATTGCTTGACTTCGTCATAAGCAACCAAATCAGGTTTGCCTTGCTCAGGATTGAACTTGAAATCAAACATTTGAAATAGTTTTTTAGTAATATGCGCATGCGCCAATAAGGAGTTTTCAATATATTCCTGGCTGAACGTAAAGCCAATTTGCTTAAAATATTTCGCATACATTCTTAGCATGGCAATTTGTCTGCAAGGCAAGCTGGCAGCAATGATCAGTTGGTTAAACCCATCATTTTCTGTTTCTTTAAACCAAATACTAGCAAATGCTTGCTGAAACAGATCATTGATCACCTCAATATCTAATTGCTCATCTGGCGTGTAATGCAAAGAAAAGTCATTGACCCAAACCACAGAACCATCCGCAAATTTTAATACATACGGTCGTTCACTGATGGCGCGCATTCCCAAATGCTCCACAATCGGCAACACATCCGACAAAGGCAACGTCACATCGTGTCGGTATAATTTAAACCGATAGTTTCCAGGAACATCATCTAGATTACGATAAAAACTCATAGCCAATGTTTTACTTTGCGATAATTCTTCGATATGAGAAATATCTATCAAGGCTGTGCGAGGAGAAAAACTCGCTTTATAAACAGTAGGCAATGCTATTTTATATCGAGAGAATAATTGATTGGCTTTTTCCTCACCATACGTGGCTTCTAACAATTGATAAAGGTCATCCAGCCAAGAGCGTCCAACTTCCACCAATTTAGATTCAATGTCTTTAAAATCAACATCAAGCGATTTTTTGGGATCAATTCGCACAATAAAATTAATGCGAGCCATGACTGATTCAGAAAAATAGGTAGAAAAAGAAATATCAGTGGCATCAAAGCTATCCACCAAAATCTTTTGCATTTCGTGACGCAAATCCGTATTAAAAATATCTTTAGGCACGTATACCAAACAAGAAATAAAACGATGGTACACATCTACGCGTGCAAACATACGAATACGGCGACGTTCTTGCATATAGAACACCCCCATAGAGATGTTTAATAATTCTTCTTCAGTGCCTTGAATTAAATCATCGCGAGGTAAGGTTTCAAGAATATTTAAAAGGATACGTCCCGCATGTGATCTTGGATTTAACAAAGATTTTTGGATGATGGAAGCTACTTTATGACGTAAGAAGGGAATATGCATTGGGTTAGAATAATAAGCAGCAGAGGTATATAATCCCAAAATCCGACGTTCACCAATCACGTTACCCGACGCATCAAAACGCTTCACACCAATATAATCGGTATACGTATCACGATGAATACTTGATAATGTATCTGTCTTTGACATCACTAAAATTTGCGGGGATACCATTAAGGCGCGTGCCTGAGGGGTCATCGACGAGACATGAAAAATATTGGCTTTACTAAATTCATCCCGTAATACCCCGCACCCAGTACCAGGAATGGCTTTTAATACGGTTTCATTCTTCTCATTGACCAATTCATAATCACGAATACCAATGAACGTAAAGTGGTGATCTTCTAACCAACGTAAAAAAGCCTGTGTTTCATCAATTTCTTCGGGGCTGATAGAATTTGGAGCGCATTTCAACTCTTCAGCAATAGCACAAACTTTCTCACGCATCAGCGTCCAATCATCCATCACCGCCCTATTTTCAATCAAAATACGATGAAATTGACGTTCTAATTCATGAATAACTTTAGGATCATTTTGACGATCAATTTTCATCAAAATGGGGGCTTCCACCAAAGAATTGGATATTGATTCATCTAAACGAGGTAAAATTTGATCAATATGATTTTGTTGATCACGTGTCACTCGAATGCCACCCATATGGATGGTGAGATATAATTCAATATTCATTCGTTTCAGGGCGATTCTCAAAGAATCGACTATAAAAGACATATCATCACAAATTAATTCAATGATGGTATGCGTGTTTTTCCAGCCATGCTGCTCTATGGTTGGGTTATAAATTTTAATTTTGGTTTCATTGGGCTTTCTTTCTTTGATCAAAGACCAAAAATTGATCGCTACACCATATAAATCATCGATACTAGACTCTTTCAAGTCTTCCACTGCCATGGTGGTGAAAAATTGGCGTACAAATTCGCCACATAGCGCCGCTTGTTTTTTGGGTAATTTTTTATCGATTCGCTCCACCACACTATCAATAATCGAATTTTTTTCTTCTTCAAACAAATGAGACATTCAAGCGCTCCAAAATCAAATCACAATACCCTGACTAAAAACCCTTTTATTGTACACAAACTCGAGTTCCAACGCTAACCCACTCTGCCAATTCTATGATATCTGTATTCGCCATACGTACGCAGCCTCGAGAACCAGGCACGCCAAGCTTAGTTTTATCAGGAGTGCCGTGCAGGTAAATATAGCGACTTAAACTGTCGACATCCCCGCCACGATTGCGTCCTGGCTCCAAACCATCCAACTGGATAATGCGCGTCAAAATCCAATCGCGATTTGGATGCAATGCAGATAAAGCCGGGCTGTACAGTTCTCCCGTCCATTTACGCGCTACAAATACACTATTTTCCGGATAATTTCGACCTATTATGGCATGTACCGCATGCCAACCACGAGGTGTACATTCACTGCCTTGCTGCTCTCCCAAACCATTTTTCCCAGTAGACACAGCATACGATTTCCAAAGTATATCGTCTTGATAGCAATGCATGGTTTGTGTGGCAGCATCAATTAAAATATAAGTCTCATTTTTTTGCGTCATGCACCACCACCGTTTTGATATTCATAAATTCTCGGATGCCCTCTTGCGATAACTCGCGGCCATATCCAGAGTGTTTTGTGCCGCCAAAAGGTAACCCTGGTTCAGACACTACGGCTTTATTGACACAGGATTGACCCGCATTTAATTCTAATGTTGCGATACGCTCCCCGCGTGCCAAATCTTGAGTAAACACAGCAGAACCAAGTCCAAACCGACTTTGATTCGCCAAACGAATGGCATCTTCTTCATCTGAAGCAACCGTAATAGCCAATACCGGCCCAAATATTTCATCATCAAACGCAGGCATTCCTGGTTGAACATTGGTCAAAACCGTAGGTGGATAATAAAACCCATGATGTTCAGGCACGGTCCCTCCTAACTGGAGCACAGCACCTTTGGCAATACTTTCCAAAACTTGTTGGTGCACACGTGTACGCAAATCCTCACGCGCCATAGGGCCCAGTTGAGTCTTGGCATCCATGGGATCGCCAAAATGGTATGTTTTCACAAGAGCAATTATTTTTTCAATCAAAACCTCTGCAACCTGTGAAACCACAATCGTTCTTTTGGCAGCAACACAAGTTTGGCCATTGTTATTGAGTCTAGATGCAACAATCACCTGAGCCGCCAAATCAAGATCAGCGTCGTGCAATACCACATAAGGATCATTGCCACCCAATTCCATCACTACTTTTTTCAAATGTGATCCAGCACATGCTGCCAAAATTTTACCGGTCTCTTCACTGCCCGTAAAGGTCACACCCATTACATGGGCATGTGCAATAACAGTCGTTGTTTGTTCGTTGGTCAGTACCATATTTGAAAAAACATGTTTGGGAAATCCAGCCTCTTCAAACGCTTGTTCAATGGCAAAACCGGTACCAGTTGAAATAGGGGCATGTTTTAACAAAGCCACATTACCAGCCATGATATTAGGGACTGCAAAACGAAACACTTGCCAGAATGGAAAATTCCAAGGCATGATCGCAAAAATGACCCCCAACGGTTGATAACATACTTTAGATACAGAATGTTCTGTTGGAATATATTGCGGATTTAAATAAGCTTCTGCGTGGGTTGCATAATACTCACACACCAATGCGCATTTTTCAATTTCCGCTCTTCCTGGGGTAAGGGGTTTACCCATTTCATGAGACATCAACTTGGCAAGCACATCCCTTTTGGTGCGTAATACATCGGCCAAATGTCTCATCAAAGTTGCCCGTTTTTTGATATCGACGCTCTTCCAAAAATGAAATTGTTGATGTGCCAACCCAATATGTTGTTCGATCGCAGATTGCGTAAAAACAGGGTAAGTTTCTAAAACCAATCCTGTCACAGGATTTAAAGTTTGAATGTTCATTAGAAAAACTCCAAATGTCGCAAAAAAGATCTTAACAGGTATTTTCTATTTTCAAGACTCAATAAATATACACATAAGAGCTTGGCCTTTTTCTTAAAATCCACTAAAATGATCCACAGCGTAAATCCTGCTTCACCTAATTGATAGTAGTCCGCATCTGCTGACTGCTCTAGTCATCTTGAGATAAATTATGTCATTTTATAAAAAATTAGCTACTGTTTTTGCACTAAGTCTATCAAGTATCAGCCTAGCCCAGCCCCCCGCTCCTCCTTCTATATTCCCTAGAGGATGCGAAAGCTCTGATTTTGCGTTTCAAAAAAACTTTTTGGTCTTAAATCAATTCGGAAAACAAAGTTTTTATTTGATACAAAATCATTCTAATCAAGCCATTGAGTTGGAACATTACGAAACCAAACCTGATGCCTTTATGAGCCCTAAATTAGAAGCCAAGCTCGGACCATCTCATTGGTCAGCTTTTGCTTCAGATATCCCTCACTTATATTTTCAATGCTTTGTGCGCCAACAAGACGGCGACACCCGTGTTGAAATCAATTGCAGTGATGTTTTAGATGTTTGCAAATACCCTCGCGTCAAATTTGCATTAAGCAATCAAGGTAATTATTGGGTTTCAACAGATAAAGTGAGACAACAAGTTCTTACTGATGCGACTGCAAAAGGTATTTTTCTGCATTGGTAATGACAAAAGGAGTATCATATGGCTAAAAAAGAATCTGCTATGTTAGCGTTGGGAACGTCGGCGCCTTCCTTTGCGTTGAGTGATGTCTGTACTCAACAATTAGTGACCTTAGAGACACACAAAGGCTCAGTGGCTACTGTTATTGCATTTATTTGCAATCATTGCCCTTATGTCAAACACATCAATCATGAACTACCAAAATTGGCACAGGATTTTTCGTCTAAAGGCGTGTCATTCATTGCGATCAATGCCAATGATGCGTTGCAATATCCGGATGATTCTCCAGAAAACATGAGTCTACTCGCAACACAATTGGGTTATTGCTTTCCTTATCTTTATGATGAAACCCAAGAAGTTGCGCGCGCTTATGATGCACAATGTACCCCTGATTTTTTTGTGTTTGATCATGAATTACAATTGGTGTACCGCGGACAATTAGACGACTCACGAATAGGGAATGACATTCCTGTCACAGGTGAGTCCATACGCAATGCACTCAAGAATATGTTAGATGGAAAGCCAGTAGACCCTCATCAAAAACCAAGCATTGGTTGCAGCATCAAATGGATAAAAGATTAAGAAAAGAGTTCCTTCTCCCCCAAAGAGGAGAAGGTGCCCAAAGGGCGAATGAGGAGAAACAAAAACTCCCCATCAAAGAACCATTATTTTGAAGATACCACTTCGATTTGCAAGCTAACAACCAAATCACTATGCAATTGAATATCAACTTGATATTGACCAATAGAATGGAACACACCTTCTGGCAACAAGATTTCTCGTTTGCTGATTTCGATTGACTTTGCCAATAGAGCGTCTTTGATTTCATTCACGCCAACTGAACCATACAATTTACCTTCATCACTGGCTTGTGATGCAATGACCAAAGTAATATCTTGCAATTTTGCAGCACGCTCTTGAGCTTTTGCAAATTCTTTTTCAGCTTTTTTCTCTAACTCAGCACGACGACTTTCAAACATTTCAATGTTTTTTTCAGTAGCAAATACTGCTTTATTTTGTGGGATCAAATAGTTACGTCCGTAACCAGGTTTGACTTTGACTTGGTCGCCCAAAGCACCCAAATTTCTAATTTTTTCTAGTAATATAACTTGCATTTCTAACCCCTTTTAACGGCAAAAGCCAATCTTATATTAAAAATACTATCTAATAGCCCTAAGAAGATGTACATCGGTAACATCACAAAAGGCATCAATATCACTGGCAATAACAACAGGAACCAGGCGAAGCGTGATATTTTGCTCATGATAAGACTGGCACATAAGCTCAATCCTGCCATCACATAAAACAAACTCAGCACCAAAATCACGTTCATAGCAACAGTATTCCATTGCCAAGTTGCCAACAACACGACCATCATAACCACGAAACTTAAGCGGTTCCCACGAAATGTCAACATTTCATGTTTGAACCCGCCTGGGTAATACAATCGAGATTGCAGCGATCTGGCCATCATCAAAGAAGACAGCACAGACAACATGGCACTCATCAATTGTATGCCAAATACATAGTTCGCTAAGACAAGAGCAGGTACGTTTGAATCTTCATTCAACCATTTCAATACGGCATGATCGGGTTGCGATGTTTTCAAAATCGATTGAATCACAGCATACTGACCTGTTATCCATTCTGGCATAAACAACTGAACCAGTAATGCACTGACTGTTACAAACAAAAACAATACTGCAGCTACCGCTTGCCAACTGGACGTGATTCGCAATGTACAAGCGGCAATATAGCCCGGTACAAAGAAAATCATGGTGTTTATCAGCGTGACTGATATCGGCATGACAGGTAAAGACACCATGGCATGAACCAACATCACCCAAACCAAAATATGACCGCCCGCCCGTTCACCCTTTCTTAAGGTCACTAAGGCAATCACTACCATCGCCAGCCAAGCACAATAAGGCAACACAGAAAATATCATTGCGTATAACAAAGCTCTCTGACGAGAGCCCAATAACGTTTCAGCTTGTTTTTGAATCAATTCACTCAAACGTAACACAGCTATTACCGATGGCTATCGCAATAAGGCAGAAGGCCTAATAATCTTGCATATTTGATAGCTGCTGTCACTTGACGTTGTGCACGAGCACTCATGCCTGTGATCCGGCTTGGAACAATTTTACCGGTTTCGCTGATATAGTTTTTTAACAAATTCACATCTTTATAATCAATATTCATCATATTGTCAGAGTGATTCATTTTTTTACGACGAAAATATGTAGACATTTAAATTCTCCTCTTATGCAGTTTCGCGTGCATCTTTTGATTCTTTTTTCATCATGACAGATTCCACTGTGATGGCTTCTTTTTTCTTGATGATTAAGTTTCTCAGGATAGCATCATTGAATTTGAACGCAGTTTTCAACTCGTCTAATGACGCTTGATCACATTCAATATTCATCAAAATATAATGCGCTTTGTGCACATCTTGCATTGGATAAGCGAGTTGTCTTCGACCCCAATCTTCTTTACGGTGAATCACACCATTGTTTTTATGGATGACCGCTTCATAGCGCTCTACCATTGCTGGAACTTGTTCACTCTGATCAGGGTGAACTAAAAACACTACTTCATAATGTCTCATGTTTGGTCCTTATGGATGAAAGCCTCCTTAAACAAATAAGTAAGGCAAGGTTTTTGAAAAGCGTGCCATCATAACCTATTTTTAGACAAATTAAAATCTTATTTATCAGGTAATGAGCCCATTAAACGGAAAGTTGGTGTTCATTATGAGCCGTTGATACCGATCTCCTTCAGACTCTCTTGGAAAAAATGTATAACGGGCAGTGCTGGCATAGCCCCCAATGGGAACCATTAAGAACAAGCGCACCGATAAGCGGGTCATCCAGGTCAACCATAATCCCTATCATATCTTTTGAAGTGGCTCAACACTCATAGCGTGATGCATATTGTCTATGTGGTATGAATAATATCTTTACATTATTCTCTAAAGGTCTCATTACGGCGCGCAATTTTGGGCGAATCATTACAATAAATCAAGCGTTGGATTAAGCCTTCGTGAAGGAGGGGGAAGAATCTCTTTCAGTATTCATCATTTTTGCAAGCACATCATCAATGATATTGACCAACTGAGTTGTGGATAACATCTCTTGATAATTCGCAAAAATAAGGCGTTTGGGTAACATTTTTTTAGCTTTATACACCTGATAAATCTGCTCTTGGGTCACAAGATCCTCAAGATCGTACTCAAAATGATACGCAGATTTTTCTTCATGATTTATATCTTCCATTTGGCGTGCTTTAGAGACGTGGATGTGCCCAACACGCATCTGTTCAACTAATTTGATCCCTGCCTCTAAATGCAATTGACTGGGAGATTGCACACCTCCGACACTCACATGCTGCATTTTATAAAAAGCGTCATCTCCTCCCCTACGAAGATCCAAGGTAGATAATTCGCCGTCTTTGCTCACCAATTCTAAAATATCGATTTCCTTATCACGACAACTATCAACAAATAGTTCGGTTTGCACACAATGCCGCATGGTCTTTCCATGCCGAATCAAAGCATCTTCAGACGCTAAAGAACGAATACTGACCCCACTTATTTCGGTATTATCAATAAGGGGAGACCAAAATTTTTCTTTATTAGGAGAGGGTTTCACGGACGTTATAGTATGTGAATTATGTTGCCAGTATTGTTGTAATGCTGTGATGTGATGGAAACCTATGTCTTGCATAAAGAAAGATTCAAAACGCTCTTTGACGATATGGAGCAAATCAGAGTCAATCAACACATGTGCAGCATGCGCTTGCAATATAAGTTGACGTCGAATCAAATCATCAAATAAAGCATTCAAATAATGCGTTCCTAAGTCATTGATAGAACCTGCTTTACTGGTGTAAGCCGCCCATTGCGATTGTGAATTAAAAAATAATAAACCAGGCCTGGCGCTCATTTCATGGATTTTTTTAGCTAATGTCAACGATGATGCAAAACGGTGAGGATCGGTAGTAGAACATGGTAGCCTATTAATGGCACCCAATTGACGCGGCATATCGAAAGGTTCTAAAGTTGTTTTAGCAAAATTAGACACAAGAGCAGCTAATAAATTCAAATCTAAGATATTAGAACAATGCCGAAGTTTTTTTAAAAATAATCTGGTGAAACCCGCATGAATCTTCAGCATTTTGTTTTCATCAAACCTACCCTGATCTAAGTCATGTTTGATGTCATTTAAGAAAGAAAACTGAAAGTTTCGTCGCTTATCTTGGGTATATTGCTCAATCTCTTCGGGCTTGTATAACGCAATAGATAATAAAAAATGAAATCGGCCAATCCAATGGGCTCTAGCTGTCATGACATCTGCTGTCGGTGCAGACAAGGCATACGAATAAGCCGGCCATAAATGTCGATGTTGTTTTAAACATAAGCCTTGCACCACCCCTTGATGTTCTAAATGACCTAGAAACGCCTCCCAAATTTCTTGTGGAATACCAAAAAGATGTTCTGGGAAAATAATATGTTCTGGAGGCATAAAAACTGCCTTATCGTAAGAAAATCCCGATTTTATCTGCGTATCCTCAAGAGAAACCCCTTGCGTTTTGTTATCAATTTTCAATAAGGTATGCCACGAAGATCCAAAAAAATAATCTCGCCACGTCTTATCATAGTGCAAATTAGGGCCAATTTTTTGTGACGTAAGCACCTGTAAATGAACAACCTCTTGATGTTGTTTTATCCGAGCAGGAATTTTAACAGAGGTTGCGTGCGCAGCAGCGACATAAGTCCGCACTTGGTGGGATATATTTGATATAGGTGCAAAGCGTTTGATAAGATTCGTCCTCATAAAATAAGTTTCTTATTGTATCACAAAAAGCATAATAGATTCATTTTTGATCGTTTTTTAATGAGTACAATGAAAGCGCTTCTACGTCTTGTTCACCACAGTAGGTAAATCGGACCACTGCGTCGTATACAGAGGCGAACACATACTAGAACGTGCGGCGTAGGTGTGCTGAAATCCTTCCGCAGCGAGCTTTAAGGTATCTTTACCAAACTTATGGTTGATGCGATCAAACATCGTCATGAGACAGTTGATTTTATCTGCCTCCTCTGTCGTCGGCTGATCCAACATGTCCATTTGACGGTGATGTTTACTCATTAATACATCAACACATACCCCTGCTTTTTTATAATGAACCCCTGGTTTATAGATTTGTTTTAAACAATCAATAGCAGCAGTGGTTATCAAGCGTAGATCATCGGTTGGCGCAATAAAAATATGCGTCATGTGATGGTAATATTGGGGCAAGTCTTGGCGAAATCTATTGGTTACAATAAATACGGAAAGTTGTTTCACACAAGATTGTTGAAGGCGCAATTTTTGGCAAACTGCTCTCGCGTGTCTACTGACAGATTGGATTAATGGCACTAAATCTGTTTGCATCTGACCAAAACTTCTAGAAGAAACGATGCTTTTGCGGGATTCAACGTCACTCAACGCCTGAGTCACTATACCTTGTAATTCGAGGCCCGTGTGTACCAAAGGGAGAGGAAATTGTCTTTTGAGTGCTAAAGGACTAAGAGCGGCAAGATCTGCAGCTGTTTTAATATGACGGATCGCAAGTTTTTTTTGCCATTGCCGCCCAATACCCCACACATCTCCAATTGAAATTCGTGCCAACCATGCTGATTTTTGGCTGATCTGAAACACCGGCGTTTTAAGCTCTTTCTTACAAATATGATTGGCAATTTTCGCCAAGGTTTTGGTTGGGCCGATGCCAATAGACGTCGGAATACCTGTAGATTTTAAGATTAATTTTTGTAAGTTTTTGCAAAACATATCATGCAAATGAGGCGGCATTTGACGTAAATCCAGAAATGCTTCGTCAATAGAATATTGCTTCATAAATGGCCATTCTTGTGCAATCACCGCCATGACTCGGCGGGATAAATCGCCATAGAGCGCAAAATTAGAAGAAAAAACATGGATATGATGCTTTTGCATTTTAAAATAAGGCACTCCCATCGCAATACCCAGATCTTTGGCTTCATTGGAACGCGCAATGACGCACCCATCATTACTCGACAAAACTACAATGGGTTGGCTGCGTAAATCGGGTCTAAAAAGACGCTCACAACTTGCATAAAAATTATTACAATCTATCAGTGCAAACATTATTCCGCCGGATGAATCACATGAGTGACCACGCCCCAAATCACGAGGTCTTGTTGTTCAGTAATATCAATCGGCGTATAGGCCTCATTTTCTGGTAATAATTGGACACGTCCATTGTGGTGCGATAAGCGTTTGACAGTAAGCTCACCATCAATAGCTGCAATCACTATCTTACCGTGAATAGCCTCAATACTTTTATCAACAATCAACATGTCTCCGGAGCGAATACCCGCATTCGTCATAGAATCGCCCACGGCTTTGACAAAAAACGTTGCTGCGGGGTGTTTGATAAGATGGGTGTTTAAATCAAGATGCATGTCTATCGCATCATCAGCAGGTGAAGGAAATCCAGCCTGTACCCTGCTTGAAAACAAAGGAAGTTCATAACTAGGTTGATCGGCGGTAAGCCAGTTTTTTACGGCATCCACTTTAGACACAGGAACTCTAATGGCGTTGGTGGGCTCTCCCCAAGTATTGCTTCCTTTGGGTCGTCCAGAACCTATTCGTTTGCCACCTGATGTCATAAATAAAAACCATTTGATATGTGTACGTTTTTCAAATGATAGCTGAAATATTGGTTTTGTAAAGGGCTATGAGCGGCAAAAAGAACGTACCGCAGTTTGTCCCTGGTATCTAGCTTTCTTAGTCAACAAAAACTCAAGATACCGCGAATAAGTCGCGGTACGTAGGTAACAAGAGTCAGACCCTCTCCACCCCCACGTACGGCAGTTTGTCCCTGGTATCTGGCTTTCTTAGTCAACGCAAACTCAAGATACCGCGAACAAGTCGCGGTACGTAGGTAACAAGAGTCAGACCCTCTCCACCCCCACGTACGGCAGTTTGTCCCCTGGTATCTAGCTTTCTTAGTCAACAAAAACTCAAGATACCGCGAACAAGTCGCGGTACGTAGGTAATAAGAGTCGGACCCTCTCCACCCCCACGTACCGCGGCTTGTCCGCGGTATCTAACTTTAAATTCACGAATGGTTGTTATAAAGTAAATCCATGCCGTTTCCAGAATCACTTGCAGTCACTTGAAGACTAAAGTACTTATTCAACAAATATTTTAAAGTTAACACATTACTGTTCTCTATGAATAATCCCATACTATAACTTAAATACAACCGATTGGAGATGGCCTTGCCAGCTACTACTCCGGTTCTGGACTCATTGGTATTATTTTTTGAGTTAAATTGTGTGCTATTTTTTATATCCAAATCAATGCCTAAAGATTTGAATTGATTAAGCAATTGCGCACCTTTGGTACCCGAATCCAGATTCATGGCAGACACAGCGGTTAATAACAGTTGTCCGCTCGCACCACTTGCTTGGCTGGCGGGTTTTCCGATCAACAACATCGATAAAATATCAGCTTGAGATAAGGTAGCAGGCACAGAAAAAAGGCTGATTTTGGGGTCATTGATATGGCCAGATACAGCCACACCAACAATCAAACGATCGCCAAAATCGATGGTTTGTAAATTTGTGGCATTAAAATCAAATAACTGATCAGAACTGTTCAAACGTGAACTTTTATCGAATGTTCTTCCCGCTCTCAGATTGATGATGGGATTAGAGATAGGCCCACCATAAAATAATAACTTCCCGTGATCTATTGTTAAATCTTGATTGTAGGCTTTATAGGTCCCATCACGAATCGCAAGCTCCCCTGTGGCGTACATAGGGCGAGCAGGTGTTTGATTGACTTGCAAAGAACCGTCCACATGACCTTGTAAACCTTGAACATCGATAAACACGTTTGGTCCGGTTTTAATCTGAATATCCACTTTGGTTGTCAAAGGAACAGTAGGCGCGGGGGAGCGGGCTTTCACCACAACCACATCGTCGGTTAAATAAGTTGTTTTGATAAAGGTCGGTAATTTTAGCGTGGCTTGAGGTATGGTAACACTACCAGTAATCAGATATCCATCGGGTTGCAAATCCATGGTTAATTTGGGGGACAGGGTCACATGATATTCCTCGGTCTTGAGGGCAGGGAAATTATCGCCAATCAGCGTGATTTTTCCGGTAATGTCTGGAAATAATTGACCTTCACCTTTTATGTCCAAATGCTCTCCGCCCGCTGCGCCCAACGAAGCCAGTGCACTCCATTGGTTGCCATGATTTTTTAGGGTGGCTGTAATAGGCCTTAGATGAAGGCCAAAAGCAGGCAAATCAAGCTCAGCGTTGCTTAACGCAAGTGTGCCCTCTATCTCGGGATGTTTGAGTTTTCCCGAAAGAACAAAAGTCGCTAAGGCTTGCCCGCGAATGTTTTCGGCCTCTTTGGTGAAATGATTCAAAAAATCAAGCGACCGCACAGATAAATTTATTTTCCCATGAATGACTTGGTCGTTCATGTTGTTCGAAAACTGAAATTGAGGCAAATGCAAATCAATATCAATGACTTTGTCGTGATCAATGGCAAGCTTTCCAGTGGCTGCTAGCATTTTATGGGATAAATTGAGACGTAACTGTCCTCCTTCAAATTTGATAAAAGACATGCCACTATCTTTTGGGGGCTCATATGTCCCTGGAGCTACCTTAATGAGGATAAACCCTTCATTATTCTGAACATTACCCGTTGCTAGAATGCTGGTTTTTAAGCCAGAAAAGCGTGGATATAATATAGACGGGTTTGGAATAGATAAGTTGTATTGCAATCGGTTGGGAAAATCACCCTCCACATTCAAACGATTGTCCCCCCAAGATCCCTGCAATGTCACTAATTTTTTGTCTTGGATGAAACGCAGCGTCCCCCTGGATTCAATGGGTGCAACGCCAGTTAATTTCCCTTCCCACTGATAAAGGGATCTGTCCCCAACTAGACTGAATTGCCCTTGCACTGCATCGTGATCAGTATGCTTCAGCGGCATAGCAGACAGTTTTATAGTGATTGGATAGGCGCCCCCTATTTGTCCGTCAGCATGTAAAGAGAGTTTTACTTTTTCATATTCGGCTTGGAATTTTGGGATAGACCAGCGTTCAGGAGAATAATATGCTTGTACACCTATCGCATTGACCAAGTAGTCATCCATCACAAGATGATTTATCTTGAGATTTTGTATAGACACCTTAACAAAGGGAAGGGTTATATTATAAGACGGGACGCTTTTTGTTTGTTGCTCCAACCCTTTTTGGGAAGCTATGTTTACCGTATCTATCTGTATACGGGTCACTATAATCTCAGGATGGCGCAAAGACACAAGCTGCCATCGCATCTCACCGTGATTTAGCCTGATATGAATGCGTTTATCTTGGTACTCAAAAGTATCAAAAGAAATATGACTAAACAGAGATCCCTCTAAATGCTGCGCCTGAATCATCCCAGGTTTTATGATATTCACTAATGTGACTAAGCGACTTAGGTTATTTGAGACAGCAACCACGAGACTCATCAACATGAGTAATAAAAAAATACACCACCAAAAAGTATGTTTGAAGATAGTCATGTTAAAGATCCGGTCCTATGGTCACTACCAACCTTGGATGTTGGTAAGCAACTTGTTGCACATTTTGATGAATGGCTTGTGCGACAGCAATTTTGATGGGGCCTACAGGGGATACCCACATCACGCCTAAACCAGCATCATAATAGCCTATCCTCGCCACCGGATTGTAGGTCGTTCCTGCGTCTAATAGTCCATAAAAATATACTTTATCCCATGTTTCCTTTTGGATTTCAATGCCTGCATAACTCACCGTTTTCCCTGGTCCTATAGAATTAAAAGCATATCCTTTCATATCTTCTGCTCCTCCAAGGAGAGGGGCAAGCGACAAAGGTAATTGGGTAATTTGTTGGATAGAAGTCAAACTTTGAATACTATGGAGAAAAAGACGCGTACGAATAGGTGCCACAACAAATGCAGCTCTGGCATCAATTAAGGCTTGCGCCAAACTTGTATCAGACAGTAAAGCTTTGCTTGCAGCCAAACCACTCAGCGTGATTTTATACCCTGTAGGAGAAAATAACGTATCACTGTGTTGATACCAAGTTAATAAGATCTTTGGAAAGAAAACCCTAGCTGATTCGGCCTGTAAACTGGTATATTTATAATTCTCATCTAAAGCATTGACGGACAAAGTCCGCTGATAACTCGGTACAATATGTTGCTGACCAACCCCTAATAATACACCGCTACTACGGCCAGCACTAAAGTCTAAATGCGTATATCCACCATTGATAATGTAATTATCATTGATGGGATTGCGACCAGGAATAATGTATTGGCCTTGAACCGTATTTTGTACGAACGACCCTTGCGCTATCATATTAAATTTATGACCCGCACGGTTGACTGGTATCACATTGACCCCCAACCGCCCACGTGGACCCGTGTCTGTTCCATAGCCTAAACCAATATTATAAGTGATGCGCTTTACAGGTTTCAGGCTGACATGAATAGGTACATCCAGTTTATTGGAATTTGCAAGAGTTGGCAGAACGTCAACGGCATTGAAATAACCGCTACCGGCTAAATTGCTATTCAATTTTAGAAGTTGTTCTGTAGAGTACGGTTCTCCCAATTTGAACGGCACGTATCTTTTTAATAAATCGGGTGAAATATGAGTGGGATCAAATGTGACTTGGCCATAATAATATCTAGGCCCAGTATCCAATATCAATAAAATATCCGCTGTGTTCCGATCGGTATCAATCAGAACTTGTGCCGTTGTGAAAGAAGCATGGATATACCCCTGTGTTTCAGCGGTATTCGATAAAGCGTTTTTAGTTGCTTCATAAGTATTCGTTTCAAAGCCTTGACCAATGTGGATAGGAATATCATGTAAAGCGTGTTGAATATCTGGATTGCTTGCCCCTTCTCCAACGATTTGAATGTTTAATCCACTAATATGTATTCTAGGTCCAGGGTGAATCATAATATTGAGTTGACCCTTGGGTGAGGCAATGACAATATGGGGTTTGAAATACCCATAAGGCTCTAAAGCTTTTGTTATCTCAGATTTTAAGTCGGCTTCAGGTTGAGCCTGGATAGATTTGCCTTGATATCGTTCGGTCAAGCGATGCTGAACGTTGAGTAGAATCTCATTGTTTACCTCTAATCCTTGAATCTTTGGTAGTTTTGCAGCAAACAGTGCGACTGGAAAAAAGAGCAATACCAATGCCACCTGCTTGAGTAACACAAGTTTTCTATGCTTCTTCGAGAAAATAACGTGTATCATATTTGAAAAAGCTATTGGTCAACTCCTACAAAGGCTTTGTTATGGCGATTATTATATATTTTTACTCATGATGATCAATCAATGTTGTGCAACAATTCATGCATTAAAAAGATAACGAGTCATTTGCATGGACAACCCCAGAGAATAAAATGAGTCCAGACTCTAATGTTGTAATTGTCAAATGCATCTCTTTATGACAAACCAGCCACATAGCATGACAATTCACTTTACTGGCGTTGTCGCCACAGGTTTTTAAAGTGCCTAAAGACATGTTGTATAGCCTTGTAGAAGGATCAATCACAATCGTTTTCAGCACTTCATTAGGATCAGCGTACACGCCAGCCACTTCCAGCGCTTGTTCGCTGTTATTACGAATAGATATAGAGCCACACTGGTTTTCCAATACCAACCCATGAGACATAGAGGAAACACATAAACAAATCAACACCAGTGATCTCAAAATAGACATATATATCACCCCTCTTTTAAGTGCTCTGCGACTAAAAAAATCGGCAAATCGCAGCTGTCAGCTCAAGCAAACTCGATGGCTTTATCACGTTCTTGAATCAGAGCTTTGCGAGGTTTTATTTTATAATCATTGTTATGATCTAAAAATAAAACGGTGGGTTCCCAATTCGGGATTTCGTGAGCCTCAAGATCTGTATAGGCACAAATAATCACACGATCACCAATGTTTACCAAATGCGCACAAGCACCATTTGCACACATCATTCTAGACTTACGAGGCGCTGTTATTGCATATGTTACAAATCGATGACCATTCGTAATATTCAACACATGAATTTGTTCATTTTCTTGAATCCCAGATAGTTGCAACAGTTCTTCATCAATACTAAAAGAACCTTCATAGTTTAAATCCGCTTGAGTAACCGTTGCTTGGTGTAATTTTGCATATAAAAAAGTTCTTTTCATGGGCTTAAGTTCCTTGAGTCATTCACTGAAATACATGTCTACAAATTGACCATATTTTAGCACAATGCGATCCTGGGTACAAGGAACTCGTGGCATAAGTGTATTTCCATGATTACGATGGATTTTGTTCTTTCTTTTGTTCAGCAATCAAATCATCCACAACACTAGGATCGACCAAGGTAGACATATCCCCTAGCTCATCAAATTGATGTTGCGCAATATGACGTAATAGACGTCGCATGATTTTTCCTGAGCGCGTTTTGGGTAGACCTTTGGCCCAATAAATATGCTCAGGCTTGGCAATGGGGCCAATTTTATCGCTCACATGCTGTTTCAACACCGTTTTTAAGTGATCATCGGCTACCATGGATCCCATCAGGCTCACAAAAGCAATGATACATTCTCCTTTTTTAGCGTGAGGAATACCCACCACAGAAGCTTCAGCAATACCAGGATAAGATATCAGTGCACTTTCTAGTTCTTCTGTGCCAAATCGATGTCCAGAGGCTTTGATCACATCATCATTACGACCCGTGATCATCAAATGCCCCTTTTTATCCCGATAAGCCCCGTCACCCGTCAAATAACAGCCTGGCACAGACTTAAAATAACTTTCAATAAATCGTTTACGATCATTAAAAATGGTTCGCATCATCCCGGGCCAGGGATGTTTGATCACCAATCTACCAGGCCGATCATCTTCGATCACCCTACCGTTATCATCTACAATCTCAGGCACAATCCCCCAAAAAGGCATACCCGCAGAACCCGGTATCAATTCTGAGTTTCCCGGTAAGGCTGAGATCAAAATACCGCCGGTTTCTGTTTGCCACCAAGTATCCATAATCGGGCAACGTTTTTCACCTACCACCTCATAATACCACGCCCAAATCTCAGCCCCGATCGGCTCTCCCACAGATCCCAATAACCTCAGACTGTGGCGCCGGGCTTTCGTCACCCATTGATCACCTGCAGCGCGTAACAAACGCAACGCAGTTGGTGAGGTATAAAATACAGTGACTTGATAAGCATCAATGATGTCCCAATATCTTGAAAAAGTGGGGTAATTGGGCACCCCTTCGAACAAAATTGTCGTCGTGCCGTTGGCCAAGGGTCCATACACCACATATGAATGTCCCGTGATCCACCCTGGATCAGCCGTACAAAAAAACACATCGCCCTCACGATGATCAAAAACCACTTGATGCGTCAAAGCCGCATACACCATATAACCACCGGTGCTATGCACCACGCCTTTGGGTTTTCCGGTAGATCCTGACGTGTATAAAATAAATAAGGGATCATCAGCATACATAGGTTCGACTGGGCAATTTTCATCCATATTTTGGGAAAGATCGTGATACCAAGCATCCCGCTTCTCAGACCAAGGTATCTCGGTAGTCCCCGTTCTTTTCACCACAATAACACGCTTTATTTTTGGACAATCATTCAAAATGGGTTCAATATTTTGTTTCAAAGGGATGCATTTATCACCACGAATACTCTCATCTGCTGTAATTAACAATTTGGCTTGGGTATCTTGCAACCGAAAGAGCAAAGCATCAGCTGAAAATCCAGAAAACACAACGGAATGCACCGCGCCTATACGAGCACAAGCCAGCATTGCAAATACCAATTGAGGGATCATCGGCAAATAAATACAAACCCTGTCCCCTTTTTGTATGCCTTCTGCTTTCAGTACATTGGCAAAACGGCATACTTCCTTGTGTAAAGCTTGATACGTGTAAGTTTGACGATCTTTGGGATCAGAGCCTTCCCAAATCAATGCAATCTGATCAGCACGATGTTCAAGGTGACGATCCACACAGTTGTCACACGCATTCAATTGGCCATTTACAAACCACCGCACATCATATGAAGCAAAATCTCCCGAATACACCTCATCCCAAGGTCGCATCCAAGTGATGGTTTTTTCAGCTTGCTCCCCCCAAAACGCTTTGGAGTGATGCAACGATTGTTGATAGGCTTCTTGATAAGTTTTTTCAGTCACCTTGATTTGTGGATCAGGCTGACGATGAACGATTTTTGGTGTTTTTTCCTTTGCCATATTGAACCTCCTTTCCTAACATCCCATTGTTACATGGATATATCCTATCAGAGATAACGCCATGTCAACACACCAGGATGAATCACGCTGATGTCTGTGTCGGGACAAAATTCTTGTGGGCCTGGTGTTGCAATACGAACTTGAATCATACGTTGCTTTTCATGTGTATCCATGACCGACAACAACCAATGATGCGTACTGATGGCATCTTGTGAATGAGATGATTTGACACATGCTAGACTGCCTAAATCCGTGATCCCATAGCGATACTTAGTGTCAAAAACACAGCCAGCATGCAAAATAGCTGTTTTCAGGTCCTGAACTTTTTTTACAGAGATCAAACAAGATTTTGAAGGATGAAACACGAATTGTTTGGCCAATATAGTAGTCGCATGCTCTAATTGAGCGGTAGTTTCTTCATAGCGATGCCACTGATAGTGACGTTTGAGAGACAAAGTGAATAGACGTATATTGGCGAGTACTAATAACGATAAAACACTCATCATCAACATAACAGTCATTAATATAAACCCACGCATTTTCATAAATGATGCATCTTAATATCAAGTAGAATATGGCGTTGTTCTTTGGTGTCCATCTCAAGATGGGCCACGGATTGTCCTTGATAACGCTGTAACTGCCAATGCAAATGAGTCACCTCCGGCATCAATTCATCCGTGTGATGATGATATTGATAAAATAACCCGGATTGACTTTGACGTTTAGGATTGAGACCAAAGGATTCTTCAACCCATTCTCCAACATAAATAGGCTCACGATAATGGAACGCCAAATCTTTAGAAAACTCGATCACAGTATGGGAATGCGACGGTATCAGATGATACCTCGTGTGGACTTCTGCGTGATGACAATCTGCGATGATGACGGGGCTTTGCGGATGTACGGAGAGTTTTTCTGATGTATAAACACGATATTGCTTCTCGATGGCATCCACAAGAACATAAGTGCTTTGCATACGATACATGCTGATTTTAGACGGATTGCGATCATCGAAGGTCAGTGTTGATAAGGCCCGCCCTGTGCGATGATCCAAACTCACCAATTGATACAAAGGTAAGCATGGGGTAAACCCTGCTTGATGTCCTTTGTGACGTATCATATTGAGTACAAATTGTAGACGAGCGCCGTGATCAACTGCGACAACGGTTCTATGAAATAGTTGACTGATTTGCATATATTCTTGCATCAACAAAGTCATCATACTCAACGATAGCGCCAAACCAATCATGCATTCAATCAGGCTAAATCCTCGTTGAAACAATGCTTGATCTTCCTCTGATCGTTCTCGCGCATTACTAAGCTCTAACCAATGTTGATTTTGCCGTTTCATTTGCACGTACAAACGATGGATTTGCCATTGTTGTTTTAACAACGCTAGTGATATGCTGATCATTAATAGTAAGGCGATCAACACCTCACTGAGTGAAAAACCACGTTCCGTCATAGTCTTCCTTGCCTAAGGTTGGTGACAGAACTGTACGTGTTTTGGATAGATCATGCAAGGAGCATATGCTATGCGCTACGATTATAACACGCTACCTCATATTGGGATTCGAGAATTGTCTCCGTATGTTCCGGGGAAAAGCATTGAAGAAGTCGCCATGGAATTTGGGATCAGCGATATCATCAAATTAGCGTCGAATGAAAATGCGTTCGGCTGCAGTCCAAACGTCACTGAAGCTTTGGCCCAACTCACGCCAGCCCTTCTTTCGCGTTATCCTACTTCTGCCCATCATCCTTTGCGACAACAATTAAGCGAGTTTTTGAAAATAACACCCTCTATGCTCAGCATTGCAAATGGGTCTGACTCCTTATTTGGGTTATTATTAACTTGCTTTGCGCTACATCAAGGCAAACATATGCTCACCCATGACTATGCGTTTAGTTCTTATGAAATACAAGCACATACATTGGGCATACAGGTTAAAAAAAGCCCCACCAAAGATTGGAAAGTAGATATTGATGCGCTGATAGCCGCTTGTACCCCTAAAACAGCCTTGATTTTTATCGCTAATCCGAATAACCCCACTGGCCTAATGATTGACCTACAGGAGATCGTTCACTTATTAGATCATATTCCGGAAACAACTTTAGTGGTTTTAGATGAAGCGTATTATGAGTTTGTAAAGCCTTTGCCCGATACCATCGCATTGTTAAAACGCTATCACAATTTGGTCATCACCCGAACTTTTTCCAAAGCATATGGGCTTGCAGGATTACGCTTAGGATACGCCATTGCTGATCCACAAATCACTGATCTTATCCAAAAAATTCATTTGCCTTTTACGGCAAATATTGCAGCAATGACAGCTGCTTGCGCAGCTCTGGCGGATCAAGCTTTTGTCCAATATACACAGCAAACCATCGAAACCAATCGTCTTAACATGGCCCAACAATTGGATGATCGGGGTATTCACTATTTGCCTTCTCATGCAAATTTTTTAACCATTGATTGTGGACAAGATGGTATGCCCATCGCAAAACAGCTACAACGACACGGCATCATTGTCCGACCACTTCATCCTTATGGTATGCCATCCTATTTGCGTGTTACCATAGGTACAACTGAGCAAAACCAACGTTTTTTGCAAGCGTTTTTCAATATTATTTTTCAAGGAAAGTAACATGTCTAGTTCTTTAATCACCAAACATTGCGAGTCTTGCGAAGGCATTGGAGAGGCGCTCAAACAAGAACAAATCACCCAACTGATGCCACAATTGGCAAAAGATTGGAAAGTAACCGAAGATCATCGCCAAATTAAAAAATCATGTTCCTTCTCCGATTTTTACGAAACCATGGCATTTGTAAATGCAGTGGCCTGGATTGCAAATCGCGAAAACCACCATCCTGATCTCGAGATTGGATATAATTATTGCCATATCAGCTTGATGACCCATGCGCTGCAAGGATTATCGTTAAATGATTTTATTTGTGCGGCTAAGTTTGATCAATTATTGGTGGGGTGAAGGCCAGAGGAACCCGCAAGACGAATAATGAATTGCGGGATCACGGAGAATGAGCTAGATGATGTACGCAACATCACGAGCATTACAAATCATATTAGGTTTTATAAACAAACTGTATAACACCGGCTTGAAAACGAGCAGTAATCATCCCATGACTGGTAACGGTATTAATTGGAGAGTCCGACAAAAAAGCACCATAACTATAAATGCCTTGAAGAGATATTTCTTTCGTTAAAACCACATCTAATCCACCAGATAAGGAACCAGAAGCGGCCAAAGGATATCCGATAGCATTTGTTTCGACAGCAACAGGGTTTGTTTCATAAATAATAGAACCAAGAATCGCATATTTTTCTGTAAGGACATAACGGGTCGTTGCTTGAAAAGACAATACGTCTTTCCAATTAGTAGGTACAACATAGGTGCCTGTTGTAGTATTCGTAAAATCAATATTTTTTTGAATTGACCAACCTGACCAATATATTTTACTTTCTAAAAACCATTTCTCATTAATAAAATGCTCTAAACCAAGATAAATCACAGGTGCTTCTGTAATATTCAAGGATAAATTATTGTTAATAATAGATCCCAAAGAGCTGGTCCCGTGACCATAGGTATTCACTTGCGTATACGCGGCTATTGTTAGATAATTTTTTTTATTAAGCTTATAATAAAAACCAAAGTTACCCGTATAATTCACACCGGTAACGCTATTGATTTGATTGCCTTGACCTGGAACAACGAAATTAAGCTGATATTGCGCATTGTCTTCAAGATTAAAACCAAGGCCTAAAGCTAGATCCTCATTAAATTGATAGCTAGATTGAAAACCTAGACGATAATAAAGCAATTTTGTTAGCGTTGAAGCTTGTGATACAAAAGAATCGATTGGCCAATCCAAATGCCCATACATACTTGGAAGCACATTAAATCCCAATACCAGTTTATCTGTAAATCTATATGCACTTAATAGATATGGAAGATAATCATTTACATGACTGTTAGTACTTCCCTCCGCGCCATAAGATGTCCCGTTAAAATTAAAAACTGGGTTAATAAAAACATTTCCAGCACTTAGCTTTGATGTATGAATCGTATTTAATTCAGCAGGATTGGGAAAAAACGTATCGTTTAAAATTTGAGCGACTGCGCAATAACTCACTTTATGTACTATTATAAGAAATAGAATAAATAAATTTTTTGTTACTTTTTGTGCTATCAAAAATTAATCCTTTAATTATATGTATAACTTTTATATCAAAAAATGTAAGATGATACACGATTTTTCATAAACCATCATTCGACGAATCAAGAAAAATATGATCAAATATTCCTGTTATCTTATTGGTGAAGATCATCTAGTTGCAGAATGCGCGCAGATACTTCTCGAAAATAACTTTAATATTTACGGCATAATAACTGATTTTTCACCAGTTATAGAATGGTCAACAAATAACAATATCCCTCATTTTAGTCATCAGAAAGACTTATTTTCCGTACTAGATAAAGAATTTGATTTCTTAATTAGTATCATCAATAGCAAAATTCTAAAACCCTCTGTTTTAAAACTTGCAAAAAAAATGAACATAAACTTTCATAATGCACCATTACCAAGATATGCTGGCCTCCATGCCATTTCATGGGCTATTTTGAATGAAGAAAAACAACATGGAGTAACCTGGCATGAAATAATTGCCGAAATTGATTCTGGTGATATCTTAGAACAATCTATATTTCCTATAGAACCAGGCGAAACAGCACTTAGCTTAAGTGTGAAATCTTATGAAGAAGCTATAAATACATTTAAACATTTGCTAGAAAACATTAAAAACAATTCTGTTAATAAAAAACCTCAAAATAGTTCCTTTAGAAATTACTATAGCTACTCAAAAAAACCACCAAAATGTGGATGGTTACAATGGGATGACACAGCTAAAAATATTCAAAAAATTTGTCGTGCCTTAAATTTAGGCCATTATTCAGACAATACATTTTTATCACCTAAATTTATTTTAGATAATAAAATATTCATTGCCACATCCCCACCAGTAATGGGAAAAAAATCCACAACTGTTCCTGGGTCGATTATAAAATTCGATGGTGAAATGCTTCAAATATCCACAATTACAAACGATCTCATTTTTTTAAACCTCTATGTCATTAAACACCCCATTCACAAGGTAATAGAACCTACTCAACAAGTCTATATTCCAAAAAAATCTGAAATTAACCTATATGAAAAATTAGCCACAGAATGTTCTAGAAGTGAAAAATTCTGGGTCAAGGAGTTAAATAAATTTAATGCGTCTTGTCTTCCATTCCAGCCTTTATTAGATGATAGCCACCCAAACAAATATAAAACAATTTGCTCATATAAATTATCCCCCGTAATAGCGGAAGAGCTAAGAGAATGTTTAAACACTAATATAGAAAACATCATTTTAGGTCTTATATCTGTATATATAAAAAAATTAAATCATACAAAAAATATTAGTTTTAAAATGAAGAAAACGTCTAAAAACTATAAATTTAAAGCATTAGATATTTTTTTCTCCAATTTAATTCCCTTAAATATACCGTTAAATGAAAATATAACTTTCCCTGAACTGATTGAACGTATTACAAAAAACAAACAAAAATTGATCGAAAAAAGTTTTTTTGAATATGATTTGTTCTACAGATACCCTCATATATCAACAAATTTCATGACGCAGCAATCTATAGCAATTTATATGACAGAGTCAAACCATACAAAAGTAAAAAACATGGATGAAAATATTTCCATTGTTATCAACATAAAAACAAATAGCATGTCATGGTTGATTAAAAATAACTTACTCAAAAACAATCATGATCTTTATGAGTTTTTAAAATTATTTCCCGAACAAATGAATCATCTTATCAACGTAATATTATCTGATTTCAATAGCCCCATAAAAGATCTGACAATAGTTACTCAAACAGATAGAAATAAAATTCTAAAAGAATTTAGAGCAAAAAACACGCCCTATCCTAGAAATTCAAATATTATTAATCTTTTCGAAGATGTGGTCAAAAAAAATCCAAACAAAATTGCTATCACAGACTCTCATGTTAATTTTACTTATAAACAATTAAATAAAATTACAGATTTTTTTGCTGAACATTTAGTATCTTTAGGGTTGGAAAATGGTCATCACGCTGCCATTTGTGCCAATAGTGAGATAAATACCATTATTTCTATCATAGCCATATTAAAAGTAGGTGCCGCATATGTGCCTATTAACAATCATTATCCCACAATTCATATTAAAAATATTCTTCAAGACTGTAACCCATTTATATTTTTAACAAATCACAACATTGACCAAAATATACTGAGTCTCTGTAAAAACTTAGGTATGAGATTGATTTTTTTAGATGCTTATTTAAATAAATTCAATCCCAAAACCATTTCAAAAATCAATAAAACTCACATAGATCCAACGCAATTAGCATACGTCATTTATACATCTGGCACGACTGGTAAACCAAAAGGTGTCATGGTAAATCATCGTGCAATTATTAGGTTAGTTAGAAATACCAATTATATTAAAATTAGAAAATATGACTCTATTGCTCAAGCAGCAAGTATTAGTTTTGATGCGGCTACTTTTGAAATTTGGGGAGCACTATTGAATGGTTGTAAGCTTGTTGTCATTCCAAATGCAACATTACTTAATACCAACAAATTTTATAAGATTCTTGATAAAGAAAAAATAACCATTCTCTGGTTAACATCATCATTATTTAATCAATTCGCCACTATTAACCCAGGCATATTTAAACATCTTACCTATCTTTTGGTAGGCGGAGATGTGCTTAATTCAGAAAGAATTTTTAATGTATTTGATTGCTCCGAAGGTAGCCCGACCTACATCATTAATGGTTACGGCCCAACTGAAAATACCACTTTTACAACCACCTATAAAATCTCTAATAAAACAAAAAAATTTACATCTATTCCGATTGGGTCACCTATAGCCAATACCTCTGTTTATATTTTAGATAAGGATTTAAATTTAGCGCCCATAGGAGTAGCAGGTGAGTTATATACTGGCGGTGACGGTCTTGCCTTAGGATATTTGAATAAATCAGATTTAACTCGCCTAAACTTTATTTCCAATCCGATCTTAGACTTTCAAAATGAAACCATATACAAAACGGGAGATATAGTTCGTTGGAAACCTGATGGGAATATAGACTATATTGGACGTTATGATAATCAAATTAAAATCAGTGGTTTTCGAATAGAAATTGAAGGCATTCAAACTTGCTTGCTACATCACCCTGATATTCAACAATGCTTTATAAATGTATTAGAAGATGAAAAACATATAAAAATTATTGCAGCATATATTATTGGCATTAATAAGCTCAATTCACAGGTCCTTAAAAAATATTTATCTGAAAAACTACCCGCTTATATGATCCCTAAAGTATTTGTTTTTGTGAAACAATTTCCCCTGACTATTAATGGAAAAATAGACCATAAAAAACTCCCTTTGCCGACTTTAGATTGGAATAATTCCATGAGCGTATTGCCACAAACACAAATGCAAAAAAAATTACAAACGTTATGGGAAGAGCTATTTCAACAGCATAATATTGGAGTCACTGATAATTTTTTTGATATTGGTGGTCACTCTCTTTTGTTAACTCATCTCGTTGTTAAGCTAAAACAAATATTTGATTTTGATTTGGTCATTTATAAATTTCTTGAAAATCCAACTATAGAAACGATAGAAGCTTTAATTTTAACTAACGATGTAACACCTGAAAGTGTTAACACGCAACTTTATGATGATATTAATGAAGACATTCATATTGAGATCAAACAAAATGATTCTCAAATTATTTGTAAAAATATTTTTCTAACTGGTTGCACTGGTTTTCTAGGTGCTCATCTTTTACAAGAGTTATGCGCCTATTCTCACATAAACAACATATATTGTTTGGTTAGAGCTGAAAGTGTAGACGAAGCTAAACATCGTATTGAGGAAAGCATTCATAAGCACCAATTAAATGACTGTAATTTTCAAAAAATCATTCCAATTGCTGGAGATTTGTCCAAAGAAAATTTGGGGATTAGTGATGATGAGTTTATCAAAATAGCTCAAACAATAGACTTAATATTTCATAATGGTGCTCAGGTCAATCATATCCTTAATTATGACATGCTAAGAGCAACAAATGTTTTGGCCACAAAGGAGATTATTAAATTAGCCTCCATATTTAAAATAAAACCTATATATTTTATATCTACTCTATCCGCTGCATGTAATCATACGAATGCAAATAACATTAAAGAAACGTTTATTGAATTAGATACAGCCGAATCTCCACCTAAAGATGGCTATAGTCAGACAAAATGGGCTTCAGAAATATTACTAACTAAAGCGCAACAAAAAGGCATTCCAATAAAAATATATAGACCAGGCTGGATCATTGGGCATTCAAAAACAGGAAGTATCCCGCCTGAAAGCAATCATCTTTATCTATTAATTAAAGGTTGTATACAGCTAAAATCCGCCCCTGAATGGAATATAAATATTAATCTAATGCCAGTAGATCTTATTAGCAAATTAATTGTACAAACCGCTTTCATAGATAAAAATGATACCGTTTATAATCTCATTCATCCAAATCATACCATTGGTTGGAAAGCACTTTTTCATTATTTAAACAAACATCGCAAATATAATGTGGCATTAATTTCAGAAAAAATTTGGAAAAAAAAATATTTAGCAAATATAAATCAAGACAATGCTATTTATCCTTTATTTTCTCTCTATATCAACCAAAATGAATCAGAATGGACCAAAGAGCTTTCTAAGATTACAAATGCTCATTGTGCTAATATGCTAAACACATTTAAAAAATATGATTTTGACACATACAAGATAAATAATAATCAATTAGATGTTTATTTTAATTATCTCGAAAAAAGCAAGTTTTTGGACGGTTTTTCGTAGTTTTATATTACTTTACAAATTTATTTATGGATAAATATGTCATTTTTAAACACAACGTTGGTATCAACCCTCTTAAACACTACTCGTGATATTATTATATTATTATCTCAAGAGAAAGTCGTGCTTAGGACTAACCATGTATTTGAAAAAATATTTCCAAAATACGGAGATATCATTGGCAAAAATTTTTTAGATATTTTATCCGACGCAAAGCCACCCATCATAGAACTAGAGTTCAATTTACTACTTTCTAAAAAAACATTGGATCAAAAAATTGAAACATCAAATGGGGAGATATTTTATTTTTCATGGTCATTAGAAAGCATTATTGACGAAGAACAAAACACTATATTTATAATAATAGGTAACGATATTACCGATTCAAAACATATCGCTTTCCTCAATAAACAAAATCAAGCACAACTTGAAAGAATATCATCTTGTGTTCCAGGAAATTTTTATTGGAAAAATGCTCATGGTGAATATTTAGGTTGCAATTTATCACTATTGAGTATGCTAGGGTTTCATTCCATAGAAGAAATTATTGGAAAAAATGATTATGACTTGTGGCCTGAACAAGCGGATGAAATCAGAAAACATGATAAACAAGTTATGTTATTAAAAAAAGCGGTATCTGGCGAAGAATCCGTTAAAATTGCTGATAAAAACATGTATTTTACGGTTATTAAAATGCCTTTGTTCGGAGAGAATGATGAAATAATTGGTATCCTCGGAAACTCATTGGACATTACACCACAAAAAAATATGGAAGAGGAACTGAGAAAA
>PEQK01000015.1 GCA_002786165.1 Legionella sp.
CCAGTCGCAATCACTGCATTTACTGCGGCACCATACCCTATGCCCGCACCAAAGCTGGCAAGTGCAAGCCCTGTTACAATCTTACGCACAGGCAAATGTTGTGGTACAACACGGGATAATACTCGCAGCGGATTGAAATGTCGCACCATGACCTGTTCTGGCGGTGCTTCGCCTACTACTGCAGATTTCATGGGTAAAAAAATTGTTTTTCTACCAATAGCCCATAATCCCGCGGCGCATAAAACAAAACCAGTTAACCCAACCAGAAAACCCAATAGCAAAGGTTTCCACATCGCCAGACTGACAACCGGTATGGATAACGCAAACAGGGCAAGACCAGCCAACAGAAGTGCCCCTGATGCAAGAGTCGCCCAGGCCATCATCCAACTGTACCAACTATTATTTTTCCATTTGAATGCAGGAATATGAATATCAATCGGCTGGTTTTGTTCTAACTTAGAATACTCATCTGTTGTGAGCGTATAATCAGTGCGTAATGAGGTGTTGTCACAATCAAAACGTAGTTTCAAAGAACGAGGCGGCGTCACTGAATCAAAAAGGAACGAAACAGTTGTGGGTGAGGCGCTATCATAACAAATACGATTTAAATCGCGCTGCACTGCAAAAGTTGCAAATTGCTGTTGATCATTGGCATGAAGGGTTAGTTTTATTTGCGCAGGAGCATCAGATTGCTCCATCGCGCTTTCAAACGCTCCATCAAAGGCACGTTGATACGCACTTGGATTGTCGTCAGTAATATAAATCGCAGCCCCTCCCTTGCTTTTTGTAGCAAGCTCATTCAAATGAGTACGTTCTACATTCACGCCTACACCAATAGGAATAACCCGCAGTGGAATATTAAGATCAGTAAAAGGCTGTAATAGACTGTCAGCAGTGGCAGCACAATCTCCATCCGTTAAAAATATCACCGTAGAATAACCAGATAATGGCGTAATCTCCCGCTTGTTTAGCGCTGAAAATGCTACTGCAAAATTAGTTCCGCCACCAGCCCTCATGCCGTCAATTATGTTTTTTGCTGCCGCAATATTCGATGGAAGTGCTTCATGACCTATCACCAAAGGCTTTGCTGCACTATCAAAAGATACAATGCTAAATGTATCCTGGGAATTCAATCTGCCTAACAAATTTGACACGGCGCTTTGTACGTTTTTTAATCTATTATTATTTTGCATGCTACCACTGGTATCAAGCAGAAATATAATATGTTTAGGCGGTGGCTTCAGCAAAGAAAAAGCCGTCAAAGAAGGCCTAACGTCCCAGCCATGTCCAGAAGATGCTTTAGACATATGAACGTCAACCTTGACTGGGTTATCAATAATAGTATTTTTGGGCATAAGATAGATGTTCCTTAAGAGTTGCAATATTCTTTCATTCAACAAAATATCGAAGCATGTGTTCTTTCAAGAAAGCTTTTTGCGATGCATCAAGACTAAACCACTGATCCAACTGACATAATGCTTGGTAAGTATACATTTCATAACCAAATATACAATGGCAGTGTGCTTGCTTAGCGCGTTGTAAAAAAGCCGTGTACAACGGTTGATATATAATATCCATAGCAATGCTGTGTGGTCTCAAGACATTTTCATGAAAAAAAGAGTGTGCATCAGCCTCCAAAAACACACTGTTAGGCAATGTATTAATGATGATATCGTATCGAGCACGAATCGCTTCTAATTGCGACAGCGCATAGGCTTCTGCACCAAATTCTTCGGCCATACGTTGCGCGTTTTCTAAGGTGCGGTTTAAAATAATCACGTGAGCTTGCAACTGTTTGGCGGCATAGACAATCGCACGTGCCGCACCACCGGCGCCCAACACCACAATGGTTTTATGTGTGATATCGGTATGCGACATTAAGGCTTGCATGGCACCGATGCCGTCGGTATTCATCCCGATGTAATGCTGTTTGTCGCGTATCACCGTATTCACCGCACCAATGTGCAAAGCATCCCCTGTGATGCGGTTCAACACAAGGCCTACGGTTTCTTTCAAGGGCATGGTGACGCTCATCCCTGAGATCCGCAATGCCTCACACAATACCCATGCACTACAAAACTGGTCTTGAGAGAGTCGTAATTTGATATAAATAGCATTTTTTTGTAAATAGCCCATCGCCTGATTATGCAATATATGCCCCACGCTCAGATCAATGGGATCACCAAGTAACGCGTAGATCTGAGTCACCGCATTTAAAGTGCGATAGCGATACGTTGTCAATAATTGCGTAAGCGTCAATTGTCCAGACGCAATCTCTTGGCCAGCCTCTAAACACGCGTAGGTCATCATCCCGCCAAAGATATGTCCCACAATACGGGTACAAACACCCTCATCGCCCATACACAACCCTGAAATTTTCTGGTGAATTGCAGTGTTTTTTACAAATACCAGCATGCGTAACGCATCCAAAGTGGTTTGTGCATACGTTGCTATTTTGTAAGCATAAAAACAAGGACCTTGCATGGTGTGTAATAATTCCGCTAGATCAAGCGGTGTTTTTTGAAAATCATGATAAGAACACATCAATTTAATCTCAGGATAGGTATCATGAATCCTTTGGACTATATGGCTTGGCGTATCATATTCTAGATCTAAATAGTCGGGCTGCAGCGCACACAAAGACAATAGATCTTGATACCGTTGCAACTCATCATTCGGATAAAAGCCGCCTTGCGCCTTACTGCGTAAGGTCATAATAATGGGCAAAGAGCACTTAGCACAAAGCATGGCGATAGCAGACATATCTAAATCAGATAAATAATCTAAACGCAGTTCGATACCATCAGCCTGTGATAAAGCAGCCTGAATGTGTTGCTGGGCAGACGCGTAGGATTGTACGGCAATTACGGCGATCAACATCGTCTTCACTCACTAGAAAAATGAATACTCGCCCAATCTAAAGCCTGCGTCAGATGCATTGGGTCTACTGGAAAACTATACTGCAATCCTTCATGATGACAGGCTCCAATATGATCGAGCACTACAAAACGCGGGTTAGATTGAACAGATTTTTTATCTAATCTCAACGCCTGATGAAAGGACTGTCTATCATGGAATGCTTTGGTTTTCAGAGGTAGTCCATACGCTTGTAACACAGTTTGCAATGTCTTGAGAGCAGTGAAAGGCAAGTATCCCATTTGTACTGCCAAATAAGCTTCTACCAACATACCAATAGCAACTGCCTGGCCATGACTAAGTGCGTAATCTTCTAATATTTCAATGGCATGGCCAATGGTATGACCAAAATTCAATACATGACGTAATCCCTTTTCATGTTCGTCTTGTTCCACAATCGTTTTTTTAATCAAACAAGACTGATAAATCATTTCAATCAAAACATGATGAGGTATTTGTTGCAGGCCATCGTGGGCAGCTGTTTGTAATAATTCAAATAAACCCGCATCAGCAATCATCCCATGCTTGATCATTTCAACCATGCCATTTTGCCATTCATTTACAGGTAAGGTGCTCAAAAGCTGCGTGTCCATAATGACCGCGTGAGGCTGGCTAAAACTTCCAATTAAATTTTTACCCAATGCTGTGTTTACCCCTGTTTTACCCCCCATACTGGCATCTACCATGGCCAATAATGTGGTGGGCAGATACAACACTGGCACACCCCGACAGTAGGTCGCAGCTAAAAATCCCACCAAGTCTGACACCACACCCCCGCCCAATGCCAACAAACAGGTGTCTCGCCCGTATTGGCGGCTTAATAACTCATCTTCTAATTGTTGTTTGGTTTCACGGGTTTTATGATGTTCACCCGCAGGAAAAGACAATAACTCGACCATCAAGCCTTGATCTTGCAATTTTTTTTGCAACGATTGGCCTAATGTATCGTATAAATGACTGTCGGTAATCATGACCATTCGTTTGTTCAATGCAAGACAGGTTTTTTCTAAAATCGAGGTGGTTAAAATCTGTTGGCCCAAATAAATAGGATAAGGGGTGGATGCTTGGATGATGATGGTTTTCATGGCAGTAACCTTGCATGACGATTCATTAACAGGGCATCGACCAACACCAAGGCACACATGGCGTCTACGACGGGTACTGCGCGTATAGCAACGCAGGGATCATGCCGAGATCCCTCAGGCAATTGGAAGCGTGTAGCATTGCCGCGACGATCAACGGTTGATTGCATTTTGGCAATGCTGGACGTCGGTTTAAATGCCACACAACCCTGCAATGGCATCCCTGTAGAAATCCCACCTAAGGTGCCACCCGCATGATTGGTACGCGTGTAAATCCCTGTTTCAGAAGACATAAAAACATCATTATGCTCGGATCCCAGCATATCTGCAGCTCTAAACCCTTCACCCATTTCAAACCCTTTGCTGGCGGGCAAGCTCAACATGGCTTTGGCGAGATTGGCTTCCAATTTTTCATAAATAGGATCGCCGAGTCCCACGGGCAACCCTGTGGCATAAAAAGTCACCGTGCCACCAAGAGAGTCACCGGCTTCTTTAGCTGCTGTTATTTTAGCCATCATAGTTTGTGCTGCTGAGACATCGGGACAAAAAATAGGATTGCCATAGGTCGCTTGCTTTAAAGCGTGGACATCCTCTTGGGACACAAGAGCTGTTATACCTGATACGGCGGACAGATAGGCGCAAGTATGAATGGAAAACAACGCTAAAATTTTTTTTGCGACTGCTGCTGCTGCCACTCGACAAGCCGTTTCACGCGCCGAAGCACGTCCGCCTCCGCGATGATCATAAACATCCCCATATTTAGCCAAATAAGTATAATTAGCATGCCCTGGTCGTAAAAGGGGTTTCAATGCATCATATTTACTCGAATCCGCATCTTGATTCATAATCACGATAGAAATAGGTGCACCGGTGGTTTTGCCTTCAAACACCCCAGAATAAATTTCAGCCCGATCAGGCTCTTGCCGTGGCGTGGTATAACTATTTCTGCCAGGGGCACGCAAGGCTAAGTCCTGATTGATATCATCGTCATGTAAGTCCAAACCTGCAGGACATCCATCAATCACCACACCGATAGCCTTGCCATGTGATTCACCCCAAGTGGTGATGCGAAATATTGTTCCAAATGAATTAGAAGCCATTTTGATTGTCCATCCAAGTCATGAGCTCTATGGCTAATGCTGCTATCGATTTGTTTTCGGTGAACATCACTTTATGAGCAGCCTGTTGATAGAGCATTTCTCTTTGTTCATAGAGAAGGGATACAGATTGAGAATCTCTCGGATCTAAAAATACCGGTAGATCTTCCATGTTCAATCGGGCAGCAAATGTTTCACGTGACACATGCAAATAAATGAGACACCCAAGATGTCGCAAACGCATCACGTTATCGCAATCTAACACTGCACCGCCACCCGTGGCAATAATGGAAGTCTGGGTATCTTGCAGACTAGTCAGCACTGATTTTTCTAAAAGACGAAAGAAAGACTCTCCTCTAGAACGATATATCTCCCTAACAGTCTGAGATTCTTGATAAATTACACGATAGTGTTGTTCCATCCATCGATCAGTATCTATAAAGCATCGCTGAGTCAGCTGTGCCAAATGCGCACCCACTGAAGTTTTGCCACATCCTTTAAAACCAATTAAAATAATATTCACGTATCTATCTCAATCGATGCACCTACGTCACAGAAAGATTTGGCAAAATTAGGATAGGATTTATCGACACACGCCACATGCTCTACAATTGTCTTTCCATGCGCACGCAATCCTGCTACCGCCAAAGCCATAGCAATACGATGATCATCGGCGCTCATCACTTTAGCACCCCGTAAAATCGCAGGCCTGATCCTCAAACCATCGTCATACTCGATGATATCAGCGCCCATTTTGCGCAACTCCTGGGTGATCACGCTTAACCGGTCGCTTTCTTTTTTACGTGCAATGGCAGCCCCTGTTATGACTGTCTCTCCTGCCACAAAACACGCCATAACCGCGAGAATTGGGACAGCATCAATAAAATCATTCACATCGATGAGTCGACCTTTCATAAATTTAGAAGGTTTCACCGCTAAGATTTTTTTTTCGCTATCGAATTGAAGTTGGGCACCCATTTGTTGCAAAACAAACAGCAATGCTTTGTCTCCTTGTGCATCTTGAAGATCGATATGATGTAGCTCTAAGTCTGCATGAGTGATCAACGCCGCTACAACCGGAAAAGCACAAGAACTGAAATCACCTGGTACCGTATAATCAAACCCAGCATATTGTGCGTTCCCAGACACCTCATAATGTGTATACCCTTTGCGGTGGTACCCAATACCCAAACGGTCAAACCAATTGAGCGTCACATCTATCCAAGGTTGTTCGCCGGGCTGTACCACGTGGAGCACAGTAGGGTGTTGGGCAAAAGCAGCAGCCATCAATAATCCTGAAATGGGTTGAGAATCCTCACCATTTACCGTGACTACACCGCCCTGCAAAGGTCCTTTGATGATAATCGGTGCAAACCCATTATCATGGGCCGAGACGGCAAAGACTTGTAATTGACGTAATCCATCCAGCAAAGGCTGCATAGGACGATTGGTACGAATCGATGGATCTCCGGTTAGGATAGTATAGCCTTCGGTCAGGGCAGCAATGGCAGCAATAAAACGTAATACTTGACCTGAGTTCCCCGCATCAATCACTTGTTCAGGGGTTTTCGGTTTCCCAGCACACCCTTGAATATGGAGAACACGTTCTTCCTCAAGAATACTTGCACCTAAATACCGGCATGCCGTGATCATGGCTGCGGTATCTGGGGAACATAAATAATTGCGAATGGTTGATGTACCTGTAGCCAAACTTGCAAACAAAATCGCTCGTAGCGTATGCGATTTAGACGGTGGAATGACCATAGTTCCATGTAAAACAGAAGGTTGCACTCGATAATGCATGTTTATTTATCTCATATCCATATTCATCACAGGGCCCATTTGTCGGAGCACATCCATCATCGTTTGAAACGTTTGGGGTGAGATGGTTTGTTGAGCATCAGACACAGAGTGGTCCGGCTCAGGGTGGACTTCTACCATAATCCCATCCGCGCCAGCACTTAAAGAGGCATACGACATCGGTGGAACTGCAAGACGTACGCCTGTACCATGACTGGGATCGACAATGACTGGCAAATGACTGAGTTCACGGAGCATGGGAATCGCGGCCAAGTCCAAAGTATTACGTGCATAGGTTTCGAAAGTACGAATACCTCGTTCACATAAAATGACATTGGGATTTCCTGTGTACAAAATATACTCTGCAGCCATTAAAAAATCATGATAAGTTGCAGATAATCCACGTTTTAATAACACCGGTTTACCGGTTTTACCCACTTGTTTGAGCAACGAAAAATTTTGCATATTGCGTGCGCCAATTTGGAGAATGTCCACATATTTCGCCACCAAATCAATGTCTTGGGTATCCATGACTTCCGATACACTCAACAAGTGATGTTGTTTGGCCGCAGATTGCATATATTGTAATCCTATTTCTCCAAGACCTTGAAACTCATAGGGAGAAGTACGTGGTTTAAAGGCGCCCCCTCTTAGAATTTTGGCGCCAGCCGCCGACACAGCAGCAGCTGTTTGGTGGATTTGCTGTTCTGACTCAATAGAACAAGGGCCGGCGATCACGGTAAAGTTTCCACCACCTATCGTATGCTGACCAATCTCAATCACCGTTCGTTTTTTTTGCGATGAGTGACCTGCCAATTTAAATTTTTGCGGCGAAGGCAATAGATGATCTACGCCAGGTAATTGAGCAAAATAATTGGTATCTATGCTCACATGAGCGTCAAAAGCGAGGGTAATAGAGTATCGACCTTGTTCTTCACAGGGTTGTGCTCGAAGATGCATCCAAGCAAATTTGGCAATCAAAGCGTCCACATCTTGCTTAGCAACGTGCTCTTTCATGACCAGAATCATGCTTGCTTCCTTCATGGCTAACTTTATAGTCTTACACAGGTGCGCTATTGTAAATCTTTTTTGCTCACAATATAAAGGGAAAGAATAACCTAAGTGCAATGAATCCCTTGTTTTCACTTCGTCACATCTTAAGCCTTTGTGGCCTTGATGTAGCAACATGTAATCAAGGGGTTTACAGCATTACTTGGATCCACTAAACCCATGATGACACTGCTTTGCATCAAGGCTACTTGAGTTCTGATTTGGCTGAAATATAGAAACTCCTGAGACTTTAAGAGATAAACTATACTTTGCGTCCGGATCATCAGGTGATAACGTTAAAACGTTAGAATACGCTCGATGAGCCGCATGATAATCATGTAGTTGAAGATAACAACTGCCACGATTATTCAGCGCAACGATATCCTCAGGATGATGTTCGAGATAGGCAGAATAATCATCCAAGGCTTCTTGATATTGTCCATTCTGGTAATAACATAAGCCACGATTACGATAGGCCTGAGTCAGTGTGCCTTTAGAATGAAGAAGCGCTTTTGTAAAAGCATGAATACCATCCGCATACTGACCTAACAAACGATACACTAATCCAAGATTATTATAATTGCGAGGTGTGTGATTGACATCATGCGCCACACAATAAGCGAGATCAGAACGTGCTTCTTCATAGCGTCCTAAATAATAATAGGCTGTGCCTCGAAAAAATAAAGCATCCAGTTTGTCTGATGTAGGTTTTGGTAAAGAGACATCCGCATGCTTTTTATCAAAACATTCAATAAAACTTTGGAAACGTTCTTTGGCAGTAACACTATCCCCTTCATCAAGCGCAAGATATCCAGAGCAATAATGTGCGTCTGCATGCATAGGATTCAACTCTAGTGCTTCCACATAATCTTGTGCTGCGCATTCACGGTTGCCTTGGATATGAAAAATTTGTCCGCGTTTGACCAAAACATCTGAGTTTTTGGGGTCGAGAGAAGAAGCTTCAGTAAAAATCTTCAAGGCATTGGTATAATCACCTTGTTTAAAATAGGCATCCCCCAAAGAATATCCAGGGATATCAGGATCTAGCTCAATAGCCTGTTTCAAATAACAGATGGCCGACTCTGGATCTTCTTTGTCATGATTGTTTCGTTTAAGAAACGCAACGCCTACAGCATAAAGCACATCCACATAGTTATTGGCCAACGCTAACGATTCTTTATAACTATTAATGGCCTCATCCATTGCGTTTAAATCATCATAAGCTGATCCAATATAATAGTAGATCATTGCATCTTTTTTAATTTTTAAAGAAGCATCATATTCTTTTAAAGCAGCTTGTGGCTTACCCTGTTTTTGAGAGATTTGACCTAACCTGCGATAAGCTACAAAAGATGTGTGGTCTAACTTTAATACTTCCTGAAAATCTTGAATGGCCTTTTTCCACGCTTTAAGCTCTACATATACGTCACCGCGATTCATATAAATATAAGACCGAGCCCCGCCATGCTTAATAGCCTTGCTATAGTACTCCACAGCCTTCGAATATTGCTTCAATCCAGCATGTGCAAGCCCCAAACCATTATAAATTTTTTCAAAATTAGAGGCGCCCTTATGATTATCAGCGTCTTCGTATGTTAGTGCTTCGTTAAGATCAACAATAATAGCTTTATAATCAGGGTTACCACAATCAAAGTAGCCTTTTGCACGAACAGTAAGAATTTCCTTACGTTCTTGTGGTGTTATTAAGTCACCAAGACTAAGAGCGTTTGTGCAAGATTCGATAAGTCTAGGCCTATCATTTACAGCATCACAATACTGAATTTGAATAAAATGTCCTTGACGGAGATATTCCTGAGCGTGTTTGATGTTTCCAAGTTTCTCGTGAAGATCAGCACAAGCAAAACAACTGTCAATAGTTATAGCATCATCCAATTTTTGATCAAGAATAGGCTTGTTTTCACAAAGTGTAAACACTATTCTAGTATAGAAGCGAAGTGATTCTTCATATCTGCCAGAATTTTTAGCTTCTTCGGCCTGACTTATCCAATTTTGGACGCTGTCTCGAAGAACTTGGGTGTTTGATGGCACTTGCATTGGTTTTTGTTGAGGTTTACCTGATTGATGATATTTACCCATGAACAACCTCTGCTTTTTAATAGCGCTGTATTATATATGAACAACCATCAAATGTAAAACAAATGCATTATGTGTTTTCAATTAAAGCTAAAGTGATCTGGTTTCAATATGCCATATACGCATCTTATTGCTAAACAACAAGCATTATTGTATAATTACTAAACTATAATATATGGGGCGCATGATGACACAACCTCGCCGCAATCGATCCACCCATACACAAGGCACTCTTATTCAAAAAAAATATACCCAATTGTTAGAGGAAAAACGGAAACACACAGGTGGTCTTAATGTTTTAGATATCATTCAAGAGAACGAAACACCCAGCATCATACAGGCAAAAGAAGAAGTGATGGTGCACATTCATCATTTGAAAACCAGTGCAAACACACAAAATGACGCCCTTAACACAGCAATAACAAGTCTTTGTGGCATTTTAGAAAATGCTCTCACAAAAAATAATCCAAAACGTTTTTTCGAAGATAACATTGAGCTCATCAAAGAACGTCTTAAAACAGTACAGTACTCTAAAGCGTCTCTGTTGAATTCCATGTTAAACGCCACCGCCATGGTATTGGTATGTTGCAGCATAGTCGTTACTTTCGGTCTTGCTTATTTAGCTGTATCCGACCTTTTAAAGCATAACCGTACCACTAAGGGAGATTGTTTTTTATTCTTCACCAAAGGTGAGAAACAACAAATCCAAGAAACGATGCATCACATCGAACAAAGCACAACAAGTCGGTCAAATCCAAAATGACGCTGTAGTTATGGGATGCATTGAGTTAAAATAGGGTTATCGTTTTTTACTGATTTGATTTTATGCATGCTATCGATACGTTACAACGTTTTCTCTTTGAACATGCCGCTATTCGTGGTGAACTCATTCATTTGCATCAAGCGTATCAATCCATCAGTCAACAACGCGATTATCCTCCCAGAGTGAAACACCTTTTAGGGGAAGCATTGATGACCTGCGCATTATTGGTTGGCAGCATCAAATTCGAGGGAGAAATTAGTCTGCAATTCCAAGGTGATCACCGATTGCCCTTGATGTTGGTGCAATGCAATCACCTACTCCATATTCGTGGCTTTGCCAATTTCGCCGAAAACCAATCCGACGCAGACTATGAAGAAGCCTTCTTAACAGGCAAGATGGTGATCAACATGACCCCTCATCATCAAACCCAGACTTATCAAAGCATCGTACCACTGACATCGTCTTCGATGAGCGACAATTTAATGCATTATTTCGCGCAATCTGAACAGCTACCTAGTAAAGTATGGTTTGCTGTCAGCGATGATCATGCAGCAGGGGTTATTTTACAGTTGATGCCAGAACAAAATAGCCAACAGCGCGAGCAATTTTGGGAGTATGCCATCCATATTGGACATACCATTACACCAGAAGAATTATTAAGTTTAGATAATGCTACCCTTTTACATCGCTTATATCATGAGACTGAATTACGATTATATCCGGAACGAGATATTCAATTCAGATGCCGATGTACCCATGAAAAAATGAAGCAAGTATTAAGCGTTTTGGGAGAACAAGAGGCGCAGGCGTTATTGCAAGAAAAGGGGCAAATCGACATCAATTGTGAATTTTGCAATCAGCACTATTCGTTTGATCCCATTGACATCACGCTATTATTTCGAAAATAAACACACCAGCTAATGCGTATGACTGTCCAAATCTACTAATAATGCGCCATGCTCATCATGTTCAAATTGAAAAAATTGACCGCGCATGGCTTGCAATATTTTCTGCAAATGACCAAACTCTTGGCTCAATTGAAGATATAGTTTTGCAGAAGAGGTCTCTTGTAATTCACTGACCGTCAAATACGCTGCTTGTCCTAGATGACTATAATAATCCAGCGGCACATGACGCCGCTCAGCCAATCCAGGAAACAAACCACATAACAACAGGCTTCGATCACCCACATCGATCAAATGCTCAATTTGATGTCGAGTAGAACCATGCATCGAATTTAAAAAGTCCACAGCAACAGTCGAATCTAGTAATTGGGGGCTATGTGAGAATCGTTGCAGTAAAAACACCAAATAACTTTCAGAATTTTCAGTCAAATTCACGCGGGAAGCCATTTGCGCCTCAGTCACTAATGCATACCACTGACTGATATCAGTAGGATGTAAAATCAAGTTCTTCATCACACATCTCCTTGATTTACCTCTTACTGTAAAGTTTAGCAAAGATATCGAAAATATGTGGGGATTGTGACTGAAATCATGTATAATGGCCTAACAATGTACAAAAACGTCTATTCATTTTGCAAAATTGCATAAAATTAAGGTATTTATGATTGAAAAAATTCGTAACGTCGCAATTATCGCCCACGTTGATCATGGTAAAACCACATTAGTTGATAAACTTCTCCAACAAACAGGTACCCTCAACGATCGTGCTCCTAAAGTTGAAAGACTGATGGATTCGAATGCTTTGGAAAAAGAACGAGGCATTACCATTCTGGCCAAAAACACTTCTGTGCATTGGAATGGGCATCAAATCAACATCGTCGACACCCCAGGTCATGCTGACTTTGGCGGAGAAGTAGAACGTATTTTATCGATGGTAGACAGCGTTCTATTATTGGTCGACGCGGTAGACGGCCCTATGCCACAAACCCGTTTTGTGACTCAAAAAGCATTTGCACGCGGCTTAAAACCCATTGTGGTCATCAATAAAATTGACCGCCCAGGTGCTAGACCTCACTGGGTTATGGATCAAGTATTTGATTTGTTTGACAATTTGGGTGCTAGTGATGAGCAATTGGACTTTCCAGTGGTTTATGCGTCTGCACTGAATGGCTATGCAAAATTAGATATTGAAGATGAAGCAGACAACATGGACGCTTTATTGCAAACTATTCTTGATCGTGTTGCACCACCTGATGTCGATTCTGACGGTCCGTTTCAAATGCAAATCAGTTCTTTGGATTACTCTTCTTATGTCGGCACCATCGGCATTGGTCGCGTCACCCGTGGTCACGTAGCGGCTAAAGCACCCGTTAAAATCATCGATAAAGACGGTAATGTTCGCTCAGGTAGATTGCTACAATTATTAGGATTCAAAGGCTTAGATCGCGTCGAAATCACCGAAGCACGTGCCGGCGATATCATTGCAGTCACAGGCATCGATCAATTAAATATTTCCGACACGTTGTGCGATCCTTCTACAGTAGAAGCATTGCCTCCTTTGACCGTAGACGAGCCAACCATCAGCATGACGTTCCAGGTCAATGACTCGCCTTTTGCTGGTCAAGAAGGAAAATTTGTTACCAGTCGAAAAATTCGCGAACGCTTACAAACTGAACTATTGCATAATGTGGCGCTCCGAGTAGAAGACACAGAAGACCCCGATAAATTCCGCGTTTCTGGTCGTGGCGAATTACATTTGTCTATTTTAATTGAAACCATGCGCCGCGAAGATTATGAATTGGCGATATGTAAACCGGAAGTTATTTTGCGTGAAGAAAACGGTGAACAATTAGAACCATATGAACGTTTGACCGTGGACGTAGAAGAAAATCATCAAGGCAGCATCATGGAAAAACTTGGTGAGCGCAAAGGTGAGTTGCAAAATATGGTACCAGACGGCAAAGGCCGTGTGCGTTTAGACTATAACATCCCAACCCGAGGCTTGATTGGTTTTCATACTGAATTTCTTTCTGCAACTTCCGGTACTGGCTTGATGTATCACGTTTATGATCATTACGGCCCTGCACTCAAAGGACGTATTGGAAAACGTAACAATGGCGTTTTGATTGCTAATTGCCAGGGTACTGCACGGGGATTTGCCTTGTTTAACCTTCAAGAACGTGGTCGTTTATTCATCGAACCACAAACGATGTGTTATGAAGGGATGATCGTTGGTATCCATGCCCGTGATAATGATTTGGTGGTCAATGTCACCAAAGAAAAGCAATTAACCAATATGAGAGCATCGGGAACAGATGAAAATATCGTCTTAACCCCTGCCATCAAATTAAGCTTGGAACAAGCTTTAGAGTTTATTGATGATGATGAATTGGTCGAAGTCACACCCAAAACCATTCGCATTCGTAAAAAAGAACTCAATGAAACAGCTAGAAAAAGAACATCTCGCTCACAATCAAGTGATGATGGACTCTAAATGACCCTTCAAACCCCCTTCAAACGAGTGATTTTATATGCACGTCAACAACGTGAAAATCAAGACGTGATGGGGACGTTGCAGCAGGTGTTTGCACATCTGCAGCAACATCATTCCGTGTTTATTGATCCAGATACAGCGCAGTGTTGTGCCTTAGATATTCCGGTATTACGTCACGAAAATTTTGACCCAACACAAGATGTGATGATCGTAGTGGGAGGAGATGGTAGTTTATTATCTGCCGCACAAATCGCTATTCGACAACGCATTCCGGTGATTGGCATCAATCGCGGACATTTGGGCTTTTTAACTGACATTTCACCCCAAGATTTCGCCGCACAATTGGATGACATCTTAAAGGGATACTATATCCGCGAATCGCGCTCTTTGATCAGCATGCACATCCACCAAGAAAAAACGACTGATTTTAAAGCAGATGCCCTCAATGACGTCGTTTTAAGTCGAGGCAATGGCACGCGGTTGATTACTTTTGACGTCTTCATCGATGATCAATTTGTCAGTCATTACCGTGCCGATGGCTTGATTTTGGCCACACCTACCGGTTCGACGGCTTATGCTTTGTCGGCTGGAGGTCCTATCATGCATCCACAATTGAATGCCATTGTCATCGTGCCAATGTTTTCGCATAGCTTTTCCGCACGCCCCTTGGTCATTGATGGTGATTCTCAGATCAGTTTACACATCAGTAAGCAAAATGATATGCCGTTACAAATTTCTTGCGATGGGCATGAATCTTATTCGGTAGACCCTGGACAACACGTCACCCTTCAAAAAAGTAATGCCCAATTACAACTGTTACATCCACAAGATTATCATTATTATGATACATTAAGAATCAAACTAGGTTGGGGCTCAGAGGGATAATCCATGCTCACCTCACTATGGATCAAACATTTTGCTATTGTTGCCGAACTGGAACTGGATTTTCAATCTGGGATGACTGCATTTACCGGAGAAACAGGCGCGGGTAAATCGATTATGATTGATGCATTGATGCTTGCTTTGGGAGAGCGTGCGGATACAGGCGTCGTGCGCCCAGGCAAAGACAGTTGCGACATTCAGGCATCGTTTTCTTATGCACAGGACTCAAGCCCTGCGCACTGGCTCACCGCACATGATGTGCCTCATGACGAAGAGCAAATTATATTACGGCGCGTTATCACACATGAAGGGCGCTCTAAAGCCTATATCAATGGTGTCCCTTTTCCTCTGCAAAAAGTGAAAGAATTGAGTGAAACGTTGGTTCACATTCACGGCCAACATCAACACCAAACGTTATTATTGCATACCACCCATCGTGAACAATTGGATCAATTTGCAGATCATGCGGATTTGCGCCAAAAACTTGCTGGCTTGTATCGCAAATACCAAAGACTTAAAGAAGAAAAAACACAATTGGCACAATCTCATGCCCAAGACATGCAAGATGTATCACGTGATCTCCAGGAGCTTCAAACTCTAAATCCCATGGAAGGTGAAATTGACCGCTTACATCAAGAACATCAACTCCTGCATCATGCCAAAGATTATATTGAGCAAACCCAATCTCTTATCCAGATGATGCAAGCGGATGACGCTCCAAATTTACACCAGTATATGCACGCGATCGTACATAGTATCTCAACGTTACCTCAGCACAACGCACATATCCAAACGGCCAAATCTTTACTTGAAAACGCAGCCATTCTTTTAGAAGAAGCTTATGACGAATTGGAGTCATTTGGACAAACCATTCAAATGGATCCCGAACGATTGGGAGAAGTAGAAGCACGGATGAGTGCGTTGCATCATCTTGCCAGAAAATGTCATATCCCTGTTCATCAATTGCATACACATATTCAGGTTTTAGAACAACAATTGCACCAACATCAACACCTTGAAGAACGTAAAAAACAAATTGAACAGGATCTTTTGGCAGCTCAAGCCGCTTATCATGGCGTTGCAATGGAACTCCGATCCTCACGCATTCAGCATGCCAAAATATTAGCCAAGGCCATCACGACCAATATCCAACAATTGGGCATGCCGGATGGGTTCATCGAGATCGACATCACGTCTTTAGACACGATGCAAGCCCATGGTTTGGATAAAATTGAATATAAAGTTTCAACCAATCCTGGTATGCAACCTGATTTGTTAAGCAAAATTGCATCTGGGGGTGAGTTGTCACGTATCAGCTTAGCCATTCAAATGATAGCCGCCCAACAAGGCGCGACCCCAACCTTATTTTTTGACGAAGTAGACGTCGGCATTGGGGGCGCAACGGCCGCGATTGTAGGTCGGCATTTACGTCAACTGGGCACCCGGTTACAAGTCTTTTGTGTGACCCATCAACCGCAAGTGGCGGCAAGCGCACATCAGCACTTTTTGGTCAAAAAATACGTAGATCAAGAACAAACCTTTTCCCAAATTATTGGCTTAGATACGACTCAAAAAGTCGAAGAATTGGCTAGAATGCTCGGTGGATTAACCATCACACAACAAACCCGCTCAAACGCCCAAGAATTAATTGACGCTTTAACCCAAGAATAACCTGAGGAATTCATGATAGAAGAAAACGACGATTTGATGTCTGCATCTGCAGTAATCGATTATTTGAAAAAATTAAGACCAACACCGGATTTATTTGATCAAAAAATACATCCATTTAGCAAGCCTAAAGATGTAACTATGGAAAACATTATCTTTGGTGTACAAAAATTTCATGAAATTGCAACTTTATCCTCTCAAGAACGGGTAGACGTTTATGGAAATTCTCTCCTTGGCATTCATGATAATGAGTCTTTAGCCACAGAATGGAATAATACGAGTCCTATTGTAATTGATCCAGTTGAATTAGATGCTTTTGTCACAGGAGATTGGGAGAAAATCGATGAAAAACCCTATATGGCATTATTTTATCAGGGAGAAACCCCTGCTCAAGCACTAGATCAATTACTTGCGGGTCCTACCGTGCTTGATTGCGGCATGTTTTGTCAGCTCAGTATTTGGTTTGGATTAAGGTATGTGCTGGGAGATACGCAGTTCAATGATATTATGGCTCACCAGCCCCTTTTTATCACGCAAATTAACTATCAAAAAAATGACAAAGTACCTTATCTAGGCAATCCTTTGTACGATTTTTTAATAAAAACCCCTGAATTGGACCCATCCATGTTGTATATGGACTGCATTTTTAATATCAATGAATATAAATTTAAACACCCAGCAGGCCATTACAAACAGCATAATTGCATTGTTATCAACGAATTATATTATATTCAAGAACGAAATAAAGGACTCACCAAATCTGAGCTCGATGAGTTTCTTTTGACAGCTTATAATCAACCACCGACTGATCAAGATAGTATATTTATTGAGAGAACACTTTATGATGAAAGCATCCTTGAAGGCATTGATCATGAAAGAGATGACTGGAATTGGAATAGTTTTTCATCCGAGCATGATTCATTGGCTTATCATGAATATAATATAGAAGAGTTTCAGCAACAAAATCGCAGACAATCAAAAGAATTTTTTAATGGCTATTTTGCATTAGATATAAAAAAAATCCTTACGTATTACGAGAATTATCTTAAGAAAAAGGAACAGTCTAGCGCAACCTCACATGGCATGAATCGATATACTCTAATGCCGCCACCTATACCATCTTCTAAAGACCATCTAGATTCGTCGTTAAAAAAGCGACCACGTGAGGAAGTGAATCTCTTATCTCCTAGGCTTTAAAAAATACACTATACTGATACATACTCCATCAAAAAGAGAATACAATGATCATAATACGTGGTTTGATAGGTGCTTTGAGTCTCATCTTAACCTCCAACATCCATGCTTGGGTGGCCGAGCGTGGGTATAATCACGGCGGCTATTATTATAATAATGGTTGGGCATCTCACGGGGTGGTCATTGGCGTACCTGAAGGGGCTTATTATGGCTACGGTTGCTCCATCATTCAAAGATGTGATGCAAGCGGTTGTTTTAACGAACGCATTTGCAGATAAGATCATTCTTTCGTAGCCTTGATGTAGCGCCAGCGAAATCAAGGTTTTCTGAAGACAACCTCGGCCTATTCACCGATGGCACCCCTTGATTTCACTTCGTTACATCAAGGCTATAATGCAAATTATTACGCCCTGCCTCTCGTTCCGTTCTTATACGCGTAATCATTACCTCCAGACTCGAAAACACAGCAAAATTATGGTATGATTGCAGATAGTTTTAAAGCGTATCGCCACAGAGGGCCAGGCATGAGTGTTGAAATGACAGCGACCTATGATTCCACCAATATCAAAGTATTAAAAGGCTTAGATGCCGTCCGAAAAAGACCTGGTATGTATATTGGCGATACGGATGATGGCACCGGCTTGCATCATATGGTGTTTGAGGTGGTGGATAATGCGATTGACGAGGCCTTAGCGGGTCATTGTTCTGAGATCAACGTTATCATTCATGCGGATGAATCCATTACCGTCAATGACGATGGACGTGGTATTCCTGTAGATATTCATCAAGAAGAAGGCCGTTCTGCCGCAGAAGTCATTTTGACTATTTTACATGCGGGCGGTAAATTTGATGACAACTCTTATAAAGTTTCAGGCGGCTTACATGGCGTAGGGGTCTCGGTGGTCAATGCATTGTCGGAATCGTTGCATTTGATCGTACGTCGCGAAGGAAAAATCCATGAGCAACATTATCAACACGGCGAACCTCAAGCCCCATTAGCAGTCACCGGCTCTAGCGAGACCACAGGCACTCAAATCTGGTTCAAACCCAGTGCAAATACATTTACGCAAATTGAATTTTCATATGATATTTTGGCGCGTCGCCTACGCGAATTGTCTTTCTTGAATTCAGGTGTGCGTATTCATCTAAAAGACGAGCGCACTGATAAATCTGATATTTTTTGTTATGAAGGTGGTATCAAAGCCTTTGTTGAATATTTAAATCGTAACAAAACACCTATTTTTCCAACTATATTTTCTATGCAAACTGAAAAAGACAATATTGGCATCGAATTGTCTATGCAATGGAATGACACCTACCAAGAAAATCTTTTATGTTTCACCAATAATATCCCACAACGCGATGGTGGCACGCATTTGGCCGGGTTTCGTTCTGCCTTAACACGTACGTTGAATAATTATATTGAACAAGAAGGCTTTGCCAAAAAAGCCAAAGTCAGCACCACGGGCGATGATGCGCGCGAAGGTTTAACGGTGGTTTTATCCGTAAAAGTGCCCGACCCTAAGTTTTCGTCACAAACCAAAGACAAATTAGTCTCTTCAGAAGTAAAAGCCGCGGTTGAATCTGCCGTGGCTGATAAATTTCATGATTTCTTATTAGAAAATCCTGCTATAGCTAAAATTATTGTGGGTAAAATGATTGATGCGGCAAGGGCACGAGAAGCAGCTCGTCGAGCGCGTGATTTGACCCGTCGCAAAGGTGCCTTGGATATTGCAGGCCTACCTGGAAAATTGGCCGATTGCCAAGAAAAAGACCCTGCGTTATCAGAACTCTACATTGTAGAGGGAGATTCTGCGGGTGGCTCAGCCAAGCAAGGACGTGATCGTAAGTACCAAGCTATTTTACCGTTAAAAGGTAAGATTCTAAACGTAGAAAAAGCGCGTTTCGACAAAATGTTGTCTTCTCAAGAGGTTGCAACCTTGATCACAGCATTGGGTTGCGGCATTGGGCCTGACGAATATGATCCAGACAAAACGCGTTATCATCGTATCATCATCATGACCGATGCTGACGTCGACGGGGCTCATATTCGTACGTTATTATTGACATTCTTTTATCGACAAACGCCCGAGTTGATCACAAGAGGCTATATTTATATTGCCCAACCACCTTTGTATAAAGTCAAACAGGGCAAACATGAGCAATATGTCAAAGATGACGATGCTTTATTTGAGTTTTTAACGTTAAGTGCCCTAGATGGTGCAGCGTTCTATCCTTCTAAAGATGCACCTGCCATTTCTGCCTTGGCTCTGAGCCAAAAAGTAGCCCAATTTCGCCGCTTAGAGCAATTACTTCAACGCTACGCACGGCGTTATCACCATGATTTACTCAAACAAATCATTCATTTACCTTTGTTGGAAGCGCAACATTTCCAAAATTATGATCATATGCAAGATTGGGCCACACAACTACAAACGTATCTCAATCAATTGGATCTAAAAACCCAAGAATTCGCAGTGAATTTGGTCACAAATCCTGAAACAGACACCCATCTTCCTCGTGTTATTCTGCGTCAACATGGTAGTGATCACCCGATTGTCTTAAATAAAGAGTTTTTATTGTCTAAAGATTATCAAGAAATGCATACCATCAACACAGACCTTGTGGCTTTGGTGGAAGAAGGTGCATTGATGCAACGCGGCGAGAAAAAACATAGCATGACCACGTTTGAGCAAGGATTAATCTGGCTCATGTCTGAAGCAAAACGAGGTCAAACCATCCAACGCTATAAAGGCTTGGGAGAAATGAATCCAGAACAACTTTGGGAAACAACGATGGATCCCAATGTGCGCCGCATGCTTCAGGTGACTATTGAAGATGCATTATCTGCAGATGAAATATTCACTACCTTGATGGGAGATCAAGTCGAACCCCGTCGTGAGTTTATTGAAAATAATGCGCTCGAAGCAGAAAATATTGATATTTAAGGAGTTTTTATGCGGAAATTATTGGTGTGTTCACTCTTTTTTCTAGGTGTCTTTTCATCATATGTGGCCACCGCCTACGGCGTCCATGAAGATCATCCCTATGAATATACCATCAAAAAAGATGTTTATAAATTGTATGAGATCTATCAAATCAACTCTCCTCGCAAAGATACGTATTCAGGATCCATCAAAAAAAGTCCTTTTCGTCTTCATAGAACATACGATTTATCCAATCAAACCGGATGGCAAGCCACCGGGGTGATCCCATTTATTTCTTCTGGCAGTTTATACAATTGGGCCAAAGATATTAACATTTATGACACTTTAGGTATTAAAATTGGTTTTATTGATGGTAATTTAGCGACCTTGGAAGCTGCTAAATTTGACTTTTACGAGTATGATGCCGCGGGCAATTCGATAAGAGTCGGCACTGCGTATTCAAACAAACATTTTGATCGGTTTGTGGTGTTTGGTGCCGCCAATGATCCTCGCCCTATTGCTGAGCTCAATCGTCATCTTAGTGAAAAAACTTGGACGGTCACTGTGCACTATCCAGACATGATTGATGATCGCATCATTCGAATTTTTTCTGCGTTTGCCGTTGATTATGAGGACAAGTTTTTAACACCTCCGGCCCCTCCTTTGCTCGAACCCATCAGCTAGGCGTCAGAGATAAAGCAGCGCAGTCACGTCCCACGTTGGAAAATATGCTGGAGAAAATGCTGCACTCTAGCACCATCAAACATAGTCACGCCATAGTACCCACAACACGTTACAAGCGCTTTATTGGGGGTGATAAAAATCATGGTGGCTATTAAGTACGTGCTAAACTTAATTCGAGTTAAACCCAAGCTATAATTGACCAAATTATAAGGAATAAAAGGCGTTAATCGTAGTAAAGCCACGGATTGCCAGCCTTTGTGTTCGATTTGCATCACCCATTTTTGCATACGACTATGTTCGGGTAATCGATAGGTATGTGGCCGAAGATAACGACTGATCGAAAAACCGCAAGCAGCGCCTAAAGTTGCGCCCAGTACATTCAAGATAGTCCCCATCATAGGACCAAACAACACACCGCCAGCAAGCACTAGAAGCACGCCTGGCAAACAAAAAATACTCGCGAAACAATGGAGTACTAAAAAACCCACAGGTGCTAAAATACCAAGAAATGCCAGTTTTCTAAGCATAAAAGGCAAATTACCAGCAAAAACATAGGCCAGAACAACAAAAAATATGCTCGCAACTATCCATCGGATCTTTGTTTTGAAAAACCACAAGAATCTGGTGAGATCATTTAACCATTTGTTATTATGACATGACATTGTAGTGACATTGTAAACATGAATTCGTTCATGATTATAATGAATTCATTTTTAAATGCTTCAATTATCTTGTTTGCACACCAGAATTATTAAAAATAATTCCGTTAACTAGCGCCTATATTTGCATTAAGTGCCAACTTATTGTATAATTTGTCGTTAAAAAGTTGTTATGCTGACAATTACTATCTATTTTTTGCCCGGCTACTGCGTCTAAAGACGAACACTTGGGCTTTAAGTGATCTTATAACAGGAGGTTTATTGTGTTTGCTAGACGCGGAGTTGCCTTAACAATTGCCCATATCGGTGTGTTTTCTACCGCTCGCACCACATGCGACCCAAAAAAACCTAAAAAAATCCCACTGATGGACATCATTCCTCCTTTCAAATCGAATCAAAAAGGTTCTTTTGTAAACGAAATAACCTGTGCAACTTGGGGAAATGAATGTGCGCAAGATTATCAAAAACTACAATACGGCCCTACTAATTTTTTAACCATAATCGCCTTTTTGCGATTATTAGGTGCAGAAGAAATATCTCTTGCACAAATTAGTTATAATATAATCACCAGAAAAGCCTATATCAATCAACTGCCTACGCTGCCAGAAAAGATGGTACCCATATTAATGAATGATGTACCGCGGGCATTTCTTTCGATCAAAGAATTACATCCCAATACAAAACCAAAATCTCGTGATATGACCATAGAAAATGTACTTCATATTCTTCCTAGTTTAGTAGCTCAAGCTACTATAGAGTTTGATAACGATGCAATTTCAACTTTATATCATGCGGTATCTGAACTCTCTGACGACGACATCCAGGTCTTTGTTGACCATTTTAGTCCCGATCAAAATGCCAAATTAAAAGATGATTTAAACCAACGACTGATCACAGCCAGAAATGAGTGTAAGCACTATTGCAATGCTTTAGAAAGCACTCACCAAAGCAGCAGTCCATAGCCTTCTGCTAAAAACGAACGATATTTATTCAAAAAAATGCTATAATAATAATCATTCGTTATCCTAAAGGCTCACTGAATTAAAAAATCAGTCATGGCCTCTAGTTAGAGTAGGAGGCAATATGTTTTCTTTTTTTAAACCCAAACCTATTCATATTTCATTATTACATCAAGCAAGGCGATCTGCTAATCGGGCTAACCCTCTTCAAAAAGTAAAGTCGATACCTCTCTTACAGAATTCCACCCATTTGGTAAAAGCCACTGGGGTGTTGACGTTGGTCATGACCCCAACCATTGCTATGTATTTACTCAATCAAACTCTAATCAATCAAAAAATAATTGCAGCTTCAGCACCAGAGCACCTTAAAGATAAAAACGATCCCAACCGGTTTGTTATAGGCATAGATGAATTAGAAGCGTATGGAGAGGGAGCGGGTAGTCATGGGCGCTCAAATCCAAAGAAAAAACAGCATAAATCGACAGAATCTGTAGGCTTTTTGAAAGAATCCGCCGAAGGCAAAAATGGGTTTTTTAACGAACTTATCTACCACAGACTGGCTGAAAAAATATTTGGTGATTTGCATCCAAAAATTAAAATTATTGAAAAACAATTAGAACATCATCAATCTGAATATTTTCTTTATATTGAAAGCATAGGGTTTAATTCAGATTTAAAATCCTATGCACAGCAACAAAGTAACAGTCAAAACCCTCAAGATTTATCATCTCTTACAATTGATAATTTAGGCCGGGCTGTCGCTTTTGCTGGGTTAATTCGATCCAGTGACTCTTATATGAAAAACTATGTGATTCGCACAGAACATTATTTGGCCTTGTATCCCATCGATTTTGAATTAATTGATCATGACAGACCAATGTTGTTCGTTGATTTTTCATTAGATCCTAAATTAGCAACGGGTCAATTAATTAAAAAAGCCATTATGGACTATCAACCCATCTCCGCGCTCCATCCAAACGAACAAAGAAGAATCCGTAAAGGTGGGGATACGGAAGCAGGCACGGGGTTTAAATATGGTGAGCCATTTTATGATTTACTTGAACGCTCTTGCCAACAAGATCTGGAAAATGGACAGATCCTGGAGATGTATCAAACTATTTCTGGACTGGAAGACAGTGACATTAATGATATCGTGGATGAATGTGCGTTTTTGATGAATAAAGAAGAAATTGCGTTTTATAAAGACACATTACACCAGTTGGTAAAGGCAACTCAAACCTACTTAAACGAATCAAACCTGACGTTTCAGCCAAAATTATAATTTCCTTTGATGCTCACGGCAAAGCTCTCGTCGATCTCTCTTAACGACGAGAGAGCCCTACAAATAGTTTTAGATAAATCATGATTATATACAAAATGACTCAAGTATTATGCAATGTTGTCGATATTCTATCATATAGATAGGCAATTAGAATAATAGGGAGACAATAATGCCAGCCACTCATACCTTAGAGGATACTTTTCTTGCTCAATTAAAACAGGATGAAACACCTGTATCCATTTTTTTAATCAATGGGATAAAATTACATGGTGTTGTTGATGACTATGATGAGTATGTCGTCATGTTGAAATCTGCAGCAACGCAGATGATTTTCAAGCATGCGATTTCTACTGTTGTACCGGGACGTCCTGTATAAAACCGAGGATGAACGATAGAAAGGGTCAATCAGTGTGTCGCCAATTGACCCAGTGGAATGACACATAGCAAGTCCAACCTCGCGCTCGTAATATCGCATATTTGGGGTATTCTTGCAAGGTTGAGAGCAGGGTTATGGGGGGTTTCTCAACCACATCATGTGTATCAACACCTATTAACGCTCACATCAGTTGACTTCATGAGTATTCTTAGTTAACGTAGCCTCTTCATTGCCGAGGTGGTGGAATTGGTAGACACGCTAGCTTCAGGTGCTAGTGGAGGCAACTCCGTGGAGGTTCGAGTCCTCTTCTCGGTACCATTGAGTATTTTCTTAACAATTCTCAATGGTTCAAAACGGCACATAACTTCTTGATTTATATTGTAATAATACAGACTTCTAGTTCTCAAATCGTTCTCAACTATTCGTTATTTTTCGTATATAACCGCGTGCACTTTGGGTAAGATCTTTATCGATCTCTTTTCAAAGTTGCCGCTTGGTTGAGGTAACTGTAATGCTTACAGATAGAAAGCTTCAATCCTTAAAAATAGAAGATGGAAAACGCCATGCTGATCGTCATGGCCTAGTACTTCATAAAATCATCGCATAATTAATAATTACTTACCCCGCGGTTGAGCATAACTAGACGTTTCGTGAACAGAAATAATCAAGCCATAATTGAAGTAGTAAACCCTAATGTTTCCGTGGATCAGTGAAATCAATTTGCTCGCACATGCTCATAAATAATGTGCACGCGATCTAAATTAACACGCTGTCTTGCTTTCCATAACTCGTAATTTGTTTGCATCTGCATCCAACTTTCAGGTGTTCTGCCAAAAGCTTTACTAAGCTTTAATGCCATTTCCGGAGATAAATCTGATTCACCTTTGATAAGTCGTGAAAAAGTAGATGGAGCAACATCGAGATCGAGGGCTACCTTCCTCAAGCTGATATCTAAAGGCTTAATATAAGTTTCTTTTATAAATTCGCCAGGGTGGGGCGGGTTGTGTTGCATGGTCATCAGTGATAATCCTCATAATTAACGATATAAATATCTCCATCAACAAACTCAAAAGTGATGCGCCAGTTTCCGTTCACTGTGATAGACCAGAAATTTTTTCGATCTCCATTAAGCTGATGTAATCGATATCCTGGTAAATCCATATCTTCAATAACTTGAGCGGTATCAAGAGCGCTAAGCTGTAGCCTTAATCTTTTTTTGTGCTTTGCTTGAATGCCAGCATAATCGCCTTTTTCAAAAAATAGTTTAAGGCCTTTGTGTTTGAAAGATTTTATCATTCTCTTAATTTAGCATGTTGCGCATCACGAATCAATACAAACCCCAATAGTGAGTTTTATTTTGCACAATTCATTAGCGTTTTCAAAGATCCCAACTGCAACGTTTTAATTGCATAAGCAGCCAATGCTGCAATGGATAAATCATTCGTGATGAGATAAAGCGTTCCTGTTGAGCCTGACGTGGTCAGTTAATAAAAGCTGCTGCGTAACGTGAGTAATTAATATCAACAATATTGTTACATTGATAACAAGCGTGCGATTTGTTAAAATTCGTTCTGTTTTATTATGATTTATTACCTCATGTTTTCTAAAGTTGTAGCAACAGAGCAACCAAAATTATTGTCCCCATTAATTCAAGCAATAAACAATGAAGATGTTGCTGCCGTTTTACGTATTCTTGATAAGCTTAAACATGATTATATTCATAATGATAGTTCTCATAATGCTCAGATAACTATTGAGCGATTCAATGGAATGAAACATCTAATCCAGTATAGTGACGCTAATGAAAAGACCTTATATTTGTTACGTATGTTTTTGGATTATGAGAAGGATGCATTGCTCGGGATTAGTTTTTTACGCGGTTGGTCAGAGACTTTGTGTGAGCCCGCGCTTTTTGTGGCAATCAAGTACGATAAGAAAGAATTTTACTTGAATATATTAAAACATCCAAATGCTACACTCAATTTTACACGTTTTGGATATACACCTTTAAGCTATGCTGCTTTTTATGATAAGCATACGATGTTTAATGAAATATTAACAGATCCAAGAATGGATCCATGGTTGCCAGATAATATTCGTTCATTATTATGCCGAGAACAAGAGGAAACTCATACGGATGCCATACAAAACAATCAAATCTATCGTAATGAATTTATAAGATTTTTTGCTTGTCGTACGTGCAATAACCCAGAAAAAACACGACAATTATTTCGGAATGCACCTGACATACTCAGTCTATTTGCGAATCATCAAAAATTATTATCTGACTTCATATTAAAAGATAGCTTACCTAGCTTGGAAAGCAGTTATGAAGATAAGCGAGATTATTTTGAAATGCTCGTCAGAATTAGCGACTCAGAAGGGCAAGATCCATCAACGCAAGATCCTTTTTATATGGTATTTGCAGAAGCCAAAAAACAAGCAGCAACTCCAAGTATATTTATATTTAATTTTTTTGGAAATACTGAGCATACTGGATCAGAGGTATTGGATAAGATTAAAGCTAGAGTAGAGATGAGTTCTAGCCAGAAACTGTTGAAATAACAAGCTGGCCAAGCGCATTGGTAATTTATCAATCAAATTAAGCATTCATTATCAGCCCCGGAATAACAGAATGAAAATTATATTTGAATCTTGATTGGATAATAAATTGAGTAGCAAATAAAGTGGGCCAAAAATGAATTTCATTCGCAGTTAATTCGGGCCAATTTTATGCTCTGATTGCGGGCCGAGGTGTTTTTGATTGCGAGCCCTTACATATATCACTTAGTAAAAACGCCCTTGATCATTTGCCAAATATATTTAATCATGACTATATCTCATTGGCAAAAGGATGTGCGTGAAAACTCAAATGACACCCCCACACCGAGCGTGGTATTTCCTGCTGTGTTACTGCGCCTATAGTGCTTACACACTGGATTTTGTCATTCGCAAAGCCATACAGCCTCAGCTCATGGAATTGTACCATCTGAGCGCACCAGAACTTGCAGCACACTATCATATGGTCTATTGGGGGCTAGTGGCTGGTACCATTTTATTTGGCTGTTTGGTAAATATGCTTAATTTTCGCACCTGTTTTATTTTAATTTGGGTGTGCCAGATTTTAGGGCTTGTGAAGTTATTGGCACTATCTCCCATCATTCTCACCACCCCTATGATTCATCAATTCAAATCAGGCATATTCCTTATGGGGCTAGCTGAGGGCGGTATTTTTGCATTGATTCACCCCCTTATTGCCTTGATATTTCAGGTGCCAGGACAAAGCAAAGTAAAATTCATGGCCTATTTGCATACCAATTGGCCTTTATTTACGGTTATTGGTGTTTTATTTGAGCAAACAATCGTGCATTATCATCTGGATTGGTATTTAAATATTTACGTTATTCTTATTTTTCCTTGTTTATATCTGGTGTTGGCCTTATTTTTACCATTACCCAGCCATTCATTGAAACACCACATTCCTCTGTCTTCTCGAATCAAATCGACCATACGTCCCGGATATTTTCTGTTGTTTTTTTGTATGCTTTTTGCAACGACCATTGAAAATAGTCCGCAAGTTTGGATTAGAAATGTCATCGAATCTCATTTACAGATCAATGGCATCAATAGTTTGTTTTTTTTGATATATGGATCTAGTTTACAATTCATCTGTCGTTTGTTCGCAGGATCCATCACACAACGAATTTCACCGCCTGCATTACTGTGTATTGCGTCTGTATTGTGTGTCATGAGCTTATATTTACTGAGTATTTCTAACCAAACCACATGGTCAATCATCCCCGCTGGAATTTTTGCAGCCAGTATTGCCTTATATTGGCCAATTTATATTGCGATCATAGCAGATCGTTATCCTTTATCTGGAGGATTTGGCATGGGGTTAATGAATAGTGCAGGGTTTCTTTCGATGATATTAACGGTACCAACCGTAGCCAAGTTATCTCAATTAGAAGGTCTCAGTGGGGCTTTTTTAATTTTAACTTGGTACGGCATTCTCACCTTGATTTTATTATCTGCTGTGTATGCTTTTTTCAGATCTCAAGGCGGATATAAAGTGTTTTCTTATTCCGAGCGTTCTTTATAAAGACGATTTTTTATGACCCATAGCCTGACCCAATCGAATATCATCCCCTGCTTTGAGATGCTCTAGCCACGCCATTTGCTGCGCATTTTCAAACAATAACACCACCGTGGAACCTAATTTGAAATACCCCATTTCCATGGCTTTTCCAAGAACCACCGTAGCGTGCTCAGGGTTTTCCGCATAGTTTACACGACGCAAAGTCGAACCCCGTGGCAAATCACCTTGCCAGGCGGCGCCAATGCTACCTACAATCGCAGCCCCCACCAAGACCATGGCCATCAACCCAAATTCGGTTGAAAATATAGCCACCATTCTTTCATTTCTAGCAAACAAATTAGGCACCACACGAACCGTGGTAGGTTGCACCGAAAACAAAGAGCCAGGGACATAAATCATGTCTTGCAATTGCCCTTCTACCGGCATGTGGACCCGATGATAATCTTTGGGAGATAAATAAAGGGTTGCAAAACATCCCGTTTGAAAGCGTGAAGCAAGCGATGCGTCCCCACCCAATAATGCCTCTACGGAATAATAATGGTTTTTGGCCTGTAATACTTGCCCCTGAGACAAATACCCTATTTCACTGATACACCCATCCACAGGAGAAATAATATCCTCAGAAGCAATAGGGCGTGCTTCAGGCTTTAATCTTCGAATAAAAAAGTCATTAAACGAAGCATAATTCAATGGATTGGGCTCCAAAGCTTCAGTCATATTGACTTGATATCTCGTGACAAAATCTTGAATCAGATAATTTTTAATTCTAGTCACTCGAAGATTAGCCATAAAGCCGGCAAATTTATTCAATGCACGTTTGGGAATCAAGTATTGAGGTAACGTTTTGAGAAAATCAGATGTCATAAAATAGATTCGATAAAAGGTAAGATTTTACTTGTCAAACTAACATTTGACCAGCTTTATATGGCCTCTATGGGTGCCCTCTAGTAAATCTATCGTTTGCAGTATAAAATCTCATCTACCGTAAATTAATTTTTAAATATATCCTTCACTTCGCTCAGTATGACGAGTCAAGGGAATCAAGAGGATGATAGCATGAGTGCACATATTAAAGTTGTAAGTGATAGCAGTTTTGAACAAGATGTTATTTCTGCCAGCAAACCCGTTTTAATTGATTTTTGGGCTGAATGGTGCGGACCTTGTCGTGCTTTGGGGCCTATTTTTGAAGAAGTATCGAATAGTCATCATGATAAAATTGAATTTGTAAAAATGAACATTGATGAAAATCCAGAAACTCCCGCTAAGTATGGCGTCATGAGTATTCCTACATTGATTCTATTTAAAAATGGTCAAGTGGAAGCCATGAAAATGGGATTATTGTCTAAATCTCAGTTGGTTGCCTTTATCGATAGTAATATTTGATTGAAACAGTTCATCATCATCGCCAATGGGCCTTTTTTGGCCCAAGACATTATTCAAGAAGCCATCCAAGATAGGCAGATTATCGCTTTGGATGGCGCTGCAGACAAATTATTAACCATCAATATCAAACCGGATGTTATTTTAGGTGATTTTGATTCTATTCATCCTAAAACCCAAGCGTATTGGGGGATCACACAGACCTTTGTTGCCATGTCAGAGCATGCAAAACCCTATATAGGACATCATGGTGTTAAAATTGTACCCGCGAAAGATCAATCCACCACCGATTTGGTAAAAGCCATCCAATATTGTGATCAAGAGCAAGCACAAGACATTAGTATTATTTGTGCTACCGGTGGACGAGAAGATCATCACGAAGCAAGCAAATTAGCGCTGCAAAGCGAATATCGCGCTGATCGCCCCATCATTATTCATAGCGAACAACAAACCTTGCGTTGGGCAGAGCATGAAACAATTACGCTACACGGCGAAGCGGGCGATCATTGTGGTTTTGTTGCCCACGGTACAGGTCGTGGATATTCAAGAGGTCTCATGTATCCTTGCCGTAACATCCCCATCAGTTTATGCAACCGTTTGAGTCAGAGCACCGCTCAAATTACCATCGAAGGTGCTGCTCTATTGATGATGCCGCCCCAATTGTTGGCCCAACGCAAAATCATGCGCGCCAATGAAGCAGTGTTAATGCAATGTTTGGACAAAATAAAATTATTGTCTTTTTAAATATGAATTCACTTAAATCCACAAATAGATCAACATGGCAAACAAAAAAACAAAAATATGATATAATCCCCTAAATACTCTATTTGAAGGTCATTTTACTATGTACAATCCCAATGATTCACTTTCGAATCCAGTCGCAATCACTGGTGATGACCTTATCAATTATTATACAACTGATAATGTCTTTCAACCCATCGTTGATCATATGTTTCCTATGGATACATGGCAGTGTATGGCATCTTTTGCAAAAGATAATGACTTTAACATAAGCGACATATCGGCTTTCAAAGAATCGTCTAATAACATGATACTTGATGTGACACGCGGTTTACGTGAGACTAAAAACAAGTATGAACAGGAGATATCAGGATATCAATTGTGTGAATTGAACTTTCAAATTCAGTTCAAAAACCATATCACCCGCACTGAAATAACCTACATCATCCATGCCAATGCATCAAAAAAAACCATTCACTTTGCCCAAAAACCAATTGAAGAAACTACGGTTATCATCGACGAGACTTCTAAGGTTTATCCGCCAGAAGATATCCCCGGGATTATCGAAAAGGTACGGTCTAGTGAAACATCCTTTAACGCAAGTGACATACTCAAAGAACGATTAAACAATGATCCGAATTGGAAAGGGGAAGACATTGAACAAATGGGTACTCGTACTAAAAAACTATCTGTATTTGAAATAACGACTTCGCCTATTCTTTTCTTTCGCCCAGCAAATCAGATAACCGATCAATCAGCAGAGCACGCACCTCCTTTAGAAGTTTCGTGTAAAAATAAAAAAAGAGAGGTAGCGATGTACCAAGAGCGTTTTTTTTACACGTGTCAGAAGACATCACAACCGTCGCTTACCCCTCAAGAACAAACCAATGATCTATCGATGTCAGGATCTACAAGTTAATAAAACCAAAACAACATCCGATTGACGATAAACCCGGTAGCCTTATGTGCGAAAACAACCAAGTAACCAATTCAATAAATGAGTTACACAGCCGCGCCCAGAAAGGCAGGAGTTAGGCGAGTTAAAACGCCATACCTGAATTAAACTCATCATCTGAGTTTAATTCAGGTACTTTAGGACATTTTGTCAGAGAAATATATGGCTCTGTCTTAGACGCTCTTATCTTGTAGCAACCCTTATCGTGAGCCACCCTATATCCCTGAACTGGCGTCTGCTTATTCGTTAGGGAATCCCAATAAGCATATTGGGTTTTATTAACTTTGCGCAATTCTTGTTCATTACCTAATGTATCAACAAAGTAACCTAACCTCGTTGAATTTGTTCTTTCCCATTGCTTACGGTTGCCATTTTCAGATTGCTTTTTCAACGAAGTTGCGAACATGCTTTGCTCCGACACCGATAACGCTTTTTTTGCTGATGGCGGAGGAGGTAATGATGACTCCAAATCACTCTGAAATAATGAATCAAATACCTCGTTATCTTTTTCCTGCTCAAAATAAAGCGTTAATTTACCAGAAGGATTATAATTGATTTTTTCTATCTCTGTATTGTTTGTGGTATAGATAGTAGCCTTTAGAGATAGAGTTTGATCATTGAAATCTGAGGCCAAATAAATAACCCCTAACTCTAAATCACAACATAGAATATGATTCCCAAGACTTGGTTCTTTTTTAAAATCACCAATAAGTAAAAAATAATGAAATATGTTCAAATCGTTTTGTTTTATCTTTGTTTCAGTGGAGGCTAATTGAAACAATTCTTTTTGCTTAGGATATAAATATCGTAAATACCCTAGTGCATAAGACGCCAATAATTCACTATCCCCGCACCGTAATTGATGTAATTTTGCTTGATAGATGCTCAACGCAAATTTTTTCTGAAACTCACTTTCGGGGTAAATATATTTGAAGTGAGCATTTTTGTACTCCCTAAGAATTTGCAGTGTATCCTTTATTTTCTTGGCATATAGAGGATAGGGCAGTTTATTGACAGAACCTTCTGGAAAACGCTCAAAGCACTTTTGAAAAACCTCCTGCGCAAAAGGCAAATACTCATGCGACGCCATAGAGGGAGAAAAAAGTGAAAAGGATCTCTGTACGAGTGAATCATATTTTAAATAATGTTCTTTAGGAGGAATAGCAATGTCTCCTGAAAGATAATCATAATCAAATGCGGCAAGTGTTATTTTGTCAGATTGTTGGAGCAACCCGTACGTTTTAAGCTTAAGGTGTTGCGCTCTAAGTTTGCCAAAATCTGATCCCAAATAAACTTCTCTTGACCAAAAATCACAAACTATAAAAGTGTCAAAATTGCTTTTCTCAACGTCATAAGGCAACCCGGTCCCAATCAACAACAGAGAGTGCGATCTTGGAAAAGAGCCAGAATAGTCTTTGTGAATCACAGAAGACGGTATGTCTTGCTGAATAGTGACCAAATGAAAGAGCGCTTTGCTATCGGGATAAGTAGTACGAAGATATCCCAACAAATAATTTGTCAATAATTCAGCGTCCCCACTTTGCAATTCGCTAAAAACCGTAGTGTAACCTTTAGACGATGATTGCTCAGAAATATACTTTTCGTGTTGATCTTTAAATTGATTACTCTTTATTAGGGTAGAAATGATCGTTTCTTCTTCATCCAAAGCAGAGACCCGAGTAGCAGCGCCTTTTGGGAAACGACGATCTAACTCTTGAAAAGCGAATTGTGCATACTCAAAAAGAGGCCGAGATGCGAGTTTATTATCATACAAATATGTTGGTTCGTTTTGAGTATGCATAAATATGACTCCATTTTAAAACAAGATAAAACCAACAGATAAGACTTTAGTGCGCCCTAAAAAGTAAGTCCTGCTCAAGAAAATGATGAATAATATTTCATTATGACTACTAATTCAATATTTATACGGTAATAAAAGGCAACATCACTAATAGAAAAACATCTATTTACATTAAGATAATTTAGGAGAAAGCGACGATATGGGACCTAATGATGTACGAGGTCTAGTGGAAGAAAAAAAAGCATAGCGAATCATATCTGCAAACTCATGGCGTTGCTGCTTTACAGCTAATTTGTACGGGGTTGTACCCAATAGGGTAGGTTGCGTGCATAAAACGCTAGGATCTGCCAACAAATAGGCCAACACATCACGACGACCATTAAAAACAGCTAGCCATACAGGCGTTACCCCACTCACTGTGACATAATTATGATTTAAATCGTCTCGTTTTTTTAGACTTTTCATGCAGTCTAGATGCCCACAATAAGTCGCTATGGTATAAGGCGTATACCCAGTCGCATCTACCGTGTTGACATCTACTGCGACATGGGAAACCAAATAATCGACCACAGGGGCATGGCCGTATTTGGCTGCAATAAATAAGGGCGTTTCGTTTTGTTTGTTTTTTTGATTCAGGTTCACACCATAATCCACCAAAAATTGGATTAGGTCTAAATCTGCACCCAAAGCGGCTTGGCATAAAGAAAGCTTGCTGTGGCTCATGATAAAAAGTTGTAAAAATACGTTGTTTTGCATCAACTCAATAAACAGTGATCCTTGGTTCGTTTGAGATAAATACGATATCAATTGGTTTGAATTGATTTTATTGATGTAAAAGTTTACGTTGGGCAATGTGATGATGGTTGTCAAAACCAATGTAGGCCATTGTTTTTTCAGAGCCAATAATAAAAATGCGATCTTAAGCCACTCTAACTCCGTCAGAGGCTGTGAATCACGTAGGCTATAATTGATGATTAAAGCTGTGATAGGTTGTCGATCTTGCGGATTGGTGAGCTTTTTTGTTGTTAAAAAATACTCGGCTAACGACAAAAAATCATAAGAGTGCCCTGTATTGGTGATCACCGGTAATATCATTTTTTCTAAGCTGATAGGACAATCGAATGATTTAGGCATCGTAATCACTAAAAAATAAAAAATTATATCACAATGATTTAAATTTATCCATATATGGTTGTTAAAAGCCTTTTTTTGTCGATTTTTTAGGCGATGCAGATGCAGTTGTTTTTTTCTGAATGCTTTGTTTCAAAAGAGCAATAAAATCCACCACATCTCGTTTGTGACATGAAATTGAGGTGCAAATTAATGCTATTTTAGGGTCCCGCTTACTAAGGAGTAATAGAGTGTACAATCAACACAGTGCCTTCAATCCCCACAACGCGAACAGTTGCCCCCAAAGGCAACTCTTCCTCACATTTTACCTGCCAGATGGTATCCCCCACAATGATTCTCCCTGTGCCATGGGTCAGGGCAGACTGCAGTGTAAACTGTTGTCCAATGAACTGTTCCGCCCGTTTATTTAAAAAAGGCTTGTCTGAGATGCGCGTGCGGCGATGTTTTAAAATAATTTTCCAACACAGGGCATCTAATACTGCTAAAACAGCAAATATAATGAATTGGGCGCTTAAAGACAGACTGGTAAATATCAATGGTAAAGCCGCTACAATACAGGCTGACACTCCAAAAAACAGCAGAAAACCAGAGCCTGTCATAATTTCAATCAGGAAAAACAACACCCCAAGACCAATCCAATACAGAGCGTGATCCATATTATTTATCCTGCCCAAATGATGCTTTAGCCAGCTCTGCAATCCCTGCAATTGACCCAAGGACCGTGCTCGCTTCTAGCGGCATAAGAATCACTTTTTGATTATCCGCCGAAGCAATTTTTCCTAAGGCATCGATGTATTTTTGAGCGACAAAATAATTGATGGCTTGTACACTCCCTTCTTTAATAGCACCAGAAACCATATCGGTAGCCTTTGCTTCAGCCTCTGCCAATCGCTCTCTCGCTTCTGAATCACGGTAAGCCGCTTCCTTTTTTCCTTCTGCCTGTAAAATTAAGGCTTGTTTTTCACCTTCAGCACGTAGGATGGCAGATTGACGCTGTCCTTCTGCTTCTAAAATGGTCGCACGCTTATCACGCTCGGCTTTCATTTGGCGGCCCATGGATTCGACCAAATCTTTGGGGGGCGCAATTTCTTTAATCTCAACCCGAGTGACTTTGATACCCCATGGCGTCGTGGCTTGATCAACCACGGTCAACAATCTTGTATTGATTTGATCGCGTTGGGACAACATACTGTCCAAATCCAACGACCCTAATACCGTACGAATATTTGTCATAATCAAATTACGAATGGCCATTTCTAGATTTTTAACTTCATAAGCAGCTTTTGCACAATCCACCACTTGATAAAATATCACCGCATCCACTCGAACCATCGCATTATCGGAGCTGATGATTTCTTGCGCTGGAATATCCAGGGTTTGCTCCATGAGGCTCAGCCTCACCCCTATTCTATCCATAAAAGGAACGATAATGGCAAGACCGGGGGACAATGTCTTGGTATAGCGACCAAAACGTTCTACCGTAGACTCATACCCTTGTGGTATTTGCTTCACGCCCATAAAAAGAAGCATCAGGGCTAAAGCGACAATTAATCCAGTAACTAACATTTGTGATCCTCGTTGATGAAAAACGTATTTGAATTGACCTCATTAGCGCCTTTTAATTTATCTATCTTCGTAGAAACGACTACGTCAAAAAGCGTTTAAAAATAACTATACATGGTATCGTGTTACAAACAAGACAAAGATCGTCATGCATCTCATTGAATTATGACACAAATCTAAAAAGCCAAACCAGAGTTAAAAATTAAATCTGATTTGAGGAAAAACCTTATAGACAGGTTATTGGGCCTTCAATAAAATTGTGCTACAAAACATACGGATGTGTTCAATGGAACTAAAATCTTTCATTACTGATGCTGATGACTCACTGTTCTCTCTTTACAATTTACCCTATGGTATATTTTCTTGCAATCACAATGAAAACTATCGGGTGGGCGTTGCTATCGGCAATCAAGTATTAGATCTTGCCTGTTTAGAGCACGCTGGACTTATTAAGATTGCAAATAAAAAAAACATTTTTAATCAAACATCACTCAATATTTTCGCAGGACTAGACGCACAAACACGGTTACATATTCGTAATAGAATTCAATTGTTATTAAGCATCAACAACGATGAATTGCAAAAAAACAAGTCGTTACGTTCAAACGCGCTCATTAGCACTGAAAAAATTACGATGGCACACCCATTTCAAATAGAAGGATTTTCCGATTTTTACACGTCAGAACACCATGCCACAAACGTTGGCAAGCTGTTTCGAGATAAAGACAACCCACTGTTGCCAAATTGGAAGTATTTACCCGTAGGATACAATGGGCGAGTCAGTACGATTAATTTATCTGGTCACGCCATACGAAGACCCAAAGGACAAATCAAGCATCCGGATCAACATACACCAGTTTTTTCTGAGAGTAGAAAGCTAGATTTTGAGCTTGAAATGGGAGTTTTTGTTGCTCAAGGCAATCCAGATGGCACACCAATATCTGTTGATAAAGCCCGGAAGCATATTTTTGGGTTGGTATTATTAAATGATTGGAGTGCCCGTGATATTCAAGCTTTTGAATATCAACCTTTAGGCCCATTTTTATCTAAAAGTTTTGCAACATCTATTTCACCCTGGGTCGTCCCTTTGGAGGCATTGCAAGACTACTGCACGCCGATGCCAATACAGCAACCAGAACCTGTTGATTATTTAAAACAAAAAGAACGTTCATTGATCGACATTAAATTAAAAATTCAAATACAACCTAAAGATTCGACTTTAATAACGACCGTATGTGAGACAAATTTCTCCGAATTATATTGGAGCATGGAACAAATGTTAGCGCATCACACCATTAACAATTGTATTATGAAAACGGGGGATCTACTAGGCACAGGGACAATCAGCGGCTCCGACAGCCAATCTTGGGGTAGTCTTCTAGAAAAAACGTACAATGGAACACAACCTATACAACTGGATGGGGGTGAAACACGCCATTTTTTAGAGGATGGAGATTCAGTCATTATTACAGGCTATTGTGATAATGGAAAACATAAATTAGGATTTGGAAAAGTTGAGAATAAGATAGTAGCCGCATCTTAAAAAATACAGTATCACCAAACAACACCATACTCACTGGAGCATAACTGTTGATCAAAAAAGCAAAAATATACTCTAGCATATTTTTATTTAGCCTCATATTTTTAACACCTATACCTAATTTTGGCACAGATGTTTATTCGCCATCTTTACCCGAGATAGCCAAAAGCCTATCAAGTAGCGATGAGTTAATAAAACTCAGCGTATCAATTTACTTAATCATGTACGGAATAGGACAGCTTTTTTTTGGAGTCCTCTCAGATGTATACGGTAGAAGAAAATTATTACTTCATGGCTTAGCACTATTTACTATATTTAGTTTTATTGCCTCTTATTCAAATAGTATTTACATACTACTAGCAGCAAGAATAGCTCAAGGCTTAGCTGTATCGATCATATCGGTATTAACGAAAGCAATCATCACAGACAAATATTGCGGACGTAAACTCAAAAAAGTATCCACTTACAAGGTTAACGCTCAAGTATTAAGCATTATTTTAGCACCACTTCTTGGCAGCTATATTCAGACTATTTCGAATTGGACGTATTCTTTTGTATTTTTAGGAACATATGGTGCAATAGGATGGTTTTGCGCTTTGTTGTTTATTCCAGAAACGTGTAAGAAAAAATCAAAACTTAACATCAAACTTGTTTTTCTTAGTTTAAAATACATTTGTTCACATGAGACGTTCATGTTGCTCACCATAGATACGGCAATTTTATATTCGATCATAGGATTATTAGGCGTACTAGGGCCATTTATCTTACAAGACACCATGAAATATGGACCATTGACCTATGGAATTTCAGCACTATTCTGTGGTTTATCTTATATGAGTGGCTCCATAGTATCTTATCGCCTTACTCCCAAAGGTTTGTTTTATCTTTCTTCTGTCATATTCATGGTATCGTCCATGGTATTGATTTTATCAACACTATGGACCGTGATATCGGTCTTTTTGTTTGTTATTCCCGTATTACTCATAATGGGCGCTTGCGGCTTATTACTCCCAAGAATGATGAATTACACGCTCAACGTATTCAGACTAAAAGCAGGGGGCGCTGCAAGTGCTGTATTTGGTGCTTTGGTGATGTTTGGTATGGGACTAACATTAAGTATCAGCGGTTTTGTAAACACTAAGAGCTTGGCTCCTATAGGTTGTTTTTATTTTTTATTATGTTCGATTTGTATTTCCATATTAAGCTTTAAAAAATTATATCAACATTTATAGATCGTTTTTACAGCAAAGTGTCTGCTTTCGGCATAGAAATAAGTTCATCGCCTAATTGTAAGTATTTGCCGTAACCCACTCTTGCGATCAACTGCATTTTTTTCAGATCGATGAATCCGTCAGTCATGACCGACGGATTCACATGAATACCTTTTACCTTACCAATCACCATTTTATTAACATATTTTTCTGAGTCACTGGGTAATTGAATTGAGTCGTGGTATTCGCACTCTAAATGTATAGGAGAATCTTTTACTCTTGGCACATGAATCAAATGCGAAGGCTCATAATCGATGTTTGCAAAATCAAATTCATTGACCGCTCTCAAAAGAGAGGCAGACGTTAGATTCATAGCTTCCATTAATTGCAAAGTCACAATGTTGATGACAAATTCGCCAGTTTCTTCTATGTTTTTAAGCGTATCCTTCGGCCCGCCTTCTATATGAGCTTTAGTTGTTGAAAACAAAACCATGGCTGGATTTTCACAAACGATATTAAAATAGCTAAAAGGGGCAAGATTAGGTATGCCAAATTTACTGACCGAACTTATCCATGCAATTGGTCTTGGCACAACACAAGCGTTCAGCAATCCTTTGGGCATGTCTTTCAAGGTATAAAACATTTTTTTAACCTATAATGATGGGAGTATTGATTTTATTTTGTATATGATGAAAACACTCGGTTTGATCAGCCTGTGCTCCAAAAACTTTTTTGGTTGCTTCAAACAAATCGATGGTCATTTTCGATAAAACCAGATCTAGTTCTGTCTGCTTTAACAAAGCATGCGCCAGAAAAAGGTCTTTGGTTCTTACATCAAGAGTAACAGCAACATGCTCTATATTTTCCGCTAACCTATTCAGTAAAATATCCATATAAGCTGACTTTCCTCTGGCTGTTGTTAGCACAGCTCTTAAAGTATCGATATCAAATCCAAGCTTCAATCCTAAAGAAACAACCTCCGATGCACCATGTAAATTGATACTCTCAGCTAAATTGTTAATAATTTTTAATTTTTGAGCATCACCATTATTGCCAACATAATGAACACTTGAGCAAAAATGTTTTAATAGGATAACAGCTTGTCCAAATACATCCAAATCCCCAGCACAAATAGCCGTCATCGTACCATTTTTTGCTCCTTCTTGGCCCCCCGACACAGGGCTTTCGAGATAACTGATGTTGAACGCCTGAAGTCTTTTAGAAACATCTATGGCAAAATCTGGAGACGTGGTACTCAAATCAATGAGGGTGATTTTTTTTTGAGTCACATCCAAGTATGGCGCATTTGCAAGAATTAACTCTTGAAAAGCATCCTCATTTCCTAGGCAAACAAAAATTGTTTCACAATGCAATATATCCAATATCGAATCCGCCTGTATCGCGCCCTGATCTACCAACGGTTTACATTTGTTTTTTGTTCTATTATAAATTTTTACTTGAAAATGCTTTGATAGCAACTGTTCTACGATCGCAGAACCAAGAATTCCTGTACCAATCCAACCAATTATCGCTGATGCGGGATTATTCATGATAATGAACTCTGTTGACAATAAATATAATTAACTAAAACGGTGATAATGACAAACTCACATAAAAAATTTATGTTTCATTGAGAGTCTGTCATTAGCCCCATAACACTATTTAATAATTCACCGCGATAAGTTCCGAATTATCTTCCATAGCCATAAAACTGTGAGGGACATTTGGAGATACATAGGCTGAATCACCGACATTAAGCTCCACGTTTCTTACGCCATTGTCAGTTTTCCAATCCATTCTGACTTTGCCTTTGGTAACATAAACCAGCTCTTTAGAATCATGTCCGTCATTTAACGTAATTTTATCGATATCTTTGCAGTGTAAATCTACTCTAAGTGCCATCAAATTTGGTTCCGTTTTTGTCGTAGCCAAATGATTATAGGTATAGTACTTCACCCCTCCTTTTTCACTCACTCTATGAAACGAGTCATTTTTTCGACTAATTTTAATCCCATCATCCAGATCATTTTCCACAAAAAAATCTTTCACGGGGACAGCTAATTTATCTGACAAATGTTTTAACTCAGTAAAATTTTTAAAAATAACATCGCCATTTTTAACCTCATAATCACGGATGATCTGATCTGGCAACATTTTCCTACTCGCTACGAGCGATTCAACAACATGTTGTTTAATAGCTAAATTTGTCATATTGCTTCTCCTTAGTTGAATAAAAATTATGAAATAAGATGCTTTCTATATGCGCTAGAAATCTGCACCAACTGCTCTGCTTCAGGCGAAATACTAATACTAACTTTATTGGTTTTTATAGCATTTTTAAACATTGAGAACCCAAAGACATCATCACTACACATGGTGTATCCCACGCCTATTTGAGCCCATGTGTGTGCATCACTTCCTGCTACAAAATTTTTTTTAAGGCTTGTAGATAAATTTCGGTATTTTTCTTTTTGCACAATATCTTTTGCGGGTAACTCAATGGCGTCTAAAAGATGTGATTTTTCTTCTATATGATTTATCCACTTTCCTGGCCTGTAGAGATGATGGCCTACTATAACGAAACTATCCGTTGCAGTTGAAACAGTATCAAGGAGACTTTCTAGGGTGTAGTATCCTTTATTTTTATTTAAACTCTTTAGAATACTAGTTGCGTGTGCAATCCAACATCAGCACCACCGCTCAGAGCAACTTCAGCACCAGAAGTAGCAATTAAGCCATTGGGCAAGCGTACAACACCTTCATCCAACAACTCGCCTCCTAATATGTTATTTAAAAACAAATCATTCAATAAATGCGAATAATGAATCGCATCTAAATGCTCCGTACAACAAACAACATCCAAATCCTTCATTCTAGCAATATCAAAATAAAAATTGATTGATTTCCAGTCAGGCTTAGACTCTTTCGTTAAGAAAAGATGAGTATGTGTATCTATTTTCATAAAATTAGCCTTATTCATTATAATTATTCAGTTATTTTGATTGCCTTAGCCGCATAAGTTTCATAATTTGCGTTATGCAGATCCATACCTTGCAAATCAAATAACTCACCTACTGTTGCAATATCTGCTTCGATAAAAGCAGTGGTTTCTTGCGTTATAATATTTTTGAAAGTTTTTTTGACAGCAGTCACACTTGCTCTAATACCTTGATTTGCATAAATGACACCTTTTATTGTTGCGTCAATAAAGTCAGTCACTTTGGTACCATAGTATGTGGTTGGAACAATAAAGACAGGTAAACTACCTTTGTATAACCGCATAAAATTAAAAATTTCATCCGGTTTTTGCTGTTTGGAATGAATCAATAGGGCGTCTGCGCCAGATTTTTCATAAGCTACAGCCCTTTTGAGAGCCTCGTCCATCCCTGCGCCTGCAATCAATGCTTCTATTCTTGCAATAATCATAAAGCTGTCATTTTTCTTAGCCGCATTAGCTGCTATTAGTTTGGCAGAAAAATCTTCAATAGATACTAGGTTTTGTCCTGAATTTACGAAGCTATTTATTTTAGGAAAATGTTTGTCTTCTATACATATGGCGGCAATACCCCTGTCTTCATATGATTTCACCAAATGAATCACATTATTGATATCACCAAACCCTGAATCGCAATCAGCGATCACAGGAATATCAACAGTCTTGTTTATCATATCTGCAATTTGCAAACATTCACTCATAGACAATATATTCGCATCTGGCACACAATAAGAAGAAGCAATTTCAAATCCACTGGCCCAAATGGCGTCAAATCCAGCCATTTGAGCAAGTCTCGCGCTTAAACCATTATGTGCGCCAGCTAAGCGAATGATTTTATTATTTGCTAGTGTTTCACGCAGCAGAATACTTTTATTCATATCATGGCATCCTTTAATAAGAGAGCATTTCTTTTTCAGACAGATGACGATAAATATCAATCAGTTCAGACATGGTTAAAGATGTATTTTTTAACATAGATTTTTTTCTAACTTCTTTTAAACAAATGTCCAAAAGAGATTCATCCACCTCAATGTTTTCATGTTCTAATGTATGTTGAATGGCGTTTTTACCACTATGTTTTCCTATGACAATTTTTCGTTCTCCACCGACAATGTCAGCATCAAAAGGTTCAAATGTTGTCGAATGCCTTAGAGTGCCATTGGCATGAATGCCTGATTCGTGCGCAAATACGTTGGTACCTGTAATTGGATGCCAAGGATATAAAGGCGCATTAGAATAATTAGCCACCAAGTGTCCTAAACGAGTAAGCTTACTCAAATCAATACCCAAATCAATCTGATGTAACTGCCTTAGGGCCACAATGACTTGGGCAAAATCTGGCATCCCCGCTCTTTCTCCTATACCATTCACAGTCACATGAAAATACTGCGCCCCCGCATCTAAAGCCGCGAGGGTATTTGCTACAGCCAAACCAAAATCATTATGGGCATGACTCTGAAGAGGAATCGACGAAACTTTTTTTATCGCCCTAATAATTTTTTGATATTTTTTGGGATAAAGAACACCTATGGTGTCAGACAAACGCAACCTATCTGCACCAGCTTCTTCGACAACACAGGCATAATCTTGAAGGAAAGATATTTCAGTTCTACCCACGTCCTCAGCGCTAATAGAAACATATACATCTTTGTTTTTTGCGTAGTTGATTAATTCTTTTGCTTTATTTAAAAGCCAGGTTCGATCTTTTTGTATGCTATTTTTCAAATGCACATTCGACGTTGGTAGGCCAATATGTACCGCCTTAAATCCCAAAGATATGGAAAAAGCCACATCATCTAAAACGCCTCTGTTCCAAGCTATGGCAGTCACATTATCATTTATAGCCATATCTTTAATGCATTTTATTGCCTCTAACTCCTCTCCACCCATAGCAGGGATACCCACTTCAAGCCATTGCACACCAATATCTACAAGTGCTCTGTAAATATCAATTTTAACTTTTTTATTGAAAGCAAGCCCTGGCGCTTGTTCTCCATCTCTAAGCGTTGTATCTTCTATTATGATGTTGTTTTTTATCATTGAAAAACCCCTTTCAAAATATGACATCCCTTTATTTTTCAAACTGAGTATGACGAATCCTATCTACATACAACCATGAAAAATATGATGAAAAATTCTACTACTGAAAAATGAATATGTTGAGGCTAGGGTTTTATACAATCTAATCATCATTATCCCCAGTTAAAATTCAACTAACCTGATATCTGATAATGGTTTTCATGAAATGATGAGCGGCATAGGGCCTGATCAAGGGTATTGGTCATCTGTGATTGAAGAGCGACGTCCAGGGTAGATGATGTTTATTTAAAAGACAATTTTCGTCTTTAAGATACGAAAAAGACCTCTTGGATTGCAATAAGGTCTGACCACCATATCAGGATAGGCTATCCCTATTTCTAATCAGAAAACACTGATGAATTTTACTATTGCGCTTAAAATCCACATCAATGGTTTCTTTGGTGATATCTTGAACTATATAATCCTGCGCAATCATGGCGTCTAATTTAAATTGACGTAAATTAGTTGAAAAATACAACACCCCTTTGGGGGTGAGCAACGACATACAAGCTCGGATCAATTGCTCATGATCTCGAGCAATATCTAAGGTTTGAGTCATACGCTTTGAATTAGAAAAACTAGGCGGATCCAAGTAAATCACGTCAAAATGATCGCGCGTGAGTCCCAACCATTCTAAACAATCATATTGGATAAATTGGTGCCTAGAAGGCGCTAGGCTATTCAAACGAAAATTCTCTTCAGCCCAAGTCAGATAAGTGCGTGACAAGTCAACATTGGTAGTTAAAGCACCCGCTAATGCCGCACGGACACTGGCTGTCCCCGTGTAACAAAAACAATTTAAAAACCGCAGTCCTGGCGTCAAATTGCCAAAACGTCGGCGTAACAAACGGTGATCTAAAAATAAACCCGTATCCAAATAATCATGTAAATTCACGTAAAACAAGGCACTGTCTTCTTTTACGGTTAATAATTGCCGTTCTTCTGCTATTTTTTCGTATTGCTGCGTTCCTCGTTGGCGGGCCCGTTGTTTCACCACAATATGACTTGGTTTAAAGCCTAAAACATCTGGGACCACTTTCAAGACATCTTGGCGACGTTGTTCCGCTTTATCTTCAGGAATAGAGGCAGGAGGCGCATATTCTTGAAGCACAGCAAAGTCTTGATATACATCAATCGCATACGCATACTCGGGTAAATCCGCGTCATAGACACGATAACAATCAAGCTGCTGACGGTGCGCCCAAGCATTCAAATGCTTATGATTTTTTTTCAGTCTATTAGCAAACATTTGCGCATTTTCGGACAATGGCTTAGCAGGCGCATCCATACGCAAGCGGTTGGTAGGATCCAACGTCATACAATACAATTGACATGCCAAAGGACCATTATAAAATTTATATTGTTTATGTGATCGTAATCCTATGGCCCTGCCCAAACGAGGCTCAGAGGTTAATACCGCCGCGTCCCAATTTGCAAATGACCGATGCAAGACCTCGCCTAATGTTTGATAAAGCGGCATTAAGGTGTCTATATCGGACAAGCGCTCTCCATAGGGGGGATTAGACAACAATAACCCTTTGGCGCACGCCGCTTTTACATCACCTAAGATCAAAGATTGCACTTCAAAAGAGGTACAAGCAGACACATTGGCGCGAGCAGCATTGGCTTTTGCCATTGCAATCGCACGAGGATCCTGATCAGTACCGTGTAGGATGACTTTAGCAGGCACATGTTGTTGCAGTGCAGTCATTCGACACTTTGCCCACAGTTGGGGATCATGCCCTAACCACGAGGGTAATAATTGATCTTGGCGCAACAAACCGGGCGCTATCTTTGCAGCCATCATTGCAGCTTCAATCACCAAAGTACCAGAACCACAAAAAGGATCATGAAAACCATAGTCTTCGGTACAAGATAGTGGCCAGGGCGTTCGCATCAGCATGGCAGCAGCCACGGTTTCTTTTATGGGCGCATGTCCAGCTTCTAATCGATATCCTCGTTGATGCAAACTATATCCAACCAAATCCAAATACACGGTTACCGTATCTTTGCGGACATAAGCACGTATTCTAATTTGTGCATGCTCACGATCAATGGTGGGACGTGGTAAGCCTTGATCGCGGCAATAATCAACCATACCATCTTTTATAATCTGCGCCCCAAACATAGAATTACGAATGTTAGGAGAATCGCCCTGAAAATGAATAGCGAGCGTCGCATCAGTTTGAAACACATCGTTCCATGCAAACTGTCGACATGCCGCCAGTACATCTTGCGGCTCAGCAGGCACCCCTTCAAATAAAACCAATAAGACCCGATTTGCAATTCTAGACCATAAGCAAATCTGATAAATCATTTCAAGGCTGGCTATACCCGCTACCCCTTGAGGACTAATGCGCGTTGCGGCAAATCCTAACTGTTTTAATTCTTCTTCTAGAAGATATTCCAGCCCTTTTGGGCAGGTGACTAGAATAGCATGTGTCATATATAGGACCTAAGATAGCGAAAGAGTGCTTTTGTCGCTGTTTTTTGTTGTAGGGGGTTGGTGCTTGTGCGAGCTTTGCTGATCAATTGGCGTAATTGTTGAATATCTTCTGGGCGAAACATATCAATAAACTCACTGAGTGCAGTCGTACCTTCTTGAAGTAATCTCTCACGCCATAATTCTGTCGCATGAAATTCTGCCGTTTGTGCTTTATCAGAAGCTTGCATGTCTTCAAAAGCGGCTGTGATCGCCGGGTGATCCGCTGAGCGCATCAATTTACCGATCAATTGAGACTGGCGACGAGCAGCGCCGTGACTTTTTATCGATTTGGCATCACGAATGGCGCGATATAAATTATCCGTTAACGGCAAACTTTCTAAATCTTCAAGGGGTAAAGCAATTAATTGATTGCCCAGATTTTGCAAAGCATCTGCATCACGTTTTTTTTGTGATTTTGATTTGGTATCATCCACCTATTAAGCCTCAACAATAGCAGGAACACGCTTAAAGCGTGTTTGCAAATAAGTACGAGAGATTGCAATCAGATTAAAACATAAAATGACAATCAGTAATCCATGCAACCAAGATACGGTCAAATAGTTGAACACAGGCAACGTGATAGCAACACCAATGCAGCCTCCCACGCTCAAAATCAAAACTCGTTTCAAAGGCATATGTGCATCACCCCGCAAAAACATAAAAGTCGTGAGCGGTTGCTGCATAGCACCTGCTGTCATCATAATAGGGAAGGCTACCAAAGGAGAAACAGACAGAAGAAATAACACGGCTTGTACCATTGCAAACAAGCCAATACCCACCGACGTTAATGCACCACATAACATAACACCGAAAAATCCTAAAAGTAATTTCCATGAATACAAGGCCGTGGCCGTTCCACCTACAGGCAATAGACCCAGTTGATTGCTAATCAATAAACAGATGATAAAACTAAAACAAGAAATCATGGCCAAACGAATGGCTTGTTTGCCCATACGTGAGACAATTCCCCCTCCTAATAAACCACCAATACAGGTTCCTAATACCAAAACAACCAATGTGGTTAGATCAACTTCGACATATTGCATAAAAAACAATGACTCAATAGCACCTGGGATCAATTGTGCCCCATTATTCATGGCCGGTAATTCTTCATCTGAAAAAGTACCAAATATTTTAGCCAAGGCAATATTAACGGCAAAACTACCCATGCCCAAAGTATCCGAAATAAAAGCCAATATACCCGAGCCTAATAAGCGAATGGTATCTTTGCGAGAAACGCGTACGGTAGGTTGCTGGCGCAGTTTATACACCATATACCCGCTGACAGATAACGTGAGAAATAAAATACCGAAAATAATTGTGTAAATCACCATAAAAACGACCTCAAGCTGTAAAGAACTTGGATATAAAAGTCCAACATTATATCATTATAAATAAAATATAACCAATTTTTAAACTATGCTTTTTCTACGCACCGTGACTTGTCCGCAGTATCTATACAATCCTACACAGGACTCAAACAGATACCGCGGACAAGCCGCGGTAAGTAGGGGTAATCACCGCCATCGTCCCTATGCACCATGACTTGTCCAAAGTATCTATTCCTACACAGGACTCAAACAGATACCGCGGACAAGCCGCGGTACGTAGAGGTAATCACCGCCATCGTCCCTACGTACCGCGGCTTGTCCGCGGTATCTATACAATCTTATTTGGGACAGGCAATATTTACAGCCAATACACAAAGATGAATAAGAACAACCAAACCACGTCGACAAAATGCCAATACCAAGCAACAGCTTCAAAAGCAAAATGACGTTCAGGAGTAAAATGACCATATAAAGACCGTACCAAAATCACGATCAACATAATGGTTCCAATGGTCACATGTAATCCGTGAAACCCGGTCAACATAAAAAAGGTAGTCCCATAAATCCCAGAATCCAAAGTCAAACTGAGGTCATGGTAGGCTTCTGAATATTCATAGGCTTGCAAGCCTAAAAACAAAATACCTAACAGAATAGTGCAAGCCAATCCTATTTCCAATTGACGACGCTTTTTATATTTTAACGCCCAATGCGCCCAAGTGATGGTGACGCCAGACGTCAGCAAAATAAGGGTATTAATGGCCGCTAAACCCCATGCACCCATCGCTTCATGCGCACCAGCAAATTCTTGATTATTGGGATTAATCAGCAAAGGCCAAGCGGCTTTAAATTCTGGCCATAACGTTTCGTGCGTAATGGGATGTGCCAATCCGCCAAGCTCTGGAATAATAAAATATCGAGCCATAAACAATGCACCAAAAAATCCACCAAAAAAACAAATTTCAGAAAAAATAAACCAAGACATGCCCCAGCGAAACGATCTGTCCACTTGTAAGTTGTAATGACCTTTTTGACTTTCATAAATAACTTGGCCAAACCAACCAAAAAACATACCAATCAACACACAAAACCCTAATGTAAACACATAAGGCCCATACCAATTGTCGTGCAGCCATAATCCAGCGCCAACCAAGGTCGTGGTCAAACCAATCGAGCCAACCAAAGGCCAGTGGCTGGGTTGAGGGACATAATATTGATCAGGTGTATTCATCATTTTCTCCTAATTTTGAACCCTATCGGTCACATCAAATAATGCATATGCCAAAGTAATAGTTTTTACCGATTCTGGTAAATCTGGGTCCAAATGAAACAACAAAGGCATGTCCATCGCTTCATGCCCATTTAACGTTTGCTGAGTAAAACAAAAGCATTCAGTCTTTTTGATATATTTCGCTGCTATTCCAGGTGTCACACTTGGTATCGCCTGAACCGTCATACGATGATTGGTTTTGTTTTCAGCATAAAAAGCCAACCGAGCAATTTTTCCGGGGTGAATTTTAATCTCGGTTGTCTTCGGATAAAACGCCCAAGGCACACCACCGGTATTCGTCGCCACAAATTGTACCCGCACCTCGCGCTCGCTTTGAATAAGAGGCTTAGACGCATCATACCCCTTGGTATCTAATACGACCTTACCATTAATACTTAAAGCCTTACACAAACTGTTATAAATAGGCACCAATGCAAACCCAAAGGCAAACATTAGGATACCCATCACCACCAATACTCCAACCCACTTTGTATGTTGCCGTCGCATGGGAAACTATTTGACCTCAGGAGGTACTGTAAAACTGTGATAAGGCGGTGGAGAGGGCAATGTCCACTCTAAGCCGTGCGCCCCTTCCCAGACTTGCGCATCTGTTTTTTTGCCATGTTTGACGGTACGGATCACATTGATCAAAAATAATAGTTGTGACACACCAAACACAAAGGCACCAATCGACACCACCATGTTAAAATTTGCAAATTGTAACGCATAATCAGGCACACGGCGGGGCATACCAGCCAACCCTAAGAAATGCATGGGAAAAAAGGTCACGTTCACAGAAATCACCGACAACCAAAAATGCCATTTCCCCATAGTTTCATTGTACATGTGGCCAGTCCATTTCGGTAACCAATAATAAATGGCGCCGAATAAGGCAAAGATAACCCCAGGTACCAGCACATAATGAAAGTGTCCTACCACAAAATAAGTATCCTGGTATTGAAAATCAGCAGGAACCAAAGACAGCATAATGCCAGTGAATCCCCCAAACGTGAATAGAAACAAAAACCCTAAGGCGAACAACATCGGTGTTTCAAACGTCATAGACCCTTTGTACATCGTAGCGGTCCAATTGAATACTTTGATACCTGTGGGAACTGCTACCAGCATGGTGGTATACATAAAAAATAATTCCGCAGTCAACGGTACACCGGTGGTAAACATGTGATGCACCCAAACCACAAAAGACACCACTGCGATCCCCGCCAATGCATACACCATTGAGGCATAACCGAATAATTTTTTTCGACTAAACGTCGGGATAATTTCCGAAATCACTCCAAAAGCAGGCAATACCAAAACATACACTTCAGGATGGCCAAAAAACCAGAAAATATGTTGAAATAAAACAGGGTCACCACCACCGCTTGCTTCAAAAAAGCTGGTTCCAAAATGGCGATCGGCCAACATCATGGTCACAGCCCCAGCTAACACAGGCATGATAGCAATCAGCAGAAACGCCGTGATCAGCCACGACCAAACAAACAAAGGTAATTTCATCATAGTCATGCCAGGGGCGCGCATGTTCATGATGGTTGAAATAATATTAATCGAGCCCATGATAGACGACAGTCCCATCATATGGATGGAAAAAATCATAAAATCAGTACTGGGTGGCGCAAATTTGGTCGACAAAGGCGCATAAAAGGTCCAACCAAAGTTAGGCCCACCGCCCTGTTGAAATAAGGTAGAACCCAGTAACAGGAAGGCAAAGGGCAACAACCAAAAACTCCAATTGTTCAATCGGGGCAAAGCCATGTCTGGCGCACCAATCATCAAAGGAATTTGCCAGTTGGCTATTCCAGTAAATGCCGGCATCACCACACCAAATAGCATGATTAAACCATGCAGAGTCGTCATTTGATTGTAAAAATTAGGATCAATAAAACGCTGTCCGGGCTGATATAGTTCAATCCGCATCACCAATGCCATGCTACCGGCAATAAAGAAGCTCGCCAAGGCCAGCCACAAATAGAGCGTCCCAATGTCTTTATGATTGGTCGTAAATACCCAGCGCTTTATAAAGCCAATCAGGCCTTTGCCTTGTTGAGGACCATGATCATGATGATCAGTACCATGCGTTATCGCTGCATCACTCATTGCAAACCTCCAGATCGAGCTTTTTGAACCATTTTAGGTGTCGTATTTTGACTATGCCGTACAGCCCACACATCTTTCGGCTGTATCACATCGTTGGTATTGTTTTTCCAAGCATTACGCTCATAGGTGGTGATGGCTGCAACCTCTTCATCTGTCAATTGATCTGCATATGCTTGCATAGCAGAACCAGATACACCGTTTAAAATAATATCGATGTGACGTGAAATCGGATACCCCACTGCAACCGAACTACCTTTCAATGCTGGATAAACCGGTGGCATACCTAAACCAGAAGACAAATGGCAAGCGGTGCAGAATTGCTCATAAGAATGCTTGCCGAGTTTCATCAACTCTTCTCGTGACATATCAGGCTGGGGTTGCGCTTGGCGTTCCGCTGCTAATTTTTGTTGGGATTGTTGCTCCTTGACCCAAACATCAAATTCCTCTTGGGGAACAGCTTTCACCACAATTGGCATGAACCCATGATAGATACCACATAACTCAGTACATTGCCCACGGTACACCCCAGGCTTTTGAATATTCGTCCAAGCTTCATGCATAAACCCTGGAATAGCATCGCGCTTCACACCCAATTCTGGAACCCACCAGGAATGAATCACATCATTTGACGTCACCAAAAAGCGTATTTTTTTATGAATAGGGACCACCAAGGGGCGATCCACGTCCAGCAAATACCATTCAGACTTGGGGGTGCGATTATGAATTTCTGCATAAGGCGTCGATAAATTACTATAAAAATGAATATCTTGCTCTAAATATTGATATTGCCATTTCCATTGATATCCCACCACTTTGATGGTCAAGGCTGAATCATCCGTATTATCCATACGAATCAATACTTTGGTTGCCGGAATGGCCAATCCAATTAAAATGATAAACGGTATAACCGTCCAAAAAATTTCCAACCAAAGATGTTCATGAAATTCCGCTGCAGCATGACCACGTGATTTACGATGATACATCAAAGCGTAAATCATCACGCCAAATACAACAATCCCGATGCCCCCACACACAAGCATCGCAATCATATGCAAGTGATACATATCATGACTAAGGGGCGTCACACCTTGATACATATTCATTTGCCAAAAATCCGCACTCGCAGCCACAGGGGCAATGAACAAGGCAGCAAGGCATCCTAAAAATTGATATAGAGTTACTCGGTTACGCATCCTTATCCCCATCTGCAGCCAAATTTATACGTTGTGATCGCGTCAATGAATGATCGAGAATATAATCGACCGCGGCTTTTATATCATTGTCTGAACAAGTCACGCAAGCGCCCTTGATCGGCATGCTATTGTATCCCTTGATGGCATGTTGATAAAGGCCATTCAAACCCGAGAGTTTATACCGCTGATACCAGTTTGAAGCATTGCCAATCACGGGTGCGCTCATTTCACCACGTTGATGACAGATGGTACAAACACGCACGTACACTTGTTTGCCACGCCGTAGAGTAGGTGGTTTTTCGGAGGGCTCTAAAGCATATTCATCCTCACTGACCACGGTTTTTAAATAATTCGCTATCGCCAATTGATCCTCCCGTGTCAAATACCGCAAACTGTCATGATTGACTTCGGCCATAGGACCAGCAACCGGTCCTGCATCATTCAATAATTGGTTTTTAACAAACACATCAGCGATTTCTTCTTCGCTGATGCCAGCCAATCCGGCTTTGTTAATGCTTGGCGCCCAGTATCCGTCAATAAATCCACCACTCAGGTAATAACGATTTTTTGGAGAACCCAACGGATTCAAAGGGGTATGACACATGCTGCAATGGCCAAGACCATCGACCAAATATTTACCACGATTCCATTTCGCACTTTGTTTGGGATCGTTTTTATAGGGCTCGTTAGGATAGAAAAACAAAAGTTTCCAACCCCACAACGACAAACGTGCTCCAGGAAGATTAAAAGGGACAGGCAGCGATTTATTAGACAAACGTGCCGGGGGAATATGCTTAAAATAAGCATACAAAGCACGCGCATCTTCTTCCGTCACGTTCGCAAAATACACAAAAGGATAGACAGGAAAATAATTTTCTCCATGCGGGCCCAAGCCTTCTCTCACAGCTCGCACAAAATCTGCTTCTGACCAACGACCAATACCTGTTTCATTATCAGGGGTGATATTTGGGCTATAAAATGTTCCAAACGGCGTTGCAATGGGTAATCCACCCGCATACGCTGGTGTGTTGGCTTTCACATTGGTATGACAAGCAATACAGTCACCCACTTTGGATAAATATTCCCCATGCTGGATTAAGGCTTGCTCTGCTTCATCGGCGCCGGGGCTGGTTTTTGGATAAGCCGCATAGTATCCATCCACAATACCCAAGGCAGTCGCTGTCCCAGGAGGCGTAGCGGGTGGTTGGGTTTCATCGGCATAGGAAAGCGTCGTCAAACAGAGCGCCATCGTCATGAACCAGTACACACCTGGTCTAATTGCTGCAAAAAAATCCAAAATTTCTCCTTCAAAGAGAATAAAACCGCCATTTTATACTGGCGAACGCGTATCTTGCAATCATTCCACCTCATGTTATCATTTATAATCAAAAATCAACGTCGCTTGCAGGCTTATTTTTTATGGAAACAAAGAAGTAGTATTGATGTAGCAAAGCGTAATCAAGGGGGCGTATTTGTAAAACACCTTGATGTCGCATTTGAGTCGCATCCTCCCTTGATTACGCTGCGCTGCATCAAGGCTACCACCTCAAATTTAGTGCTCTAAAAACATGAGAGCACTTTTTGGTGGGAAATTTAGATATTTGTATATTTTCTTACAATCACCTCTTTCTTGACCTTACATGTCAATACGATAAAATGTGCAAATAAAAATCATATGGAATTTTTAATATCAAAATGTTTATCATTACAAACGGAGCATCCTGGTGAGAAACAACCGAGAATCTATCGATCAGGCCGATGATAACGACATAATGAAAGAAACCACTTCAATTTTGAGCCCACATCATATCCAGGACCTTCGTAACACAGCAATTAAGGGCTTCATCCTAGGTATATCCACAACAGATCATGAAAAGATAAAAAACCAAGCGTATGTGTTATTGTTGCGCCTTATTCATGCAGAGGCAGAGGACGCTTATATTCCTATGAAGGAAGAAGATATTTCTCTTTTCATAGAGCATTTATCAGAACCTTCTTATACACCAAATCAAACCATTTTTTCCTTATTAGAACACATTATCTTTCGAAGACCCAATCACGTTGTTCTACGTCAACTCGATATCATACCATTCTTAATGAAACACTTGCAGTCGAAAGATCTCACCATAAGAAAATACGCTATCGAATCTCTAGTTGCTCTTTCTAATAATCCTGACAATTACTCTTGGTTGATGCAATCAAAAAAAATTACCCATATTATTGAGTGCCTAGAATCTACAGATCCTTTTATCCAAGAACAAGCCAATGTATTCCTAACGAACATAGCGCGTGACACTGATCAGAGTATTGATATCCGCACATTATGTCTATTTATTCCGCTTATTGAAAACAACCTGGTTGTTCCAGCCGATATTATTTGCTTTTTTATTAAGCGATTGTATGATTTTTTTACTAAGGACGTTAAAAACCATACGGCCTTTTGCAAAATAGGAGGGATTGACTATTTGACAAAAAATCTGTCATCCACCCATTTGATGATAAAAAAGCTGAGTCTCCTTGCATTATTAAATCTTGCTAAAAAGCAAACAGTCTACACAAGCCTCTCAACAACACCTAGCATGATGAATTACCTATCACAATGCTTAGTGATTAATGATGATTTAACAAGAAACTGCGCTATTTTAACACTAGAATTTTTTGCTCAAAATGAGAGCACTCACTCAAGCATCACGACCACATCAAACATGATGAATAACCTCTCTCAATGTTTGATAGATCAAGATTCCTTAATAAGATACAACGCTATCTCAATACTCAGATTTCTTGCTCAAAGTGAAAACACACACACTAGTATCACAACAACACCAGACATGATGAGGGGCCTCTCACAATGCTTGATAGATCAAGATTCTTCAATAAAAAATATCGCTACGATAGTACTACTAAATCTTGCCCTAAATCAAAACACCCTCTTATTCATCACGACAACTCCAACCATGATGAATAGCATTTCACAATGCCTAATAGATCAAAATTCCTTAATAAGAAAGAACACTATTTCAGCACTACTACATCTCGCTCAAAACCAAAACACTTACGAAATCATCACGACGCCAAACATGATGATGAGCCTCTCACAATGTTTCATCGATCAAAATTCTTCAACAAGACGCAGCGCTCTATCAATACTCATAGACCTTGCAGATAATCATAGTACTCACGACACTCTATTAGAAAGACCAGACATTTTGATAGCACTAACCCCTTGCTTACAATCCGAAGATCACTTAACACAGCAAAGAGCTCTCCGTGTATTGATAAAAATTGCGAATAACACGAATACTCATGACACCCTATTGGCAACACCCGATATTTTCACAATGCTTCCTCATTGCTTAAGTTCTCAAGATGTTGATACAAGAAAAAATGCTATTATGTTCATACTACGGCTTGTGGAAAATCAAAATACTCATACACATCTCACCTCCCCCGACATACTAAACACACTCACGCAATGCTTAGCTTCCCAAGATGGGGAAACAAGAGACTTTGCTGGTTTTTCATTAAACATCCTGAGTCATTCTATTTTAGTATCAGGATTTCATACGTTAAGACATCAATATTTTAATATCGATCCTCCATACCATGTGCTTCCAAGCGCCTCGGTGTATTTCTTCCTTTTAGAAAATATCTTTCGATGGTTAGGTATGTTTTTTGGCATGCTAAGTGTCATGAGCCTAATGTTGATTCCTATATTTGGTTCGGCAATCGCTTTAGGGTATGCAGCAGCCATCCCAATAACCATAACCTATGGATACGTGGCTGGTGCGGCTTTACCTTTGTCTGCCATTTGCTATGCTTCTGCTAGAAAAATAGGCTTTTTTGTTCCTAGACCACAGACAGATCAAGCGCCGACTGAGGCACCACAAGAAACTATGGACACAGAACAGAGCCAAGCTGAGATATCAAATACCGTTTAAATAACGACCGCCATCAACTTGAAGGGTTTGACCTGTGACAAAATCATTAGAGACAAGATACATCACCGCTTGAGCGATATAGTGTGGATCACCATGGCGTTGCAGCAAAGTCTTAGCAAGAATATGCGCTTGAATCTCAGTGCTCAAATGATTGTCGCCTTCTGGCCATGCTATCGCACCTGGCGCTATCGCGTTCACACGCACTTTCGGTGCAAACTCCAGGGCCAAAGCACGGGTTTGCATCGCCAAAGCCGCTTTTGATTGGCAATAAACGGCGTAATCCCGCAAAGGCATATTTGCATGAATATCAGTGATGTTAATGATAGAACCAGTTGTCTGGCTCAAATGAGAAAAAGCCGCGCGGCTTAATCCATAAGGCGCCTGAACATTGCATGCAAACATATCCAGCCAATCTGCGTCATCTCGAGAAAAAATGGAGGCATTATTGACCAATACATTTAATTGCCCAAATCGAGACACTGTTGCATGGATGATGTTTTGAACCGTACTGTGATCACGTAGATCAGCACGGACAGTACATGCACTGTTGGCACGCTCATCATTGAATTGCTCGGCCAAATGTATCGCCGCTTCTTCGGAGTGATGATAGTGAATCATCACTGTAAATCCAGACTGGTGCAAGCGTGTTGCAATAGCGGCACCGATACGCTTTGCAGCACCGGTGACCAAAGCCACCGGTGAAGATATACCCATCAGGTTACTCAGTTTTGCCAGAAGAACGTTTGAAACGTACTTTCAGACGATCTTTCATGCGAGGCATACGTGCTTTTTGTTCACTCTTGTCAACCAACGAAGTTTCTCGGGTATCTTTCATGAAAATATACACCAGTAAAGAGCAGGCAATACAAGCGGTCACATACCAGTAAAAACCACTTTCCATGCCATTGGATTTGAACCAAAATGCGATGTATTCTGCCGTGCCGCCAAACAAAGAAACGGTCACCGCATAAGGCAAGCCTACACCCAGTGTTCTGATTTCCACAGGAAATAATTCCGCTTTTACCACTGCATTGATGGAGGTATAACCACTAACAATGATCAAAGCGAACATGATATAAGCAAACGCACTCCAACAGGAGGTCACATGATTCAGTGACGTCAAGATGGGTACCGTAAAAATTGTCCCCAAGACGCCAAAAGCAATTAATATCGGTCGACGTCCGATTTTATCGGATAACGCACCGACAAGAGGCTGTATCAGCATAAATACAAACAACGTTCCAGCAGACACGAGCGTAGAATCATCACGGCTCAAGCCCACTGTATTGACCAAATATTTTTGCATGTACGTGCTATAGGTGTAAAAAGCCAACGTACCGCCCATGGTCAATCCCACCACAATGAAAATTTCTTTGGGATAACGCCATAGCGTGCGAATCAACGCTTCTTTGCGTTGTGAAGGTTTTTTGGACAAAAATGATTCTGTTTCTTGCATGCCCAAACGCAATCGCAAAGCAACCACAGACAATAGCGCACCAATCACAAACGGAATACGCCAACCCCATGATTCCAATTGATCTGTGGTTAAAAAACAATGTTGTAATAAAATTAAAATCAATAAGGCAAACAATTGCCCAGCAATCAAGGTCACATATTGAAAACTAGAATAGAACCCTCGATGATTAGGCGTAGCCATTTCAGACAGATACGTGGCTGAGGAAGCATACTCGCCGCCCACAGACAACCCTTGCAATAATCTTGCAAACACCAAAAGAATAGGCGCAGCAATCCCAATACTTTGATAGCTAGGCGTCACCGCAATAATTAAAGAACCCACACACATGATGATCACGGATCCTATCAATGCTTTCTTACGGCCATGACGATCCGCATAAGATCCCATCAACCATCCCCCCACCGGGCGCATAAAAAATCCAACTGCAAAAATAGCCGATGTATTCAATAATTGTGCTGTCAAATCGCCGTTAGGGAAAAATGATTTGGCAAAATAAATAGAAAAGGCAGCATAAACATACCAATCATACCATTCAATCAAATTACCAATAGAACCACGAACAATCGACTTTAAACGAGAGCGGGTCGTAAGATGCCCTGGCTCTGCTTGCTTTTTAATGTCTGACATACGCTTTCAATACTCCTCAAAAAATCAATACAACCGCGATGCATCGCATGGCAATATATGCAATATTCTGTCCAAACGCAATTCGCTTTGCTTATCACGGGTGAGTTTTTCTACATAAAACCCTTTTTTTCTACTTCTTGTGCTTTTTGTTCATTACGCTCTAATTGCCGCTGATGCAATGCCTGCTCCAGGATCTGCTCAAATCTCGCCGCGATACTATAATAATATTGGCGACAAATGGAAATAATAATAGCCACATTTGAGATCAATTTAGGGATTTTTTTAGAGTCAAACACCCAGAGAGCAACACCTATGGTTAATAAAAACTGTCCTAAGCTCATGAAGATGGCTTGTTTTTATCATCAGACGACAAGGCGTCACGGAACTGTTTGATGGCAGTCCCAAGATCTGCGCCGATGGATTTTAATTTATTCGTTCCAAATAAGCCAACAATAATCATAAAAATCAAAAATAATGACAATGGGCTAATCCCGCTTAATCCCATAATTAACTCCTCAATCTCGGTTTGAATAGTGCGAGACATCCACCAAACAGGGCAAATCCCGCAGCAAACAACATCCACTCATCAGGTGACAACCAGTGCATATGATGTGCCGTAATCACCGCTGTTGTTCCTAAAAACACACCCAACCCCAACCCTCTGTATACCCCATTTTTTTCAATTAGGTTCAGGTCGATTGGACGTTCATTCTTCATTAAGCTGTTTTTTTGCTCTTTTAATTGCGACAATATATCATTAATCAAGCGCGGCATATAGGGGAGCTGCTCGATCATAAATGGAATATTTTCACGCATATGTTTAAAAAATGCCTTAGGGCCCATTTGTTCGCGCAACCAACCTTCTAAAAAGGGCTTGCCCGTATCCCATAAATTCAAATCCGGATAAATTTGTCGGCCAAGCCCCTCCACCGCAAACAATGTTTTTTGCAATAAAATCAGCTGAGGTTGGACTTCCATTTGGAAGCGTCGGCCCACTTGAAGTAATTGCAAAATCAATTGTGCAAATGAAATGTCTTTTAAAGGTTTTTCAAAGATAGGCTCACACACCGTACGAATGGCCGACTCAAATGCTTCAATACGCGTGTCGCGCGCCACCCACCCCGATTCCACATGCAACAGAGCAATACGCCGGTAATCTCGACTGAAAAAGGCATACAAATTTTCCGCCAAATAGCGTTTGTCATTATCGCTCAACATCCCCATGATACCGAAATCAACACAGATGTACTGGGGTTCCTGGGCGGATTCCTTCGACACAAAAATATTTCCAGGGTGCATGTCCGCATGAAAAAAACAGTCTCTAAATACTTGCGTGAAAAAAATTTCTAACCCGCGTTCAGCTAGTTTTTTAAGATTGATGTGATGATGGTTCAATTGCTCAATATCTGAGACTGGAATACCATGAATCCGCTCCATCACCATCACATTGTCACAAACATAATCCCAATAAATTTGTGGCACATATAACAAAGACGAGCCTTGAAAATTGCGTCTCAACTGCGCAGCATTTGCTGCTTCTCGTTGCAAATCCAACTCATCTAACAAATGGCGTTCAAATTCGGCTACGACATCTTTCGGTTTTAAATATTTTGAATGAGACCAACGCTGATCAAGCACGCGGGCCATTCTTTTTAAAATACCTAAATCTCGATCAATGATATCTTTGATATTTGGCCGTAAAATTTTAATCACGACTGATTCACCGGTTTTTAAATGGGCAATATGGACTTGCGCAATAGAAGCAGATGCTAAAGGAATTGGATCAAATCCATCAAATACGGTGTAAGGTGATTGTCCATATGCTGCCTCAAGGATTGATAAAGCTTGCTCGCTTGGAAATGGCGGGACGTTATCTTGAAGTTTACGTAATTCTACCATGATATCCGGGGGCACAATGTCTGGCCTAGTCGACAACGCCTGTCCGAATTTAATAAAAATAGGACCCAATTTTTCTAAGGTTTCTCTTAAAACCACGCCACGATGAAAGGGTTTGGTACGAAACCAATTCCAAGGATTTAAATAAACAATAAATCGAAAAGAAGAAAAATAATTTGTAGACACCAACACCTGATCCAAACCAGATTTGGCCAGAATATAATTGATATATAGCAATCGCCAAGCTTGTTTAATGGCAGTCATGATCTGTCGACAATTGGTTAAAATGTGCCATCAGGCGCTCGATGCGAAGCCCTAAATCATCAATATCTTGAAAAAAATCTTTCGTTTCTTGTAAGCCAGGAAACACGCGGCGTTCTTCTTGTAAATACTCCGTGACCGATCGCTTTAAAGACGACACCAATCGGCGGTTAAAATCATACCCATCTCGCATCCAAGAACCCACTTGGTGAGCGACCACATCACCCGTAAAATGCGCCAAATGGCCTTCCCAATCGATATCAATATTGTCAAATAACGCTTTTACTTGTTGACCCAACTCCACATCGCCTGAAATTCGAATACTGTCATTAAACAAAGAGCGTAGTTTGGAAGCAGGAAGCAAGCTTAAACGAATCAACCCCAACGGACTAGAATGGATGACTGTATCGGGAATCCCTTCGTAATACCCCAATAATCTTATTTTTCCTTGTCGAAAATGAATAAAAAAATAGACATTCAACGGACTAATCACAATTTCTAACACTTTGCCTTCTAAAGGTTTGATCTTGATGGGCATGTCTTCATCTAAAGCTAATGCGCCATTCATGGCTTTTTGCAAGGCCAAAAGTGAATACTCTTTAATCATAAGTCAGTCATCTCAATATTTGTAAGCGATATGTAACGCCACAATGCCACCGTTTAAATTATGATAATAACAATCATCAAACCCTGCTGCTTCAATCATGGATTTTAGGTCGTCTTGATTAGGATGCATACGAATCGATTCTGCCAAATATCGATAAGAATCTTCATCTTTTGCGACCCATCGACCAATTTTAGGTAAAATATGAAACGAATACCAGTCATACAGCGATTTTAGCCCAGATAGGGTCGGAGTAGAAAACTCTAAAATCATAAGCTTTCCTCCTGGTCGACAAACGTCATACATAGAACGCAAGGCTGCGGCTTTATCCGTGACGTTTCTTAATCCAAATCCCATCGTAATACAATCAAATAGATTAGGTTCAAACGGCAAACATTCCGCATTCGCTTGAACATACTGGATCGGATAATACCCTTGATCCAACAATCGATCGCGTCCTACAGATAACATGCTGGCATTGATATCGGCCAAAATCACTTGGCCAGTGGGTCCCACAGCATCGTATAGTAAGCGGGTCAAATCACCACTCCCTCCAGCCAAGTCTAAAACACAATGACCTTTTTTGACTCTGGATAGTTCAACACAAAACCATTTCCACCAACGATGAATGCCCAAAGACATCAAATCATTCATAACATCGTATTGGTTTGCAACCGAATGAAATACTTCGGCCACTTTTTTATGCTTATCCTGCACAGGCACCGATTGAAAGCCAAAGTGTGTCTGTTGATTGTCTTGCTTCATGATACAACCCAGTTATAGATTTTCTCATTCCGATTGATTGGCAGTGTAATAGATATTGCGCGAGTTTCAAAATTTATCATGAGTATCTGACGATTAAAGGTTCATTCAGAAACGATTGGTATACGCTTTCCTTTAAATAGGGCGACACAGCCAACAACCTTGATGTCAACATCTGTTAAATGTTGTTCTAGCGTGACTTTAAGCGCATCTAATGTGTCGTTTTCATTGGAAAAAATTCCTTTTTTATTATAAAAAGCACATAAGCGTTTACTCATTTTAGTGTGAAGGTTGGTATTGACTAAAATTGTTGCGCCGAATAAAACGCCGCCAGGCATTAACATAGAGACTGCATTTGCAATTGCAACTGATTTTGTAGCCATGCTACCGGGCAAGCAATGCAAAAGATAGTTTATGGAAACAGAGTTAAATTGCTGAAATAACCTCTGGTTAGGTTTAAAAATATCATGAAGATACACATTCGGCATGATATTTTGTGATATATTTTTTGCGACCTCTAAACAATTTGGATTCAAGTCCATCAGGGATAATTGAGCTTTCAATGGCCATTGATATTGTTTCAGATAAAAACCCGTGCCTACGCCAATATCTAAATGATTTGCCGTGGCACATTGATTAAACTGTTCTTGCAGAATAGATTTTGAACATCTCCAAATCCAAGTGTTGGATATATCTAGGACCCAAAGGTCATAGAGCTTGAGCATAATAGGCGTATAGATAGCCTGTCCTTTTTTTATATCCGATTCATTGATTGATGTCATTTTTGCTCGTATTATTGCTGGTGTTATAAAAGAATGGCATTTGAGTGACACACATTTCTGGGTTCGTGACAATCACAAAGGACTTTATCATTTTTATGAGGGATTCATCAAGCTGGGGTACATAGGCATTTTTTACTTACCTACACCTATTTCCTTTACCTGAGGTTATCCTTAATTAGATTCTAAACTTGGTCATTGATATAATGTGGCGTTTTAAAAATGCCCATCACACATAGGAGAGTTGTCATGACAAGGATATCAAGCATTATTGGCTTATTTTTTTTCACAGCATTGCTATCATCACATTCTTTTGCAGAAGATGCTCGTTCTTCCTTTGATCCACCACCGCATCCTTCGCCCATCAGATAATCAAAACAATGCCACTGTCCCTGACGCACCAGTTGTCAAATATTCTCATCTGAGATATATAATAAAATAGAGATCTTTTTGCAAAGGGACAGCGGTGCTAAGATATTTGACTCGAAAAAAATCCAAATCCCAAATCTACTCACCCGAACAGCCCATTGATCTAAAAGAAGCTGCTTGGATCGATCTCCTGAATCCGAGCCAAGAAGAAGAAGCGCTGATAGAGAAACATTTGAAACTCAATATCCCAACTCGTGCAGAAATGAGGGAAATTGAATTATCCAGTCGTTTATATTATGAAGCAGGGTCATACTTCATGACCGTCATTATGATCGCGCAATCGGATACGTCAATCCCCGTCCTTGATCCTGTCACTTTTGTACTTACAAAACAGCAATTGATTACCATTCGCTATATAGAACCACAGTCCTTCAAATTATTTAATATACATGCAGAAAAGCTAAACTCGGCTCATAGGGAACCCCTTTTTTTGTTGATTGAGCTTTTAGATGCCACGGTCGATCGCTTGGCAGATATCTTAGAGTTGGTGGGTCATCGATTGGACGACTATTCGGATGTGATTTTTAAAGCAGGGACCAACTCTCGCAAACATGACTACCAAAATCTCATGCAAAAAATTGGCTCAATTGGAGACTTAAACACCAAAGCACGCGAAAGCTTAATTACATTTTCGCGTGTTTTAGCTTATTTAGGACAAATCCCTGATAGCCGACTCAACAAAGAAAAACACCAACATTTACAAACCATCAGCACGGATCTCTCTTCTTTGGGTGATCATGCTAATTTTCTTTCCACAAAGATCAATTTTCTTTTGGATGCGACCTTGGGTATGGTCAATATCGAGCAAAATAACATCATTAAAATCTTATCCGTCGCGGCTGTTATTTTTCTGCCACCCACTTTAATTGCCAGCATCTACGGTATGAACTTTACCAATATGCCCGAGCTTTCTTGGAAATATGGGTACTTCCTTACCTTCGGTGTGATCCTGTTTTCAGCTTGGCTGCCTTATAAATATTTCAAACATCGAAAATGGCTTTAAAAATGTATCGGCATGTTATTTGCCGCATCTTGTATAGTGTTCTTTTTTTACATATACTACAAAAGTAGCAAATAACAACATAAATGGTGATCAAAAATGGGTGTACCTATACGAATTGACGAAACTATTTATAATGATGCAAAAAAAGTTGCGCGAGCTGAATGTCGATCTATTCCGAATCAAATTGAGTTTTGGGCCAGAATTGGAAAATGTGCACTGGATAACCCTGATCTTCCTATAGAGTTTGTGAGAGATCTTTTAATTTCAAAAAATCAAGATCGTTCATTAGCTGAGCCATTTGAATTTGAAGAAAACGATGATTAAAGATGACATTGTGGTAAAACAAATGCCTTCTTTTAGAAGATCCTATAAAAAAATGCATAAACATCAAAAACCCTTCGTTCATCAAGCCATTCAAAACATCATAGCAAATCCCAAAATCGGTGAAATCAAGCGCGGTGATTTGGCCGAAGTATATGTATATAAATTTAAACTAGAACATCAAGATATGCTATTGGCTTATGAATGGGATTCTACGCAAAGGCTACTTTTGGCTTTAGGTGTTCATGAAAATTTTTATCGTGATTTAAAAAAACAACGGTAAGCAGCCTGTTTCCCAGTTAGTCACTTCTAAAACCCATTTTTCCATTGTCGTAACTCACGAAAAACGTCTGATGGATGAGTCAATGCACACTTCGCATAAACCTGGACGTTTTCAATCACTTCTGGAACATGGCAACGCAAAAAAGGATTGGTGTCTTGCTCTTGATATAAAAAAGACGGCAAAGACGGTAGGCCTTTTTGTCGAATAGAGCTCACCTCTTTGATGCGTTGCACGATGGCTTGATTCTTCGGTTCCACCACACGTGCAAATCTTAAATTATCTAACGTGTACTCATGCCCACAATAGATATGAGTATGCGGTGGTAATTGGGCTAATTTTTGTAAAGAAGCATACAATTGCTCTGCTGTGCCTTCAAACAAACGTCCACACCCCCCTCCAAACAATGTATCCCCACAAAATAAAGCATTTTGAGTATGGTAGGCGATATGATCTAACGTATGTCCGGGAATCAAAATCGCTTGAAACTCTGGAAAATGATCAACGATAAATAGCTCCGCATCTTCCAATCGTCTCGTCAACTCAGGTAAGCGACTATGAATAGACGACAGCACCGGCACAGAAAAAACCTGTAGGAGCGCAGCCAAACCATTGGTATGATCCCAATGATGATGCGTGATCAAAATACCGGACAACCTAAGATGATGATGCTGTAAATAGTCAATCACAGGCGCCGCATCGCCAGGATCAACGACCCAGGCGACGTGATGCTCATCATTGATGATAGTCCAAATATAGTTATCTTTTAAAGCTGGAATGGCCTCAATACGCATCATTCACGCGTCTCTAACACTGTTCAGTGTTTATGCTTACGAATATCATGCTCATCATGCACCCCTTTCAACAGAAAAGCACCAATGATTTGATATAAAGGCAATATGCTCAAAGCCAATTGATAACTCCATACCGTAAATCCCTGGCCCTGACTCATTTTACCAAAGGTATCCAATAACACCCCAATCAAAGGTTCTGTAATGGCATCAAAAAAGGCATCACTGGCATTGATAAGAGAAATGACCGTACCAGCTAGATACAACGGATTAGATTCTTTACCAATCACAAACACCATGGGAAAAGCACCTAAGCTAAATCCAAAGAAAAAGAGCAAACAACCCACGATCCAAATAGGCAAAGGATGAATATAAATCACCATAGCCAATGCCAAGGCCGATATGAGCGTTGAATAAAACATAAAGGAACGACGGTCTTTGATCCTATTGGCAGCCATTGCAAATAAAGGGCTCGCAATCGCCAAACCCACAAACACCAGAGAAATTAGGGTTGAGGAGGTTAATTTATCCAAATGATAGGCTTGTTGTAAAAAAGGATTTCCCCAAAGACCACAAAAGATCACCACTGGAGCAAACGCCAAACCACCGTAGCCAGTTAGCAACCAATTTTGCTTGCTTTTGATGATCAATAAAATATTATGCCAAATACTTTCCTGCGTTTCGGGTAGATGTGTAGAAGAAAAAACAGCCGGTTTGTCTTTGACAAACACGATAAATAACAAGCTCAAAACAACACCAAACCATCCCAAATCTACCAGACTCGCTCTCCAGCCCACTTGTTGTATCAACCAAGCCAGGGGCATTTGTCCACAAATAGCCCCAACCATGGCCGCAGCCACTACCAATGAGGTCAACAAAGCATAATGTTTTTTATCAAACCATATCGACGCTAATTTGAAATACGCGATCGTTGCAAATGACACGCCAACGCCAATCAAAGCACGCCCACCAATTGCGACATTTAAGTGCTCGGCTTGAGAAAAAATAAACATACCCGCGGCACAACATAAAATAGCGCCAGCCGTTATCCATTTTGTCCCAAAGTGATCGAGAATAATACCTACAAATAGGGGGACGATGAGATACGTCCAAAAATATACGCCTGACAATACGCCTAATCCTAATCCTTGCAAATGAAAAGAACTCATCAATTGCATGGCCATGACGCTTGGAAAATTTTGTAAAATGTATTTATAAAATAAAAATATCGCACATATACTCAAAATAAGTACGGCACGTGATGTGGTAGGTATATATGTTAAGGATGCTGAGGCACCCGTTGATTTTTTCATGACATCTCCTGTTTAATCCATCAATCAACATGACACTTGCCCCTAGGGCAGCTCAATGAATGATCCATGCAACCCCAGGGTTAGGAGAGAAAGAATAAAAACACCACATAGAAAAAAGAAATAATGATAGCAGATCGCAACAACACAGCATCGTTGATGGTAAAACCTATGTGTTGTTGAGGGTTTGTCATGGTGTCAAAAGCAATCAATCTACAAGACAGCCACTATACCGGCGTGAGGATATGAGGTCAAGCGCCTAAAAATTAAAATTTTTAAATCTCTTTAAATCCCCCCACCCTAACCCTCTCCCCTGCAGACTAGGGGAATAATAGATTAGATTCCTTCTCCCTCACAGAGAAGGTGCCTGTGGGATGGATGAAGGCAATTTAGAATTTTAGCCTGTGTTTCCAAACCCTCTTCTCTGCTGGCTGACATCAACAGCAGGCGCATCGGATGATTTTTGGTTATTTTTTTGAGTTCTAAATAAACCACTAAACAGTTTATAAGTAGAAGAAGCCATAGTGCTTTTCGTATGAGTGATGGGTGTTTTTTGCGTCAATGGATCAGCCGGTACTCTCACCGCATCATCTTCTGCATCAAATTGATTGAGACGACGTGTCACCATTTTATCTGCATAGTCCAATTTATCTTCTTCAATATAAAACGCCCAGACAGAATACTCATGACTATGCCCAAACTGTTGATGAATAAGAACTAATTCTTGCTCAGATAAGACTCTTGGTCTATCTGTAGGTTGTAAAGCCTGATCAAATTGAGCCAACTGGCCATCATCTAACGCTATACTCGTCTTACTATCGAGTGTTTGATACATATAATACACTTCATTTACACCACGAGCTTGAACTCGTATATAAACAGCATTGTACTCTTCAAGTAATCGTCTTACTTCACCCTCATTAAAGTGCGATCTTAAAATAAGACCACAAGTACCTAAAGAAGCTTGTGGAAAAAGCGCCGCCTTGAGTCGGTAGGGATCAGAGACTTGCAGCAAATCAAGTGGCGTTTCCTCTGATTTATTAGACAAATGACGTAGGGATTTGAAATGACCAGCACTACGTTGCATGCGTTGTATATCTATTTGTTGCTCAGGTAAAAGTGACAAAACATGTAGTAAGGTATCACCAGTTGCAGAGCATAAAGTAAACAATGCGGAGGGATTGGCCTCAATTGCGGCTACTAACGAAGAAATAGTCGTATAAGATAAATTAAAATCGCCATTTATTTTAGCAATCAAAAGCAACCCATCATTTATCTTAGACCGCCGAATACAAAGATCTTGGTTGGTAATAGCCAACAATTGAGGGAGATTGGCATGTAGATCTGAAACTGCCCTATCAGAAAAAACGAGAATATGAAAATTAAGAATAAAATTTTTGATGAGTTCTATACTGGCTTGAATGGAAGGATTATTTACAATGAGCTCCGCATGATCACGTTCAAACCGTTGTAACTGAAGGGTACACTCTAAAAATTTCATAAAAGCAAACTGATCCGGTCTACTTGCCCAGGACGTATCGTACATTAATCCGTTTAATAGCTCACCTCTGACCTGTTCATCCAAGTAGCTCCAACCATATAAAAAATAAGACGTTAAAATAGCACCCCTAAAGAAACTACCAAACAAACTTAAAAACTCTCCATAGCCATCAGCAAAATGTTGTACTGCAAAAAAACAATCGCTGATTAAAAATTGATTGGCCTTTTGAATGTCATAGACATCCACAAGATGTGGATTGATGAGGCGAGTCGCCAAAGTACTCATATCCGCATGAATATCCCAATACGTATTGGCAAATCCATCCGCATACTCCACGCTAATTTTTGACAATATCGTTTTGATTTCTTCTGAAATATCGTGATTATCGGGGAGATCCAATTCTTCAGGCATCGCATTTTTTAAAAGATTTAATCTTTGTAATTGCGACACAAGATAGGTCATTGATTTTTTAGCATCTTGAGATAGTTTTTCTGCTGAAATCGTATAATGTTTGTACGCAAGATCTTTTCTACCTAATTTCTCAGCACACAATGCTCTAAAAAAATGAGCAATGGCGTAATGTGCATTTTCTAAATGCACACTCCGGATTAATTTTACAATATCCCACCGACCAAACTCTGTATCCAAATAATCAGCAGCTTCATTGTATTGGCCCGCACTTAACTTTTCGCTGGCCTTATTGATTGCCTCTTCATAATGCAGCGCATAAGATTTTCCAATGGTTGTTGTGACCAAAGTGGTAAGAAGGATCCCAGCTGCTATAGGCAGCGCCATGCCAGGAATGAGCGCAAAACCCGCCCCTGCAGCAATTTCAAACTCACCAAAGGCAACAATGGCGCCAAGAGTAGCCAACCCTGACACTGAACCAACCGCTGCACCTGTCAATTCAGTTTGCACCCATTCGGTCATAGTGCCTCTTTCTACAACCAAATCTTGGGTATCACCTCGTGCATGGGTTATGGTAAGAATTTTTGAAAGATAAGCATTTAAGTCTTGAATTGTAGTAGGAGTAATTCCCGTAATCCCTAATTCAGCAAAAGAAATAAAACAACCATCTTGCGGTGTGATTTCATTATTGGGTCTTCTAACGATGTAATTAAATCCCCGAGCCTGAGCATTAAATTTAATATATAAACGATGGGGTAAATAATCTCCATCGCGTGCGTCCCATAAAGCCAGATCATACACCCTATTCATTCTGACTGTGTTTTTCAAATCATTTCGAACGACGTGACTTTCACGTACCGAATCAAAACGCATCACATGTTTGTCTTCCGTGGTCGGACGTGTGCTTGAAAGACCTCGTTCCATAGGTTTTTGAGGGACTTTTGTTGAAAAATTTGTTAAATGAGAGGGGATATCAGAAATGACCTCATGTAACAGTTCCTTTAATCTTTCTATTCTATAAACAGCCGGATCAGAAATGCGGTGCGCACTTAAATGCGGAAATAAATGAGAACGCATATCCTCAGGCAACGTCATGGGATCAACCAAATACAAATAAGCATCATCTAATAGAGTCAAATGAATAGTGGTATTGAATCCATGTTGTGGCGTGTGCTGTTGCACGACGTCAGATCCTTGCAAATCATGATGAATCTGAATGTCAATCTTCATCATTTCGGCCAAACCATCCAATACCAAATCTACAAATAAAGGACTGTTGCTGCGTATAGCTTCAATGGCTGCAGATAATGCTGCCTGATTTTTTTTGTATCTACGCTGATAATCAGCTTGGTGAGAGGTCAAATAATCGGCCAGTCTCGGTCTTAAATGAGAAGTAATTAATCCATCAAGACTTTCAGGAAAAACTTGATGGCTATAATTCGCTAAATCATTGTCTAACTGTCGCCGTATTTTTCGGTTGATCCTGCCAAACAATTGTTCGCATTTTTCTTCGTAGGTATCATCTTCTAAAAGAGGTAATAACAAACCCAGCACAAATGCTGTAAAAACCTGATTATCCCCATTAGGGACGGCAATCGCTTGTAAACTCATGACAACACTCCTATGCTCAGTTGAGAAGTCCGTTCACCCGAAAGAGCATCCTCATCCTCCACACGGTACGTGCCATCGACGCCCGTACCCCATATCAACATATCTGCAGCAACTTCAGACTCACGAATACGTCTACGTACATCCAATGGGGTACGAGATGCGGCCTCAGTTCCTAAAGCGATTATTTCCTGTATGGGAACCATAAGTGTCTGATGTAACGCCCTTGCTTGCATTGGATCTATTTTTTCTAAGGATTCATACGCCAAATTGAGTGTAAATAATAGGTTTTCAATCGATTGAGGTTCACTTAAAAAAGAGGTTTCACGGTATTTTTCATTACCATATTTTCTGTGCCGACTGATTTCAAATACAGCGCGAAGTTCGTAATACCAAGCAAACAACCGGGGATAAACCAATTTGATCAATGGAGAAGGCTCAGGCTGTTCTTTAAATTGCGCCCAAGCTTCACCAATTTGTCCTGAATGAATCAACATATGAATGCTTTCTAGCATGCCTTTAAATTGTTTTGCCGTCGGAGATAGATTTTGGTGATTGGTTGGTAATTGTTCTTTTAAATTCTGTATTTTCTTCGTCACCTGCGGCAAAATGTTTTCAAACCCTGTGTCTTTATAGTGACTTAAGATAAAACCACGTTCAACATATTTGTAATACAAGCCTTGGACATTAATCAAAGTTTCTAACGCAATGGTTTTTTGTCCATCATTTTTTGCTTTTGCATAAGCGCGCTGTAATATTCGTTCTTGTTTATGAATTTCGTCATGTTTGCTTCCTTCTACGATCAATTGATCGAAACTTGGTTCAAAAACAGAAAGGCCATAGGAAACATATTGTTGCAACACAGAAACAGCAGGTACAGGCAAATTAATCGGCGTCCTTTCAGATACATCTGACGAATCGGATTCAAACCCTTTGACAAAGTTCAAACTAAGGCAGCGTGACGCTTCTTCTGTCCAGCGAAACTTGTACCGAACATGTATGACCAGTGCGCCATTTGTACTTGGTTCAATTTTATAGGAGGTGATAACAGGTGTCCCTGTATTTCTTTGTAAAGTTATTTCTTCGTAATCCCCTAAAAGACCAGCAAGACCGATACCCAGGGTATGATTAAGATTTTCATAAGCCTCAACTCTTTGACCATTATTATTGATATAATGATTCAAAGTATACGGAGAGACATCCTGTGGTTTGGGTTTAAAATGAGTCATCATAAAAGAGCTACCTTGTGAAGAGTTTAACAGAGGTGTGGTTTCATTTTCATTTATATTACGTTTGTTAGAAGATGGAAGACACTCCCTCGACTGTTTCGATATATATTCCGATATGTGGCGTTGACATATTGCGTCAATATCATCCACAAAAATAGAACCTTTTGATTGAATAAAATTAAATTTACCACGTTGTATCCAAGATAAAAAACTTAGCACAGGTATTGAAATAGGAAACGTCAAAAAGACTAATATCACTCTTAAGGCAAAAGCACTAGAAGATAGTTCATTTTCTCTTAAAATTTGAGCTGCAGTGATATGAGTATTAGCCAGATCATAAGGGCGTCGATGTAACCAATATGCCACATTATTAATATTATTAGCATAATGTAATTCTTTTAAAATTTTAATCTTTCTAGGATCTTTGGTTTGCGTCAAGTAAGTATTGCATAAGTCTTTAATGGTTTGCATATGAACAAGATCATCTGCAGTTTTTGCAGGATAAAGCCCAAAATGGTGTGAAAAAATGTAATGCTTTGGTTTTAAATCAAGTTTTTTTACCAGTGTGTCTTCAAATAAACAACTATATTGACCATATTTTATGATTAAATTCAAAACATCAGCATTGTTCTTTTCAGGATGATACTGAGAAAAACTCTCCGTATTGAGATGATCTCGATATACTCGTATTTCAACCCCTAATACCTTAGATAAAATAGCTAATTCAATATGATCATAGCGTAAACTATCAATGGATGTGTTGGTCCGTAAAGTGTTTATAAATAAATCACGCTCTACTTCTGTCATATCATATTCATTAAATACCGATGGGTTATCACGAAGATAGTCCGCAGTTTGTGCTCGAATCTGCTCAACCAATGTGACAAAGGCATATGACAACCGAATAAAAGTATCATATTGAGGTATAATGGGCTTTTTCAAATCAGCATAAAGCTGAGGATCCGGCGCTCTACGAAACAATCGTTGAAATATCTGATTAAACTCTGATTCAGATTTTTGACCTAATGGCAAAAGCATTTCTAATAAACAGGCTGTAAAAGCACTGTTGTACTTTCTATCTATTGCAACCAGTCGCATCAACATGCTATTTTCCTTATATTACACAAATGTAAAGTCATTATTTAAATCTATTTTTTCAACTGTATGATCTGCCCGTGGTTTGGTATGAATAGGCGCAGGCGTCGATCTAAATAACAGGGGCCATGAACAACAGCTCGTGGTTACCTGTACCGCACTATTCTTGGAAGGAGGTGCGGTGGGTTTTTGAATGTTATTTTTGTCATCTTCACCAGTTGACTGTTGATCATTGACAGAGTCTTCTTTAGGTGTAGGCATACGGTTTGCATTTCGGATCTGTTGTCGTCGTTTCAGTTCGTCTTCTTTTGCTTTGATGTTGGCACGGCGTTCTTCGATACTGCTCATACGAGTCTCGGGTTCTAACTCTGAAAACGGATACTGGGCATGAACCGTATACTGCCCTTCATCTTGTCTTTTGATGCGAATACTATCATGTTTACCACTGATAATGTCAGGAAGGGCCGTATGGCTGTCAGCACGAAATAATAATTCTTCTTTTGCCATCAAAGACATAAACTTTGTCAATTCAAAATCAAAAAGCTCAATTGCACTTTTGTTTTCGCGTTTATATTCATTCATTTCAACATGACTAATTGGAGTCAATCCTTGAGAATAGAATGCATCAAAAGCGTCAAACAAACACATATAGCGATAACGAAGCCCTGAAAATTTTTGCGCAGTATAATACAAAGAGCCGAACCAAAAATTAGAATTAGGTCTGTTGTTGACCAAATCATTGTATTTTTTTATAACCGTTTCAAAAACATCTTGTTGTAAGGGAGAATAAAAATGCATCTCATGAATCAATGGAATTGTTTGATATTTTTCAGAAAAAATGCAATCAGATGGTGTTCTATTGGATAAACAATCCAATGCTCTCGCTAAGCGATTTTCTTTTGGAATAAGTGTATCTCCATGTGATGGATTTTCAGACTGAAGAGACTTGGTAGTATTTCGTTGCTGTCCATGTGCTCGCAAACGATCGTATTCTTTTTTAGCAAGTTCATAAGTAGGTTCTTTTGTTTTGCCATGAAACTCACGATAAGATAAAACACTAGACATAAAATCAAGTTTACTGTGCTCTATTTTGCTTGAGTTACTAGCATATTGCATCGATTTTATTTCTAATTGATCCATCAACGCATCTAAACTGGATTTACTCTGTTCCAATTCTTTTTTTAATTCGGTCTCAATATAAAAAATAGGCTGGTAAGCCTGAGCCATATTATTATAATGATTTTTTTTAGAACGAGGGATGAAATCATCATAATAATAAGCAGACCAAAATTGATGGAACTTACTTATAAAGGTATCTGAGGCTTCTCTAATACTAGATAATAATTCAGTTAATGTGGCTTTTCCTGCGGTATTTCCAAACATAAGATCCGCACCAAAATTTTCATTCGCAACGGATGATTTGATGGAAGATTGGCTCACATAATACAACTCCAACGTTAAACGATGAAGTACTCTAATATGCTCTAAATAAAAATGTGATTTTTTTAAACCATCTGGAAAATGGGTTGTTGCAATTTGAGTAAAAGGCCTATTCCCCCAATTCAATTTGGACTTGATAAAATTAGGATCGTCGGGATGCCTATCCTCTAAATGTTTTGCAATTTCGAGCAAGGAAAGCGGTCTGCTGGGATCAAGTTTTGAGTAATTTAAACCCGCCATTTGAAGCGTCAAATGTAACCACTCACCTAATTCTGTACGACGTATTTTACTTATCTTATGATCGGTACTGTTAGGATTCGAAAATTTATCGATCATAAAATGATCACCTTCTGCAGAATCTATCAACAAATATAGAATCGTCAGAGAATGTCCGGCAAGGCCTAATAAATGTCTATCAATTTCTTTAATCAGATCGTTGTAACTTCTAGCATGATGTAAAACCAATAACTTGTCATAATGGTTTTGTAATAAATCTATGATTCTTTCAAGCGTTGAATGAGGATTGTTTCTATTTTTTTCCGTTTTATAATTTGAAAAAACCGTATCTTTAACAGCTTTACAATAATCCAATTGTTGCTTGTAGGCAGCAAGGGCTTCGGTGCTTTTATCTATCAGATTGGGCGAATTTTTGAGCAACCAATTGCTCAAGACAATATAAAACATAGACTCAATCCCATCAGCACGAACCATATAATATTTAGCGCGTAGGGCTAGATCCCCAACCATGGATCTTTTACTAATAGAGTTAAATAAATTACTAATGTGCGCGAGCATCATGGAACGTACTTCATGATTCGGGGTACTATATTTTCTTAAAGTTTTAGCTTCTTTTTTTAATTGTAAACCTTGCTCTGCAAAATCAATCATGCCAGTAGGTTTTTTATTATTTAATGTCCAATCATCAGGTATTGGTTGACCAGGAAAATGCTCATTCCAAACTTCTAATAATTTTGTGTAGCGAATGTAATCATCCTCACTCAATTGTTCAATGGGCTTGAGATTATTATAAATCGTACGGACAACCAAATAGCCGCCATAAACCACTGCCCCTGCTACAACAACTTCAACGCCAGCGCGAGCAAGGGCTGAAACAACGGTATCTCCGCTTACTCTTTCAAACACATTTGATTGCATCAAATACCCTTATAAAATGATTTTATGTATAAAATTTGACATATATTATCATAAATAATATAAAAAATACATATTACAATCATTTTTTAAGACGTATGTAAGTATCTACGTGAGAAAACTATCGTACGGATGAAAGGAGGTCACTCAATCACATTTCTTCGATCAACCCTGCCTCGAGTAAATCATTTTTTAAGGTTTGATAAAGCGTTTGAAAGGTTTGGCTAAATGCAAGTTGTGGCCATTTGGTGTTGTCTAAGATAGGAATAGAAATGTGATAAGGGACATACGATTGTTTGGTTTGAAGCCGTTGGAAAATAGGGCAAATAGCATCTGCAGCTTTGGCTATTTTTGCTTCTATGCTCTCTTTTTTTTCAAATTCATACCATAAATTATGAAGTTCTTCACCAAAAACAGGGTATATGCCCATTAATTTTAATAAAGCGTCTTGTTCTGCTTGTTCTTTGTTTTTTCTAGCTTCCACATCAAAAGCAATCACATCACCCGCGTAAATTTCAACAATATCATGAATCAAAACCAATTTTATGGTTTTCAACTCATCAAATTCAGGAAACTCTTTTCTAAGTTCTGACGTAAGGATCACAATGATCATACTGGCTGACCAAGAGTGTTCAGCTGTACTTTCTTTTCGATCCGCGTGCGTGATGGTATTTCTAAACACCAGTTTCAGCTTAGTCATTTCTGCAATCAGCTGATAACTTTCTTGGATACTCATGCTTGCATAGAATATAAAGCAATAGCGTTGCCTTCACTATCAAGCACAATCGCACGATGACCATAAGGTCCAATTTGCTGTTTTTCAGACAAAATAGGACGACCTTGTTCTTTGACGGCAGCAATAGCGCGATCAAGGCGATTTTCTACATTCAAATACACCAAAGGTCCATTTTGGGAAGGTTGACGATCGGACATAACGGCCAAACATCCTGATACATTGTCATCCGTGTGAGGTAATAAGCCAAATTCCATCCCGTGTTCAGCGATTTTTTGAACATTGGCATCCAATATTGCCGCATAAAATGCAATGGCACGATCTAAATCAATCACTGGAATATCGATCCAACAAAACGTGTTCTTTTGTGTCATGCAAGTGTCCAAAAATCATGAACTGGTTTGTATGGTAACAGGCTCTAAAATAGCTCGCAAGGCACCTGACGATAAAATTTTTTTTATATTTTTTTTGAGGTCGCAGTAATAATAATTAAATTATATATTTATATATTGTGTTTGTTATTAGTAACCTTTTTTCTGTGGTTAAGTTTTTATTTGTTATAAAAATCAAATATTTAATAGAAATTTAACGTGGGGTTAATTACGGTATATGATCCTTTTTACCTAAGCATAAATCAAGTATAAAAAAATATCACATACTTTATGCAGATCTATTACAGGTCCCTCACTCATCTTCTCCACAAGTTATCAGGTGTTAATAAAATAAGCGCTGCAACTCAAATTATGACCTCCTGATAGGATTGGGTATTTATTTACCAATAATATGACAATATTTTTATTGAACCGTTCTTTAACCATTTTTTAAAATTTAATGAAACCTTACTCACTTTTGTAACCAGCACTATAAATTTTTTATCTTTTTTTGGGTCGCAGTAATAATAATTAAATTATATATCTATATATTATGTTTATTATTAGCAAATTTTTTTCTGTGGCTAAGTTTTTATTTGTTATCTAAATCAATGGTTTAATTCAAATGTAACATGGGGTTAGTTACGGTATATGATCCTTTTTACTTGAGCATAAATCGAGTATAAAAAAATAGTCCTACTTTATGCAGATCTATTACAAGCCCCTCACTCATGTTCTCCACAAGTTATCGGGTCATGATATCGCAAGCTTGTGTATTGTTTAAAATCGAGGTAAGGTCTCTTTTTTTATAATGATTGATACGATATGGCACTCAACGACTTGATTTTAACCAAAATAAAATCGCATCCTCCTCTATCATTTGCAGACTTTATGCAATTGGCTTTGTATGCACCAGAAGGTGGCTATTATACGGTTGGCTTACAACACTTTGGTCAAGATTTTACAACAGCGCCTGAAATAAGTTCTTTGTTTTCTTATGCATTGGCTCATCAATGTAGAGATGTATTGTCTCAACTCATACATCCAGTGATCTTGGAGTTTGGGGCAGGATCTGGGCGTATGTGTATTGATCTATTAACTCGGTTAGAACAACTGAACTGTTTGCCGGACACCTATTATATTCTTGAATTAAGTGGTCGTTTACAAAGTCAGCAACATCATGCCTTTGCGGAGGCTATTCCTCATTTGCTCTCTCGTATTACATGGATTCAATCTTGGCCAACCGCTTCTTTTGAAGGGATTATTTTGGCCAATGAAATATTAGATGCTATGCCTGTCCATCGCTTTTTACGAACGGAAGATCAGTTATATGAAATTTGTGTGGATGAAAAAGAAGGTCATTTACAAGAAGTTTTAAAGATTTGTGACAATGAGCCATTAAAGACTCATATTGCCAATACATTGCCCGAGAATCTATATCCCTACCAATCTGAAGTGAATTTATTTTTGGAAGATTGGATCAAACAATGTAGCGCTCTATTACAGAAAGGATTGATGCTGATTGTGGATTATGGTTTTCCGCGACATGAATATTTTCACCCGGATCGCCATCAAGGCACTTTGATGTGTCATCACCATCATCGTGCGCATACTGATCCGTTGATTCATGTCGGAGAACAAGACATCACAGCACATGTTGAGTTTACCCATGTGGCTGAAGCGGCTGTTGCCGCTGGTTTTTCTGTTGCTGGGTTTACGTCACAGGCCTCTTTTTTGTTGGCCAATGGTTTGTTAAGCTTGTTAGAAGCTTGTCCTTCTGAACAATTATTCAAACAACAACAAGCCGTGAAGACGCTGCTCCAACCGAATGAAATGGGGGAGTTATTTAAAGTAATGGCTTTGACCAAAGCCTGGGATGAGCCTTTGTGCGGATTTCAAATGCAAGACAGACGAGCGAGTTTATGAAAAATACTATGTATTTAACCACTGTAGAATTACAAAAAGAATCGATGAAATTTTCGGCAGGTCACACCACGATATTTTCTGCCACAGATCGTGAACCTTTACATGGTCATATGTACCAAGTGTACCTTGGGTTGACCACTTGGGTAAAAGAAGATGGTATGACGTTTGATTATCGCTATTATAAGAAAAAAATTCATGCCTTGTGCCAACATTTGAACCAAACGTTTTTAATGCCTGAATTTTCGCCTTATTTAATCTATGAAGAAGATGCTGATTACCTCTATTTTACGTTCAATCAAAAGAAAATTCCTTTTTTAAGAGAAGATGTGACCCTATTACCTGTCGTGAATATTACGGTAGAAGAATTGTCTCGTTGGTTTGTGAGCGAATTGATACTTGAAACAGAAGAGTTGGAACGTCATCGTATTGAACAAATCGTGGTAAAAGTATTTTCTGCGCCAGGTCAGTCCGCAAGCCATACTTGGCATCGATAAATGCCCATGTATCAAGTTGCGGTTTTACAAACCAATCGTGATTATTTTGATTATCTTGGTCCAGACGATTTGATCGTTGGCGCTCGTGTTTGGGTGCCCTTTCGTCAATCGACCAAATTAGGCATTGTGGTAGGCGTGGATACCGAACGCTCGTCCTCAGCCGAATTAAAATCTATTGTGACTGTTTTAGATACGACGCCTATTCTCACTCAAGATATTTTAAAATTATGTCGATGGATTGCTCTGTATTACCAATCCCCTTTGGCCCTGGTTTTGGGGTTTGCACTCCCCAAAGTATGTCGTCAAGGCGAATCCATTCAATATGAAGTACAAACGGTCTATGAAATGGCGATGGCACTTGATGCTGCTCATCAAGTCCTATCAACACGTGCGGTCAAACAACACGAGTGTTTGGATTATTTGGCAAACCAAGGTTCGGCAACCAAGGCTCAAATGGTGCACGCGGGTTTTTCAAGCCAAATCATTCAGGGCTTGTTGGACAATGGGCTCCTTCGTCAAACGATGCGACCTATTCTACCTTCCTCTTTTTCAACGGATGTGACTGTCTTACCTTTGAATCAAGAACAACAAGCTGCTTATGACGCTATCATCACTTATTTAGATACTTATCATTGTTTTTTATTGGATGGTGTAACTGGGAGTGGTAAAACCGAAGTCTATTTTCAAGTGATTGCCGATGTGTTGGCCAAAGGACGGCAGGTTTTGGTTTTGGTCCCAGAAATTGGGTTAACGCCGCAATTGCGCCAGCGTTTTCAAGCAAGATTTACCGAACCATTGGTCGTGATTCATTCTCAAATGTCTGATCGTGAACGTCAACAAGCTTGGTTGTGGGCGAAACAAGAAGACGTCAAATTGGTGTTAGGAACACGTTCAGCCTTATTTACCCCGATGCCAGGATTGGGTTTGATCGTGATCGACGAAGAACACGATGCTTCTTTGAAACAAATGGAAGGTGTGCGTTATCTGGCCCGGGATGCGGCATTGATGAGAGCTTATTTTGCGGATATCCCTATTATTTTAGGATCAGCCACCCCTTCTTTGGAAAGTTTGGCCAATGCGGCAAAAGGCAAATACACTCGCATCCGATTATTACAAAAAGCTTTAAATACGTTTCCCCTGCATTATCAAATTGTGGATTTACGTAGTCAAAATTTGTTACACGGTTTGGCAACTGCGACATACACGGCCATAGAGCGTCATTTGTCGGCTGGACATCAAGTGTTGATTTTTCTCAATCGCCGCGGATTTTCTCCAGTTTTATTATGTCATTTGTGTGGTTGGAAAGCTGATTGTCCGCATTGTGATGCGCGTTTAACCGTTCATCGTGCTGCCAATCAATTGGTGTGTCATCATTGTGGCTTTCATCAACCCCGTATGAGTGCGTGTCCTTCGTGTCAGAGCCGAGAACTTATCTTTATGGGGGTAGGAACTCAGCGTATTGAAGAATCGTTGGCCACGGTTTTTCCCAATACGACGATTGTACGAATTGATAGAGATGCTATCCGTAAAAAGCAGGCTTGGGATGAGCAATTATCAAAAATTCATATGGGGCATGCGCAATTGATTATTGGCACTCAAATGCTGGCCAAAGGTCATCATTTTTCACGCTTGTCCTTGGTTGTGATTTTAGACGCGGATTATGGGTTTTATGATCAAGATTTTCGTGCGTTAGAGCGATTGGGGCAGTTGATCACTCAAGTGTCTGGGCGAGCTGGGCGTGCCGATGTACCTGGAGAAGTGTTGATTCAAACACATGTGCCGGATCATCCTTTGTTAAATACATTGATTCAAAGTGGGTATGAGCCTTTTGCTGAATCCTTGTTGGCATCTCGCCAAGAAGCAGATTTGCCGCCTTGCTCTTTTTTGGCGTTATTGCGGGTTCAAGGAAAACAGCAAGAGAAAATTTTAGAGTTTCTTTATATGATTAAGCAAAAACTGGCTTTGTCTGATCTCACGTTGATGGGACCAGCGCCAGCGCCTTTGGCCAAGAAAGCAGGACATTATCGCATGCAATTGTTGATCAAATCAGCCTCCCGTCAAAAACTTCAGTCCCAGCTCACGCTTCTAAGAATCCAGCTTCAGTCGAATACCTTGGCCAATGGGTTGCGTTGGAATATTGATGTGGATCCGATTGATTTGGCATAGTTTTTCCCCTTCATCCGCCCTGCGGCCACCTTCTCCCCGGTGGGGCGAAGGGATTTCGACCCTATTCTTTCAAAAGCACTGTATTTCTATAAAAATAGTGTGATACAGTCTGCTTTTTTAGATTTCACAATGATAGTTATTTGAGTAGGAGATTAACATGTTTGGTAATAATAAAAACACAACACCGATGAGTCATAGGACTAATAAGACTGCAAACACTCAAAATACCGTTAGTAGTATTGGTAGTGGCGGTGATTTTTTCTTTGTGGGTGATAGGGCCAAATTTTTTCAGCAATTTATAGCCCCTCAATATGGTAAGGCAGAAGTACGTTCTCCTGCTCCTAGTAATAATTTAATCTCAGAGTTTGATGATCAATATAGAAGTCTATCGCCCTCTCCTTCTGTATTAGAGAACAATGAAGGCCTTGGTCAAGATGACATCAGCAGGCTTCAACAAAATATTATTGAGATAGATATTACCGATAGAAATCAACACACCAAACTGAGATCATTGGTGCAAGAATATGCTTCATTATTAATTGATGAATCTTATCCTATCATTAACAGTACTACAGATGTTGCATGTTTAGATCAAGCCAACACAAGATTATTAGCTGTGTTACGCGCGAGTCTTGATGTACCTGAAACAAACCAACGTCGTTATTATTTTGCAAGCCCAAGACAAAGATCTTATACTGCGCTAGCAAAATTTTTAGACAATCCTGCGTTGCATCCTTCTTTACGAGCTCAAACCAAATTATTACCTATAGACATTAAAAACACGCTAGGTACTATGTCTAGCCTCGTCAATATATTTTTTATGACGCTCCAATTGAGTGCCATGACCTCACCCGAAGATACTATTTTGCGAGATCGCTTAAAATTAGGTGTGGAATTAGAGTTACAACACATTCAACAAGATAAAAATAAACTGATTCAATCTGAACATGTTGTGTTGCGATATTTGGGTAATCTGTTGTTGATTATCGGTGCAGCTATTGCCATAGCAACCTTGGCCACAGTACTAGTCGCTTATTCAGGTGTTACGGTTCCTGCAGTGTTGATGTCTTATTTAGCTACGATTCAAGCAACGTCCTTTGTAACCCAAGGCCTTGCTTCCTTGACGGCACTTGTCGCTTCTGTAGGCGTTCAAGCGACTACCGCTCAAGCTGTAGCTGGTGCTGCGGCATTATCTGCTTCGGTTTGTACGCTATTTGGAGCTGCCGTACAGCCTGCTACGTTACGCCAGGATGCCACAAGAGCCGCAGAAGCAATTGAACGTACTCTGACGTGTTAGAGGCCTTCTGGTTCAAATTGCAATAGGGGCTTTGATGCCAGGATAAGGGTCATAGCCTTCCCAAACAAAATCTTCATAACAATAGTCAAATAAACTATCGGGTTGACGTTGAAGGTGGAGTTTGGGCAACCCTTTGGGGGTTCGTTGTAATTGTGTTTTGGCTTGTTCTAGATGGTTCAGATAGAGATGACAGTCGCCACCGGTCCATACGAAGTCACCTACTTCTAAATCGCAGATTTGAGCCATCATATGCGTTAATAAAGCATAGGATGCTATGTTAAAGGGAACTCCCAAGAACACGTCGGCAGAGCGTTGATATAATTGGCAAGACAGTCGGCCGTCTGCCACATAAAATTGAAATAAAGCATGGCAAGGCGCTAAAGCCATTTTGTCTAACTCTCCGACATTCCAGGCACTGACGATCAAACGACGAGAATCAGGATTGGTTTTGATTTGAGTGATCACCTCTTGTAACTGATCAATGTATCTGCCGTCCGCACTGGGCCATGAGCGCCATTGTTTGCCATATACCGGACCTAAGTCACCGTTGGCATTGGCCCATTCATTCCATATCGTCACACCATGTTCGTTGAGATAGGCCACATTGGTGTCGCCGTTTAAAAACCATAACAATTCATGCACAATGCTGCGGGTATGCAGTTTTTTAGTGGTCAAAAGAGGAAATCCTTGGCGTAGATCGAACCGCATTTGATGGCCAAAAATGGATAAAGTACCGGTCCCGGTTCGATCTTGTTTCTCTGTTCCTTCAGTGAGAATATGTTGTAGGAGATTAAGATACGTGTGCATGGCGTTTTTTGTCCTGTGCGTGGTTATAAAGCCAAAGACCCATGATAAACATGGGTATGGACAGCAATTGTCCCATAGTCAGCCAATTCAATGCAATAAATCCGAGATGCTCATCAGGTTCACGACAAAACTCCACTCCAAAACGACACAATGCATAGGCCATTAAAAAAAGAGCTGATACCGATCCAGGTGGTCGTGGTTTGCGGGCGTACCACCAAATGATCACAAACAATAATAAGCCTTCTAAGCCAAATTCATACAATTGAGACGGATGCCTAGGCTGTTGGTCTGCTTCTGGAAATATCATACCCCACGGCATTTGCGTGGCACGGCCCCATAATTCTCCATTGATAAAATTACCGATACGGCCTGCAGCCAAGCCCAGTGGGACCAATGGAATAGTAAAATCAGCAACCACCCAAAAGGGTTTTTTAATTTTTTTGGCAAATAGATAACCTGCGGTGATGACCCCAAGAAGGCCGCCATGAAATGACATGCCGCCCTGCCAAACTTTGAAAAGGCTCAGGGGGTGATGAACAAGCTCATGGGTATTATAAAACAGCATATATCCTATTCTGCCGCCAATTACTGTGCCCAATGCGGCGTAAAAAATCAAATCTCCAATTTGTTCGTCGGTCCATTTTAGATGAAAATGTTTGACCCGCCATTTGGCCAAAATCCAGGCCAAACTGAAGCCTAACAAATACATCAAACCATACCAATGTACGGCAATAGGTCCCATGGAAAATGCAATGGGATTGATAATGGGGTACGCTATGCTCATGTGGATTTTCCGCTGCGAATTAAATCACCTAGGCCTTGTTCTTCAAGGTTTTTTTGTAAATACAATCGAATTTCAGTGGGATGTTCTAGTTCCAACACATCCGCTAATATTTTACGCGCATGCATTAATGAGAAATTGCGAATGACCCATTTGATTCTGGGTAAGCTGGCTGAATTCATGCTAAGGGTATCAAACCCCATAGCCAATAATAAAATCGCCGCCAAAGGATCAGAAGCCATTTCTCCGCAAACACTGATTTTGACGCCCGCGGCATGTCCGCCCTCTACGATTTTCATCAAGGTACGCAGCATCGCGGGATGGAGTGGATCATATAGACCCGCAACTCGAGCATTGTTGCGATCAATGGCCAGCAAATATTGTGTCAAATCATTGGTGCCCACGGATAAAAAGTCTACACGTTTGGCCAATTCTTTGGCTTGACAGGCGGCGGCAGGTACTTCGATCATGACGCCCAAAGCCGGTTTTTCAATTTGACAACCCTCTTCCAGCAATTCTTCATAGGCTTGGTTGATCAAATACGCGGCTTCGTCCACCTCGCTCAATGTGGTCACCATTGGGAGCATGATACGCAAATTATTCAATTCTTCATTGGCACGCATCATAGCGCGTACTTGTAACAAAAATAGATCGGGATGATCGAGCATCACGCGAATGCCTCGCCATCCTAAATAAGGATTGGCTTCTTCGATGGGAAAATACGGCAACACTTTATCCCCACCAATATCTAAGGTACGCATGGTGACGGAGCGCGGAGCAAATGCTTTTAGTGTTTGTCGATAGATGATGTATTGCTCATCTTCGGAAGGAAAGCGGTCTCGACTCATAAACGGTACTTCGGAGCGATACAAGCCTACGCCCTCTGCCCCTACACTCATGGACATGCCTGAGTCCATGGCAAGACCCGTGTTGACGTGTAATGCAATTCGATGTTGATCTAAGGTTTCTGCGGGTTTGTCTCGTAAACTGATCAGGCTTTGATTCAGGGCGTCTTCTTTTTGAATCAGTTGTTTGTATTCGGTGAGGAGGATTTTGGTCGGAGAAACAAACACCTCACCATTGTCGCCATCTACAATAATGGCGCGTCGAGACAATTGATCAAGTTTTAAGCCGCGTACGGCCATGACGGTTGGGATGCACATCGAGCGTGCCAAAATAGCCATATGAGAGCTGCTAGACCCATTGGCAGAGATGATGCCAGCCAAGTGACCTTCAGGAACTTCTGCCAGCGTCGCTGCTGAGATTTCATCCCCGACTAAAATCGTACGCCGTGGGTACTCAATTTCTTCATGTTGTGACGATTGTAATTCTGCCAAAACCCGACGACCAATATCGCGAAAATCAGATGCTCGTTCACGCAAATATTCGTCGTTCATGTTTTCAAATTGGTGTATATGGCGTTTGATCACTGTTGCTAACGCTGCTTGTGCACCCAGATGCTCGTTACGAATTTCACGTATGACTTCCTCTCCCAAGCTGTCTTGGTCAAGGATACGTAAATAGACATCGAATAAGGCATGCTCTTCATCTGCGACACTGGATTTGATGCGACGACTCAATCGATGCATGTTGTCACGTGCGGCTTGAAGGGCACGCAAAAAAATGGCAATTTCGCTTTCGACGTCATCCACAAAATGCCTGGGTACGGCATCGATATCAGCAGGCGGATAGATCACCACTGCGGTACCAATGGCCACACCTGGGACCGAACTCATGCCTTTGAGGGCAATGGGTATGTGCTCGGTTTTTGCGGTACCTTGACTAGGTGGTTCGGTCAGTAACGCCAATTCACCGGTGGCTTCAGCATGGGCAATCATGCCGCCCAACTGAGCTGCCAAGGTGATCAAAAAGGCTTCCTCTGCATCATCAAAACAACGTTGATTGGTTTGTTGGGCCGTGAGAACGCCATAGAGTTTGCGATGTTGAATGATGGGCACGCCTAAAAATGCATGCAAATGTTCTTCTTTGAGCAAAGGATTATAATAAAAATCGGGATGATCGCTGGCGTCGTCAATATTGATCGGTTCTTCACGACGACCGACCAAACCAATGACGCCTCGGTCCATAGAAACCCTTACTGAAAACTCTGCATCTTTATGGAGTCCTTTGGTGGCGATTAATACATATTCACGGTGTTTGTTGTCAATTAAAAAAACGGAAACTGCTTCAGCGTAGATAGCACTACTCACTCGCTCTACCAGCGTATTTAATGCGGCAAGAAGGTGCGGTGATGTCGTAACATCTTGAACAATACGTTTTAATATTTTAAGCATCAGACTTTGTGACCATGATGTCCTCGTTTACGACGTATACCCAGAGAGGTACGCCGTTTTTTTAATAAATATTCTAGCTCTTTTAATGCTTGAATATAGACTTGTTTTTTAAAAAAGATCACCAAGTCTTGCGGTTCCTTGTAATCAATCCAACGCCAGCTATCAAATTCAGGCGAGTTACTGAGATCTAACCGAATTTTTTGTTCGTTGGTGACGAGTTTGAGTAAAAACCATTTTTGTTTTTGGCCAATGACCAATGGGTCGGTACCGTGGCGTAAATATTGTTTGGGCAGACGGTATTTTAACCAGCGTTTGGTGACACCTAATATTTCCACATCCGTACGCTCTAAACCGATTTCTTCTCCCAGCTCCCGAAATAACGCTTCAGTGGGTGTTTCGCCTGGCGCAAGGCCGCCTTGGGGAAACTGCCAGGCATCATGCCCATAGCGCTTACCCCAGAATACACGATGAGAGTCATTTATCAAAATGATACCCACATTCAATCGATATCCAGCACGATCAATTAGCATGATGTTTTTTTCTTAATAACAGCAACTCCGTAAGGAGTTATAAATTGTGTGATGATTTTTTCATAAAAGGTGAGAGTTTGGCAATAAGAACTTGTTTGGGTATAATCGTCTGCTGAATTCTGTCTGGAGTTATCTGTGTCTGCGAATATCTGGCAGAAATGTTTGAGCCTGTTGCAAGAAGAATATCCGGCCCAACAATTTAATACGTGGTTACGGCCTTTACAAGCAGAAACAAAAGACTCAACGTTGGTGTTGTTGGCGCCAAATCGTTTTGTGGTCGATTGGGTTAAAACTCATTTTAATGCGCGCATCAACGAGTTGGTTCGTCAAATCAGCCCAGACACCATTACGCATGTGAGTATTGAAATTGGCACGAAGGCGGTGATTCCCAGTGATAGCCCCGCAGCTGCAGCGCCAGCGCCTGAACAACGCAAATCTCCACAAGTGAAAAGTGCAGCTGACCCATACAATAATAGTTATTTGAATAAAAAATTTGTATTTGATAGTTTTGTCGAAGGAAATTCGAACCAATTGGCCCGAGCGGCCTCGTTGCAGGTGGCTGAGCGTCCCGGAGATGCTTACAATCCCTTGTTTATTTATGGGGGTGTGGGGCTGGGTAAAACCCATTTGATGCACGCCATTGGCAATACGATTTTGAAAAACAACCCTGACGCAAAAGTGTTATATTTGCATTCTGAGCGCTTTGTTGCTGATATGGTGAAAGCCTTGCAAACCAATTCCATCAACGAATTTAAACGCTTTTATCGTTCTTTAAACGCTTTATTGATTGATGATATTCAATTTTTTGCTGGCAAAGATCGATCTCAAGAAGAGTTTTTTCATACGTTTAATGCCTTGTTAGAAGGGCAGCAGCAAATTATTTTAACCAGTGATCGCTATCCCAAAGAAATTGAAGGGGTAGAAGAACGGTTAAAATCACGTTTTGGCTGGGGATTGACGGTTGCGGTTGAGCCGCCAGAATTAGAAACTCGTGTTGCAATTTTGATTTCTAAAGCCGAATTATCGAATGTGATATTGCCCTATGAAGTGGCCTTTTTTATCGCCAAACGGATTCGTTCGAATGTGAGAGAACTTGAGGGTGCCCTACGTCGTGTGATTGCCAATGCGCATTTTACAGGCAAACCTATTACGATCGAATTTGTGAATGATGCCCTGCGCGATTTGTTGGCGCTCCAAGATAAATTGGTGACCATTGAAAATATTCAAAAAACAGTTGCAGAGTATTACAAAGTAAAAGTAGCTGATATTTTATCAAAACGACGTAGTCGTTCTATTGCACGACCCAGGCAGATGGCGATGGCATTGGCAAAAGAATTGACCAATCATAGTTTGCCGGAAATCGGTGATCATTTTGGCGGTCGTGATCATACGACCGTGATTCACGCTTGTCGTAAAGTCAAAGAATTGATCCTAGAAGGTGGCGATTTTGCCGAAGACTATAAAAACTTGATGCGTACTTTATCGTCTTGAGGCAGGGTTGATTGAGTTTGGTCTTATTTTAAGAAGTGGAGGTTTATTGTGTTTGAATTGACAATCAGCAAACAGCAGATTTTAACACCCTTATTGATGGTGGCCGGCGCAGTAGACAAAAAGCAATCTTTGCCCATTTTGTCTAATATTTTACTGCAGCTGTCTGCGGATCACTTCAGTTTAACCGCCACGGATTTGGAGATTCAAATCACTGCAGTGGTCCCGTGCTCCTCTACTATGGTGGGTGCTGTGACAGTTCCTGCTAAGAAAATGATAGATATTTTTCGGTCTTTGGATGATGAAGCGCTACCGACCTTACATTATACGGGCACAACCCTCACTATAAAAACTGAACGTAGTCAATTCAAGCTCACGACCTTACCCGCTGTGGATTATCCTATCGCAGAAGATGAATCGAGCGAATTAGAGTTTTCCTTACAATCTTCAGATTTTATGCGGTTGTTGCAGGCGACCTCTTTTGCAATGGCACAGCAAGATGTGCGTATGTATCTTAATGGTTTGTTTCTCGAAATCGATCCCAAATCGATCACTGCTGTGACGGCCGATGGCCACCGTATGGCTGTATGTCGACTCTCGGAAGAGGGATTAGATCAACATCATCGTTTGTTGATTCCTAAAAAAGGGGTTCAAGAAATGATGCGACTATTGGCAACTGTAGCGCCTGAGGAACGCGTTGTGGTATCTGCCAGTAAAAATCATGTGAGTTTGGTCACCAGCCAATTTAGATTTTCTTCTAAATTGATCGAAGCACGATTTCCACCCTATGCCCGCGCCATTCCTAAAGATTATGAACGTATTGTCCTTATTGATCGCGATACTTTAAAACGCGCTTTATCCCGTATTGTGATTTTGGCCAATGAAAAATTACGTGCTGTGGTATTGCGTATCGAACACAATTTATTAACTTTAGCGGCTTCCAACAAAGAACAAGAAGAAGGTGAAGAATCCTTGGTGGTTGAAACGCAAGGTGATCCTTTGACGATTGGCCTCAACGCGACTTATTTATTGGATGTGCTTAATTATTTTAATGATGGCGTATTGCGCTTGTCTTTTGGGGAAGCTGATAACAGTATTTTAGTACAAGCATTGAATGATGATCATTATTTGTACATCATCATGCCTATGAAGTTGTAATGCTGACTCAGATAAACATTCATGGCTTGCGTAATATTGATAGCTTGCAGTTGGAGCTGCATCCTCAGTTTAATTTCTTTTATGGTCCAAATGGGAGTGGTAAAACTTCCATTTTGGAGGCCATTTATTTGCTAGGAAGCGGTCATTCCTTTAGAACCAGAGAAATTGCGCCTCTAGTACAACAGGGGCTGTCTTCTTTTACGGTGTTTTCTAAAACCCAGCAACAAGATCGTGTCAGCGTACAAAAATCATTGGATGGATCTACTCTAGTACGATTGAATCAACAACCGTGTCAACGCAGCTCAGAGTTGGCGCATTTTTTACCCTGTCAGTTGTTTTATCACGATTTATTTCAAATCATCGATGCAGGTCCCAGTGTAAGACGTGGTATTTTAGATTGGGGATTGTTTCACGTGGAACATTCCTATCATGACACATGGAAAGAATATCGCGGTGTTTTGAAACAGCGTAATGCCTTATTGAAGCAAAAAGCAAAGTCGCAGTATTTTGTGCCCTGGGACAATCGTCTCGTGGATTTGGCCTATGAGTTGGATCGTGCGCGCACTGCCTATTTTAAAGATTGGTCACAGAGTTTTCAATCTTGCTTGCAGCCACTGACTGACACGCCTTGTAGCATTCGGTATGATAAA
>PEQK01000009.1 GCA_002786165.1 Legionella sp.
GGGATATTACTCCAAAGAAAATGAGCGATTGGCTCTAAGTTTTAAAATAAACGCAGTTGCACTTCAAAGGCCTGTAAGGAAGCTAAAAGATCCACCCGATAATCCTATTAGCATAGAGCAGCTAAGGCTATTGGAGAATAGAAGGGCGGGGATTGAGCCAATTATCGGGTATTTGAAAAAATATTGGCAGATGGATCGCTCACGTATGAAAACTGATAGAACAACAGAATCCTCAGGTTATGCTTCAATGTTAGGATTTAATCTTAGGCAGATGGTCCGATATTTAAATGGAGATGTGATGCTTGTTAAGCAAACATAATATCCACAGGCGAGCGATTTGTTTTTTGCTTTGATACAGTCAGAAAAATCCTCTGTTGAGAAAAATTTTATCCACGAAAATACAGGCTATTTCGCGACAGCGACTATTTGCCCTTCTTGCAGCGAAGAATGTTTTATAAAAGGTGAAAATGTATGTTTGTTTTGCGATTACCAACCTATAAATTTAGTCTGTCGATATTGTGAAACCGAAACAGCCATTGAGGACTTAGATGAGAAGTCGATTTGTAGCTACTGCAATCACCGGCTTTCTAAAGACTAGGTGTAAAAAATCGCGTTAAAACTAAGGCTAATTTAACTTAGAAAAATTAACCAGAATACTTAACTAATTTTCCTATATTTTCCATTAGGTATGAAAATAGGGTCGGAGAGTATGACCCCTCTTAATTTTCCTCTTATAAACATAAATTATTCTAAGATATTCGTGTCCGTCCCGAAATACTTGAATAAATGTATATATGTTGTATAATTATACTTTGTATATACATATATGGAGTTGCCATGTCTACTGTCACTTTAACGAAATGGGGAAATTCAATCGGAATTCGAATTCCCTCTGTTATCATTAAAGAAGCTCATTTACATCCTGGAGAAGAATTGGAAATTAGAGCCGACGAAAAGGGCGTGCTTACATTAATCCCAATCAAAAATCAGCAGGAAGGATGGTTAGAGCAATTCAATACTGTCGTAGATGATAGTAGTGATGAAGCTCATTTAAGTCTAAACAATGATTTCGATATGGATGAATGGACATGGTAAAAATAAAAAGGTTTGATGTTTTTTTAGTAAACCTCGATCCTACAATTGGTTCTGAAATAAAAAAAACACGTCCAGCAGTGATTATATCACCAGACTCAATGAATTTAAGCAGGTTAAAAACAGTTATAATTGCACCGATGACAAGTACAATCAAAGACAATTTTCCAACAAGAATATTGACAGAATTTAAAGATAAAAAGGGGCAGATTGCGCTAGATCAACTAAGATCAATTGATCGAACTCGTATTGTAAAAAAATTAGGCGTAATTGAAAGGGAAGACCAAATTAAGGTGTTAGATCTTTTATCCATAATATTTCAAAAATAGTTTCCCTTTAGAAAAAAGGTAGTGCAGTATTTCATGTGCTCAATAAGAACACTTAAGTCTAATTACTGCGATAAACAGATCCAAGGATATTCCGTTCAGAACGTTCACAACGTTATATAATGGTCTATATTTGGCCACCACGTTGGAGCGTTAATAATGAAAGTACAAAAGATCAAATTAAGTCCTGATGATTTCAGTTTGCTTGTTCTTGATAATAATCATTTACAATCAAACCGATCACAGAATTTATCCGCTATTTAAATAATGTTGATAACTCATCATTACTGGAGTAATAAATAATATGAAGGATGTTTTCATTAATAAAGAACATGTTGAACTCTTTAAAATTCTTAAATTTGAAGGTATCGCCTCGAGTGGAGCAGAAGCTAAGGATATGATAGCTGCGGGTGCGGTATTGGTAAACGGCATAATAGAAAAACAGAAAAGAAAAAAGATGGTTGCAGGAGATACAATTGAATTGAATGGTGAGATTTTTCGACTAAAGTTAGGTGCTAACGATTCAAACTCAATGTAACCATTTATTTGGTTGCTTATTGTAAGTCGAAATTTTTAAAGGTGAAAACTGCTATGAATCATTTTGCCATTAAGCAAAAATTGCTCTTAAAAGCCAATCAAATTATGTTCAATGAACTGAAATTAATAAGGATCTATTGAAGCCTGAGGTCATAAGAGCAACCGATACAAGTACCTTAAGATAGGCATTCTAAGTTTTGCGTCAGGGCGCGAGTTCCGGATCTCTATGCTTTATACAGGCATCTGACGTAAATGGAGATCTACATGTAGATAACCCTATGAAAGGATACACATGCCGCCCAAAGACTCATCCTCAGCCGCATAATTGTTATTGTTCCTTAGAGAAGCACGCTCATTAACAGCCGCAGGATCGCTAGAACAAAACTCCTGTTTAGAAGGCTGTGTCTCTAAACACTGTTCACCTTTAAGAATCGTTTCCATTTCTTTGTTGCCAAGTTCAATAGCATAATCCATCGCTGTTTTATGTTTGGCATCTTTAATATCTACTAAAGCACCTCCATTTTTTAATAATTGAGCAATTTCCTTATGATCTTTGAGCACTGCCAGATGAAGAGCAGTAAAGCGCTTTTCTGGATTGTTATCCTGTGCATTTATATTTTTAACATATTGAATAAATTTTTGAATGTCACCATATCGGTTATTATGGGCAGCTATGCGTAGTCCTTTCTCTAAATTTTCTTGAGAATCATTTGGCAGCTTATACTCTTCTAGCTTGGATTTTGGAAAACCAGGCGCCGGTTTAAAGAAACGAGAATCAGATTCTATGTTGGCTTTCTCGGCGTTTAATAAATATAAAGGTAAGCTCATGAGTGCTATTTTTGCTTGCTTATGTCCTGCCTCTGCAGATTTTTCAAACAACAGAAGCGCTTGTTTGTTGTCAGCTTCAACGTTTTCATCACCATACCAATAAAGCATAGCCAGGTTATACGCAGCATATGGAAAAACATGGGTATAACATAAGCCTTCTATGTCAATGCATAACCGCATTGCCTCACTAAAGCATTCTATTGATTTTACGGCATCTTTTTTAACACCACGCCCTGATTGATACAAAAGACCTAATTGATTATGGCTATTAGCGCTTCCCACCTGGGCTGCCTTTTGATGATAAATAAATGCTTTTTCATGAACGCCTTGCTCTTCATATAAATAACCAAGAGCGCATAAACAGGCAGCATGTTTCAGGCTTGCGCCTTGTAGCCAATACTTTTCTGCTTTCTTGCTATCTTTCTTAATGGTTTCTCCTGCATGATATAGCGTGCCTAATTGACCTAATGCTGGTGGAAAATTCTCCTTAGCTAAAGCATTTAATAGACGCATAATTTTAGCCCGTTGCTTTTTAGTGAAAGGGGCTGTCTCCATATAAGCGTCAATGACCACTGCTTTGAATTTATCCTCTACTATTGAAAAAACTGCTCTATCTTCTTGTTGCCAGAAGTTTTCCACAATATGTTTACGATCTACATCAGATAATGGTTGACGAAAGTATATCGGCGACAAAACCATGGCTTGTGCTTCAATACAATTTGCTCTCGCAGCATCAAGTAAATAGTCATTTTTCTGGGTTTTTTCTATGCTGGGGTGAAAGGCTAATTGGAACAATGCCCTCTTAAAATTATTATTTGCAGAACGTTTTAGGTAGTGAAGGCTGAGCCTCTCATCTTTTGTTGTTCCTATACCGAGTTGATAGCATCTTGCCATTAAACATTGTGCATCAGGATCGCCTGCATCTGCAGCCTGCTTGGCATACTTAAATGCCAGTGTAGGATTTTTCTCAACACCCTCACCATAAAAATAAGCACAACCTATATTAAAAGCAGAATGTGCATCACCTCTATCAGCAGCTTTTTTGTATAATAAACATCCTTTTTCTAGATCTTTTTTTATGCCTTTCCCAAAAAAGTAAAAATGACCAAGCTTACGTGTTGCAATGATAAATCCTAAATCGCTTGCGCGTTGATAATAATATTTAGCTTGCTCTAAATTTTTTTCAACGCCTTCACCATAGCAGTAAAGATCACCTAAGTGATGCATCGCCCAAACAAAATCTTGGGAGGCAGCTGCCATGAATAACTCAATCGCTTTCTGATCATTTTGGTGAATGCTTTGTCCTAACCAGTAATAGCCTCCTAGTGCAAATTGAGCAAAAGGATTATGTTGTTTAGCAGATTTTTCATAGTACTTAATAGCTTTCTTATCATTTTTTTCAATGCCAATACCAAATTGATAACAATGTCCTAATAAATGTTGATCAAATTTGTCATTTTTTGTAGCACCCTCCATGATTGTTTTGATATTTTCAACTAACCATTCATGGCTTAGTTTTTCAATCGTTGAGTGAAACGAGTTGGTATCTTGAGGGCGTTTAATATCGATTTCATAGTAGCCATTACCTTTTTTCATGGATTCAATTTTTTCTAAATTGTCCTCAGAAAGCCAATTTGGAAACTCACGAAATAATGTTCCCCTCTCACCCTTGTTATTTATATGATTACCACGACCAGTTACAAAACGAAATTGATACGTATTTGTTTGCTCTGCTCCGCGCAAATAAGAGTTTACTAGATGTTGAGAATGTTCAGGCGAGGCTCCATGCAAATCAACCATTCTTATATTTTCTTCTCTTTCCAACATTAAGTTGTTCCTTAGCCAGATGAGTTAAAATCTTAAATTAAATATTTATGAGCTGCTCAGGCTCTAATGTAATGAACCCTAGTTTTTATTAGCCCATTTTTTTAACAATGTATAGATATAGTCTGACTCGCCATAGATTCGCTATACTCGTTTGTGATGCCAAACATATCCTTTCACAAAACCCAATTACGATGGTTCTGAGTTATAACCGTATTTTTATCGCTAAATTTTGGTTTATATCGGTCGCAGGTCTCGCTGATACTAAATAACTCGTAAGACAAATGAATTGGAAATAGCTTTATCAATCATCGCCTTTAATATTGGTCTATAATAAAACAATATAAAGCTTTTGGGAAATATTTAATCATGCGCGATCAATATGAACGTGACGATGGGATTCGCAATCATTTTAATGCTCTATTCAATGACTACCAAAAACATATAACCACTCGATTTGAGGAATTGCAAGCAGGCAATCCCGACAATCTTAATATTCAAACTATGGCTGAGGACGCGAAAACCTTTATCGGTCATATCGAAATGGCTTGGACTGCTTCTCAATATAGAGAGCAAGATACGCGACGCTCCAAACAACAGGGCGATGCCGAGGTACTTTTAATTGATATTCTGACCTATCTGAATCATGCAATCACTGATCCTAAAACAGCAGCCGATTCGGATAGACTGCAAGATCTTATTCAACGTATTCCAAAACACCATTCAAGAGAATGGGACCGAATTGGTACTTATTTGGGGTGTGCTCTGGTTTTAACAATAGGGGTTGTTGGTATTGTCGTATTGGGAACACTATTTCCCCCTGGTTTGGTCCTGCTTCCCACCCTATACTATATATTAAGCAGCACATTTCTCTTAACTGGAGTGGCCACATTGGGGCCCAGAATTTTGACATTACTGGATTTGGCAGAACGACAAGAGATTGTGTTGGAGCCTGTAAAATCTGAATTGCTAAAATCCACGCCTGTTTTTACAAGTGAACAACCACAAAAATCACCGTCATTATTTACATCAGATCACACGCATTTTTCGCCCAAATATCAGAAAGTGGCTCGTAACGTTGCACACAGCATTCAACCACAGGTAAATTATTTGGAAAAATGGTTTCATGAGCACTTCGAAAGTGAAACCCGTTCTTCTTCGCCTAAAAATAAGCTATAAAGCAAGGGCGTTCTTAGGGCAATGATAATGAGTTAAACACTCATTATGGACAATTTAAAGGTTATCATGCATTCAGTAGCAGAATTTAAACCTTAAAGGTTGCCGTTTCTTGCTCGTGTTTACTAAGATACGCCATAAAAGGGGTGCCACCGGTGCCAACACTGTTGGAGTTTGCACTTTCGTGTTGATGTTGTTTTTGAATATAAAGTGCAGCATATTTCAAATGGGTGGTACGAAAACGTACGATAGCATCGATGCACTGATTATAATATTGTTGAATATCCTTGTTATCGTTGGTCTGTTGCAACACATACGAACGAATGTCGGGTTGATTTTCTAGGGTGTTTAAAAAGGCACGATGTTCAAAAGGCATGTATTGCCGCATTTCTAATAAATATTCGCGTAATTGATCCTGTTTGTGCTTGATACCAAATACGGCATCCAATGCTGGAATGATGGAGCTTTGAGCACCTGTTTCTCCTCGTAAACTCTGAGGTTTATTGTCATAACAAGATTCATATATCATCCCATTAGGTAAGGAAGGATTGTTTTTCCAACCATGAATATATGGGCGGACACGGTTATAATACATATAGGGATCACAATGTTCTGGCATGCGATCCAGCGTATCGCAAATACTGGTGATGCTAATCGCCAGTTGTTTGAGATACGTTAAGACAGCTTTACTGTCATGTGCTTGTACTGCTTGTTGGAGGGGTACTAATGCTTGTAAGGCTTTGGATGCTTTTTCTTCTATATCAATGTGAACCAAAACAAACCATTCTTCATCTATGCCGCCTAAAAAATTTTGCAACAAAGCTATATTTCCTAAGGCTATAGGGCCGTTTTCATCAATTTTATACCAATTATGTAGTGCGTAAGAGGCATAGGATAAAATAGGTGGGCGTTGGAGGCGTTCAGCCACTGCACACCAGGGTTTTGCTAGGTTAGCAGGAATCGTATTCGCCACGGGCATACAGCCCCATACATAAGCGTGGCCAATAAAAGACAAAATCAACATGGCTCGTTCTTCTTCTGCAGCGCTGAGTTGTTCTTCGGGAAAGGGCGGAAGAGATTCTATTGTTTTTCTGAAATTTGTACTGAGCAAGTATTTGGGTAGGTTTGCTGCAACATTTTCCCATGCTTGAAATGCGAGAGGTAATTGTTTCAATGGCGAAGAAGAGGGTAAAAATCCATGGGTTAGCTCAAAATGTTGGCTCATGCAAAACGTCCTTTTAAAGAAATATCCAATGTGTCTGCTTGTTTGGTATCAATGAATCTATCATTGTTTTATTTGAATATTCAAGAAAAATCATCGCCAGGTGACATTGATTGAGCACCAGATGCCATGCATGAAGCAATGAAACAAAAACGGCATTGGATTTTACAGTAACGGGGTTGAGTTCTGAGCGTTTCGGCTTCACTTCATCAAATACCAACAGGCTGCTCTACAATCTCAACCTGTAAATGGGGTAATAACTCATTATGAAATTCTGGAACCAGATTTTTTAAGAGATGTAATAATTGTTTTTGTTGATTGAGTTCGCAGGCTTGATGAATCAGTGCCATGGTTTGCATGAGATCATCCCAATTCATTTCTCGGAATTTTGCTTGAAATAGTTTTTCATGCTCTGTAGGCACGAGTTGTTCGGAGGCATGAAATAATTCTTCAAATAATTTTTCACCGGGTCGTAACCCAATAAATTTTATCTGAATGTCTTTCCCAGGTGTTTTCCCAGCCAGGCGAATAATTTGTTCTGCCAGATACATGATTTTGATGGGTTCGCCCATGTCTAAAACAAAAATTTCACCACCAGATCCATTGGCCATAGCTTGCAAAATCAATTGACTGGCTTCAGGAATGGTCATAAAAAAACGTTCCATATCCGGATGAGTGACTGTTAAAGGGCCACCGCTGGCCAATTGCTTTTGGAACAGAGGTAAGACTGAGCCTACTGAGCCTAAGACATTTCCAAATCGAACTGTAATAAATTGCGTGGTCACTCGGGTGTTAAGATTTTGGCAGTAAATTTCAGCGACACGTTTGGTGGTGCCCATGATATTGGTGGGATTCACGGCTTTATCGCTTGAAATCATGATGAATTTTTCAACTCCTGCGGCCGCGCTGGCTTCAGCCACAATTTGAGTACCAATGATATTATTACAAATGGCAGCTCGGATTTGATGTTCGAGAATAGGGACATGTTTATAAGCTGCCGCATGAAATACGATGTTAGGTTGTACGCGTTGGAAAAGAGCTTTTATAGCCACTGCATCAATGACGTTTGCCAATATCGGTTCGATGCTGATGGTTGGAAACTCTTGGCTGAGATTTTGCTCGACTTGATATAAATTAAACTCACTATGGTCCAATAGAATAATTTTTTGAGGCTGAAGCATCATGATTTGACGACATAATTCCGAGCCAATTGAACCGCCTGCACCTGTTACTAGAATACAGCGTTCATGGATGTTGGCTGCAATTTTATCCCAAGATAATGTCACTTGATCGCGACCTAAAAGATCATCGATACTGACTTGACGTAATGCATTGACGTCAACTTGCCCCAAGGCCAAAGCCTGGACGCTAGGCAATGTGCGAAAAGGTCGCATGCTGGCTTCGCAAAAACTGACGATACGTCGCATGTCCGCTGAGTTTGCAGAAGGAATCGCAATAAAGAGCAAATCAACTTGATGCTGCAACACCATCGCAGGTAGGTCGTTGATAGACCCGAGCACGGGGACACCATGGAGCTCTAGGCCTTGCTTGGATGTATCGTCATCCATAAATCCAACAGGGATATAGATCAAGGTGCGTTTTAAATCACGAACCAATCCAGCACCTGCTTGACCTGCGCCAACGATCAAAATACGTTGGACGATGTCGTCTGTTTGAATAGGGGCCTGATGACGTTTGTCTGTCCAATAGCGCAACACCAAACGGCCGCCACACAGCAATGCAGTGAGAATAAGGCAATATAACGGTAAGACACGTCGGGGGACCACTTCAAAAATAGAAATAAAATGCAGAAAAGGGGTTGCTAAAATGACGGATACGACCGTTGCTTGCATGACGCGAATTACGTCACTTAAGGAAGAAAAATGCCATAAACCGCGGTATACTTTAAATTTAAAATAGCAAATAATTTGACCAATTACTAAAATAGAGAGCGCGGTTAACGCGTCTTTGGCCAATAAATGAGACACAATACCATCTGCGGCATATTTGAACCAATATACAATAATCCAGGCAACAGGCATGGCCAATATATCAAATGCTATACAAGGTAGTTTGGATTTGTTTTTTTCAAAAAAAGATTTTACATTCAGCATGAGTTCCTCAGTATCCACTGGGAAAGTATAGTATATATGATATTGTATTCAAGAATTTCTCGAATAGTGATGAATTTAATTCGTGGTACCGAGGGTCGGAGTCGAACCGACACGATGTCACCATCACCGGATTTTGAATCCGGCGCGTCTACCAATTCCGCCACCCCGGCACAGGGAAGCGCATATTATAACAAAGAAAATTTTCAATACAATAGGCAAAGTAGAGATAAAAAGTGTGATGTAGGATTTGACCTTATAAAACATGCACTATACTGAGATATAAAACACCAACTGAGAACCCTGAACATGGCACATTCTATCAAAAAAAGCACTGTTTCTGCTGTTCAGAGGGTGCATGATTATTATTCAGACCTTCTGAGTTTCATGCCTCATTTGGTGTATTGGGTCGATGAACAAGGCATATTGAAAGGATGTAATCATCATTTCAAACAAATCTTCCGTATCAAAGAGTGTGATCTTGGGGTGATTCAACCTTATAGAAAAATAGGTGGTGTTTTTCATTTGGATGCGAAACATGTCACATTACTCCAAGAAGAAGATCAATGCGTGATTGAGGCTGATCAAGGTAAACACAATACGTTACTATCGATAAAAACCACTACAAAAAATCATCCCATCCAAGATTATTTATGTAATCGTGATCCCTTGCATGATCATAAAGGCCAGGTCATAGGCGCGATTGTTGTGATGATGGAGGCAGTAAGGTCCCAAGGTATCACATCGCAAACCATTGCTGAGCTCAACCCCGTTAAGGCATTAGAGCACCCGCCGGCCATTTTGATTGTTGAAGATAATACGATTGCTCGCACAGTGGCGGAATCATTATTCAAGTCTCTAGATTGCCAAGTGGATTCTGTTGAGTCATACAAAAATGCGGCCGCGTTATTTCAACCCGGTAAATATGATTTGGTGGTGATGGATATTGAATTAGAAGATGCCAGTGGGTATTTCATAGCCAAAAAATTTCGGGGCTCAGAAAAAAATACGCAATATCATGTGCCGATTATTGCATTAACGTCTCATTCTGCTGATAGCATCAAATTTTATTGTGATGATTATTATATGGAAGGTGCGCTGAATAAACCTTTGAATGCGGTGCAAGCAGAACAACTGTTGGAACGATATGTTTATAAAAAAGATACCGTGGTGGGTGGTTTGAAACACGCATGAGTGTTTTCGCCCCGTGAGGGGCGAAGCATGAATCAAGATAGGGTGCCTTCCGTAATGTCTATCATGTTTTGTAATGCTTTTTTTGCATTATCAATCACCCAATTTTGATCTTGAGTATTCAGACGTTGACGTATACCTGTGAATTCAGACACCATATCTCCAGCACGGACTTCATTATAAGCCATTGGTTTGCCTTGGCGGAGTAAATCTATCAACCCAATCAAATGAGGGGGATCATTACGAGACATCGTAGCGCAACCACATCCCATGCCGGGCGTGGCTGCATTATTGGGTGCTTCTGCCATATTGACTACTTTGATGCCCAAATTTCGGCAATATTGCTGTAGATTTTGGACCATATGGTGTTCGGTGGCAATGGCATAGCGTTGCGTATTGGCGCGATCATGTACCACATAATCCCAAATGAAAGCTGTTGAACCTGCATGTTGAGCTGTGCGTATGACTTCTAAACGACATTCTGGATGAGCAATTGTGGTATAACCTTGTTCATGCCAATAATCGCACATGCTTGCTTGAAAATGGGTGTGCACGGCGCACTCACTGCCAAATAAAATCAATTCCGCTTGATCAAATTGGTCTAATGTTGCTTTATCTTGGGCGGCCAGTTGGTATTGCGCGCCGGCAGTCCCGCCAGGCCAATACGCTAAATTTTTAATACCCAACCAATGCGCCACATTTTCTCCCATATGTCGATCAGGGATAAACAATATTTTTTTGTGTTTGTCTCTTGCCCATTGCATGATTTTTTTGACATTAGAACTGGTACAGACGGCACCACCTTGTGCGCCGGTCATGGCTTTGACTCGCCCAGATGTATTCATATAACAAATCGGGACTATGGCGTCATTGCCATATCGTTCATTCAGATCAAGAAAAGCGGGCTCTACCATAAAGTCTTTGGCTAAGATTTCCATGGTACAACCTGATTTTGGATTCGTAATATACACCTGTTGGTTGTCATGGGCCAAAATACGAATCGATTCTGCCATAAAATGTACCGCAGATTCGATGATGACTGATTTTTCTGGATGATTGGCTGCCATCAAGGCGAGTTGATAAGAATCTCCAACTTGGCCACCAAATTGTTCAACCAAACGTACAATGTCGCCCCCCATATAATAATGGGCCAGAAGTAATAATTGATCACCAAAATGGGTTTTGGCTTGTTCCATGTAAGGCGTCATCCACTTCACAACTGTGGTCAATTTTCGATCGGGCAGGGCAAGATATTCTTCAGCATAGGGCATGAATTCAGGCTGATACCAATCGAGTGGATAATCACTTTGACAAATCGTCATGTCTTGAGTGATACGCATGGTGGAGGTCTGAGGATGATAGATATTATTGGATGTGAGCATAAGGCACCTCTAACTGGGAAAAGAATGTAAGGGAGTACTCATTTGTGAAATGCTTTCTCGAGCTTTTGCTTCCTTATGAGGAAAATCTTCTCGATAATGGCCACCACGTGATTCACGACGCGATAATGCAGCGCGAACAATAAGCTCTGCATTCAAAACAATATTACGCAATTCGATCAAATCACGGGTCAAACGATGTTTCCAATAATATTCTTCGATGATGGTCCGTCGTTTGGTAATCAGTTGTAATAAATCTTGTAAGCCAGCTTCGGTTCGAACAATGCCCGCATATGACGTCATTTCACCGCGTAATCCCAACCAATGTGCATTAATTTGACTGGCACGACGTGCATTGTCTTCACTGACCGAGGATTGCCAATTGGGAATGTGATGAGCGCTGGGAATAGGGTGGACGATATCTTGAAGAGATGCTGATGCAGCATGCGAAGCCATGACCACGGCTTCTAATAATGAATTGGATGCAAGACGATTTGCGCCGTGCAGTCCTGTAAACCCCACTTCACCAATGGCATACAGTCGCTTGAGATCCGTATGGCCATGGATATCCGTCAATATTCCGCCACATTGATAGTGCGCCGCAGGAACGACTGGAATCAAATCTTGGCTCATATCGATACCAATCGAAAGTAGGGTTTGGAAGATTTGTGGAAAACGTTTGCTTAAAAAAGCTCTTGATTGATGTCGGATGTCTAAATAAACAAAATTATGATCGCTTTGTTCTATCTCAGTGAAAATGGCGCGCGATACCACGTCACGCGTGGCAAGCTCTAAGTGCTCGGGCGCATAATGCTGCATGAATCTTGCATCGGTATCTGGGTGTTTGAGAAGCGCACCTTCACCGCGTACTGCTTCTGAGATCAAAAAATTATGTAAACTGTGGTGATACAGCAAGGTGGGATGGAATTGATAAAACTCCATATTACCGACTCGTGCGCCCGCGCGATAGGCCATTGCCACACCATCGCCTGTGGCAATCATAGGGTTGGAGGTGTAGCGATACGTTTTACCAGCACCGCCAGTCGCTAAGACCACGCAGCGTGCGACCACCGTATGAATTTGATGGGTTTGGGCATCTAAAATGTAAGCACCAAGTACTTCACCCTGAGTATCTGTCCGATGGGGGTGATAGTGTGTGATTAAATTGATTGCAATATGGTCTTCAAATAAATGGACTTGAGGATGTTGCTTGACCCAGGCTAATAATGCTTCCACCAATGTTTCACCCGTTCTATCTCCGCAGTTGTAGATGCGACGATGAGAGTGACCACCTTCTTGTGCTAAATGAGATTGAAACTGAATGGCATATGCTTGTAATTGGGCAATAGCGCTAGGGCCTTGTTGAATAATCGTTTCAACATGGGGTCGATAGGATAACCCATCCCCTGAGCGCAATGTATCGGTAATGTGCGATTCGATAGAATCTTCACGCAAAGAGACAGCGGCGATTCCGCCTTGAGCATAACGACTGTTACATTCTTCCGCTGATACTTTACTTAGAAGTGCAATGGTGACGCCAGGATTGTTTTGTAGTAATTGCGCACAATAATGCAATCCTGCCAATCCTGAACCGATCACCAAAACATCAAACTCTAAAACTCGTCCCTGTTGTAAATGGGGCAGTGTCATGAAAAAGCTTTGACCAACAGTTGGGCCAAACCGATGTATTTGTCGGGAGATAATTGTAGCAAACGCTCCTTGGCATCACTGGGAATGTCTAAGCTTTGAATAAACGGGGTTAAATGTGCTTGATCCAAGCCGTGGCCTCGTGTCAAATCACGAACTTGTTCATAAGCTTGGGGAATATGATAGCGTCTCATCACCGTTTGAATTGCTTCAGCAACAACATCCCAATTTGTGTCTAAATCGGCTGCCAATGCGCTTTGATTAATTTGTAGTTTATCATTGCCTTGTGCAATCGATTGATACGCGATAAGGGCATAAGCAAAGGCCACACCTAAATTACGCAATACCGTAGAATCTGACAAGTCGCGTTGTAGACGTGATCGAGGTAATTTATTGGCAAAATGCTCAAACAATGCATTTGATAATCCCAAATTACCTTCGGCATTTTCAAAATCAATAGGATTGACTTTATGTGGCATGGTGGACGAGCCCACTTCGCCAGCGATGGTTTTTTGTTTAAAGTAACCAAGAGAAATATAAGACCAGATATCACTCGTATAATCGAGTAAAATGGTATTGATTCTGATCATCAGATGAGAGACTTCTGCAATGCCATCATGCGGTTCAATTTGAGTGGTGTAGGGACTGAACGATAATCCCAAAGAAGAAATGAATTGCGCACAGTGTTTACGCCAATCGACTTCAGGATACGCTATACAGTGCGCATTGTAATTACCCACAGCGCCGTTGAATTTCGCCGAAATTAATATTTCTACCAATTGTTGCAAAGGTCGTTTTAAGCGGGCAACAAAATTAATCAATTCTTTGCCCATTGTTGTTGGCGTTGCTGGTTGTCCATGTGTTCGAGACAACATCGGTAAATCACCGTGTTGTTTTCCCAACAGCGTGATGCCGCCGGTGATTTCAGCCAACGTAGGTTGAATCACTTGCGCAATAGCTTCTTTGATCATCAGCGCGTATGCCACATTATTGATGTCTTCAGACGTGCAGGCAAAATGAATGAAACTACTTAATCCGTGAACACAGGATGCATGTTCTAATTTTTCTCTCAAATAATACTCAATCGCTTTCACATCGTGATTGGTTTGTTTTTCATAGGCTTTGACTTTCATGGCTTCATGTTCATCAAATTGCTTCAGAAGATTGTCCAAAAACGCGTGCGCTGCATCATTTAGAGGAGGAACTTCAGGAATAAGGTTATTCGCGGCCAAAGATTCTAACCAGCGAATTTCCACCAGAAGACGATAATAAATCAACGCATACTCACTAAAAAACGGGCTCAAAGCCATGGTTTTTTTGAGATAACGTCCGTCAATGGGACAAATAGCATTCAAAGGAGATAGCGTCATCAGTCTGTCGTCTTATAGGAAAGTGCCTATGATATTAGATTAAGCCCAATATGTGAATATAAGATGAGGGTGATACTTGAACTTTGTAAAAAATAAAAAAGTGAGTACAATGATGCAATCTAAAAATATTGCCTAGAGGTTCGGATGCAGGGCTGTGTAAATACAATTGATTTTCAACGCGTTGGATTGCAGGATATTGATCAAGTGGGAGGTAAAAATGCTTCTCTGGGAGAAATGATTTGTAATTTATCTGCCGCTCAAGTCGCGGTTCCAGCTGGTTTTGCGACCACAGCCGATGCGTTTCGTGTGTTCCTGTCTCAAAACAACCTTGATAAAAAAATTCATCAAGCTTTAGAACCCTTGAATGTGGATGATGTTCAAGAGTTGGCTAAAGTTGGCCAGATGATTCGTCAATGGATCAAAGAAACGCCTTTACTTCCTGAGTTTGAAAAAGACATTCTCACAGCGTATGCCGCTTTGAAGCAAGCGATAGGTCACGATGATTTTTCTGTGGCAGTTCGTTCCTCAGCCACCGCTGAAGATTTACCCGACGCATCTTTTGCAGGACAACAAGAAACATTTCTAAATGTGAATGGGGTCGATGCTATTTTAATGGCCATCAAAGAGGTCTTTGCCTCCTTGTTTAATGATCGGGCTATTGCTTACCGTGTCCACCATGGATTTGATCATCATGCTGTGGCTTTGTCCGCAGGTATTCAACAAATGGTGCGTTCTGATTTGGCTTCCAGTGGCGTCATGTTTACGGTTGATACTGAATCAGGTTTTGATCAAGTGGTGTTAATCACTTCGTCTTATGGCCTTGGAGAATTAGTGGTTCAAGGTGCTGTGAATCCGGATGAATTTTATGTGCACAAACCCGCTTTGAAAGCAGGTAAATCTGCAGTGATTCGCCGCAATCTCGGCGCAAAAGCCACAAAAATGGTTTACTGTGAGCAGTCTGCGGTTAAAACTGAAAAAGTATCCCCTGAACAACAGAGCCAATTTTCTCTGACCGTAGCTGAAATTGAAGAATTAGCACAGCATGCATTAACCATTGAAGCTCATTATGGTCGTCCGATGGACATTGAATGGGCCAAAGATGGTCTAGACGGTCGTTTATATATTCTTCAAGCTCGCCCAGAAACAGTGACGAGTCGCGCTTCACAGCAAATTTTAGAACGTTATCATCTGAAACAACGTGGAAATATTTTAGTCGAAGGCCGAAGTATTGGACAACGAATCGGTAAAGGTAGAGTACGGGTGATTCGTAATGTTCAAGAATTGCATCGTGTATCTCCGGGAGATGTTTTGGTCTCGGACATGACAGATCCTGATTGGGAACCCGTTATGAAGCGTGCCGCTGCCATTATCACTAATCGCGGTGGCCGAACGTGTCATGCGGCCATCATTGCACGTGAACTAGGCATTCCGGCTGTGGTGGGTTGTGGTAATGCAACTGATGTGTTGCAAGAAAATGATTTGGTGACTGTGTCTTGTGCGGAAGGGGAAACAGGGTATATTTATGAAGGGTTGTTGCCGTTTGAGCGGGTGTCTTTAGATATTGAAACCATGCCTGTTTTACCCGTAAAGGTGATGTTGAACGTCGGCAATCCTGAACGTGCGTTTGCCTTTCAATCGATACCGAATGCTGGTGTGGGTTTGGCGCGGTTAGAGTTTCTGATTTCTAATACGATTGGCATTCATCCGCATGCTTTATTAAATTTTGATACCTTGCAAGATGCTGACTTGAAGCAAGTGATAGCAGAAAAAACTGCTGCGTACGCATCACCAGTGGAGTTTTATATTGAACGATTGAAAGAAGGTATTGCGACTATTGCTGCAGCTTTTTCTTCCAAACCAGTCATTGTACGTTTGTCAGATTTTAAAACCAATGAATACGCCAATTTGATTGGCGGAGAGTATTACGAGCCGAAAGAAGAAAATCCAATGTTGGGTTTTCGTGGCGCATCGCGTTATGTGTCTCCTCATTTTAATGATTGTTTTGCTTTGGAATGTCGTGCAATAAAACGTGTTCGTGAAGACATGGGATTGACCAATGTTGAAATCATGATTCCTTTTGTACGTACGGTTTCAGAAGCCAAAGCAGTGATTGAGCTATTGGCCAAAGAGGGGTTGGTGCGAGGTGAGCATGGGTTACGCATCATTATGATGTGTGAAATTCCTTCTAATGCTTTGCTGGCAGATGAGTTTTTGACTTATTTTGATGGGTTTTCAATCGGTTCAAATGACTTAACCCAATTAACCTTAGGCATCGATCGAGATTCTGCATTAATTGCGTCTCAATTTGATGAACGGAATGATGCTGTAAAAGCATTATTACATTTGGCTATTGCAGCTTGTAAACGTCAAGGAAAATATATTGGCATTTGCGGTCAAGGACCCTCCGATCATCCTGATTTTGCGCAATGGTTGATGCAAGAAGGGATTGATAGCTTATCTCTTAATCCTGATTCGGTATTAGATACTTGTGTTTTTTTAGGAAAAATGGCCGCTGACATCATCTCTCCCTCTGTGGCGTAGCAACCTTCTCCCCCAGGGGAGAAGCCCGTAGGGCGGATGAGGGCACATTCCAAGTATAAAAGCCTAAAAATCGGAACCAAAATGAACCCTCAAAAACTCTTGAAATTCTTATGGGTAGGTCTGTGTGCATTCCTACCACAAAGCGTATGGGCAGGCTCTCTCACCGAGCATGTTGATCCCATCAATGCCATTATTCTTTGGGGTGCATTGCTGTTATTTTTTGGCCTAGTAGGCCGTTATATTGCCAAATATTTCGATCAACCCGGGGTTTTGGGTGAGTTATTGATGGGTGTTTTGGTGGGAAATATTTGCTATGGTTGTGGCATGCAATTGATGTTGCTGCTACGCGATAGTGGTACTGTTTTTGTGGTGATTCAAAACATGTTACAAGGCGTGTCATTGGTAGATGCGGTGCATGCCAATATTCCTAATAGTGCAGATGCTAAAAAAATGTTAGCGGCTCTATCAAACGTAAACGGTAATCAATGGATTACGACGACCATTGTCATTGATGCTTTTTCTCGTTATGGCGTGATGTTTTTATTATTTATGGTTGGATTGGAAAGTTCGCTGTCTGATCTGAAAAAAACCGGCAAAGAATCTGCGCGAGTTGCGATTATTGGAGTGGTTGCTCCAATTGCTTTAGGGTTATTGGTGATAGCCTTTATGTTGCCAAATGCATCATTTAGCACGTCTTTATTCGTTGCCGCAACGTTATCTGCAACAAGCGTTGGGATCACAGCCCGCGTCTTACAGGACATGAAAAAACTCCATACTCGCGAAGCAAAAACTATTCTTGGTGCGGCCATGATCGATGATGTCCTGGGATTGATTATTTTGGCACTGGTCAGTGCCATGGCTATGGGCGGCACCGTTAATATGTGGATGATCACACATATTTCTTGTATGGCGATTCTCTTTTTTCCTTTATCGCTCTGGGTAGGGCCTATTGCCTTGCGTCATATGATTGCTTGGGGTACGGCGCTTGATCCTTTAGATGCCAAATTGTTGGTGAGCTTTATTTTTGTAATGATTTTTTCTTGGCTGGCGACCTTGGTCCATATGGCTGCGATCATTGGTGCGTTTGTTGCGGGTCTTATTTTACATGAGGGGTTTTTTAAATCACATGAACAGGTATCAACAGCACCTCAAAGTATCAAACAATTATTGTCTCCCTTTGAAGCTATTTTTGCGCCTTTATTTTTTATGTTAATTGGTATTCAAGTGAAAGTAGAATCTTTTTTGGATATACACGTGGTTGTATGCGCTATTGGATTGATCGTGGCTGCGGTTTTGGGAAAATTGCTGAGTGGTTTTGGTGGCAACCGGCAAGACAATCGTGTCTTAATTGGGATTGGTATGGTGCCTCGAGGTGAGGTGGGATTGGTGTTTGCTTCGGTAGGAAAAGGGCTGGGTGTGATTCCAGATAGCTTATTTTCGGCTATTATTTTGATGGTTGCTGTGACCACCTTTATAACCCCAGTTTGGATGAAATTTCAATATACGCGTGGAAAACATAGGATAACGACGTGATGATTCAAGAGGATGTCAAACGTGCTTTGGCCGAAGATCTAGGTACAGGGGATGTAAGTGCCGCTTTATTGCCAGAAGACAAAAAAATTGATGCTGTGATTGTGTCTCGAGAAGCGATGTTGGTATGCGGGCAGGCTTGGGTCAATGCGGTGTTTGCGGCGTTAGATGATACAATTGAATGTGAATGGTTGGTAGAAGAAGGGGCTTGGTTATCAGCGCCTACCACATTATGCCGGATACAAGGATTTGCTCGTCCGCTGTTAACGGGTGAGCGCAGCGCACTCAATTTTTTACAAACGTTGTCTGGAACTGCAACGCAAACGTATCACTATGTGCAAGCTCTGGCAGGTTGTCACACCCAATTATTAGATACTAGAAAAACCCTGCCAGGATTACGCCAGGCCCAAAAATATGCGGTAAAATGTGCGGGTGGGACAAATCATCGCATGGGTTTATATGATGCATTTTTAATCAAAGAAAATCATATTGCCGCCTGCGGTTCGATCCAAGCTGCGATTGACGCAGCCCGTTGTTTTGATCAACATTTATTGCTTGAAATTGAAGTGCAAACCTTAGATGAATTGCGCCAAGCCTTATCTTGTAAACCTGATCGTATTTTGTTGGATAATTTTAATATCTCTATGATCCAACAGGCTGTTGCCATGAATGAACCCAAAATATGTGATTTAGAGGTATCTGGTGGTGTGCAATTAGAGACCATTTCCGAGATAGCCCAAACCGGCGTGGATTATATTTCTGTTGGTGCATTAACCAAATCAGTTGATGCGATTGATTTAAGTTTGTTGGTGGTGTCCAAATGAAAATAAATACAGCACTAGGGTACGAAAAAAGAATTATGATGACGGGTGGTGGATCTGCAGGGCATGTGACCCCCAATTTGGCATTGATTCCTGAGCTGCAAGCACAAGGCTGGACCATTGATTATGTGGGTTCCGAACAAGGCGTTGAACGCAATATGGTGGAATCTGCACATATTCCCTATCATGCCATTCGCACCGGAAAATTGCGTCGGTATTTTTCTTGGCAAAACTTTCTTGATCCTTTTCATGTTTTAGTGGGAACCGTACAAGCATATTGCCTTATTCGCAAACTCAAACCCCATGTGATTTTTTCAAAAGGTGGGTTTGTTGCTTTGCCGGTTGTTGTGGGTGGTTGGTTGGCTAGAACACCGATAGTGGCACATGAATCAGATTTTTCGATTGGATTAGCCAATCGCCTGAGTTTTCCTTTTGTGAATAAAATCTGTGTGACTTTTGATGCTGCGAAGCGACACATCAAAGATCAAACCAAAGTGGTGGTCACGGGCACGCCCATTCGTGAAACACTTTTGCAAGGAGATCGAGACAAAGGATTACGTCGTTGTGGGTTTAGCCCCAATAAATTATGTTTATTGGTGATTGGGGGTGGGCAAGGTGCTCAGATCATCAATCACTGTATTCGACAATCGCTCTATGCATTGTCTTCGAAAGTACAAGTTATCCATATTTGTGGCCCCGGAAAATCAGATCCCACCTTAGGTCATCGAGAAGGGTATTTCCAATTAGAATATGCGCATGAAGAGCTCGCAGATTTATTAGCAGCTAGTGATTTGGTGGTTTCACGTGCAGGGGCCAATTCATTGTACGAATTATTGGTGTTGGCAAAGCCTCATATTTTAATTCCGTTATCTCGCCTTCAAAGCCGTGGTGATCAAATTCAAAATGCGCATTATTTTGAAAAATTAGGTGTGAGCCAAGTGATCGAAGAAGAGCAGTTGACCACGGAAACACTTTTGACTGCGATTGAAACAGTACAAGCTAAGCGTGAACAAATTATAGCGGGTATCGCTCAGCTCAATATCCATTCTGCGGTGCAACCCATTGTTAATCTGTTAGAAGGATTTTTGCCGGCTCAATAAATGCGTATGATCTATTTAGGTTTTTACACAAAATTATGATACTATTTGTCTCGAAATAGGACAAAATACTTTTGTGGACTGCTATTTATGGACTCATTCAATTCGCTCTATTATCAGAGAGCTGTTTTTTTAGTGAAGCTTCTCGATGCCTATTTGGACAAACGCAATGCTGCTGCGCAGCCTCGATGCTGTGATTTGTCAGAGGTAAATATGTTGCCATTGTTGTTGCGCAAAGAGTTTCAAAAACCAATGGCAGACTTTTTACGCACGAGCCTTCAATGCAAAGTGACGTTTGGCAAAGATAGGTATGGGCAACCTAATGGTTATCTGATGATTTCCTTAGACAATGAGCATCTCAATCAAACAAAATTTTATAGCGCTTCTTTGGCATTACAAAAATTTAGAGTTACATCCTCTGCTTGATACCATCAGTCGCGCTATATATAAACTTTATGCTTTATGAAATTCCAATTTTGTTTTGATCAATTTGACCTCAATGACATCGCCGGATTTAAACTCTCCTGTCAGTAAAGATTGTGCCAAAGGATTTTCCAATTTTTGTAAAATGACTCTTTTCAGCGGTCGAGCACCGTATACAGGATCAAAACCAAGATCAGCTAAATAATGTAACGCATCGTTATCAATACGTAACGTCATGCCTTGATCCGTTAATCGTTGTTGTAGATGCGCAATTTGAATGTTAGCAATGTGTGCAATTTCACTCTGAGTGAGGGCATGAAACACCACGGCATCATCAATGCGATTGATGAACTCAGGACGAAAATGCTGTGCCACTAAATCCATTACCATGGTTTTCATGTCGTCATACGATTTCGACTGGCCGTGTTCTTGAATAAGATGAGAGCCTAAATTTGATGTCATGACGATGACCGTATTGCGAAAATCCACCGTGCGGCCCTGACCATCGGTCAAACGACCGTCGTCTAAAACTTGTAACAAGATGTTGAACACATCAGAATGGGCTTTTTCAATTTCGTCGAGTAAGATGACGGAATACGGCCTTCTACGTATGGCTTCGGTCAAATAACCACCTTCTTCATAGCCCACATAGCCAGGAGGGGCACCAATCAAACGTGCAACAGAATGTTTTTCCATAAATTCAGACATATCAATGCGTACCAAGGCTTCTACGGTATCGAATAAAAATACGGCCAACGATTTGCATAATTCGGTTTTTCCGACGCCTGTGGGGCCAAGGAATAAAAAAGAACCAATAGGGCGATTGGGATCCGACAATCCGGCACGTGAGCGACGAATGGCATTGGACACCGCATCTACCGCTTCGTTTTGGCCAATCAAATGCTGATGTAACACGTCTTCCATATGCAATAATTTTTCTTTTTCACCCTCCAACATTTTGGCGACAGGAATGCCCGTCCATTTGGAGACGATTTCTGCAATTTCCTCTTCTGTGACTTTGTTGCGTACCAATTTCATATCACGAGGTTCATCAGATGCAACCTCATTCAATTGTTTTTCCAAACCAGGAATGGTGCCGTATTGTAATTCTGACATACGTGTCAAATCACCGGCCCGGCGGGCAGTTTCGAGTTCTAATTTGGCTTTTTCTAAAGATTCTTTAAGATGACTGGCACCTTGTAATAACGCTTTTTCTGCCTTCCAAATTTCTTCCAAATCAGAATAATTTTTTTCTAACTCTTTGATAGTGTCTTCAAGATCAACAAGGCGTTTTTTTGAAGCATCATCCGATTCTTTTTTTAAGGCTTCGCGTTCAATTTTGAATTGAATCAAACGCCGTTCTAATCGGTCCATGCTTTCGGGTTTTGAGTCAATTTCCATGCGAATTTGACTGCCTGCTTCGTCAATCAGATCGATGGCTTTGTCGGGCAGTTGACGATCGGTGATATAACGGTGGGAAAGGGTGGCTGCTGCAATAATCGCGGGATCGGTAATATCTACCCCATGATGAATTTCATAGCGTTCTTTGAGCCCTCGAAGAATAGCAATGGTATCTTCTACGTTGGGTTCTTTGACGAATATTTTTTGAAAACGACGCTCTAAAGCCGCATCTTTTTCAATGTATTTACGATATTCATCTAATGTTGTGGCGCCAATACAATGGAGATCGCCGCGCGCTAATGCGGGTTTGAGCATGTTACCCGCATCCATCGCGCCTTCGGCCTTACCTGCCCCAACCATGGTATGAATTTCATCGATGAATAAAATAATTTGACCTTCTTGTTTGCTCAAATCGTTTAAGACCGCTTTGAGTCGTTCTTCAAATTCGCCTCTAAATTTCGCCCCAGCAATTAATGCCCCCATATCTAAAGACAAAAGACGTTTGCCTTTCAATCCTTCCGGCACTTCGCCGTTGATGATGCGTTGTGCAAGGCCCTCGACAATCGCTGTTTTTCCTACCCCAGGCTCACCAATTAAGACGGGATTATTTTTAGTACGACGTTGCAATACTTGAATGGTGCGGCGAATTTCATCATCTCGTCCAATCACAGGATCAAGTTTGCCTTGTTCCGCACGTGCGGTCAGATCTAAGGTGTATTTCTCCAAAGCTTGGCGTTGTTCTTCTACATTGGGATCAGACACAGAATCGCCACCGCGTACTTCATGAATTGCTTGTTCTAAAGCTTTTTTATTGCCACCGGCTTGTTTCAACAGTTTGGCCACACTGCCAGTATCTTCAAAGATGGCCAGTAAAAATAATTCGCTGGATATGTATTGATCTTTACGTACTTGGGCCAATTTATCAGTGAGATTTAAGACACGATTTAAACCATTGGATATATGTACGTCACCACCCATTCCCGATACTTTGGGGAGTTTGGCTAGGGATTCGTCTAATAGTTGTGACAATACGTTGATTTGTACGCCTGCCTTGGTCAAAATAGGCTTACAGCTTCCATCTTGTTGGTCAATCAATGCTTTGAGCAAATGCTCAGGTTCAATGAATCCATTATCTAGTCCGAGTGCTAAAGATTGTGCGTCAGCTAGAGCCATTTGAAACTTAGAAGTTAGTTTGTCCATACGCATCATGATCACCTTTTCATTCAAATCTATATACAGTAAGATGTGGGTACTCTTTGAAAAAATCAAGTAGCTTATTCCATGACTCTTCAAAATCCAGATCATAACCAATCTTCTCAGGATATTTTAAATCAGATCGTAATAGAACATTTTAAAGAAAAAAAAGAAAAAAAATTATGGCGAAAATGGCGACGTATTTTACTCGTGAGTCTATTGGTCTTTGGGGTTTTTTACTTTTTTTATGCACATAAATCTGAAATTGCAGCGCGTACAACGCCACATGTGGGGTTGATTGACCTCAAAGGCGAAATTTTTGATGCGCAATCTGCGAGTGCGGATAATTTAACCAAAAGTTTACAAGCCGCTTATGAGTCTAAAGGATTAAAAGCAATCGTTCTAAGAATTGATAGTCCTGGTGGTAGTCCAGTCCAAGCGGATTATATGTTCAATACGATTCGTTATTACCATACTAAATATCCAAATGTAAAATCATATGCGGTGTGTGTGGATACCTGTGCTTCAGCGGCTTACTATGTGGCGGCAGCTGCAGATGAGATTTATGCGAATCAATCAAGCCTAGTAGGGTCTATTGGGGTTTTATATAATGGATTTGGCTTTGTGGATGCCATGCAAAAATTGGGTGTGAGCCGACGTTTAGAAACGGCTGGTCGTAATAAAGGATTTATGGATCAATTTTCTCCGCTTGATCCTGAGCAAGAAAAAACCTTACAAACCATGTTGGGTTTGATTCATCAACGCTTTATTGATCAAGTTAAATTAGGGCGTGGCCAACGTTTGAAAGAGTCAGACGATCTTTTTTCTGGTATGGTTTGGACTGGAGTGCAAGCCAAAGAATTGGGATTAATTGATGGGTTTGCCAGTACCGGCCAATTATTAAGAGATGTCATCAAAGAAGAAACCGTATTTGATTATACTGAAAAGCATAATATGCTGGATCAATTAGCAAAAAACTTAGGTGCTGAAATGATCAATCATGTAGCGCTGACCCTCGGCATCAAACGTCCTGGCATTCACTAAACATCATGGCTCATGATGCCAGTCATCCTTTATCATTAGAAGAGATCTATTCTTATTTAAAACCTCGACCTAACGATGCCCACAAGGGCATGTTTGGTCGAGTGTTGGTGATTGGCGGTGATTACGGCATGCCGGGTGCGGTGCGTTTGGCTGCAGAAAGTGCTCTAAGAGTTGGTGCTGGTTTGGTCACTGTAGCGACACGTAAAGCACATGTGACGGCTATTATGAGTGGGCGTCCAGAATTATTATGCTATGGTATGAATTCTTCTTTTAAATTATTACCTCAATTATTACAACAAGCGACTGTCATCGTATTGGGACCAGGCCTTGGACAAAGTGCTTGGTCAAAACGACTGTTTCAGGCGATTCTAAACTCGGATCGGCCTATGGTGATCGATGCCGATGGATTGAATTGGTTGGCACGGCATCCCCATATATCTAAATCAAAAAACTGGATTTTGACCCCACATCCTGGAGAAGCAGCACGCTTACTAGGGGGCAGTATAGGGGATGTTCAATCCGATAGGTATGCTGCTTTGCGAGCCCTTGAACAACGATACGGAGGTGTCATTGTCTTAAAAGGTGCTGGCACTTTGATTGGAACTGCAAACCAAGATCTTAGGCATTGTCTGGCTGGGAACCCCTCAATGGCCACTGCTGGTATGGGCGATGTACTGAGTGGTATGATTGCGGGTTTGTTGGCCCAGGGATTAACGCCGTGGGAAGCTGCTCAAGCAGGAGTGATGATGCATGCGACAGCTGGAGATCGTGCAGCTGCCCAACGCGGCAGTCGTGTTTTGTTGGCCTCAGATCTGTTTGACGAGATCGCTTTCATGTAAGGATGCCTTTCTTTTTATATTTATCCTTGTATAATTTGATCTTAAATTAATCATGTTAGGCTTTTTATGATACTCGGCCCATTTTTTTGTATATAACAAAAATGATGCATCAATAACAAAGACTCCTTATATCTTATATTATCAAGTTGCAGCTGATTCAACGATTGTAGCCTTGATGTAGCAACACGTAATCAAGGGTTTTGTTACCTCAATCGAATGTTTCCTTGTGCTACACCAAGCCCGCTATGCGGGCCAGTGTGGGTACTATCTAAATAATCAAAATATACAATGCGCCTGGTCCACGCAAAATTTGCACCAACAATTGTTGTTGCTTTTGCTTGGCCACATTTTGCAAACCTGCTGTATCTGGCGTTGGGATTTTGTTCGCAGCGATGATCACGTCACCTGGACGCAAACCTGCGCGCCATCCCGCTGAATTTTCTGAAGCTCCAACAATTTGTACGCCCTTGATATGGCCATGGGGCGGAGAGTCTTGTTCGAAGTTTCTCAAAGCAAGGCCATATAAAAACGGATTACTTGATTGTTGTTGTTGCTCGTTTTGTTTGATATCAGTCACCACAGCACGTAATTTCAAGTCTTTATTATTACGCTTGACCAGGATAGAGGCTTCACTACCCACGCGCAATAAACTCACGACTGTTTTCACTTGAGATGCTTGGGTAATTTTAGTGCCATTGATCTCTAAGATGATATCACCGGCTTTGATACCGGCTAATTCTGCAGGAGAGCCTTGGTTGACCTGGGCGACCAATGCGCCTTGCGTATGATCATCGTACCCCATGGCTTGCGCCAATTCGGGCGTCAGGTGTTGCACAAAGATACCCATTAATCCGCGATGGACTGATCCATATTTGATGATTTGTTGTGCTACATCTTTTGCCATATTGATGGGGATCGCAAAACCAATACCCACGCTGCCACCGTACATCGAAATAATTGCGGTATTGATACCGATCAACTCACCTTTGACATTGATCAATGCGCCACCAGAATTACCAGGATTAATGGCTGCGTCTGTCTGAATGAAATTTTCGATGCCTTCAATATTCAGATCCGAGCGTTTCATGGCGGAAATAATCCCAAATGTGGCAGATTGGCTATTCCCAAAACTATTTAATCCGAAGGGATTACCAATGGCTACAACAAAATCACCTACTTCCATGGTATCAGAGTCACCCAATGGAATAGATTTGAGATTTTTGGCATCAATTTTTAATACCGCGACATCTGTTTCGCTATCACCACCAATCAATTTTGCTTTTAGGCGGCGACCATCATTTAACGTAACGGTGATGATTTGTGCATTGCGAATCACATGGTCATTGGTAATGATAATGCCTTGAGCGGGATCAATCACCACACCCGATCCGATGCTTTGGAATTTTTTTGGTTTTTCCGGCATTGTTGGAGGAGCCACCGGTTTGTCTTGATTGTCATCTTCTGCTGCGGGAGGTTGGCTTGGAAGGATGCCTTGTACCGCAACATTCACAATGGCCGGCATGGCTTGTTTTAAAACCGGTGCTAAAGTATTCAATTGTACGGCTTGTCCATCTTCAGCATGAACAGTCATGCTTAGCAACAGCAATGTGATACGAACGATGTACGAGTATGTTGTGTTCATAAGGGATCCTCCTGAAACCAAATTAATGTAGCTATTCTACCGGTTTGTGGCTCACGACGATAGGAGTAAAATTGAGAATTTGATTCAAAAGTACATGCAGCAGAAGGGTAAACAGCAGTAACGCCTAGAGCTGCAAAGATCAAAGTCGCCATGTGAGACAAATCAGCATACCACTGTTGGTCAATCCGATGAAACGCTTGATGAGCGAAAGGATAGCGCATTGAAAAATTATCCAGCACTTCTGCTCCTGTTTCATAGCAACGGCCACAAATAGCGGGACCAATCCAAGCAAGACAGTCGCTCATGTTTGCTTGCATCAACGCTGTGGTGTTATCCAGAATGCCGGCAGCCAATCCTCGCCATCCGGCGTGAATAGCTGCAATTTCATTGCCCTGTTGATCACACATCACTATAGGTAAGCAATCAGCGGTCATGACGACTAAGACTTGATCTCTTTGCCGTGTGATAGCTGCATCGGCATCTCGGCTCACATCTGGTGTATCCACCACCACACATCGGGTGCTATGGGTTTGATGTAACCAGATCGGTTCATTAGGGAGGGACAATGAGTGATGTAAGTGGGCGCGATTGGCTGCCACATGTTGGGCATTATCACCAACGTGATTGGCCAAATTAAAGGCCGCATATCCCGTTTGGCTGACTCCTTGCGTGCGTTGAGTGGTCAGTGCTCGAACAGAGCTAGGGGCTGGCCATTGCGCTTCTAAACACTTCATAGCGTGATGTCCTGATCAAGAAAAGCCAATAGAGTTTGGAAATCATAAGGGATAGGCGCTTCAAAGGTCAATGCTGTATCCAAGATAGGATGTTTGAAGCTTAAGGTATGAGCATGTAAGGCTTGGCGAGGGAATGTGGTCAATGTTTGACGTAAATCTGCACTCATGCCTGCTTTTAAACTATTGCGATTATGATAAAGCGGGTCACCAACAATAGGATGCTTGATATGAGCCATATGAACGCGAATTTGATGGGTACGCCCAGTATGGAGTGCGACATTTAACAAACTAACGAATTGATATTGTTTACGTACGGTAAAATGTGTAATAGCAGGTTTTCCCTGATCCATCACGGCCATTTTTAAGCGGTTATGTGGGTCTCGGCCATATCCAGTGCTGATGGTTTTGCCTGCAATCACATGGCCATAAACCAATGCCAAATATTGGCGTTGAATCTCGCGTGCTTGCATTTGGCGAACCAAATTGGTATGCGCTTCTAAAGTTTTCGCAACCACCATGATTCCGGACGTGTCTTTATCCAAACGATGCACAATGCCAGCTCTTGGGACATTTTGTATGGGTTCATGGTGATGGAGCAATGCGTTGAGCAGGGTGCCATTGGGGTTGCCAGCACCAGGATGTACAATCAATCCAGGTGCTTTATTGATGACTAAGACATCGTCATCCTCGAATAGAATATCTAGAGGCAAATTTTCGGGTTGATGGTGAGAAGGTGTTGTATCTTGGCGAATGGTTAAGATAATTTCTTCGCCACCCCATACTTTATCATTGGGTTTATACACGTTTTGATTGACTGTGACCAATCCCTCTTTGAGCCACATGCAAAGCTTTGAGCGAGACCATTCCGGAAATAATTGCGCCAGAACACGATCAATTCTTTGACCTGTGTAGTCTGGCGAAACAATGACTGTTATAGGGTGAGCAGTCATGTCAAAGACTTACCGTACTTAAATGACCTCTTAACGAATTAGGTTGTGCATCGGTGATATCGATATTTACAAATTGTCCAATCAAATCTTGGGGGCCCTCAAAATTGACCACACGATTACATTCAGTTCGACCTGCCAATTGGGTATCTGATTTTTTAGAAACACCTGTGACCAAAATCCGTTGCGTGGTATCAATTAAAGCACGACTATAACGTGCTGATTGAATGCCTAAACGTTCTTGGAGAATCTTCAGCCGTTGTTTTTTAACCTCCATTGGCGTGGGATCGGGTAAATTTGCGGCTGGTGTTCCAGGTCGTGGACTAAAAATAAAACTAAACGACATGTCAAAACCGATCTCATGAACCAGATCCATAGTGTCTTGAAAATCTTGATCTGTTTCGCCAGGAAACCCAACAATAATATCGGTCGACAAGCGAATGTCAGGTCGTACTTTACGAAGTTTACGAATTTTAGATTTGAACTCAAGTGCCGTATAACCTCGTTTCATCAAAGCCAAAATACGATCAGAGCCAGATTGTACGGGCAAATGCAGATGATTGGCTAAAATAGGAACTTCAGCAAAAGCCGAAATCAAATTATCAGAAAAAGCCAAAGGATGAGATGTGGTGAAGCGAATGCGACCCAAGCCATCAATGGCCGATAAATATTGAATGAGTAACGCCAAATCAGCAATATCACCAGATGCCATTTTACCGCGATAATCATTAACGTTTTGACCTAACAAATTAATTTCACGTACCCCTTGGCTAGCCAGTTGATAGCACTCGGCCAATACATCGTCAAAAGGACGACTGATTTCTTCACCACGGGTATAAGGAACAACACAATAACTACAATATTTACTACATCCTTCCATAATAGATACGAATGCAATCGGGCCTTCAGCGCGGGGCGCTGGAAGATGATCAAATTTTTCAATTTCAGGAAAACTAATATCAACCACGGGTTTACGTTTGTCTAACCGTTCGTCCAGCATAGCCGGCAAACGATGTAGTGTTTGGGGACCAAAAATAAGATCCACGTAGGGTGCGCGTTTGAGGATATCCCCACCTTCTTGACTTGCAACACAGCCGCCTACGCCAATGATGACGTGTGGGTTCGCTTTTTTATAATCACGCCATTGACCCAGTTGAGAAAACACTTTTTCTTGAGCTTTGTCACGAATAGAACAGGTATTCAACAAGATCATATCCGCATCTTCAAGAACATCTGTGGTTTCTAAACCATGAGACTTTGCCAAAACATCCCCCATTTTGGAAGAATCATAGACATTCATCTGGCAACCATTGGTTTTTATGTATAATTTTTTCATATCAGTACTCTTATTTCACTGCGGCTTTGCAATGAGTTTCATGAATAAAAGGGAGCAACATTACTGCAATGAGCATGCCAATAGGCAACACAGCCAAAGCAGTATGATAATTTTCTACCGTATAAATACGTACATTGTGTTCCATTTGTCCGGACCACAAACTATCAAGAATGAACCCAACGGCTGGTTGCACAATGGCGATCCCGACCATGTTCATCATATTCATGAAGCTCAATGCAGTAGCGACATATTTTTGATTGCATAGTTCTTTGGCCAAGGCAAAGGCTGGTAAAAATCCAGCAGAAAAAATACCAAAAGCAAACAACAAGATTTGCATCACTATCTTATTTTGAATGGGGCAAAGAATGAATAAACTACTGGTGATCAATGCGCCAATCCCACCAATATAGAGAGGCGGTTTGCGTAAGCCAATTTTATTGGAAAAAATACCCCACAGAGGTCCAGCCAAAGCCCAGCCAAATAAAATTAAGGAAATATAATTTGCTGCGACCGCTTTAGGCAAATGCATGCTCAGCATCAAAAACGGGACGCCCCATAATCCACAAATAACCGGAGTAGCTGTGTAGATCAATCCGCCATAAAATGCGACCAACCATAGTTGCTTGTTACGCAATAAAATAAGCAATCGTTGGCCAATCGAACCTTCTTCTTTGGTGTCTTCTGATGCTGTTTGGTACACATGAGTACCATGATCTTTGGTGAATGTAAAAATCAATAAAGCCACAATGAGGCCAATGCAGCCCATGATAAGCATGCTATGACGCCAACCGTAATGATCAATCAATACGGCCAGTGGGGCTTCTCCAAAAATGGCACCCAACATGCCTAAAGTCACCATCATGCCGGTTAAAAATGCAAAACGATTGGCTGGAAACCAATTAGAGGCCAATTTTAACGTACCAACAACTGCAAAAGCGGAGCCAAAGCCGATCATCAGACGGGCTATACACGCCATAAAAAAGTTTTCGGTTAGACCAAAAGCAATTGTGCTGATGGCACAAATAGTTGTAGCGATGGTCAATAAACGACGTGGTCCGAAATAATCGGTCATAAGGCCACAAGGAAGCTGCATGCCGGCATAGGAATAAAAATAAATACCCGATAAAATACCTAATGTATGGCTGGTCACAGAAAAATCGCGCATCAACTCACTACTCATCACACTAGGTGAGACTTGTAATAAACATTCATAAAAGTAAAAAAGACAGCCTAAACCCCAGATCAACCATGGCTTAAAGTCGCGTTTTGTTTTTCCAGAGTGATGCGATCTTGACATCTTTAACTAGCTCCTGAGCACGATGTGCGAAATAAATTTTTAAAAAAGTAAAATGCTATCAGCTTGACCAGTAATTGTCTATATTTTATCATCTCAGCTCATAAAAAACTTTGGAAAAATGACTGATACTATCTCTACGTATTAGCGCTTGTCCGAGGTATCCATCTTTTGGGATCATAAATTCAGATTCCGCGCATAAAGCGCGGAACGTAGGAGTATGTGCATGGAGCACAGACCACCCATCCCTACTACCACGGCTTGTCCGCGGTATCCATCTTTTGGGATCATAGATTCAGATTCCGCGCATAAAGCGCGGAACGTAGGAGTAGGGGCATGGAGTACAGACCACCCATCCCCTACATACCGCGGCTTGTCCGCGGTATCCATCTTTTGGGAGCATAGATTCAGATTCCGCGCATAAAGCGCGGAACGTAGGAGTAGGGGCATGGATCACAGACCACCCATCCCTACATACCGCGGCTTGTCCGAGGTATCCATCTTTTGGGATCATAGATTCAGATTCCGCACATAAAGCGCGGAACGTAGGAGTAGGGGCATGGAGTACAGACCACCCATCCCCTACATACCGCGGCTTGTCCGCGGTATCCATCTTTATGGGATCATAGATTCAGATTCCGCGCATAAAGCGCGGAACGTAGGGGCTTGGAGTAGGTAGCATGGCATGTTTTAATTTTCTTCGTTGTCAACTCTTCTTAACAACACGTACATAGCACCTGCTCCACCATGTTTGGGTAATGCACTGTGAAAAGCAAGGACATCTGGAATTTGTCTCAACCAATGATTGATCAGGTTTTTTAGCACAGGTGCTTCACCAAATCGACCTCCTTTCCCATGAATGATCAAAACCCAGCGATGTTGGTTGTTTAAATGATACGCCAAAAAGTGGTTTAAGCGATCTTTGGCCTCATCAGGTCTGAGTCCATGAAGATCAAGCTTGGCAGTCCAAGCTAATTGTCCTGATTTAAGAATTTGAGTTTGTTTGGGACTAATGCCATGCCGATGATATTTTAAAATACTGTCGGATTGCACGGGATCAGCATAATAATCTGATAAATCATAGTCTTTGGGTTTGATCGGTTCTCTATGCTGCAATTTGGATTTCAATGGAATAGCAGGAGGTGTTTTTTGATCCAAAGGCGTAACGTCTCGCATCATATCGCGAAATAAAGCCCGGTCTTCTGGCGAAATTGGATATTTTGTCATAGATCTCACCTCTTGTTCCTACGTTCCGCGCTTTGTGCGCCGAATCCTGTTTCGATCTTGGGCAAGATCGTATAGATGCCGTGCATGGAGCATGGCACGTAGGTAAAGTATTCAAATGAGATACCTTTACCTTGAATAAGTACGCTTTAAATTGTGACCCAAGGCAGTATAGCATATAATCTTATTCTTTCGATTTTCAAGGTGACTTTATGTCTTTTACCTCAGACGGCAAAGAACTGATTAGTATTATAGATGTGATTCGTTATGGCATCTCTCAGGCCTGTTCTGCGCCGTTATATTATGGTCATGGTACAGATAATGCAATGGACGATATATATGCTTTGGTCTTCGAAACTTTGCATCTGCCTTGGGACATCGACAAGCAATTTTTACAAAGTCGTTTGACCGAAGTCGAAAAGAAATTACTTCTGGAACGGTTGGAGCAAAGAGTGGTGCACCATGTTCCTGTGCCCTATTTGACCCATAAAGCTTATTTTTGTGAGATGAGTTTTTATGTGGATGAACGTGTATTGATTCCTCGTTCACCTATTGCAGAGTTAATTCGACATCAATTTTCACCGTGGATTGAAGCAGAACAAGTGTCGAGTATTTTGGATATGTGTACGGGAAGTGGCTGTATTGCAATTGCGTGTTGTGAAGCATTTCCTGGTGCAACGGTAGACGCTGTGGATATATCAAAAGATGCTTTGGCTGTAGCTGCTATCAATCAAGAGCGGCATCAAGTGACAGAGCAATTGACCTTGATACAATCAGATGGTTTTGATCAAGTTCCGGCGCACTTGTATGATATCATCGTGAGTAATCCGCCCTATGTGTCTCGTGATGCGATGTTGACGCTGCCTGCGGAGTATCACCATGAGCCTAAATTGGCTTTAGAAGCGGATGACGCAGGTTTGGCGTTTGTGCGACGTATGTTGCAGCAAGCTGCTCAATATTTGACTGAAAATGGCATTTTGATACTTGAAGTTGGTTTGAGTGAAGACGCCTTGGTAGCAGCTTATCCCGAAGTCCCTTTTGTTTGGTTGGACTTTGAACATGGCGGCGAAGGTGTTTTTATGTTAACCGCACAAAATTTACGTGATATTCGTATTTGAAGGAAAAAAATGACAAAACTTTATAATGTAGCTGTTGTGGGTGCGACTGGTGCTGTTGGCGAAGCGATGTTGGCTGGGTTGATAGAAAGAAAGTTTCCAGTTGACACTGTATATGCTATTGCCTCAGAACGTTCGGTAGGTAAGACCATTGACTTTGGTCGCGATACTTTAGATGTATTAGATATAGCAACATTCGACTTTACGGATGTTGATTTGGCATTGTTTTCTGCTGGCAATGAAGTGTCTAAACAATATGCGCCTATTGCAGCGGCTCATGGTTGTGTAGTGATCGATAACAGTTCTTGTTTTCGTTATGACGCAGATATCCCTTTGGTCATTCCAGAAGTCAATCCAGAATGCATCGCCGATTATACTCGCCAAGGTATTATTGCAAATCCCAATTGTTCGACGATTCAACTGTTGGTTGCTTTAAAACCATTACATGATGCGGTTGGTATCACACGTATCAATGTTGCGACTTATCAATCTGTATCAGGTACAGGCAAAGAAGCTATTTCAGAGTTGATCAACCAACTAGGACAGCTGCTCAATGGTCGTCCTGTCAAACCCAGCGTTTATCCTCAGCAAATTGCCTTTAATGTGTTGCCACATATTGATGCGTTTCAAGACAATGGCTATACCAGAGAAGAAATGAAAATGGTTTGGGAAACCCAGAAAATTTTGGGTGATGATACGATTCTGGTCAATCCAACTGCGGTACGTGTTCCGGTGTTGTATGGTCACTCAGAGGCCATTCATGTGGAATTTAAATCACCACTGACTGCCGCTGAAGCGAAAAAACTTCTGAAAAAAGCACCCGGAGTTGTGGTGGTTGATGACAAAAATAAATACCCAACTGTTATTTCTCACGCCACAGGCCATGATGAGGTGTTTGTTGGGCGTATTCGCCAAGATATTTCTCATCCAAATGGATTGGATTTGTGGGTCGTGGCAGATAATGTCCGCAAAGGGGCAGCGACCAATGCTATTCAAATTGCAGAGCTCTTATGTCGTGACTATTTGTAAGTAAGATGTATACTTAAGGTATGAAAAAGAACCACATAGCGATTATTACCGACATGAAAACCCTAGCATGGGCTTTACCCATGCCAGTCTGGCCGTCTCTAAGATTAGGTAGCAAACCTCTTTGCCAAACTTATACTTTATCGAATCAAAGCAACTCCGCTATCACGATCACCGGGCTTGGTTTCGAGCCCGGGCGTGACCCGCGCGTAGGATTTGTAGGCGGTACCTGCCATATTGGATTGACTTTGGCGCCTCAAGCCTCTTGCACTATTGATATTCAAGTTAATCCTAGTGCTTTAGGCGTAGGCAAACATAATTTGATGATTCAGCATTCTGGACAATCTTCGCCTTTGTGGACTGAGATTCTTTTCAGTGTGGTGGCGCATGGCGAGACCAGAATAACCAGAGTTGGTTATTTATCAGATGATACGAAGTTTATGGATCGGCAACGACGTCTGATGGAACAAGATGGCCATCGGCATTATGCCAAAGTACATGCGCGCTCCCATCCAGATGCGGAACAATCGATCCAACAAAACATAGCGAAAGAAGGCGAGTTGCAAAATAATATTTTGCAAAATCCTTGGTTAAACAGTCAGCGATTTGATGGTATTGACCCCAATTTAAACCCCGAACCTCCTTTAAACACCGAAGCCCGTCGTGAATTCGATAACGAGCGACGTGAGCAAGAAATGGAAAAACAGTTACGCTTAGGTAATATGCCGAAGATGTCCTCTGCTCCAAAACCGCAAGGTTTTTAAGACATTCTGTCGCCCCATAGGGGAGAAGATGTTCAAAGAGCAGATGAGCCTTCAACCGCATAGATCTAATCGTATTTTTTACGGAGCCCAAATTCATGACCATAGCCAATGACATCATCTCTTGTCGCATGCCAGATTTTGATTATTATCTGCGTGAAGGCGCCTCCTTAGATGATATTGATGAATATGGGTTCACGCCATTGATTGAGGCAGCCATTACTCGCCAAACTACTATCGCTAAATTGTTATTAGATCGCGGTGTTGACGTCAACAAACCTGATGTCACTGGACGTACTGCATTGCATTGGGCTGTGGACAATGCTGATATAGAGCTGATTCGTTTGTTGTTGGTCAAAGGTGCTAATCCGAATGCTTATACTCGATCGGGTTTATCGGTGCTCGTGTATCCCATTTTACGTTCACAATCTGACATCAAACATCTGTTGTATCAATATCAAGCCAAACTAGATTTTGCGCTTGATTTCATTTATGCCAAATTACTGGGTCATCGCTTTGAATTAACGGGTGATGTTGATATCGTGACCGCGGAAGGGGAATTTATTGAATTAGATTATGAGGGATTTATTTTAGAGTTTACGGTTGCCGTGGTGAAAGATTCTTTACGGCGCTTTACCAGTAGCTATTCTACACGGCATTTACGCCATCTATTTCCTTTTGTGCACGTCATGATGGATGGATTTGCAGTGGCAGATGAATTGCTTCAATTACAGCATCATGCTGCACTGACCAACCAACATCATCAACGCATTCAACAACTCGCACAATCGCCGTTATTGATTTTGCCCGCTGCTAGCCAGGGTCATGCTTTATGTTTCGTTCGTTATAAAGACTGGTGGGCTAAGATAGATCGAGGTGAAAATAGTTTGCAAGAAGGCAGTGTGAATATTTATAGGATGTCCCATCCAAAAGCAGTAACCTTGAATTTTATTTTGGATTTTTTATATAAAAAACAAAGTAGACGTTATTTTCATCAAGACATTAATACCATTTTAGGCTTAGTTCCTGTGTTGCAATTACCGATTCCCTCTCAAATTGTAGGAAATTGTTCTTGGGCCAATGTACAAGCCGTGATTCCCGTTGCGCATGCTTTGCAAACTTTACAATCTGTAGAATCATTTCAATCTGAAGCGTCTCTTAAACTATATGAGACTTGGATAGAATGGGACAAAGATCGAGCTTTAGACGAATGCATCCAGCGCTTTTATGCGGCCCAGTCAGCACGTAAAGCCAGTTTTGCAGCGATGTTAGGCGCGGTGTTGTTTCAAGTATGTGATGAAAAGGATACCTTACATTTGGCACGCGCAGAGAAGATCTTAGCTATTTTAACCTTGCCTGAGTATTCTTATATACTGCAAAGCTATTTAGATATTTACTGTGTGAAGCGTTTGACGGTTAAAGGCAATAACTTATTAAAACTACTGGATAATTGTGGTGTCAATCCTAATGTTGGAGTGAATCCAATTGCTACAGGGTTGAAGAGACAGGAGTAAAAGCTAGAAAAATACCTCATGTGCTACAATTGTAGCGCATGAGGTATTAAGGAATAAATTACGCTGACATTGTATTTGTTGTTTGCTCATCAGCATCAACAACGTTAGCAGCATCAACAACAGCGCCAGCGCCAGGAGCAGCAGGAGCAGCAGCACGCGCTTTAAACAAGCTGAATGCTGGGTAAGCGTTGATTGCAGCAACTGCAGTAGTTGTTGCAGCAACTTTTGCTGTAGTGCTAAGTGTACTTAAACCAGCAAATGCTAAAAATGCAGGATTTGTATATACAAGAGCAATCAAAGCAGCGCTTAACAATCCAGCCAGTGCCAATTGAATTTTAGGACTTGCTGCTACATTGTTCAAGAGACCTTTAAGTGCATTGAAGCTAGCAGGCGAGATCAAATAGGCTGATGTTAAAGCAACAACACTTGCAGCAACTGCAGCTGCAGTTTTATGCCAGCCACTTAGTGCAGCTAAGCCGTAAGGAATTAGTGTAGGATTCAACGCCAAAGCAGTTAAATATGCAGTAGATACTACTGCTGTTACTGCTAATAACGCGTAACCGCGATTTGAGTTAGCAAATCTAGATGCAGGTGCAGATGCAGCTGTAGCGAAATTTTTGGCTCTAGCGTAGTAAGAAGGTGCTGCTGTTACTTCTGAAACTTCAGTAGGTTCAGTAGCTTCTACAGCTTCTGCAGCTTCTGCAGCTGTGTTAACATTTTCAGCTTGATCTAATAGGTCTTCTTTAGAACCAATTTTGTTCTGCATTGTAAAATCCTCATTTAGTAGTTAGTAACGTAGGCATTTATTTATTGTTATGGTTGTCCATATATGTAACACACTGTACTTAAAATGCCAGTATTGTACAATGTTAGTAATTGCACAATTCGCAGATAATAAATGATTTTAAATAAAAAGTCTACAATATTGAGAACTTATCGAGTGACGTATTGTCTGTTTCCTTCGCCCCACAGGATATGAGGTGCCCGAAGGGCAGATGAGTGAGAGGGTAATGCCGTGCACTGAGCACGGCATCTAGAGTAAGTTTTACTCTACCGAATTTTTTCGAGATGAATCAGATTTATTGGATGCCCCTTGGCCACTCTGTTGAGAAGGATTTTTCTTCCGGGCAGGGGATAAAGAAGGGCGCCGTTGTTGTTGATTGGGTCGACGACGACGTTCCGATCCAGGTTTTTGTTCTGATGATCGCAGCTTTGTAGGTTGTGCAGTAGGCATTGGAGCCGCATGAGAGGGTGCATTTTCTTGTGTAGTGCCAAACAATTTTTGCATGAATCTTTGCAAGAAACTCAACGTACTAGGATGTTTAAACGCCTGAGTATCATAAGATTTGACCGCTGGCTCGTCTCGATGCAGGGGTGTGCTTATTGCGTGAACAATATTTAATTCTGGTTGTTGAATCAGTGTATAGCTTGGTTTTTTTGATTTATTGTTGTTGTCTTCTTTGATTCGAGTGATAGTGTATTGTGGCGAATGCAAATAAGGATTCGCAATAATCAATACATGCACATTATGACGTTTTTCAATGTTAAAAATGAACTCACGCTTCTCGTTCATGATAAAAGTTGCCATATCCACCGGGAGCTGTACTTGAATTTCATTGATTTTTTCTTTCAAGGCTTCTTCTTCAATCAACCGAATGATGGACAAACTACTGGATTGAATATTACGGACTGTACCTCGTCCTTCACAGCGTGGACAAACTTCTTGCGCACTTTCTCCAAGTGACAAACGCAACCGCTGGCGTGACATTTCTAACAAACCAAAGCGAGAAATACGTCCTATTTGAATACGAGCTCGGTCAGCTTTGAGGGCTTCTTTGAGTCGATTTTCAACGTCACGTTGGTTTTTAGACGAACTCATGTCGATGAAATCAATGACAACCAAACCACCGAGATCACGTAATCGTAATTGTCTGGCTATCTCATCGGCTGCTTCTAGATTGGTATTCAGCGCTGTGGCTTCAATATCTGCACCACTAGTGGCTTTGGCCGAGTTGATGTCAATAGATACCAATGCTTCGGTACGATCGATAACCAATGCGCCTCCGGAAGGCAACAATACTTCGCGTTGATATGCGGTTTCGATTTGGCTTTCAATTTGATAAAAATTAAACAAAGGCACGGTACTGTGATAGAGCTTTAAATTAGGTAAAAAATCGGGCTTGACTTGTTCAATGTACTGTTTGGCTTTGACATAAGACACTTGATCATCAATGATGATTTCGCCAATTGATTTGCGCAAATTATCACGAATAGACCGAATGATGACATCGCCTTCTTGGTGAATCAAACAAGGCGCCATTTGAGTATTTTGGGCGTTTTTAATCGCTTGCCATTGATGGCATAGCATGTCTAAATCGCCCTGTAATTCTTCCTGGCTTTTGCCAACACCAGCGGTGCGAATGATCAATCCCATGTCTTCATGGAGTGTGAGTGCATTTAAAGTTTCTTTTAATTCATCACGATCATCGCCTTCAATGCGGCGAGAAATGCCGCCGGAACGCGGACTGTTTGGCATGAGTACCAAATAACATCCAGCCAAAGTAATATAGGTCGTTAGTGCAGCGCCCTTGTTGCCACGCTCTTCTTTATCGACTTGAATCAATAATTCTTGGCCTTCACGAATCAAACTTGTGATGGAAGGTTTGTCTGTGCCTTGACCTGATTGCTTTGCAAAATAAGAAGGTGCAATTTCTTTTAAAGGTAGAAAACCCTGGCGTTTGGCACCATATTCAACAAACACTGCATCCAAACTAGGCTCTCTGCGTGTGACAATCGCTTTATAAATATTGCCTTTCTTTTTAATTTCCGCAGGACATTCAATGTCTAAATCATATAAATGGTTATCCTTGACCAGTGCAACACGAATTTCTTCAGTTTGTGTTGCGTTAATTAACATTTTCTCCATAGTTGCCATTTCTTTACCCCTTAATAGGGCGCTGTAACTTAAGCCTAAGGTTTACCACAGTAACCGGTTTGATGTTTTTCTATAGTGACAGAACGCACGTATACTGCCTTCGTGTTCGAAGACGCATGTTTGGTATAATGTCGCATGTTCGGCATGCGTGAGTCTCTGAATAAATATGTGTTCAATTTGGCTCTGGTACTTGAATGAAGACTTCGACTTAAGAGATGCGCAATATATTCTTTTTTAGCTGGCTATCTAGCCATGCACGCACTTAAGTATATAATCTTAACAAAAAAATCAACCAGAGGAAAGAGTTTGATGCACAATGATTCGCAACAAGAAGTGCGGTACGTCATAATTACGCAAGAAGAAGATGGTCAACGTTTAGATAACTATTTGTTACGTATTCTAAAAGGCGTTCCTAAAAGCCATATTTATCGCATTGTACGAGGTGGGGAAGTCCGTGTGAACCGTAAACGAGCCAAACCTTCTTCACGTATTGCTTGCGGAGATTCGGTGCGTATTCCACCTATTCGACTGTCTTCTGCGAAAGAAACACAGGTCAGTGTGGGATTAACCGATTGCTTGCTCAACAACGTTATCTTTGAAGATGAGCGCATTTTGGTGTTGTCAAAACCCGCAGGTATTGCCGTTCACGGGGGAAGTGGACTAAATCTTGGTGTTATTGAAGCGATGCGTCAAATTCGTCCAGATTTAAAATACTTAGAATTGGTGCATCGTTTGGACAGAGAAACATCTGGTTGTTTGCTTTTGGCAAAAAAGCGCTCCAGTTTGCGAGCCATCCAAGCTTTGTTAGAAGCGCGTACGATTCAAAAAACATATTGGGCTTTATTAGCTCATCCTTGGCATGGAAAAGCTTCTACGCAGGTGGATGCGCCTTTGCTAAAGTCAGTTTTAAAATCTGGCGAACGCATGGTTGTAGTATCCGAAGAGGGTAAGCGCTCAGAAACACGATTTAGAGTATTGGAAAATTATGCAGATGCATGTTGGGTAGAGGCATCTCCTAAAACAGGACGAACTCATCAAATTCGCGTGCATGCCGCACATTTGGGACATCCAATTATCGGCGATCGCAAATATAGCCCAGTGGATTCTTTGCCTAGTCTTTGTGATCTTAAACCAAGAATGTATTTACACGCACGTGCCATTCAGTTTACGCTCAATGAACAGCTCTATAGTTTTGAAGCAGATTTAGATGCGACATTTTCGTCAGCCCTCAATCTCTTAGGAGGCAACATAGATCGTGCTTAATCGTTATAAATTAGTCGTGTTTGATTGGGAAGGAACACTGGCTGAAAATAGTTTGGGTTATTTATTGAATGGTTTGTCAGTTGCTGCAGAACGGTTGCATTTGAGTGGGTTTGATTTACAAACTGCACGACAATTGGCGCCTTTGGGGCTCGCGACTGCGGTGAAAAAATTATTTCCGCAAGCCCCCGTGTACCAACAAGAAGAGGTATTACGTGAAGCCCAAAAAATACTTGCAGAGTCTTCGACTGCGGTGCAATTGGTACCGGGTGCAGAAGATACTGTTCTTTGGCTCTTTGAGGCAGGAATGCATTTAGGGATTGCCACCAACAAAGGTGCCCAAGGATTGGCAAGGGTATTGCAAGTGAGTGGGTTAGAGGCTTATTTTCCGATCACGCGTTCCGCAAGTGATGCGCCATCTAAGCCTTGTCCTCAAATGTTAGAAGAAATTATGGCTGCATTTGATGTGACAACAGTGCAAACATTGATGGTGGGGGATTCTATTTCTGATATAGAAATGGCTGCTTCTATTGGCGTACATAGCATCGGCATGGATTTTTTTCATACGGAGGAACATGCTTTACGTGCTGCCGGCGCGTTGCATGTATTTGATAATTACCACGATTTGAGACAATACATCAAGGATAATTAAATGGTAGCGATTGGTTGGCCTAATATTTTGACACTCTTGCGGATTGGAATGATTCCAATTTTTATTGTGATTTTTTATTTACCGTTTGTTTGGGCACATTATGCTGCTGCAATTATTTTTACTTTGGCATGTCTGACGGATTGGTTAGATGGTTTTTTGGCAAGAAAGTTACATCAGTCTTCTTCCTTTGGTGCTTTTTTTGATCCGGTTGCTGATAAATTACTGGTGTCCTCTAGCTTGGTGTTGTTGGTGGGTTCGCCAGAGTTACAATTTTTGACTTTACCTGCTGTAGTGATTGTGGGGCGTGAAATTGTGATTTCAGCCTTACGCGAATGGATGGCAGAAATTGGTCAAAGAACCAGTATTGCAGTGAGTTACGTTGGGAAAATCAAAACAGCGATGCAAATGATTGCTATCATTCTTTTGATAGCGTGTCACAAAAGTTACACGTGGTGCGGTTTATTAGGAACGGGATTATTATATTTGGCTGCAATTTTAACCATTTGGTCAATGATAGAATACTTAAAAATAGCTTGGCCAGAATTGACTAAAAAAACTGAACTTACGCCTTGACAGCGACATGATTTCAGGTAGAATTCGTTCCCGTAGAGTAAGCGGGAATAGCTCAGTGGTAGAGCACAACCTTGCCAAGGTTGGGGTCGCGAGTTCGAGCCTCGTTTCCCGCTCCAATTAAAGCGACGCGACGTCGCTTTTTTTATAGATTTATAGTTAGATGGCTGTGTGGCAGAGTGGTTATGCAGCGGCCTGCAAAGCCGCGGACGCCGGTTCGATTCCGGCCTCAGCCTCCATCAAACTGCCCAGGTGGCGAAACAGGTAGACGCAAGGGATTTAAAATCCCTCGAGTATAAAACACTCGTGCCGGTTCGATTCCGGCCCTGGGCACCAAATTCGATTTACTACCAAAGTAGCCTTGATGCAACGTAGTGTCATCAAGGAGGTTAGTGCACTAATGACATTCTTTTGCAACTCCCTTGATTACGCATTGCTTCATCAAGGCTACAAAAGCATTGATAAATCATATTCAGTCCACCATATCCCTCTTTTCGTTGTTCTTACAATCAGTTATCATCAAGAGATTAAGTACCATATCAAGGATAACACGATGACTTTTGTTGTGACTGAAAATTGTATCAAATGCAAATACACGGATTGTGTTGAAGTGTGTCCAGTGGATTGTTTTTATGAAGGACCTAATTTCTTAGTCATTGATCCAGACGAATGTATTGATTGTGCGTTATGTGAGCCTGAATGTCCTATCAATGCGATTGTATCAGAAGATGATTTGTCTGAAGAACAACGAGAATTTTTGGCATTGAATGCAGAATTGAGCCAAACCTGGCCGAACATCACCGTCAAAAAAGATGGTCCTCCTGATGCCGCTTCTTGGGAAAACGTGAGCGATAAGCGCGCGCATTTAGAACACGAGTGGCCAAAAGAATAACCGCTCCTCATCATCATGAGGACTTGATAGTTGCTTGTCAGACGCTTTTTGCTCCTAACGGACGTCTGACGACTGCTATACCGCAATTTGTGGCGAGAACGCAGCAAGCAACGCTAGCAGCATCTATAGCAGACGCTATTCTTCATCAACGTCAATTGGTCGTGGAAGCAGGGACGGGTACTGGAAAAACCTTTGCTTATTTGGTGCCGTCTTTATTGAGTGGTAAAAAAGTCATTATTTCTACGGCTACCAAAACCTTGCAAGATCAATTGGTGCAAAAAGATTTACCGCTTTTGATCCAGGCATTGGGGTTGTCCACACGTGTGCAAAATCTCAAAGGACGAAGCAATTATATTTGTCATCATCGTACCGAATTATTTTCTGAACAAAATCGCCAACAATCTGCCGCCTGCGCACAAGACATTGCCTATGTGCGAGAAAAATTGCCGCAATTGACCCATGGTGAACGCTCTGAATTGCCGGAGCTTAATGAAGAGTCAACCGCATGGCCTTTTGTGACCTCTACCTTGGATAATTGCTTGGGTCGTGCCTGTGATTTTCATAGCAAATGTTTTTTGATGCAAGCCCGCAAACGTGCTATTGAAGCCGATGTGGTGGTGATTAATCATCATGTTTTTTTTGCGGATGCGCGTTTGAAAGAAGAAGGGTTTGGCGAATTATTGCCTCAAGTGGGCACGGTTGTGTTCGATGAAGCGCATCAACTGGCAGATATTGCGACTGAATTTCATACCAGTCAATTTGGAACCAGGCAAGTGCGCGACTTGTTTGATGATATGGTGCGGGAATGGCCGGTTTTAGACTTGCCGAATCAACCATTCAAACAATGGTCAGTGGTTTTGGACCAAATTTTAGATCGTATCTGGCTGGCAGCATCTGAAGACCGTAGTGCTTGGGATATGAGGATGAAACAACCTTCATTTCGTCAAGCCTGGTCAGATTTATTGGCGTTTGTTGAAGATTGGATGGCCTTATTACCCGCGCCAAATGCTGAAGATGGCAGTGGTTTTGCGCAGTTCAAACAAAAAGGTATTGCGTTGCATGCTTTTATCCATCAATTTTGTTTGCCAGACAAACAAACCATTCGTTGGGTAGAAAAATTCAAACGTAGTGTGGTGTTTCATCAAACGCCTTTAGATATTTCCGATGGATTTCATGCCTTATTATCACGCAATGCGTGTGCCTATGTGTTCACTTCGGCTACTTTAACAGTGTCTGATTCTTTTGCCTGTTTTATCAAACCCTTAGGATTAAAACAGCCTGTGACCTTGCAGCTCCCGAGCCCATTTGATTTCACGCAACAAGCCTTGCTTTATTTGCCAAGAAGTCTACCTGATCCCAAAAATTTGCTGTATTATGAAGCACTTTTGGCCAAAGCTTTGCCCGTGATTAAAGCATGTGGCGGACGGTGTTTTTTCTTGTTTACCAGCCATAGAGCTTTGCAACAAGTTGCTGTTTTGCTTCGTTCACAATTGCCATTTCCATTGTTGGTGCAAGGTGAAGAAGCCAAACCTATCTTATTAGAACGTTTTAGGCAATTGGGTAATGCGGTATTATTAGGCACTGCCACTTTTTGGGAAGGGGTCGATGTGAAAGGGGATAGTTTATCTTGTGTGATTATTGATAAAATTCCTTTTGCCAGCCCCAAAGATCCTGTATTTCAGGGAAAAATGCATTATTTAAAAACCCAAGGATTATCTGGATTTCATGACATATCGTTGGCGGCAGCTGTGTTGGCTTTGAAGCAAGGTGTGGGACGTTTGATTCGGGATATGACAGATCGTGGTGTATTAATGATCGCTGATCCTCGTTTGACAGGAAGAGCTTATGGCGAACATATTTTTGCAAGTTTGCCTCCTATTGGCAAAACTCGTGATGAAAAAACAGTATTGGCATTTATTGAGCGTGGTTTTAGAACATGAATTTACTGGCATTAGATACGTCGACAGAAATGGCTACAGTGGCTTTGGCTGTAGAGGGGACGATTCAGAGTTTAGAGCAAAACAGTGTACGTGAGCATGCAAAGCATCTCTTACCTATGATCCAAACTTTGCTGCAGACAGCCAACACCTCATGGGCAGCTTTGGACGGCATTGTTTTTGGTTCAGGACCAGGAAGTTTTACCGGATTACGCATTGCTTGTAGCATAGCAAAAGCCTTGGCTTACACACACAGCTTACCTCTATTCGGGGTAAGTAGTATGGATGCTATTGCCCATCAAACTAGAATGATGCTCAAATCGCATGCATCATCCAAGGGGATTTTGGCGATTTTAGATGCGCGAATGCAAGAAGTCTATTGGGCCTACTATCCACCCGGGGTCAAAATGGCTACAGAGATACAAGTGGGTTCACCCCATACGGTCACTGTGCCAGAAAACCAACCCTTTGTGTTAGCAGGTTGGGGTTTAGAGGCTTATCAGACCCAATGGTCTGAAGCATTGTGTGCGGGAATAACATCACAATATAGTATTGCACCTAACGCCCACGCATTGATTGAGTTGGTACAAACCGGTGAGATTTCTGCGACGAGTGCAGCAAAAGCATTGCCTTTGTATGTGCGCGATCAAGTGGCACATATTGGAGAAAAACGTGGATAAAAAATTATTAGCTATTTTGGTTTGTCCTTTGTGTAAAGGATCTTTGTTGGCAAAAAAAGAAGAATTAATTTGTAGCTTCGATAGACTGGCTTATCCTATTCGAGATGGTATTCCTGTGATGCTCGAGTCTGAAGCACGACACCTGTCATTAGAAGAAAAAGATGGTTTATAGTTTCATTTGTGGTGATTTTTAAATAGATAGCATGATGACTGAGACTCAGTTTACTAAAAAGCATGTGCCTTTGGCCGAGCAATTGCGTCCTACGCAATTGGCGGAGGTGATTGGCCAAAAACATTTATTAGGCCCAGGAAAACCGTTGCAATTGGCTTTTGAATCGGGCCAATTACACTCGATGATTCTTTGGGGTCCTCCTGGTGTGGGTAAAACAACTTTGGCGCGTTTGATGTCCAAAGCGTTTGACTGTGAATGGATAGCGCTGTCCGCGGTTCTTTCTGGCGTGAAGGATATTCGTGCTGCCATGGAGTTGGCTGAACAACATAAGCTGTTTCAGCAAAAAACCATTTTATTTATTGATGAAATTCATCGTTTTAACAAATCACAACAAGACGCTCTCTTGCCGTACACAGAATCAGGGTTGATCACCTTAATTGGTGCCACCACAGAAAATCCATCGTTTGAAGTCAATAGCGCTTTGTTATCCCGTACTCAAGTCCATGTATTAAAGTCTTTAATGGCAGAAGAATTGGCTTTATTGTTGCAGCGCGCCTGTCAAACGGTGCTGACCGATTTGCAGTTTGATGCAGATGCCGAAGCGTTGCTCATCGAGTATGCAGATGGTGATGCAAGACGTTTATTAAATTTATTGGAACATGTGAGTTTGGCGGTGAACAATCAGCAAGATGCTGTGATTTCAGTGGCTTTGCTGCAACATACTTTGACGGGAAATCTCCGACGTTTTGATAAAAAAGGCGATCATTTTTATGATCAAATATCCGCATTGCATAAATCAGTACGGGGATCTAACCCTGATGCCGCTTTATACTGGTTATGTCGGATGCTAGATGGTGGGGTAGAGCCTACTTATCTTGCCAGACGAATCGTGCGTATGGCTTGGGAAGATATTGGGTTGGCTGATCCCCGCGCAATGCAAATCGTCAATGATGCGGCAAGCACTTATGAACGCTTAGGATCACCAGAAGGTGAATTGGCTTTGGCACAAGCCGTAATTTATTTGTCGATGGCGCCTAAAAGTAACGCTGGCTACAAGGCATTTAAACAAGCACAAGCTTTTGTAAAACAAGATAAATCTCGCGATGTTCCCATTCATTTGCGTAATGCCCCAACGTCTTTATTACAAGAATTAGGTCATGGTAAAGACTATCGTTATGCGCATGATGAAACGCATGGCTATGCTGCCGGAGAGTCTTATTTCCCCGAGGGTATGACGAAGGTCGAGTGGTATCAACCCGTAGATCGTGGTTTAGAAATCAAAATTTCTGAAAAATTAGCTCAATTACGAATGCTTGATAACAAAACGACCACGCGTTAAATTTTATAATTTACCGGCACAATCAACCACATCACCAGATAAATTAAAATCGCTGATCCGCCCAAAAATAAGAAAATCACAAAAAGCAGTCGAACCAACGTCGGGTCGATTTTAAAATAATAGGCTAGGCCTCCACATACACCCGCAAGCATTCTATTTTTAAATGAACGGTACAGTTGTTTATAGGTTTTTCCAGAGTCATGATCAAAGTCCATAAGATGCTCTTAACGAGTGATATGATGATATTGAATGATAAAGGTAATTAGGCTGTCAAGCTTTTATTATTAGGTTTTCACATAAGGTGTTATTTTATCCCACAAATGAGGGTATTGAGCACGCAGTAGATCAGGCGTTCCCAAGAGCATATCATCATATTCAAATCCAGGTGATACCGCTTCACTTAATAAGCCAAACTCACCCGTAGTCAAGACAGACGCTTTCCAATATCCACCAGGTACTAATTGTTGTAACACATGCTCTTGCGAGATATCTGGACCTAGAATAAACGTCTCGAATAGCCCTGTTGGACTGATGGTAAAATAGGTGATGGGTGAGCCAATATGAAAATAATGCATGATATCTGATTTATTTTTATGAAAATGACCAACAGGGCGATCATCGGTCAACATATAATAAATAGAGGACATGAGTGCATGAGCGTTGATTTTTAATGAAGACTGATAGGTTCTAGCAAAATAACCACCTTCGATATGTTGCTCTAATTGCAATTGTTGTATCAACAAGGTCTTATTCATAAAAATTCCTTCTCCCCTTGGGGAGAAGGTGCCCAAAGGGCGGATGGGGAGGCAGGATAAGAGACAGAACCCTTACACATAGGCTCTAACTTCTCCTTTTTCATACAGATTATCCACACATCGAGAACAAATACCAGGGTATTGCTCATTGGTACCAACATCTGCTACATGATGCCAACAACGTTCACATTTTTTTTCATTGGTTTTTTTGACGGATAGGGCATAACTGCCTTGTTCACCCACAAACCCTGTATCTGGCAATGTGTCGGTTGTTATTAAAGTGACTTTTGACGTTAAAAAGACAAAACGAAGCTCGTCCTTTAGCAAGTCTAAATATTTGGATGCTTCAGGTTGAGCATAAATCTCTACTTCAACTTCCAAAGATTGCGAGAATAATTTTTGATTGCGACCTTGTTCAATGGCTTTATTGATATCGGTTCTGATTTGTAAAATGAATTGCCAAAATTCTGCATCAAATTGAGTCTCTTCTGCTGGAAATAAATCAGGGTACCACGTTTCAGTGAACACATATTTACTATGTGCACCTGGGAGGTATTGCCATAATTCGTCTGCCGTAAAAGATAAAATAGGCGCAATCCATGGTATTAATGCTTGTAACAGATGATAAAGCGCGGTTTGACAACTTCTGCGTGCGCGTGAATCCTGTTGCATGGTGTATTGTCTATCTTTGATGATCTCAAAATAAAATGCACCCATTTGGATAGAGCAAAAATGCATGATATGTTTTAGGACTTTGTGAAATTGATAATTGTTATAATCTTCAAGAATTTTTTGTTGAGTCTGATAAGCAATATCAACTGCCCAGCGGTCTAAAGCGAGCATGTCTTCTTTGGCAACCAGATCAGTGCTGGGATCAAAATCATGTAAGCTTGACAACAAATAACGACCCGTATTACGAATACGACGATACATATCGGAGATAGACTGTAAAATTTGTTTCGACAAGGTCATTTCTTTTGTGTATTCAGTAGAAGCTACCCACAAACGTAAAATATCTGCACCATATTCATTGATGATGTCTGAAGGCTCAATACCATTACCCATAGATTTGGACATTTTATGGCCCGTACTATCGACTGTAAACCCATGGCTCACCACTTGCTTATAGGGTGCTTTTTTGGTCAGTGCTGTTGATAAAACCAAGGACGACATGAGCCAACCTCGATATTGATCAATCCCTTCAAGATAAAGATCAGATAAATTGTGTTGAAATTCAGGCCTTTGTTTGACCACACTCAAATTAGTACAGCCTGATTCAAACCACACGTCTAAAACATCCGATACCTTTTCATATTGATCAGCGTCGTCACCCAAGAGTTCTTTGGGATCTAACGTCCACCAAACTTCGATCCCTGAGGTTCTGATGCGTTCTGCAACTTGTTGCATGATGCGTTGCATATCAGGATGGAGGGCTTGGGTTTGTTTGTGAATAAATAAACACATCGGAATACCCCAGGCTCTTTGCCTTGAAATACACCAGTCAGGCCTGTTTTCTGTCATTATTTTCATGGTATTTCTACCACGCACTGGCATCCAATGAACGTCGTTGATTTGCTCAAGAACCGACTGACGTAAGTCATTACGACTGAGATCAATAAACCATTGTGGCGTGGCTTTAAATATAATGGGTGTTTTGTGGCGCCAGCAATGCGGGTAACTATGGTTATAACGTTCGGATAAAAACAAACTTCCATTGTCTGTTAAAAGAGACAAAAGTGTTTGATTCGCTTGTGCAATGGTTTGATGTTCAATGTATTGCGTCCCTGGAATGAAGATACAATCACTCGATAATAAACTGGTGACTTCTAGACCATAGGTTTGTCCAACGATATAATCGTCTTGACCGTGCGCAGGTGCGGTATGTACAGCGCCGGTGCCGGAGTCATCCGTTACGTGATCACCAAGAATAATAGGAACTTGAACCGCATAAAAAGGATGGTTCACCAGTTCGTGTTCTAACGTAATCCCTTTACAAGTTCCAAGTACCTCATACTGCTCTATACTTTTCTTGTGCATCAGATCTTCAAGTAGTTTACTGGCAACAATGATTTTTTCTGCGTCAGGACCAAATTCGACAATAGCATATTCAATATCTGGATGCAGGGCCACGGCTTTATTGGCCGGCAGTGTCCAGATGGTTGTGGTCCAGATCAGTATCGAAAGATCACCCTCATCTTGTGGTAAATGTAATTTTTTATAAATAGAGGCCTTGTCCGCCACTTTAAATTTGACGTAGACCGATGTTGATGTGATGTCCTCGTATTCTACCTCAGCTTCAGCTAGTGAAGAGCCGCAACTGGTACACCAATTGACGGGCTTATTGCCTCTGACTATGTACCCTTGTTCAAGCAGTTGGGATAAAATCAAAACGTTTTCCGCTTCGATATTGTGATCCATCGTCAGATAAGGTTTTTCCCAGTCACCCATCAGCCCTAGGCGCTCAAAATCACGTTTTTGAATGCTGACTTGTTCTTGTGCGTATTGACGACAAGCTTGTTGAAATTGATAGGGATTTTGTTTGTCTGCGGAAAATCCAAGTGCTTTTTCAACTTTTAATTCAATGGGCAAACCATGACAGTCCCAACCTGGAATAAAAGGCGTATGAAATCCAGATAAGGTTTTGGATTTGACCACAATGTCTTTGATGACTTTGTTCAATGCGTGACCCAGATGAATATTGCCGTTGGCATAAGGAGGGCCATCATGCAGAATAAACATGTTGTCAGGCGATTTGCTTGCGAGCATTTGCTCGTATAATTTATCTAATTTCCACTGTTCTAGCCTAGCAGGTTCGTTTTCAGCCAAATTGCCACGCATAGGAAAATCAGTGACAGGAAGATTCAAAGTATGTTTGTAATTATGCACGACATGAGCCTTTTATGAACTAAGTAATGGTTAGTTTTGTTTAAATTGAGTATTATACATGGATACGGTCTGCTTTTCTTCTCAGGAGAGCGTATAGATGCTCAATCCAGCAGTTAAAGCTGTTAGAAAATTAATCTAAATTGATATATATGTCAAGAAATCCACGCACAATGTGTGACTTGAAGAAGGTGCAATATGACGACAATTCCACAGCAGCAGGCTCATTGGCTTATTTTTCAAAATGATGCATTGGTAGTATGGCGTGACAGTGAGGGATTGCCAAATGACCAAGACATTGTTGCGATAAAACCATATCTTATTCGACAGTTTAGCCTAGGCTTATGGAACAACGTTGACTATTATTGTGCTGAAATAGATCAAGGTTGCTCGATATCTGAAGGGCTGCAAACTCTGCCATTACGTCAAGCGTTGGCTATTTTACAGGATGAAACTTATAGTTTGGGTGTGAAAGCTCATTCTGTACTGACTTGGGATAAAAATCATCGCTTTTGTGGTCGATGTGGCGGGCATACGGCCCATCAACACAAAGGATTTGAACGCACCTGCCCTGAGTGTGAATTGAGTTTTTTTCCTAGAATATCGCCTTCTATTATTGTATTGATTAAAAAAGGCGATCACCTTTTGATGGCAAGAAGCCCTCATTTTTTACCAGGCGTCTATGGTTTGATCGCAGGATTTGTTGAGCCGGGAGAGCGTCTTGAAGAAACCGTTCATCGTGAAGTGCTAGAGGAAGTGGGGATTCAAATTAAAAATCTAGTGTATGCCTGTTCTCAACCTTGGCCATTTCCTGATTCTTTGATGATCGCCTTTACAGCCGATTATGCTGGCGGCGAGATTGTGATTGATGATGATGAAATTGAAGCAGCGGGTTGGTATAAATATGATGATTTACCAGGACGACCCTCGGTAGCCACAAGTGTGGCTGCCAAATTAATTGATGCGTTTGTTGCGAGTTTTGAACATCATGAAGCTGATGTGATTTGATCTGCTAAAACCCTAGTGTTTGATTTTAAATTCAAATATAATCCATAGTGACCAAAAAATACAAAAACATGGATGTGATTCCCCTTTGATACCTATCACTTAAAAGAGAATGCTTCATGACCTTATATTGCTTACATACACGGATTATTCCTTTATTATTAATTGTTTCTATGTTGTGTAGTTGCATATTTCCACAGCATTATGCTGATGGCGTGATAACTGCGACCCAAGAAATCCCCAATACTTATTCAATGAAACATCGTGTTTTCCAAGATACAGCTACCTTTGGTAGGGCGAGTGCTGTTGCAGGCGGTGTTATTGGTGGTGTGTGTTTTGGTGCGTTAGGCGGCTTGATAAGTGGTAATCCTTTATTTGCAGGTATAGCAAGTGTGGTGGGCGTGGGAGCAGGGGCATTGAGCATGGGATTGATAGGCATTACAGCGGGCGCTGGTGTTGGTCTAAGCCGTGGATACATCAATTCACATGCGATTCAATACGAGTACACCGTCCAATCTTTGGACAAAGGCATATTCAATATCAAACAATATTCTTCGCCGATCCCTGTGAATACCAAGGTCAAGATATTACGACAAAATGACCGCTTGTTTATTCGAAAAAAGTGAAGCAGCGTATGAGTTTGGTGCTTCAAACACTGCTTCGCAAAGATGGTTTATAGGGTTAACATACTTGCAACCCTTCGAGCTTTCATCCAGGCTACAATATATTATACGGCATAGGCTCTGGCAGTAGGAAGCCCAGATAAATCAGCATTGGATGAATCCACTACCTCTGCAGTCGCCCATGGTGTCATCTCAATCTTTTCTTGGAATAGACCACAAGATTGCATGAGTCTACTGATATAACTAGAATTTTCTGTGGGTCTTTCGACCAACTGAGGTTGCTCATTATTCACATATTGACCTAATTTATAAAGGCCATATCCAAGCAATAATAAAGCAGCGCCGGCTGCCCAACCACCCGCTATCCATGTGGCCACATAGGATACATCCAGAGCGACAGCCAATATTGCAGCTGCGATACTTACGAGAGGAGATAGTAATAAAAGAATGAGAGGATGTGTGTTGTTGCTGACCAAATCCCAAAGTAAATAAGTAGATAAAAGTCTGATGCCAGATCCGGCTGGATTGCGATTGTTACTATTAGCTGCTTCATTGGCTTGCTTTATCATGGCAATAATGAATACGACATCTAGAATGATTGTGGCACTAGCAGCCATAATAAATAAGGTGGCACCACCAGCAATCATACAGTATTGGCCGGATTTTTTAATAGTATTACCAGTCGACATACACTTCTCCTAGGATAAAATCGCGCTCACTATAGCGCTTTTTGTATAAAAAGTGAATTTTTTACAAAGATTAAAAGGAGATTGATTCTAAAATTGAACGCTTCGACAAGTTATCGCCTTAAGATATAGGGCAACAAGTGGGTGGGTTTTTATCATTATATAGTGTTTCTGTTAAATTTCCGGCCATTTCTGCCAAATCTTTTTTCTGATGCTCTGGCACATGACACCACTCAGGCCCTTCTTGGGGGTTGCTAAAAATGGAAAGGGTACGGTGCGTATCTTTAGGGGTAATATAATGGTTTAAAATTTCACTACGCTCGATGCCTTCTTTAATAACCTGCACCAAAGAATGAGTGTCATACCCATCAAATTTATTGGGATCATCAATTAGTGCGGGAAGAAAATCGTTTTGGATTAATAAAACATTTAAAAAAACCATGCAAAAAGTTCTGCAATTCATATCCTGAAAGGGGTGCATTTGCTCAAGACGCCGGATGGTGTCCGCGATAATATATAATTTTTCATCATCATGAAGATTGTCAGCATTAAGCTGCTTATAACACTGATCTAAAATGGTAGAGATGTCTTCTTCGATAGCATGATGTAATTTGTCTATCAACGCATTAAATCGTTTCACATTTTTCTTATCTAAAAAATTATCGGTATCCCAATAGGTGATATATGATTGAATCAACTCGGAAAAATTAACGTCTTGAGAATTTAAAACTCGGTTTAGGAAAGGTTCTTTTTTATTTGTTTGATAAAAAGTTTGTTTTAAGTCCGGATATTTTGAAAAAAATCCCGTAAGAATCCCAGGGTATACAAGGTATCCGATTTCATTGATAAAAGACGTTTCTTCTTCCGTTAAATCACCTGAAAAGGCATGAAAAATGAGGAGTTGCTTTTCTTTAAGATATGTAAACCATGTTTCTAAACTTGGATGTTGCTCTTTTTCAGCGAATTCAGTGTAAGTCAGTGAGGGTGAAATACGTTTGGCTTTAGCAAATCCGGGCTCCATTTCCGTACGGTATTGATTGATAAAGTAGAGTGTTCCCGCTTCTGTTGCATTTTGATTTGTTACATAAAAATAAGTTTGAAATACCCTGAACTCCCCTCGAACAAATACTCCGGGATGATGAGAGGCGCATATGTTTTGAATGGTTTTAAAATCTTTGCTGGATAATTTTTTTTTCTGACTTATCCAAGGAATTGCTCGTGCATAAGCATTTAATACTGTTTTGATTGAACCAGGTTCAATTTCTTCCCACTTTTTTACGGCTTGATCCCCAAACCGTTCTTGTCTTTGCCAATCAAGCGTATAACGATGTAATTGCTCTGGCGCTTCTTCCGCTAATTTATGCCAGAATTCTAAACCTTTCATGCGGAGCTCTTTGGTATATAGATATTATAATCTATAGTATAGCCCATAATGCTTGTTTTTAATTAAATCAGACCAAAATATACCGATATGCTTGTTTGGTGGTCCATTGCGTTTGCAGTTACTGATCTATGAGCGTAGTTTGAAAACAGCTGCCACAGCATTATTTTTTACTAAGTGTTGTGGCGTCAGATAATAGTATTTGATTAAAAACAGTATCAGTATCAGGAGCCGCTTCATTTTGTTCTTCAAACATACTTGTATGACGTAGATTTTGCGTGCTAATCGCAATATTGGGAATGTTAGATTGAGCTGTCGGCTTGATGTGATCCTGCAAGTTTGATATTTCAGACTTACGTAACATGGTTTGACGAGTTTCTTCGCGTTGTTTATTAATATCTGAGACGATTTGTTCGCGTTGTGTCGCCAATTGAACTTGTTTTAATGTGGTTTGTGTTGTAGTTGCTCCCAGAGAATCGATTATGTTATCCAGGTTATCTTCTTCTGTTTGAAGATTAACTCGAGTAATCTCTTGGTTTGTAGGATTTTGAGGCAAAGCGGCTCGTTCCATTTCTTGCGCTCTTGCTCTATCTAAATTAGCTCTAGCAGCTAAAACACTATCTGCTGCATTTAAAGCCTCCATTCTGGCCATCAAAGCATTTTTTTCAGCAGCGATGTCTTCTCGTTGTGATGCATAGCCCTCTAGCTTTTTTCTTCTATAATAAGCAGCTTCTGCCGCGCTAGCGCGTCTTTCTGCTTCATTAGCGCGCTCCTCAGCGTCCTCTACGTCCCTTTCTAATTGTGACATTTTATTTCGTTGTTCAAGTCTTATGAGGCTTCCTGCTCCTGCAGTGCTGGAAGCAACAACCGCCCCAAGCGCCACGGCACCCAATATGATGCCTGTTGTCGCAATTGCGTCAGCTGTTGCCGCAGTAACTCCAAAAGCTAAAACAAGTGGCAAAGATGCGTAAGGCGCAAATGCTGTTAATCCAATGAACGCCACAACCATGACGCTTATACCAAAGGTTGTCCATGGGTTGGCTTTACACCATTTTAGAGCCACTTTGCCTGTCTCTCGCCAATTCCGTATAGCGCTAAAAATATTTTTCAAGAAGCGAACAATTGTATTTTCATCTAGTTTTTCTCTTAGAGCTTTTAAATGATTTTTCAAAGATCTAAATTGTGTCATCATCTCTTCTGCTAACCTATGTGCACTTTCTGTATCAAAGTGTTCATTAATGTTTTGCTTTAATTTTTTATCTTTTACCAATGCTGCTTCGAGTTCGGTAAAGCTTTTTTCAAGAGCGGCTAAAGTGCTTTTAAGTTCGTAAGTGTTTTGAATAATAGATCTTTGATCTATGAATCTTTTTTTCCATTCAAGCAGATCTTTTTGAATAAAAATGTACCAAGAAAAATCTTCTTCTGTGACAATATTATCAATTAGAATAGATAAACCAACGATAGCAGTTTCCACGAGTTTTTTGTTTTGATCATAATTGGATTGACTAACAAATGAGGATTTAAAAACTCCTCGACGGGATAATATTCCCATAATTTGTTGAACTTCATTGTATTTAGGCGGATTTGTGGGGACAGCGATACGATGACCTATATCATCAATAAGAGGTTTAATAGAAGTTGCAAATTCGTTTTTTATGTCGCCAGGCTCAAAAAAATGAGTGTCTACATAACTCAGAAAATCTATTTCGTGTTTTATTTTATCTTTATTCCATCGTAACCAACGTTTAAAGGTTAGGGCACGTTCTTTTTCTTGTTCATTATCATTTTGACAAATAACGCCCTCATTAGCTTTTCGCATCATAGCAATCATATTTTTTTTGATTTCTGATAATAATCCTGGAACTGTAATTTTGTCTCTGGCTCCAAATTGATGAGCTAATAACTCCGCTTCTTCTTTGGAAATTTTTGTGCTATCAGTGTTACCGTCAAGAATATCTTGGATAAGCAAATACCATGTCTCTTGACGTGCTTGCACTAATGTAGCGATTGCTTGCCGAGCTTCCTCTTGTAAAGTGGCAACATTGGTATCGTTTAAGTCACATTCTATTTCTTCTTCATAGATATCAGTTTTGGTGGTTAATTCTGTAAATTTCTCTTCTTTAGCAATAAATTTTTTTTCATTTTTTTCTGCGACCACAATACGATTTCTATTATCTTCCTCTTGAAATCCGAGGTTTTCTGCTGCCTGAATAGCTGCTACGATAAAAATGCGTAAGTTGTTGTAGCATTTGTAATAATGCTCTAAAAACACTTCATCTTTATCTATTGATCTCATAATTAATCTATCCTAAAATGCGAACCAAAATATGGACATAATTAAACCATATTCTCTTAGGCAATTTCAATACATGGCGGGTATAAAATGAAGTCTGGCAATGAAGTATTTATTCTTTCGGAAAAGCTTGGCATTTTACATGAACATTGCCGTGAAGCTTTTCAAGAGGAGAGCCATGATCGGTTTTATGATTTGCTTCATAACTACCAACAACTTATTCGCGACGAAATTGAACGATGTCTTGGGACCTCGAATCATATAAAAATATTTTCACCTCACGAAAACAGACTGTATCCGTCTACCTTCATTTATTTCAGAAAAGAGATACTATGGCATACTATAGAGTTCTCTATATTTTTAAGCTTATCTCAAGTTACCATTGTTCCAAGAGAAGATAATGGGTTTTTATACCCTTCAGAACTTGCTGTTATGTTTACTGAGCTTTTAGATGCTTCCCTATTAAAGCAATGCGTATTATCCGATGTCATGCTGGCAGAAGCGATACAAAGGCGAGAAACCACGACAGACAGTGTTAATCAATTCAATCATTTGGCGGAAAAATCAGCATATAAGTGGCGAGTTGTTTTATCTGCGCTGGGTGATTTGGATAAAGAACAAGAACTAACTGATACACAATATTTGCATCACTTGCCTGATATTTTGCGCGTTTATTTAACCAATCAGTCTGAGTACTTTTCTATAGAAAATATAAGAGCGCTTGTTTCTCCTACAGAATCTCCTCTAACTGGTGTTAAAAAACAAGCTTCCAATCTATTAAACACATCATTACAAATGACTCAGGTTTTCGAAATACAGAATTCTTTATTAGTACCTTATCAAGAAGACCGTATATGTATTGATTACTTTTCTGAAAGCAGTGCTTTATCCGAAGAGTGTCATGAAGAAATGATGGTTTGGCTTATCTTATTAAGCTCCGAGGTGTTATTACACCAAAAAATTGATACCAGTTTTAATGAAAATTCTATTTCTAGAGTGAGAACACAACAATCACGTCATATTATGCAACAGTTGGGTTATGTTATGAGGCTAGACTCGGAAGAATTATTGCAACAAAACATCGAAACGAGTCTTGAAATCGACATGAGTGCAGATGCATCCTCTATTAGAGAGTGGAGATTGCAACAATTAGACTATCTTGTAAGGCGCGTGGCCAATTTGCTCGCTCTGTTTTCGGCAAGAAATAATCAACTAGAAGTGGAAATAGAACGAAAGCTATCGAATGTTGAAGAGCATGTGAATATTGTGACAAATGCCGTGGAAAAATTATATTCCTTTACCGAAGATGCTAGAAAATGGACCATGCAGTTAATGATTAAGCCTGAAACATGTGATTCGAGGTCTGCACATTTCGAATTTGAGTCGTCCATGATGGTGTCTACCACGCGAGAAGAAGTGCCTGAAGAACGTTTGATTGTTTTAACATCAAGGCCTGAAGCTCCTGGATACTCACAATCCCTTTCTCTTTTTAGAATAACGGATCAAGCTTACGAAGAGTCCCCTCAGCAAAAGCTCAAAAACCTACAAGAAAAACTTCGTCAGTTATTCCGAGATTGCCAAGCTGAAAGAGTTTATTTAAAAGAGTTGTTATACGTGCGCTTTAATCAAGAAAGTGGATTGGATTTATGCGAAAAAATAGGTAAAGAACAAAGTGCAGATTTTCAAAGAACAAAAAATGACTTTGAGTTGGCTATTGGCGAATGGCAAGTATGGCAAAAGACTATGTTTGGCTATATGGCAGAATTCGAAAGAGACATATTTGAAAAAAATGAAAAAATGACAGATTCAAATTTAGGAGGACCCCATGCAGGCAAAGAATTCAGGAAGTGAGCGAATAAAGAAAACTGCTGAGTATCAAGCTAGGTTAAATCAAGTTAATACGCAGCAGAAAAGTAATGCAAGTCGTCTTGCTAACACTGGTGGACCTAACGGCCACTCTATCTCAGAAAATTTGAATGTGATCATGACAAGTCAAAGACGAGAAGAAAGGCAAAGAGAATCATTAGGAAACGCCTTCCAGTCTTTTTTTTCTTCTACAAAGAATACCTTGAACAAAACTACCGGGGACCGTCCAACTTTAGAAGGTAAATATGCGCGTACTTTGCAAGGATTTGCGAAAACTGCTAATAACAATAATGCAAAGGTAGAGATCCATCCTGAGGGTTATCAGCATGTATTACTAACAAATCCCCCTAATCCTAATGCCTCATTGCCAGTGGGATATTACTTGTATCGAGTTTCTCAAGGAGGCGTGGATCAAATTCATCTTCTTATCTCGCATCCAGATAATATTGGCATAGAAGGCCCGATTAATCTAAGCAGCGTTGCACCTGCACGAATTCGCCCTATATTAAACGTATTACCATGGCCGCCATCACATGTTTCATCCAAAGATATCACACCATTAAATAAAACATTAGAGCGATGGATTACCTCCATATCACAATATAATAAAACCTCCATATATTTGAATGATATTTTTTGGCGAGATGACATGACGGAGTCGTTTAGCCACTTTTTATCTATAGAAGCAAGGAAGCCTCAGACGATATCGGGTCGTGAGAGACGTTCGTTAAATACAGAAAATGGCATGTGGGCAAATGTAGTTTCATCTACAGGTAATGGACTTGCTTGGATGTGGTATTGGGGCTCTCCACCAAGGCAGTATGGACATAATACAGTGATCAATCAAACTGCTGCTGAACGACAACAGAGAAGCAGGGATGCGGAAATTGTGCCAATTATTAGTCATATTGCTAATCGATATATTCAAGAGAATCTTGATGAAATCGAGGAAACAGCAAGAGAATTTAGCGCAATGAGGTCGTGATGATTAATTATTCCGAGATTTATACTTATTTTTCTGATAAAAAATCTAAATCATTAGAGCACGTATTTAGTGTTTTCTTGCATCAGAAATCTTTTTCCGGTAATGAAGCCACATTGCTGGCTGAGTTTGAAAGTTTTTCGGTTATCCCAGAGGATGAAAAATCCACTGCATGGGATATTTTGTTGCGAAAGACAAAAGACACACAAGGCCTGCCTGTTGTTGCTTATGCACTATCAGGAGATATCTCTTTGGCTCGCTTCAATTGGTTGCTAGGACATTTAGGCGCACTTATTGGCTCCTACAAAGGGTTGTCTTTTTCATTGACTTCAATTGCAGCAACATTTGGTCATGTTGAGCGGTTAGATGCATTAATGAGTGCTGGCTATCAACCATCCGCAACAGAGTTAAAAGAGGGGTTGTTTTATGCAACCTATTTTGGGCATCAATCTATGGTCGAGTTTATTTTTAATAAACTAGCTATCCCATTTAATACTTTAAGAGATTCAGATAACAACACGCCTTTACATGTAGCCGTTAGGGGCCGTAATGTGGCAATGATAGATTTTGTAGCGCCACGTGATACAACACAGTTAATATTTAACAATCACTTAGGATATCGTCCTCTTGATATAGCCATTTTCTTGGGTGAAAAATGTTTGCTTGATAAATTGATTGATATTCATCAAATTTGTGCTGTTGAGATAGATTATGCTTTGGTATTACAAGCACTATCAAAAAGTGTTGTTTTTTCAGAAGAACATATCATTCTTCTAAGTAAATTTTCTCCCAAATATAATCAAAATATAACCCTTATGACATCTTTAATACGTGATGCAATACCTGTTGGAAATGTCAATTTTATTCGAGAACTATTACATGACCTACCCTTAGATTATGATTTTTCAGACCTGGTAAGTTATGCAAAAACTCAAGTACACCAACCTGTTATTTTCTTACTTGGGGAAGAGTCATTATTTAGAACCTGGGCTTTAGCTTTAAAAAATAACTTATTTGAACGCTATAAAGCCTATGTTGACCGTAAACCCAATCAATTATTGTCATTGGCTCAAGAGGATGGCTATACCTCTGCTTACCCAAGGGCAAACATTACTGGGGCTGGGACTGCGGATAAAAAGAAAACTTGCCAAGATATGCTAGAAAAGTTTTTTCAAGATCGGGCGGTTCAGAAAGTATTGAAAGAAAAGTACCATTCATTTGCTAATGTTCCAGCTCAACGTGAAAACTACTCTAGACAAATTGTTTTACCCCGGCAAGCATTGTCGAAAACCGTAACAAATCGTAACTCTCATGCGTTTAAAACATGCTTATTACAAGCCATGCAACTTAATGAACATTATTTATCTCTAAATCAGGATGATACACAATTCGACATCCATGAACATGAAAAAGGGACCCCGGTATCAAGCAATATAGATGATTTAACGGATATTTCAGAAATGCCATCTCCTAATGATTATCAATTAGAACCACAAATTACATATACCCCAAAAGTGCGTTTATTTATTGATACATTTGCGGACCAGTTTGATAAGACTTATCGATTTTATATGTGTTTGAGCACGGGCGAAATATTAAAAAAGCCTGATGCGACTGATCAGCTTGCGGAGATTGCTAAAAAAGCGGCAGGTATTTTACCTAATGTGAGTGTGTCCGCAGGCGCTCTTGGAATACCACTGCCTTTATCAATTGAGTTCCCATCCAGTGTTGCTGTTGTTGCGGTGATTGATGTGTGTATGTATCTACGTCAGCAACATCTCCAGTCAAGAGCCAAACGTATTGGACGTTTTTTTGCTGGTACAACATTACGTGATCGTACTGAAATTATTTATGATTGTGCTGAATCAATGGCCAAACAATTTTATGACCAAATTGAAAAACTTGATAATATGCAAGGCGGGATCCCATATTTTGCAGAAATAGCTGTAGTAAGGTTGTTTGAGTATATGGTTAAATGTGATGAAAATGTGCAAAGCAGTGGTCGTTCTCGGTTACTGACATTTTTTCGCAAATTGATGAGTACCCTTGTCGATGTTGGACCAGAACCTGAAATTCTTCAAAAACCTCTCTCACGAGTTGCGGGAGATGCTCTTTCCGTTCAACAACATTTGGTTTTTTACAAAAATGATGCAGAAGAGCATCCACTTTTATTGGACGAGACATACAGAGATCCAACACGCCACGATCCAATTAAGCAATGGACTGCGAAAGGGATCTTTGAACACACTGGTATCTGGGCTGAAGATGGTAGAACTTATTGCGGTAGAAATCAAAATGTTGAGAAATATGGATATGTTTATTCAACTGTTGAGGATGCAAAAAATAGAAAAATGGCTGTATGTGAGAAAACATCCTGGGTAAATGTGGTACCCAAAATAAGTACCGATCCGCAAGAAGGGAGTTCTCCAGGGATTACTCGTACCGGTACAGAAACAAGAAGAAGCGCTTGGGTTTATTATAATTTTCTTGGATTGGGAAAGGGTGGTACATCTTCTCAATCGAACTCAACAAGTAGTAATACAGCAAATCAAGGGAGTTTTTCAGCTAAAGTATAACTGTTCAAGAATATATACATTAGGCAAAGGGTATATTCGTCCGTCACTGCCTCCCATCCTCACCCTTCGGGCGCACTTCGTGCGTCCTTGCGCTCTTCGCTTCGTATTTAGTCGAACCTCCGACCCTTTGGTTCGTAGCCAAATTGATCAAGAATAAACATCAATAAAATCAGTAACTTGCGATGTAACGAATTGGCGAATTACTGCCTAGAACTGCCTGAAACAACTGAGAGACTATTACAGTTTGTTACAAATATGCTACATGGGGATTTTATGTAAAATACCTATTAAGAGTTATTAGATGTATAATCTTTGGCAATCTTTATGTGTATTTTGCATATTTGAGAGGGAATGGGTTATAATATGGTTAACCAAGCCCGTCACGCCTCTCAACGATGCGCACCACGACGGGTTATTTTTTTATGGCTAGCAAGAAATATACAAAACCTGCGCTTACAATTCATCAACAAATCGAGTTTTTAATTTCTCAGGGCTTACTTATCGATGATAGAAATTTCGCCGCCCAATCTTTGAGCATGGAAAGTTACTATCGATTTTCATCCTATGTCAATTTAAAATAAATGCTACATTTGATCAAATTTGGCAATTGTATCAATTTGATAGGGAGCTGAGACTACTTGTAATAAGTGCGATTGAAAAAATAGAAGTAGCATTTCGAGCAGCATTAACCTGACTTTAGAAATATTACCAACCTTTTGGTTTATGAATATCTGTTTTGGGAATTTGATTTGGAAGCTGTGATTTTTCTAGAATATGCGTGCGGATATGTTTAATAAAATCTGCATGTTGTGATAATTCGCGAGAGGGTTTTCTTTTGCTATTTGTGTTTGGAAAAATTAGTCCAATCATTTTGTTATTTTGATTTTTCACTAGCCTTAAGGATTCTGATAAATCACTATCATTCGAAACGATGACAGCACAATCATATTCATTTTGCCAGGCATCATTTAAGACGTGCAATGCAAGATTTACGTCCGAGCCTTTTTCTTCAGTCTTATATACTTTGATAAAATCGGGTGGGGGATTTACTACTTTGGCATTGATTGTATGAGTCAGGTAATGTCCATAATAAATCTCGAGCTCTGGAATAGCTTTAGCAATCGCTTGTAAATAATACTTTTGCCTCAAGCGCGAGTCATTATTTCCCTCTCTACTCGAAATATGAGCAGTATAATATTTTATTTTTTGAATTTGATGAGATGAATCTAGCAAATTAGAGAATAGTGCTTTTAAATCAAGCCATTTAAAAGGGGATTTTTTTAAACATCCATAGTACAAATTAAATCCATCTACGTATACAACAGTCCTTTTCTTATTCATTTTTCACGCCACAAAAAACAAGAGCCTCCGAGGAGGCTCTGCGCCCTAGGGGAAAAGTCCTAGGGGAAGTAGTCCCTTGATTATATGAGAACATAGCATTGTCAGTCAAATTATTTGCTCTATTAGTTGTTTTTTAGTCTTATGCGTATCGCTATATCTAATGGTAGAGTGCTAATTTTGTCTTTAAAGATTTTGGTATCTGTTTATAAAAATCTCATATTTGTCGATCGATAAGTTGGTTTGGTAATAATTGAACCGATGTTTTTCGAAAAGTTCAGAAACCAATATTTCATTTTGCGTTGAAATTTTATTACCTGTGATTATCCCGCTAAATTTTAAAAAAGGTATATAAGTAGCCAAGCTAATTAATCCTGATTGTTTGCTATTGATATTCGTAGTTACTCGAAATTCATCCTCATGTGCCCAATCTTTGAATTTGGTGCCAGCAACACATCTCCATTGTAACTTATTTCTATCATAACCTTCATTTAATGCAAGTAGCTCTTCTATGTTTATTACAGGAAATTTCTCAGAGTAGAGTACTTTCAAAATGGCAAAACGTTTGTCGTGCAAGCCAAAACATAATATTTCTTCACTATCCAAAAATTTTTTCATATATTTCTTTATAGCTTCATTATTTTTCTTAGCCTAGATGATGGATATTTTGGAGTCAGAAATGTCATTAGAGCATTGTTTATACTGATGGTCGCTTACGTCCTATAAAAATTAACAATTTGATCATAAAGTTTAAATTAACAGTGCCTAGTAAGCTTGCAGAAATGGCTACGTGAATTTTTGTTAATTCTCGAGAGTTAATTATGGAGAAATGATGAATAAAAATTTTTTGCAAATTATACTACTCAAGAAGATCGTCGACGTTTATTTATATTAGCAGCCAATCGTTTAGGTGCTTCGCTACAAAATATAGAAAAATATTTTTGGGTCTGCTTCTCTATTTAGGAATAATAATACAATTGTTTTTATCAATAATACTTCCTGGAGGTGCATCACATCCTAGAACAATTCGCCCATCTATCATGCAATGAGGATGATAAAAGAAAGACGCCGGCTTTTGCATAAAAGTCTGCGATTCTTCCAAAAAAAGAATTTGATTATGTATAACGTTTTTTATAGATTGCTTGATTTTGAGGCAATGCGGCAAATATTTCTCACCACCTGGCTGAATTGAAAAATTTTTTTCGCATTCGGTTATCAATAAGTATGCTTTTGCATTCCTATTTTCTTTGTGTAATGATAGCGCAATATATAATTTTGTTTCCGCAACCTTTATATGTTCAGGACCATAGTGCCTTTTTTTTATGGTTAACGCTCGATATAAAAATATTTTTGCCTGTTGCACATCGTCCAAATCCCGATATGCAGCGCCAAGACTTGTAAGTGTTTTTCCCACTTCAATATGGTCCTGGCCATAATATTGTTCTTGTATGGTTAATGCTCGTTCTAACTGTGTTTTAGCTTGCTGTGCATTGCCTAAATTTCCATACGCAGTGCCAAGACTTGCAAGTGTTATTGCCACCTTAACGTGCTTGAGGCCATAATATTGTTCTTGAATAATTAACACTCGTTCCAGTAATGATATTTTCTTTTCTACATTTCCTAGGCTTCCATATGCGTCAGCGAGATTCACAAATATTATCATAACTTCAATATGTTCAGGGCCAAAGTGTTTTTTTGTAATTACCAGTGCTCGTTTTAGTAAGTTTTTTTGGTGTTGTATATTTCCCAGTTCTCCGTATACGACACTAAGGTTTGTAAGTGTTATTCCTAACTCAAAATATTCAGGACCAAAGAGTTTTTCTTGGATGAGTAAAGCTCTCTCCAGGCATGCCATTGCGTCTTTTGTCACACCTAACTCACAAAAAACATTGCCAAGATTGATAAGAACTCTAGCCACTTGAAAGTGGCTAGGTCCATAATTCTTTTCAATAAGAGGTAGTGCTTGCTCCAAAAGCGCTTTTTTCTGTCGTACGTCTCCCAATGCTCCTAGCGCAACGCCAAGACACATCAACGCTAGTCCCACTTCAGAATGCTCTGGGCCATAATGCCTTGTTAGAATAGGTAGTGCTCGCTCCAATAGCGTTTTTGCTTGTTGTGCGTTTCCTAAGTTTCCATAAGCAGTGGCAAGATTTGAAAGTGTTATTGCCACTTCGGCATGCTCTGAACCATAGTGCTTTTCTTTAATAATCAGCGCTCGCTCTAATAAAGCTATTTGCCGTATTGGTTGTCCAAAAACAAAGTAACTATCAGCAAGTCTGTGATTGGCAATCAAATAGCATTCACGCCATATTTCAGGCTGATTTTGCATTTGTCTTTCATCATGTTCGAGTACTGATACCAAATGAGGTAGTAATTCTCTAATGCGTAAGATATCCTCATTACGTACTTTGTCCTCACCATAATTAGCCAACAACCTTAGATTCAATGTAGTTAATATCGACAATGCGTTTATTGATTCACGCAATACTTTTTGAACAACACGATGCATGTGCAATCCATAAAGATTGTCTATTCGAGAGCGTGTGCTTTCATAATGTAATAATGCGTATCGACTTGATGCTGTCATTACCCTTTGATATTCGAGATCTGCTTTGGACTGCTTCTCCTTGTCCAATATCGTTTGTACAAAATCCTTTAAAAAATACTGTGGGATATTTCTGCTCGCTAAAAAGCCACAGCAACACAATACAGCTTGCAAAATAGTGTCTGATTCTTCTCCTACTCCAATCGCTTTATTAACTGATAATTTGACTGACGCTTCTTGTATCTTTAATTGCCTGAATTCTGGAACCGTGCTATTTTCATCATACGGTACTCCATCTTTATCTTGTAGTAAATGCTGATGTGCTTCAATCAATTTTTCAAGTTCTTGAGCCAATACCACTTGATAAGCTGCATAAGTAAAAGGGCAGTCTCCTTGTTCTTTTCGAGTTTTGTTCTCCCACAACATGTAATGACCAGCTTGGGCCAAAGATAAAGGAAGATAACCCAGTGTTTCAGCTAAATGTAATTTTGTCTCTTTTGATCCTACAAATTCTTTAAAAGAGCCTAAAATGATGTCTAATAATCGACAGCTTTCTTCAGTAAATAAATCTATGTCTTCTTTCTTGCTAGATACCCTGTTTAAATCAATGGAGCATTCATCTTGTAGTGGGGACGGATGTTGAGTCGTTACCAACAATACCCCTTTGCCTCGATTAAAAATCGTGTTTATTTCTGACCAAATTGGACCTTTTTTATTACTGTCCCAGTTGTCAATTAAAATACACCAACTTGCTTCATTGATTTTTTCTTGAATAACTTCCTTTATTCTCTTAAATTGAACCTCTTCTGATTCAATCATGATGGCTTGATTCAATCCAGGCTTGAGGCGCTCTGCAAAATCCCTTAAACATTGCTGCCATTGAAAGCTCGTTTCAGCATATAAAACTTGATGAACAATATAATTTTGATGATGATCCCGATAATATTTCTGAGCAAGCACCGTTTTTCCGCTTCCGGTAATGCCATGGAGGACTAGTTTCTTAACTTTCTTCGTTTGGGCGTCTAATTGTGTTTTCATCATTTCTTCAAAGAATGTAGGGACATAGTAGTCCAATTCATTTGGAAGTGTTTGCTTGGGAATTGGTATGCATGGTGCAGGCATATGCTGCTCGATATTCACTCCAATAATTGTAGGGTTGTTTATAGTGCCAGTAACTGCGTCATTAAAAACATTAACAGTAATAGATGATGGCAATTGACCAATATCAACCATCCCTCCAATGTGCATGCCTACAACCTCAGGATTTTCAATCATGCCTTCTTCTTCTAAAACAGCATTCGTGCCTAACAAGGCAGCCTGAATTCGAGAGGTGGAAGATGAGAGGGCTTTAGTAGTATTTTCCATGATTGACTATCCTTGGCTGAATTTTGGCATTTATCTACGGAGCAATTGATGATTAGCCAAATTGTTTCAGTAGTATATAAGTTGCGAGATAAGAGATCTATAAAATGATTGAAAATAAAACCATATGGTATATAGTTAGCATGAAATTTTGAAGTATTAATATTTTAAGGATAGTTTTAATGACTACAATAATGCACGATAATCGCCCAAGCTACTACTTCCATAGTTTGTTTGCCTTGCATGCCTACGATATTGAGTTATCCATAGCTCAAAAATTTGAGGATTTGCCAAACTGGCAAATAGCAGAGCTTCCAGTGGAAGTAGGGGGTTTTAAGTGTGTGTTATGGATGAATGAGCAAAATCGCCAATACATTGTTTCATATCGTGGTACTGACAATTTAGCGGGGGTAATGGAAGATATTCATGGTATTGTTTTAAATGGAGTCAGCCCTCAAAAAGAACAAGCTTATTTGATGGCTCAAAAAGCAGCTAAATTAGCTAAAGACAAAAACTATTCACTTGGGTTTACTGGTCATTCCTTGGGTGCTTTTTTGGCAGAATTATCCGTGTTTTTTTGTCAGAATGATTTTGATTTTCCACATGCACATGCAGTAACATTTGAAAGCCCTGGAAGTTTAGATGCTTTAGAAAAACTATCACCCGGAATATCAGCTTTCCAATCATTAGATATAGTACAATTCTTAAGTTACCCCAACCCAATCAATACCTTTTGTCGCTCAATTGGAACTTTATATCAGGTGACTCCTCAGCTTTCTAATTGGTCTTGGGTGCCGGGTTATAGATTGCAAGCTATTCACTCTATGCAAGCTATTGTTGATGCTCTGCGAGAGGTAAATTATTGTGCTCATATCACAAAATGGCCTTCTAACGCAGGACGTTTTCATTTGTTTTTTTCGCATACAGACTGGAAAGATAATCGTTATGATATTAATTCTTTAACATTGCCGCTTAGTGATTTAAATGAAATAGAAGTTAAAGCGCGTTTTCAACTAAAATATCGTGGAAACTATTCCGTTACTGAATATTTATGGGATAAGGAGCTGCCTTTAGATAAGCATTTCCAACCTGCTTTAGCAGAGTTTTTAACCTTATTTTACCAGCATTTTTGGGGTATGGCACAAACCAATGAACAACAAAATCGTATTAAAAATATTTGGGACAAATCTGACCTCGCTCCCGAAATAAAGCATATCCTCTTGCAATATAAGATTGTGAAGCGTGCAGGATGTCATTGGATACAGATAGTTGATGAGACATTATCTATATTCGATTTTAGAGAGCAGCTATCAAAGGCTTTAGAAGCTCATCCTAAATGGATTCCAATATTACTTAAATCGACTGGTGCACCTTTATCTATTAATGCATCCGTAATTGCTGAAGGGGGAATATTAGAGACAGGTGGCATAATAGAGGGAGCTATCGCAGTTGGAATTAAAGTCGAAATACCTGATGATGAAGATGAAGAAGCTCAAAAGCGTTTTAAAGATTTATGTATAGCGACTCTTGACAGTTTTGAAGGAAAAGATATTCAAGTAAATACTTCGATTATTGGTAAGGGGGGCATTGCAAAAGGGACTATTCGAAATGGGGCTGCTTATGGGATGCTGTTTACACAATCCGCGAAACCATCTAGAGAACATGATAAACGTCCAGAAAGTACTTTAGGAATGAAAACTGGACAAGGATAGTCAATCATGGAAAATACTACTAAAGCCCCTTCATCTTCCACTGCTCGCATTCATACTGCTTTGTTAGGCCCGAATGCTGTTTTGGAAGAGAGCGGTGTGATTGAAAGTGTAAATGTAGTAGGTCTTCGAGTAGTTGATGCACCTATTGATGGCATGCACTTACCAACCGCTATAAATCTTTTCAATGCGCCGATTCATGGCAATATATCTAATTCCACATTTATAGGTGTCAATATTGAACAGCATTTGCCAGAACCGCCATCTGCTCTCCCAGAGCAAACAATGGCCAATGAACTAGATTATTATATTACTACTGCCTTTGTAGAACAGATTACTTTGAAACTATGTGAACAAACCAAGCCCATTAAAAAAATGGCCATTTCTGGTATCACCGGTAGTGGAAAAACCGTGCTAGCCAAACATTGTTACCAAGAGCATCAAAATGAATACTCAATACATCAGATATTGTTTGCCGAGACATGTGAACAATGGTGGCAATCTTTAACAAACTTTGCGAAAACATTGTCTCCTGGCCTCAAGGAATCAATTGGCATATTGAAGGAAGAAAAGAAACAAGAGCTAATAGTTAAAATTATTCAAGAAGCCTTGAGTAAAAAGTCTTGGCGCATATTAATAGATAATTGGGATTCAATAACGGGTCCAAAATGGCAACAAATAGAAGCTATATTAAATAGAGGCAACGGGTTGTTGCTTATAACCACCCAGCACCCGGCGCCGTTTCCAGAGAAAAATCGCTCTATTGATTTAAATAGAGTATCTAATAAAGAAAGTGATATCCTTTTGTATGTTCAAGAAAGCCGCAGGTTATTAGATAAAATACTTGAACCATTACGAGGCAGCACATCACTAGGTACACAAAAAGAGCAAGATGATTTGGCTAAAGCATTAAATTATTTGCCATTAGCGCTCGTTCAAGCAGGCTGCTATCTTTTGTGGGAAAATATCTCAGGGTATCAGCAAGGTAAAGGGTGCACTTATCAAGAATACCAGCAACGACTGGATGAAGAATTGAATGTGTTATATACAAGACATAGTGGTGTTTTAACTGAAGACAGAGATTATGTTCCACGTGATGAAGATAGTTCAAATCCAGAGTTTAAATGTTTAAAAATCCAGGAGGCAGCTGTAAGTCTGGCGATTAAAAAAACTATCTGGCTATCAGAGGAGGGACAATGTAATCATCCTCTTTTGTCTATATTGTGTTTTAATGGTTTTTTAGCAGACGAAAGTACTCCTCAGCAGTTATTAAAAAATTATTTACAAAAATTACTAGGTAGTACTTTATCATCAGAAGAAACTTTAGAGAAAAAGTTTGGGATAGTCTTAAATGCAGCTAGAAAATACTCGTTAATGCAATATGAAACGGAACCATCTGCTATAGATGGTTCCTATAATTTACATATGCATCGGGTGGTTAAAAAGATTTTGCGACAAGTTTACTGGCCTAGATTGATAGAAAATGACATCAGATTTTCCGAAATAAAATCACTGCAATTAATGCAAGATACTCTTGTTGATGCACTATATGATGCGTTAGAAAAAGAAAATTTTGATATGATTCGTGCTTACTATCCTCATTCGGAAAAACTCTTATCAGTACCTCGATTAGAAGAAACGACTACCCTTGAAAACAATGAATGGTCTTTCGCCCATCATCAAAGTGATGTGGCACGAGCAGCTTGCTTGCTGGGTTACCATATACAATCAGAGCGTCATTTTAGACAAATATTAGCTGCGGTACTCAAAAAAGTTGGGGAAAAAGCTCATCCAAAAGTGGTATGGGCACAACAAAACCTAGCAGTACCTTTGAAAGAACAAGGTCGATACAAAGAAGCTGAGGAACTTTCTAGAAAAGCACTGCGCATTAAAGTTGAGCTTCACGGCATGGAGATACGTGAAGATATAATGTGGACAATCCAAAATTTAGCGAACAACTTAATGGAGCTTGGGCGATATCAGGAAGCAAAAGAACTGTACCTAATATCTTTAGTGAAAACAATCGAATATTTTGGTAATGCAGCACAAATAGCCGGAATGGAAAATAATTTAGCTATAGCTTTTGAAAAATTAGGTCAACATGTTCATGCTTTGAAATATTATTTCAAAGCACTGATGAAAAAAAAGCAAATTTATCCAAAATTACACATACAAATAGCGGAAACAGAAGAAAACTTAGCCGGGACTTTGATAAGTCTAGGCCGATACCATGGGGCAGAAATGTTTTATCGCAGCGCGTTGGCGAAAAATATAAAACATTATGGTGCGGATCATATTGCTGTAAGTAGAGTTCAAAGAGATTTGGCTTTAGTTTTGGCACTCAATGAAAAAGGTTCAAACATTGAAGCAAAAAATCTATGCGAAAAAGCATTGGAAATTCAAAATCACTTCTATGGTGAGCAACACATTGAAATAAGTCTGACGAAACAAAATTTGGCAATAATTCTAACGAAACAAGGGCGATATATAGATGCAGAAGGAATTTTTAACGATATACTACCGATAAGAATTGCTCATTATGGTTCAGACCATATTGCTATTGCGATAACATACCAACATTTGGCGGAGAATTTAGAAGGACTTAAAGAGTACAAAAAAGCTATTGGTTGCTGCGAAAGGTCTCTAAAAATAATAGAGGAAAAATATTGTTTTGCACACTTATTTATAAGAAAGCTTAAGGAGCAATTAAATAATCTAGTTTTTCTCTTAGAGATCCCCTCAAATTATTTAATAAATTAACCGATCAAGATAGTATTCAACGATAGAATTATACGGAAATTTAATTATCCAAACGTAATAGTCTGTTATTATACGGCCAGACAAGAAACCACCACTCTTTTTAACCTGTTCAGAAGACATACTTTTGGAAAACCCAGATGCCACCCAAAGCAGCCAAAGTAAACAAACCTGATTTTCTTTCTGTTTGCGCCGCAGGGGACGCCGATAAAATTAGAGAATTATTTCATCAAACTACGCCTAATTTATATGCGGATGGATTGAGATTGTTTTTGGATTTTTTAGACAAGAATCCACCGGACGAATCAGACTTTGCCATTATTCGTGATCATCAGGCTGTATTAAAGATTTTTGCGACACGCTTAGATTTATATAGTTGGGATTTTATTGCAGCGCAAATAAGACAATTGCATAGCACGTATACGCCTGCTGCAAAAATGTTATTTCGTTCTTTTTTAAAACAGATGCTGATTTTGTATGCTTTATTGCAAACAAAGAAAACAGCATGTTCCAGATATCCCGTCAGCACTACTCAGGAACTCGTTGCTAAAAAGACGGAAGATTTCGTGAACGAGAGAAATACGTTGATGATACATTATCCTATTTTACGGTTATTTTATCGAAGTAGAAAAACAGGTCTTGTAAAACATACAGCTGATTTAGGTCGACAACATATTGATTTAAAGGCAAATCTTCCTGAAGTAACTGCAGGCAATGCAGCTACAGCTGCGCTGACTTTCATGCTAAAAGTTACTCGGCCTGGCCAAGTAAAAAAATATATCGAAGTAACCCTACCAATTATCATTCCAACAAAGGCCAGTTTGGATAATCGTGCCTTACATTTTGATGATCTTTCAAGTACCGTGCGTTCTTATAAGCCCTATGAAAAGCTTAAAATTCTATATAACCAAGGATTGCGATTTTTTGGTGTTACCGAGAAAAAACATGGCCATCATCCTGAGTATGAGAACCTAGATAAACCAAGGGCCGCAGATAGTATCAAGCATTCTGAACAAGCTTTGGCCTTGTATTTGTATGAAGATCCTCATGTGCAAGCGTTAGTCAATCAACTTATTTTGAAATTACATCAAGTGGGAGATTCGATAAGAGCTGGTGACACGATAAAAGTCATTGCTATTGCCCTGCATTTTCATTCTAGTAAAACCCCGTGTGCTGTTTGTGAGACAGTCCTTACTGGGCTAATGGATCGAGAAAATGGCGCATTTTTGAAGCTATTTAAAGATGCTTTGTCAAAAAATCAGACTATCTTTAAATTTCGTATACCTAAAACAGGCATTCGTTTACATGTCTTATATTCTGCAGACGATACGGATGCTGATCATAAAGAAAGTCGACATCAGTATATTGCCAGCATTACTCAACATTCTATGCGAGATAAATCTAGAATTGTTTTTTGTAGTTTATTTAAGCATGGACGGACATTAAATTATAGCGGTCTTAGCTCTACCCCAGATTATACTGTATTAAGTAGTGGAGGCAGCTCTTCAGAGAAATCACGAGGAACAAATGCAAAAATAAATAATGAACGTAGAAAAGGGATGGATGAATTATTAACCAGTCACAAGCAATTTCAAGAGCTTATAGAAAAAGAAGCCAAGGCAAAAAGACTTGCTGAGCAATTTGAAAGGTATGAACAATTTTGTCCTTGGCTTTTTGAAACACTTGGTGTTCAAATAAGGCCTATTTTGGGAGATGGAAATTGTCAGTTTTCATCAATTGCAGCGCAGTTATTGCAAGCATATCCAGGATATTTTCCAGCTGCACTTCAACAAAAAATAGGATATTTTGGTACACATTATGAATTAACACATCGATTAAGATTGTTAACAAAAGCATA
>PEQK01000013.1 GCA_002786165.1 Legionella sp.
TTTTTTTTAAAATTTGTGTCAAAATTGTTTTTTTAGGCTTAACCCATCGCCCAATGTAAGCATTTGTATGAAATGATCGTCAATAAAGATGCCGCGGGTAAGGTTAAGATCCATGATGTAAAAATATTACGAATGACTATCAGATTCAAAGCACCGATACCGCGTGCCAAACCCACGCCTAGGACTGAACCCACTAAAGTTTGAGTTGCTGAAACAGGAATGCCGCTACTTGTGGCAACAACAACGGTAGTGGCAGCAGCCAATGTTGCAGCAAAAGCACGACTGGGTGTCAAGACTGTAATAGCGCTTCCTACGGTTTCAATGACTTTTCTACCATACATTAAGAATCCAGTGACTACGCCGACACATCCAAATAATATAATCCAAGATGGATAATCGCTTGCTGCAATCGTTTGTGACGTATTCATTGCCAAATTATAGACCATAGTCAAAGGACCTACGGCAAGAGCCACATCATTTGACCCATGTGCAAACACCATTGCACATGCTGTCATCGCCATTAAAATTGCAAAATATCGCTCTACTTGAATAAAAGCATCTCGACGTTTCATCTCAGTTGGCTCAGGAATATGTTTGATACCAAGCATGCCTAAAACTGTGATGCCAATGCTTGTGCCAATTACCACGCAAATACTTTGTTTCACATTCAAGATCACATGGAAATGATTCAACCCTTTTAATACGGTAATAAAAGATAGAATGCAACCCACCAAAAACAAATAAATTGGCATGTAAAATTTAGCTCTTTTGAGAGGATCAATTTTAATGAAAATAGCTTGTTGAATTGTGGTAAAGAGCACAAAGCCAGTAATCCCTGCGATGAGAGGAGAGGTCACCCAGCCAATAGCGATATACATAACTTGGTTCCAGTGAATAGCATCTTGCCCCAAAACCATACTACCAAAACCCACCATGGAGCCGACCAATGCATTGGTGATAGAAACAGGCACACCGATATAGCTGGCCAAATTCATCCAAATAGTACAGGCCAACAAAACACCTAGCATGCCCTCCATCAAGATTAAGGGAGATTCTGACAATTGACTGGTATTGATAATACCGTCACGCATGGTTTCAGTCACACCTGTGCCGCCCAAAAATGCGCCAGCAAATTCAAATACAATGGCCACACACATGGCTTGACGCACAGAAATGGCTTTTGAGCCCATCGTAGTGCTCATCACATTTGCCAAATCGTTGGCACCCACACCCCATGTCATCAGGAAACATAAGACAACAGCTATCAGAAGATATAAACTCGAATGATCCATAAAGAAATATTACCGTGCAATGAGAATTTGTAAACGAGCACCCACGATCTGCGCTAAATCTGCGAGATCACCAATCCACTGAACAAGTTTATATAAAAATACTGCATCAACAGGACTTAGTTCTTGTTCAATTTCAAAAATATGTCGGCGCATATCGGCGAGCAAATCATCACTGTCATGCTCAATTTTATCCAAAGTCACGATCATATCTTCCACAATGGTTACTTCGCTTCCTCGAAAACCACTTTCCAACAATTCATCTAATTCATTAATAGCCTTACACGCTTGCTTTGCAGCATCCAAGCAACGTGTAAGAAATGGCATAAACAACGGTACCAATATCTTAGGTATTGTCATTTTTCGACCAACAATCAATTCGGCAATATCTTCGGCTTTATTGGCAATCCGATCTTGTACGGCCAATAATTCTAATAAATCCGAACGTGCAACAGGCAAAAACAAGCCTGTAGGTAAATGTAAGCGCAAATCTCGTTTGATAGTATCGGCTTCTTTTTCTAAAGCAATGATTTTATCTTGTATTGTTTTTGCCAAATCCCAATCATCGTTCATCACCGCTTCAAAAAAAGGGGATAATTGTTTGGCACAAAGATAGGTTTTATACATATGTTGTTCAATGGGCCGTATAGGTGAAGGGCCAAACATATTGAAAATATTACTCATCACGATGTTTATCCAAAATTGGGATAATAATGATTATACAGAAATTATCTGCCAAATGTCATCGTATAAATAGCTAATCCATAAGATTGTGATCATATTCGAGCATACGCTTCATCATTTGGTATCAAGTTAACATCGGGGAATGCGCATGATCATTGTCATTAAGACGCGGAGACAAAGTGTGAGTTTGGTCATTTGTTGACAAATAGATCTTGCGGCAAAAATGATCATAAATTTTTCTTAATTTGTTTTTTATACCCAAATAGATTAATATGGACAGCAAATAGATTAATTAAAAACTATATGCGCATATTGACAACCATGATGCTATATTGGGGGATACTATCGCCATGTTTTGCGGTGCAATTTCCGGTACACGTTGGTAACACTCGAGTCATTGTTGTACAAGAAACGCATGGTAAGGGTAAAGCATTTATTCATGTACATCAAAATGAAACCACTGCTTTAGCCGCCGCCCGGGCTATCATCAGACACCAAGGAGGCTCCCTCCTAACCCTAAAACATCCAGGCCAAAGAAACATCACTTTTTCTATGCATCACCGAACCTATGAATTTGACCCTAATCGCATTTTTACCGATCACGGCATTTATAAAACACTTCATCAATACGGCCCTTATTCCAAAGCAGCACATACAGCCGTCAAACGCTTGGCAAACCAAATCCTTTGCCTGCTCCCAAAAGGTAAAATCATTGCCGTACATAATAATGAAACCTTTTCTTTGCGCGATTATTTTCCTGGCCAAAACATGGCAAAAGATGCCAAGCGATTACATATCAACAAACAACAGCATTATCGTAATTTTTTTATTGTCACTCAAAAAAAAGAATTTCAACGCTTAAAATCTTTAAAATTCAATAGTGTTTTGCAAGCCAAAACGGCATCGGATGATGGCTCATTGTCGATTCGCATGACCAAACGAAACTATGTGAATGTAGAAGCTGGATATGATCAATTGCTTACTCAAATCCGAATGCTTAAACATGCGTAATGGTATAGGATGATTATTTTGTTCCTATCCAGCCATACTGAGTAATATTCAGTCTTTAAATTTGATATATGGCCATTTACGTCTAAACTCAAAGATATAAGCATCTGCCGGATATCATCATGACAAAGCTAAGTTGCGCCCTATGTGTTGCCTCATTATGTACCATACTTTGTGGTTGCGCAGGGGATACGATTCAAATTCAGGATTCGCCTGATTATGCAGATTATAGCCCTGGTTATACAGGTTATACCCAGGGTTATGATGGGTATGGGGATTATGACAACGGATTCGGCCCTTCATTTTGGAACCCACGTTATTATTTTTATACGGGTTATTTACAAGGATATAAAAAATACCCTCACCCTCAATAAACATCAAATATTTAGATCGAATTCACATTGTCTTGTGGCTGCATAGGACTCATTGTTGAAAGATCTATGCCTCCTGATGATCTTCTATCAGATGTTTTAAACATATTTTGACCAGATGAACTCAGATTTCCTGCTCTTTCAGAGTTCTTTTTGGCATTTTCTATAAATGTCGGGTCAATCATTTTTAACCAACGAGAAAAAATGATGATGCAGGCAATAGCGGAAGACAAAGTAAATCCTGCACCCACACCATACACGCCCATTTTTGTGTGCAACCCCAAAGTTCCTGATAATATTATCCCCAAAACAACAGATACCCCTGAAATCATAGAAGATTTTTTCGCATCACCCAACACTCTCATTTGTTGCAATAACAAATATCGCTGAGAATCAAAAATACATCCCACAAACATAATGGGTGCCAAATATTTTAAGGTATGAGTCATTTCCTGAGTATGGTTAGATATAATCATACTTAGTGGCGTTGGATAGATAGAAAAAATTAGTAATACAGTCCCGATGTATAACAAAAGAGCAAGAGCCGACATTTTCCCCATTCGCGAGGCTTGATTAAAATGATTAGCACCGATCTCCCTGCTCATTTCTTGAGAGCCAGTTTGTCCAAAAGACATTTGCAACAATGCAGCCAATAATGAAAACTGCAAAATGGCAGCCATTGTTGCTTGTTGCGATACCCCTACAACGCCTGAAAAAGAATTAATGGCAATCATCATTGAAGACTCAGTTACCATAGCAAACACCATAGAGCGAGCTAAATGTCTGATATCCTTTAATTGATTAAAATGAGGCGACCAATCTTTGCGTAAGTCGTAAAAATCAAATTTACTTAGCCTAGGAGATTTTTTTAAATAGATCAAATAGCAAATAGCCTCTAGGTACACTCCCAAGATACATCCCAATAAAATCCCATCATTGCCTAATTTTGGAGAACCTAATTTACCAAAAGCCAACACATCGCCTATGGATAAACTTATTGCGAAAGTCAGCAAACTCATTAACATGGCGGGCTTAGTTCGTTCGAACATAAACATCACTTGATCGGCACAAACTCTCAGTAATAGAGGGGGAATAGTGGCGGCATATGGCCGGGTAAAGTTTTGACAAATTTGAGCAACTTGTTCATTTTGACCAAACACACTCATCAAGATATCTTTGGAAAAGACAAGAGGCATCACCATAAAAGGACAAACTACCAAAGAGATTCTTAAACCGTTTCCAAATACGGCCGCTATTTCTTCTCTTTTTAGAGTGAGTTCTTCTTCGGTAGTCTCGGGATTTTTTTCTAAGTCCCTTAATGCACCCAATTGCCTCCCGGCGACCAAACTCATCGCAAACAAAGGAGCGACTCCGATGAGAGCGACCGTATTAATCAAAGAGGTGATTAAAGTCAGTGCAGCAAGATTGTCTTCGTCAGAGTCTAACTGGATTGATGAATAAACCAAAACGGTCATTTGGATAAACAGAGTATAAGAAAACGACATTTGCCATGATAGCTTATTGATCTTTGTGAACGCATCCCAATTCGGGTGTGCACCATTTAAATCTAAATCGGCATGGTTTTCTGAGGCATTTTCTTCTAAATTTTGCATGATGAATATTTTCCAGGGCAATGATCAAATCACTATAAAGTAGGCAATCCATAACCTACACGGATTGTATTATGAATGCATAATATTATCTTTATGGTTAAATTACAACCATTTAATGCCTTGGAGCTAGTGCCCAATCCCATCAATATCCTCAAAACATGTAATAACACGTGTGCCACGCATCTCCCTCTAGTCAACAGACTAAAACGATTGTACAATGAAGCGCCAATAATAAAATTTTAGGAGCTTTGAGCATGAAATTAGGAAATCTGTTGAAAAAAGGAGCTATTCTTGCAACCGTTTTATTGTTTAGCGCTTGTGCTAAAAATCACGGTGGTGGTGCTACTGGTAGTGATGGTCTATCCGCGCATGGTTTAGGAGATGCGTTTGGATTCTCTGGCCAAGAAGCTGGTGAAATGTACACGACTAAAGCCCCTCATAATCAAATCTATCTATTTTCTTATGATGATTCTGCTTTATCAGAAAAATATGTTGCTTCTGTTCATGCTCAAGCAGACTATTTAAAATCACATCCAAGTGCACGTGTTTTAATCGCTGGTCATACCGATGAGCGTGGTAGCCGTGAATACAACGTCGCATTAGGTGAGCGTCGTGCCAATACAGTGGCTGATATCATGCGTATGGATGGCGTCAGTCGTCAACAAATGCGCGTTGTTAGTTATGGTAAAGAGCGCCCAGCCTATTTAGGTCATGATGATACTGCACGTGCACAAAATCGTCGTGCTGAATTAACGTATGAGGCTACTCGATGAAATCTCTTGTTCGAACCATCTTCTTTGCTTTGGCATGTTTATCCATGCAAGTGATGGCCGACGCTCCAGTGGTGGACGACAGTGAAAACTTCGCCTTGCTGGAAGAACAAACACAGGCAGCTGAAGAGCTGCCTGTGGCTCATGAGTCTTATACCATTCATGAAGATAGTACAGAACCTGCATTGGCGCATGATACTGACAATACAACAACCACGGGTCATACTGATTTGATCAATAAAATTTTAAATCTACAAAAAGAAGTCCAAGATTTAAGAGGCCAATTAGAAGTCCAAACCCATGAATTAAATGAATTAAAGCAACAACAACTTAGTTTTTATCAAGATCTTGAGGCACGACTAAACCCCACCGCGGCGACCTCCGTCCCAAAACCTCAAGCCCTTCCTGTTGTCCCTCAAGAACGTACCATGCCAAACAACGACATGACGATTCCTGCTACAACAAAAACACCTTCGGAACCCATCGTGACGCAACCAGTTGTTTCGCCAGCGGCGCGACTTAATCCGGCTGATGAACAAATTTCTTATTTAGCGGCGTATGATTTGGTCAAGAAAAAGAATTTTCCCCAAGCCACGCAGGCCATGCAACAATTCCTCACCAAATACCCCAGAGGCGGCTACAGTGCCAACGCTCACTATTGGTTAGGTGAGCTTTATTTAGCAAAAAAAGAGTATGGCAACGCCATTACTCAATTTGACACCGTGATCCAAGAGTTTAAATCATCCAGCAAATATGCACCTAGCCGCTTAAAACTAGGATATGCGCTGGCGGGCTCTGGTCGTATTGGAGAAGCCAAAGAGCAGCTACTTGCTGTTGTAAATTTGTATCCAGATACCTCCGCCGCACGCCTGGCTCATGTCAAATTAGAAAAATTAGGTGGGTAATGACCACAGTACGCATCACTGAATTATTCTATTCTCTTCAAGGAGAATCCAGTACCAGCGGTTTCCCAACTGTATTTGTACGTTTAACGGGTTGTCCTTTACGATGTCACTATTGTGATACAGCCTACGCTTTTCAAGGTGGTGAAGTCACGAATTTAGACGACATCTTATCAAACATAGCCGCGTACCAAACACGGTACGTTTGTGTCACGGGCGGAGAACCTCTGGCTCAGCCTAATTGCATTCCTTTGCTCAAACAATTATGCGATGCCAACTATATTGTGTCTCTTGAAACCAGTGGCGCACGCGACATTTCAACGGTCGACCCACGTGTCATCGTCGTCATGGATTTAAAAACCCCTGGCTCGGGTGAAGTCGAGCGTAATCTTTGGTCAAATATTCCTTTGCTCAAATCGCAAGATCAAATTAAATTTGTCCTTTGTGATCGTGAAGATTATGTTTGGGCTTGTGATATGATCACGCAGCACCACTTAACGGATAAAGCCCAAATTCTTTTTTCACCAAGCTGGGAACAATTAAATCCTACGGAGTTGGCGTCTTGGATTCTTGAAGACCAGCTCAATGTGAGATTTCAGCTTCAATTGCACAAAATCCTCTGGGATGATGCCAAAGGACGTTAGATTCTATAAAAGAATCGTAGGAGAATGATATGCAACAATGGTTAGCACAAGCCCCCGCCAATATCGCGTTGATCAAATATATGGGGAAGAAAAACAAAGAAACCAATTTGCCAGCCAACCCTTCTTTATCCTTTACTTTGGACAATTTGAAATCGAATGTCACCTTAGAGGCCTCTCCCGGTAAACAAGACTTTTGGGAACCTTTAGAAATCCCAGGTATCGATCATTTTGCATTATCAGATAGCGCACAACAAAGATTTTTAAATCATTTGGCTTTTTTAAAAGCACAATTTTCTTATGAAAAAGGATTTATTGTTCGCTCCAACAATACCTTCCCGTTAAGTACTGGATTAGCCAGTTCAGCGTCCAGTTTCGCTGCTTTGACCAAATGCGCAGTGCTTGCACTCAGTGAGTTAACGAACCAACCTTTACCCAGTGTTGAGGAAATGGCTAGATTAAGTCGTCATGGATCAGGGTCTTCGTGTCGCTCTTTCTTTTCACCCTGGGCTTTGTGGGACAATGAAAGCGTCACAGCCATTGAATTACCTTATATGAATTTATTGCATGAAGTTATTATAGTGAGTCATGATATTAAATCCATTTCTTCTTCAAAAGCGCATGAGCTGATCAAAACCAGTCCGTTGTACAACAAACGTCCTGAACGCGCCACGCACAACCTCGAGGCATTGCTCAGTGCATTCCGTGAGAAACAGTGGGCCAAAGCGTATGATATATGTTGGCGTGAGTTTCATGACATGCATGCTTTATTTACAAGTTGCGAACAGCCGTTTACTTATATGACGCAACAAACACTGGACCTTTTAGATCAACTTCAAGCGGTGTGGCAACGTAACGGTGATGGACCGATTGTGACGATGGATGCGGGTCCAAATATTCATTTGCTGTATCGCCCAGATCAGGCAGAACTTGCTAGGGTGTTCAAACAGGACGTATTGATCGGTAATTTTGATGTTATGTGATTTTCAAACAACGACACATGGTAAATGGATTTTAGTCGGCGAGCATGCTGTAATCCGTGGACATGGTGCTTTAGTGTTTCCCTTATCAGAAAAAAGCTTGACGCTAAATTATCGCCACACTTCGGCTCAACCTCATATAGGGTTAGTACTACAGGCACAAATTTGCGATCGCGACTCAGAAGAAATGTGTGCCCTATTACAACAACTTCTCGAATATGGTATGCAATTAATCAAACAGCCTTATACGGTATTAGAAGGGCATTTAACCATCTCTAGTACGATTCCAGTGGGTGTTGGAATGGGGGCCTCCGCAGCGTTGTGTGTTGCGGTAGCACAATGGTTTTCCGCCCAACATTGGATAAAAAAACAAGATCAATATGCCATCGCACGAGAATTAGAGCATATGTTCCATGGCCAAAGTAGTGGTTTAGATATTGCGGGCGTCAGTAGTTCCACTGGGGTTTATTTTCAACAAGGACAGACCAAACCGTTGAGTTTAACCTGGTCTCCACAGTGGCGGTTGTCTTCTTGTGAACAACAGGGTCCTACATCAGATTGTATCCATAAAGTACAACAATTATGGAAGAAGCATCCTACCGAGGCGCAACGACTCGATGCACAAATGCAACAAAGCGTGGATATCGCCAAACACGCCTTAGAAGCCCCTCACCCCAAAAAAAAACATCAAATAGCATTAGCTGCAGCCATTCATCAAGCACAGGATTGTTTTAAGCACTGGGGACTGATTACGCCAGCTTTAGAAGAGCATATGCAAGCGCTTTATCAACAAGGTGCGCTGGCTGTAAAGCCTACCGGATCAGGTGGAGGTGGGCACGTGATTAGTCTTTGGGAAAGCTTTGATTCACAACATGAAACAGCCAATCTTGGGCCATTATACTAGATATTCAAAAACTTGGAGCCATTCTGTAGTCTACTGCTAGACTGATGAAACGCTATTTCTCGACAATTGGGATTGCTGAGCGGGCTGAAATATTGAGTCAACTTATTCACAATAATTTGACTTTAAAAAGTCAATAATGTACGGTATGCGATCATAAATCATGACCGAGTACGCCATGTCATCCACCAATTCATCTTCAAGTCAAACGCCACCGCGGCCATGGACTGCTACCGAAAAGGATCAAATCAAAGCACAATTATTGACTTTCCAATCGGAGGGGGCTGCTAACGAGAAATGGGGCTTTAATAAAGCACATCAAAAAGCTTGGTATATCTTTTCAAATCGCCAAGCGGCCAACCGACTTTATGAAAAACTAGACAAAACCGATGCAATGACGTTGTCGAAAACCTACAATGATGTCACCGCTCAGTACATGATTATGTGCGAAAAAATTAATATCTCAAAATTATCCGTACAACCACCAGCTACGATTACTTACACAACAAACACTCACTTGCTATTTAATCAGTCAAATGACAGCAAACATATTGTCCTTGATGATAGATATGTGGCTCCTCCTCAAGTGAATACGCAACAGCCTACTAGCTTTTTTGAAAGACTAATGAGTCCTCCTCATCCGAAAGAAGTACTCAGACGAAGTATTGAAAGCATGCACAGTTTGATGACTAGCCCTTCAGCGTTAATGAATATACTCAAACGACCACTCGTCAACAGTGATCTTGTGCAGGCAAAGAAATTAATATCCCCTTATCTTAAAAAAGCGACTGAGGCACTCAACTTGCTCGAGATGGATGTTAATGGAGATTATGGTCTCTCCGATGGGGAGCTTTTGACTGCTATGAGGAATTATGCCAATGCAGTGGATGCCGTTAATAATTATTATGTTGATATGGCAACCGTCGCAATAAAGGACCCCGTTTTATTAGCGAAAATAAAAAGTTTGATTCTGGGTGACAGGCAAGAGGATCTAGAGCATCTTAACGCGAAACGCCCAGGAGCAGGGGTATAAGTGACTTTAAGATGCCAAGCGTCGATGGCACCATTGATCCTGATGACGATACTATTGAATTCGATCATGCAAACGATTAGTCTGCCCTTGAAAAAACTCAATTTCATCAGGATTCACTCGATCACCATCCAATGAGCTGGACGAGTTACCACTGAATACTCCATTTTTTCATCAGTGCGTTATGAGCCTCTTCGATGATATGACGATTTGGTAACTCCTGGCTTGCAAATCGCATAAAAGCCGAAAACTCATGTGTAGAGTATATAGATAGTTTGGGGTCATTCAATTTCAATGCACAAATTGATAATAATCTTCGTCTTGTTTGATCATCCCTAACTCTGCGCGTGCCTGCTCTTCTAAAGCTTGCCCTCCAGACTTTAGACCGATAATATCAGCTTCAATAGCACGATTACGCAGCTGTAATTTGCTGTTTTCCTGTTCTAATGCAATACAACGTTCCTTCAACCGACGCGCTTGAAATACCCCGCCATCTCCTAACCACAGTTTATATTGCAAAGACATTAAAGCAATCATCAAGGCTGCAAGAATCATTTTCATAAAAAACCCTCGCAAATTATTTCGATAAGTCAAATGTAGCATAAGGAAGCGTCATTGACTCTTCAATTCTTAATAATTGATTATATTTAGCCACACGATCAGAACGACATAACGAGCCAGTTTTAATTTGCCCACAACCTGTGGCTACGGCCAAATCTGCAATAAATGTATCTTCTGTTTCACCGGAGCGATGAGACATCACGCACTGGTAACCATGTTGCTTGGCCAGATGCATGGTTTGTCTGGTTTCGGTTAGCGTACCAATTTGATTGAGCTTGATCAAAATGGCATTCGCCGTGTTTTCTTTAATGCCGCGCTCCAAGATATGTCGATTAGTGACAAATAAATCATCGCCTACCAACTGAATACGATTGCCTAATTGTGCAGTCAACCGCTGCCAACCCGACCAATCGCGCTCATCCAACCCATCTTCAATACTCACAATGGGATAATCTTGGATCAATGTGTCATAATAAGCAATCAATTCATCTGCACACCAAGCTTTGTGTTCAGAACTCAAATGATACATGCCCTCATTGTACAATTCAGATGCAGCAACATCTAAAGAAAAGACCACGTCTTTCCCCAAATGAAATCCAGCCAAACCTACCGCTTCACTCAACATATCCAATGCTTGTCGATTAGATTTTAAATCAGGCGCAAACCCCCCTTCATCACCCACCGCCGTATTCAAGCCTTGTTTTTTTAAGACTGATCGCAGCGCTTGAAACGTTTCCGCACCTATTTGCACTGCGTGAGCAAACGATTGCGCACCAACTGGCATGATCATGAACTCTTGAATATCTACATTATTATCTGCATGAGCGCCGCCATTTAACACATTCATCATGGGAACAGGCAACGTCATGGCCGCACCTTGATTCAGCGCTTTAAATAACGGCACCCCTAAAGCATTGGCTTGAGCACGGGCAAAAGCCAATGAGACCGCCAAAATTGCATTAGCACCCAAACGTGCTTTGTTGGGGGTACCATCTAATTGGCATAACGCCATGTCAAACTCGGCTTGATCAAGCACAGAGCGATTTTGGAAAGCGTGATGAATCGTTTCCTTAATATGAGCAACAGCTTGGACAACCCCACGCCCTTGATAACGAGAGGCATCTTTATCGCGTAATTCGTGTGCTTCCAAAGTACCCGTGGAGGCGCCAGAAGGGACGCTCGCCCGACCAACACCACCTTCCATCAACACAACATCTGCTTCAACGGTTGGGAACCCGCGCGAATCCAAAATTTCTCGCCCTGTGATCTGTTTAATTTGCATAACAGCCTCTTATGTTTCTAATGGCGGTATTCTTTTGCGATTTGCGATAGAAGTCAAGAAGATATGTCATTCATCACCTGTTTTGGGGGGATAAATCCAGCTGTAATACGTTGTCTTTTTATTCAAAATAGCGCCTTAGCGTCTAGGGGGTCGACTGTTGTAGGTTGCAACACGAGCGCCCCAATCTAATAAATTTTTATTACAATCATCTTTTTCAAGTATGATTTCAATAAGACATAACCCATCTAGCTCGGGAATCAGACACATCACATCCAACAATTCCTGGCAAGTAGACACCTTAAATCCCTTGGCATGATAAGTGTCGCCATTAAAAACCGTAACCAGGTCTTTGTACTGCCAGTTATTAATCACATTGTACGGGCCATCATGAATTTGTACTTCAATACCATACGAGGCATTATTCATCAAAAAAATAATAGGTTTATACCCATAGCGGATTATGGTCGACAGCTCTTGCGCGCCCATTTGGAACGATCCATCCCCAATCAAAGCGATCACTCGTTTTTTTTGATGAAATGCAGCCTGCATACCAAGAAGAGCGCCTACTGACCACCCGATAGATCCATATTGCATTTGAATTTCAAAAGGACAGTCTTGTGGCAGCTTTAGGCGTAACCCATTAAACCAAGAATCGCCTGTTTCGACGAGGACTGCATACTCCGATGACAATAAAGACTGAATTTGTCCGGATACATATCTCATCGTAACGGCTGTATGTAAATCTGCGGGTGGATCGTATAAAGGCGCGCTACCAGCGATACGTTTAAATGCCTTCATAGAGGCATCATTGGGCTGTAACAGCGGCAATAACCCCGCTAAAAAATCTTGCATACTGATACCAGTATATACTTTGCCACAGACCGATAATTTATCATCTTCTAACACAATCGATTTGCTTGGATGAATATTACAAACATGGCCTACTGTTGTGTAATCATTAAAATTTGGACCTACAAATAGGTACAAATCACTCGACTCAACAATAGCAGCACACCCAGGCGAACTAACGGGTCCCCAATATATGCCAATGTAATTAGGATGAGTTTCAGACACAAAACTTTTTGCATCCGGCATAGCCGCCAACGCATAGCCGCTCGCTTGACTCAGTTGTTCAATCCAATCACCAACCTGTTGCGAACGAGATCGACTGCCAGCAATCAAAACTGGTTTAACCGCAGCATTTAATTGCTTTGATGCCTCTTGTAATGCTGCACTCAACGCAGCGGGATCGCTTTCAACATGATGTATAAAAGAACGTTTTGTTGGTTCTGATACGTCTAAACCTGCAATATTACAGGCTATTTCGATATACACAGGTTTTTTTTGGGCCACAGCCATCGCAATGGCCGCATCAATTTGTGCAGGGGCATCATGCGGCTGATGAATGGTCACCGTATGTACAGTGACATGAGCAAACATCTGTCTCACATAATCATTATGTTCGGTCGCTAAAGTATGATGGAGTATTTCAGTGTCTTGAATAGAATTGGTGTTAGGTCCTCCAGCAACCACAATGATAGGCAAATCTTCACTGTACGCACCAGCAACGGCATTGATGGCAGACAAAGCGCCCACACCAAACGTGACCACCAAAGCAGAAATGCCCTTCACCCGAGAAAAACCATCCGCAGCATAGCCTGCATTTAATTCATTACAGCAATTGATCATCTGTAATTTAGGGTTTTTTAGAAGTTCATCTAATAAACTAAGATTATAATCCCCTGGAATTGCAAAATAAGCCGAGAGCTCCAATTCTTCAAACCGTTGTGCAAGGTAACCACCCACTGTTGTCATGATCTTGCCCTCTAAACACTATCTTTTAGAGTATAGATCAAATAAAAAATTTTAGTGTTTATGTCTATTAAAGAGGGATAAAGAGGTGCACTTGATTTCCAGAGTGGCCAAGGAAGAGAGCGCCATATCAATCACAGAATGGGCCAATTTGAGAAGAGACGGGGACGACTCTTGGAGTGTCTTAAGATTGTTATTGAGTACGTGCTGAATATCTGAAAAATATTCTTTTGCATGTAACACAGACAAGCCGTCTTCAAGATAAAACGCAATATTTAAAATAGCGTACTTCGTAGCATCGTCTTGTTCTTTATGCGCAAGCGCTCTAAATTCATCGATACGCTGCATGACATTATTTTTTAAAGACGCGCACTCCTTTTCCTGAGCAAACTGCATAACAAATCCTTTGTCATTTCATTTATAAGTCAATTCTATAATACAGAGCACACAAATCCAAATTATTTTACATATCAAGGATCGCAATTTAAAAAGGCATGTGAATGAAAAAATTCAAAACCAGCGCATTATTATCTTCATGTATAGGCAATGTAGAAATATATTGATTCATGTAACTGATACTAATACTGGTAAGTGGGCTTAATTGATACAAAATACCAATATATGCGCGGTTTTGATCTAACCCAGACGTGGTCACCCACGGTACTGATTTGAGGTTGACAAACACTTCATCACTCAATACCAGTGAATAGCGTTCGGTTATTTTTTTTGTCCAATAAATTCGCTCGCGCAGACGCACAGCCCACGGCGCAAAGTTTAAGGAATATCGTTCTTCCAAACGACTTCGAATGAACACAGGATCAGATTGCCATATCAGCTGCTGCCATACACGATACTCGTTGGCGTCCCCAGCAACCACATCTTCATCCACGGCATTATAAGGAGAATAATTAGCAATCGTTTGTCCAAACCAAGCTTGTAACTTAGGGGTGACTTCAACGCCTCCGCCCATATTTAATAAGAATTGTTCATACACTCCGGGGCTATCTACCAAGCGAATTTGGGGTTCAATCATATAAAAAAATTGCTTATATTTATCGTTATAAGTGACCAAGGTCCAGAATTTATCAAAACTTTCCGTGCTTTGGCCAACCATGGATACAAGGCACAGTAAAAAAGCAACGCATGCGCGCGGGAAACAAATGGATGACATCCCAAAAACCTTATTCTTCACACTGATGACAAAGAGTTTAAACTCGTTTGCTAGAATCTGTCATCAAATGTTATAATCAAACACCCAGCAGTATGTTTTTTGAACCGATAAGCTTATATTAGGGTAGTATTTTGTTGTTAGTGTTGTGCAAGGCCAAACGTTTATTGGCAAGCCTGATCTAGCACAGTCTCTTCCCACCTGAATCCCAGGGTTCAAAAACTGCAACTGTTGGGTCAATTTTAGAGTGATTTATGGGAAATCAATATTATTGGGTTTACATCATTCTATGTCAAAATAATGCTTATTATACTGGATATACCCATAACATCGCGAAACGCTACCAATCCCATCTTTCTGGCACAGGTAAATGCAAGTATACACGCAGCTTTAAACCTATTGCTTTAGCACAATGTTGGAAAATCCAGGGCAACCGCGCTTTGGCAATGCGCATCGAACGCCAGATCAAACAACTTTCTCGGGATAAAAAAGAACAACTCATTGCACATCCCGCTACTCTTTCTACAGATCACGCTGTCATAGCCATTGAATACCACGAGCTGTCTGTTTTAAACAGGTTAAACATGGGATAGACCCTACCTGACCAGACCTAGAATCACCTATCCATTAACTCAAATGAATCACACGATCAGCCATAGCAATGGTTTCTTGTCGATGGGCCACAATGATTTGGGTGAGATTCAGAGATCTTAATGCCACGGTAATGGATTGTTCCGTCTCCAAGTCCAAGTGACTGGTGGCTTCATCCAAAAATAAGAATCTAGGATTTTTGTATAAGGCACGTGCCAACAATAAACGTTGCTTTTGACCTCCAGAAATAGTGGTGCCCATCTGTCCCATCAAAGACTCATAGCCCATTGGAAACGTGATGATCGTGTCATGAATACAAGCCAATTGCGCAACGTGATAGACACGAGCCATATCTACGTCTTCCGCAAAAAAAACAATATTATCTAAAATAGATCCTGTAAATAACATATCATCTTGCATAACAGCTGCGGATAATTGACGAAAATTTTGAATGCCAAATAATGGCAAAGGCAGTTCGTCCACTAAAACGGTACCTGATACCGGCGACTGCAATCCCATCATGATTTTAAGCAAAGTGGTCTTACCACATCCGGAGTGACCCGTAATAACTATTTTTTCTCCAGGTTGAATTATTATAGAGATATTTTCCAGCATCTTTTTTTCTTGCCCAGGATATTGAAAAAAAATATCCTTCAAACAAAGCACGCCTTTTCCAAGAATAATTTGCGGTACGCCCACCTCACTCTTTTCTGGTTCAGATTCATTCAAATCACTCAAACGCTCTAATTGAATCGATAACAGTTGGTATGCCACAATATATTGCAGAAACGAAGACGCTTTATGGACCAACATCAATCGATACGCCAAAAATGCCAGTAACATTCCTATCGATAACTGTTGAGACATTACCAAATTTGCACCCACACACACCACCAAAATATATTCCATGTGGAACAAGACTTGATTCAATATCCGATAACGAATTTGCAGTTTGGAAACTTGAATATCATGATTCAAGGCTTCAGTATAATGATTACGCCAAATTTGAAATCTTACCTGTTCTTTTACAAAAACTTTGATGGAGGCCAACGCCTGTAATGTCTCAAAAAAAGTCAACGTACTGCGAACGTGCAAGGCAATTGCCGCACTGGCTTGCTGCTTATACCCTCGAAAACAGCCATACAATGAACTTGCATATAAAAATAAGATAAAACAAACCATAGATGCCAAAATGGGACTATAAAGAAACATGACGCCAAGAATAAAAACCATCATCAATCCATCTAAAAAAGTATGGATAAAATCCGTACTTAATTTGGTTTTAAGATGATCAATAGACTGGAATTTAGATTGAATATCGGTCAAATGACGACTGGAGAAAAACGCTAAAGGCAATCGGATCAAATGCTGAAATAAGGTTGAAGCAAATGACTCTGTGACTTGTATCGAAGTATACAACACCAAATGACTTCGTAAAAACTCGGTTAATCCTTGTAATAAAACAAACAATATACACCCACCACCCAAAACATACATCTGCCCTAACGCATTTGATCCCACAACGTAATCTGTCACATATTGCATAAACATAGGATGAATGATTTGCATGCCCTCGATCAAAATAGATAAACCCAATAACAAAGAACCTATCCTCGACATACCTGGCATTGTTTTAAATAACGTCCAAATGGTGAATTTGGACTGTTTGGTCATTGCCTGCAACGTATGCGATTTTTCCACTTCCAAAACCACTCCAGAAAAATAACGCGCAAACGCTGCTGGTTGATATCGACGCACCCCAATACTTGGATCATGAACTATGATTTTGTTGCGTTTTATTTGTTTTAAAACTACAAAATGATTGTTATTCCAATGCGCAATAGCAGGTGTTTTGATCAAATGCACCTCTGGTAGCGATACCTGTATAACGCGTGTTTTAAATCCGAATCTATCAAATAACTCTGTCATTTGGCGTAAGTTCATTCCACGCACGGAAGGTTGGTTCAAACGTCGCAAGGCAGAGAGATCCAATGAGTATCCCCAAAACCCAGTGATCATCGCAATACACGCATGGCCGCATTCGGCAATTTCATGTTGTAAGATCATTGGTAATGTAAGGCGAGATCGAAAACGTAATAATGCTTGTATGGCTTTCATGCTGCGCCCCCACCTGAGTAACGATAAAAAGGATCAAACATCCAGCGCCATAGTTTTTTATGTGCCCCAGGAATAAGTGCCGAACAAGTCATGCCTTGTTTTAAAGCATGTGAGTGACCATATAAAAAAATAAATTGTTTATCTAACTGTGCCATCACTTTGTAATAAGGCTCGCCGATATGTATGGGCTTATCTTCTTCATGATCACTCAAAACACTATGCGTTATGCTAACAATATGAGCTTTTGCCACACCAAAATGCTGATAAGGATACGCGTCATAACGCAATACAATCGATTCAGATGGGTTTAAAAAACCTGATTTTGAAACAGGAACGTACAATTGCGCTATCAATTCTGTGTGAGACGGCAAAATGGTTAACAACGATTTCGTGTGATCGATCGTTTGTCCTTTGCCAAACTCCAAACTCGAAATTACCCCTGTGATCGGTGCTCGAACCACATAAATACGCGATTGTTGATATCGTAGCAACGCCATTTGGGCCTCATGACGATTTGATTCTAAAGCGTTGATTTGATCTTGCTGTGATTGGTACGTTAGGAAAGAAACATAATGCTTTTGCAACAAAGGTTTTATGGTTTGCAAATACATTTGCTTGGTTTTTAAGTGTTGTTCAAAATATTGCAGTCTTTTTTGTAAAAGATGATAGGTCGTTGGGTGTGAGACATGATCATGCTGGGTTGTATCTACAGTATATAATACCTCTCCTTTTTTGACGTGTTGGCCTTCTTTGACCAAGCAGCGTTTAATGACGCCTTGACGCAGAGGATAGACACGCACCATACCTGATTTCGCATTTAAATACCCTTTCACAACATACCATTGTGTAAAATCCGCCACGATACTGTAGATGACAAACAAACCAAACAGTAATCCAATGCAAATGAGCATTACCGTATAGGGCACGGGAATGTTCATGCTCACAGAACCGTAAAATCTTTGGGTAGATATTGGAGTATTAGGCTGTCGTTTCATGCCACTTTTCCTGATGTTGTGATACCCATGCTGTCCATTGCGCGACTTGTTGCGCCCCAAACTGCTCCTGACTAATTTTTTTTAAAATCAAATAAGCCAAATCATGATTATTAGGTTGGGTTAAGTGCAATAATTGCACCAATAGATGCCCTCCTTTTTGAAGAATTACTTTTTTACCTGACTCTGAGTCAGCCAACGTATGTAAAATGAGCAAGGCTTTGTTGCGATCCGTGCCATAGGGAGAATCTAGCAACGCAAGGTATGGCTCGGGATCTACTGTTGTACAATGGGCCTTCTCCATCGTCGCTGCTAGGACTCGCAACACGCTATTACGTACTTCACGATCGGGATCGGTGACGTGGGCTGATAACACCGCAACAATCTCATGAGAGGAGGAAAAAAATCCGACTAGAAAAGCAGCGGCTGCACGACGTGCAGGATCAGGATCATGCGCCAATACATTCAAAATGGTTGGTTTTTTTTCTAAAACACCGCGACGAAATAAGGCCAAATAAGGTTGTAATTGTGGATGATGAAAGGGCACGACACAATGATAGAAGGGGCACTCATCATCCGTTACATCTAATTGATGCGTTAATAACAATTGCATCGATAACGATGTATAACGACGCATGTGTTCAATCAAATCATGTTGTTTTTTATCGCCATTCTCTGGGGCAGCATCAGATAAAAACCGCATCCGTGAAGAGTTGGGACTAGGTATTATTTCTATGGTTGTATAAATAGCATTATTTTTAGGATAATAAACTGTTTGCACATCTACAAAGGCAAAATGACCCCTGCGTTTGATGGCGGAGAGCAAATGTTTTTTCTGAGCAATCAATTGTTGATAGCGTTTAGGATGTGATTTTCCCAAATGAATATTCACCGTCTCTTTCATCAAACTCATTTCAAGACCGCGCACTCTGTGCGCATAGAATTGCAACACTTGCCGAGCTTGCGACTCATTCAAACCATGCACATCAACACCCTCGTTGGTCCACCCAATCATATAAGACAGGAGCACACTGAATAGAATGATATAGCTCATTGATATCCTCCAGCGGAAGATGCATTACACATGAGGCATGTCTTTCGTATTCAGTCGAATATGGCGTTTGATGTTATACTCATAGAGATGTTGCATCTGCGAGCGATACCGTTCAATACTATGGCAACAAGCCGATGCATCCCATTTAAAATCAATAGAACGATGTAATAAAAATTGAATAAAAATATCCAACATTTTAAATTCTGAATTAAATTCTTCAATCCATAAAAATTGGCCTTGCTCATTCACTTCTAAAAAGACATAGTCATCTTCGGGTGTGACAATCACATCGAAAGCCCCAAACACCAATCCAATGCGTTGCATAAACTGGCGAAGCTTTTGTGCAATCTTCTCCGGCAGATCGAAAGGCTCCACCATCATCTTTTTTCCACGGATCGCTCTCCAATCAATGAGACCGTCGGGGTGTTTTTGAGAATGGAGCTTGGCCGCCACCAAATAATGACCAAAGCAGGTGATACGCAATTCAAATTTCTTTTCTATCTCCACTTGAAAAATACCCGGAAGCGTTTGCAACAATTTTTGTTTGGGTAACTGCATCTTTTTAACCTGTGCCGTATAGGTGATTTTAGTTTGTAACGTTTCAAACCAAAAATAAGAACACAGTGGTTTATAAACCACACCACTTTGATCATAGGTCTGTAAAAACTGTTTGATTTCTTGGGGATCGTTAGAACATAACGTGGTTGGAATTGTTAATCCGCATTCACTGGCAATCTTCAATTGGAGCAATTTAAAATTAGCACGGGATGCCGCTTCTTTGCTATTGACCCACCAAGCATGGGGTGCCAAATTCGCAGTAAAGGATTCAAAAAACAAAAGATTTTCTTTCACCACAAATGCATAATCTTGGACATGTACGTTTTCTTTGGGTACATAAGGCCTACGCGCCCTTCGCCACCATACAACATCATAGTCATTTTCTAAAATGGCATCTTGCGCATCTACGCTTTGCCATTGATAACGTTGGGTATCGATAAACACTGAATTTTTTTGCAGCGTTGGGCAGTCAGCCGTAAACATTAAAATCACATCATGACCTAATGTTTCTAATGCTAGTTTGACCAAAATAGCATGAGTGTCATCGGGCTCGGTTGGAATTAAAAACTTCATAACAGCTCCATATACCAATAGGGGCAGATAGTACTGAAACACTCTATTGGAATTCCTTTAGAGTCTATTGATCATCACCAACAGACTCTGAATAACTCACTTTTTGCCACGCCGTATTTTTTGTATCTTCTAAAAAATGACTAAAATAAGAGGTCGCATCAGGTGAGTAAATCACTAAAAATCGCGAATTCTTCCATGCCACGCGATTTTATCCAAAACATCAATAATCCAACGTCATATCCAGTGACATAATATCTCCAGTCGGCTGAACGGTTGGCATGTGGGCTGTGCCGTGTCCTCCAGAGATATCTTCTAAATCTACAGGATCCATCATAGTCGCTAAATCATAAGCCAAGACTCTATCCTTTGAAGTATCCATATTCGGCTCCTTCTAGGTCAGCTCTATTGATTGCAATCAAACATTGGCGTAAACGATCTTCGACAATTGTTACGGGGTTGATAGGGGAAAAAGCCAAGAAATTGGCTAAAATGCGGTTGGTTGTATGTTCCATATTGACTCCTTGCATAAAATCCCAAACATGACTATTCCATTAGACATTTAGGATTATTCCATTATTCATCCTGAATAGTTCTGTATTTAATTCCAAATAAGCAACATTGTCAAGATTCAAAAATAATTTTTCTGGGGGTAATGATTTATAACGCTGGATAGAGGAGGGGCAGACTTGTTAGAAAGCCCCTCAGAGGGGCGATAAGCGGTATTATTTCCGAGTCATGACACACGCGGTCATGCGAGAGATACAAGTAGGCTGACCGGCCTCATTGGACAATTCAATGGTCCAAACTTGGGTCGAGCGCCCCAAATGCACTGGCCGGGTAATGGCCGTTACCACACCGTCTGTCACTGAGCGCAAATGATTGGCATTGATCTCAAGCCCCACACAATAATAGCGATCAAAATCAACCACCATATTCGCTGCAGTACTGGCTATGCTTTCAGCCAATACCACCGACGCACCGCCATGAATGATCCCCAAGGGTTGTCTAGTACGAGGGCTGGCGGGCATAGTGGCAACCAAATAATCTGGCCCTACTTCCGTGAATACGATATCGAGAAATGCCGACATGGTATTTTCAGCACGCTGGTTTAATTCTGCGGCGGTGATATCTCGAAACCAAATAGCCATGATTAAAACGCTTCCCAAAGGTCATCTGCATCGGCAGGTTTGGTCGTACCATCACGCAAGGCATTAATGCGTTGGTACGTTTTGATTTCTTTCAATTGTGATTCAGACAAAGGATGCTCATGATCAAATTTGGCTAAAAATTTATCGTAAGGACTGACATAGGCTTTATCGATATCTTGTTCATTCATCGTTATGGTCTCCAAAATCGTGCTTTTTCTTTTAATGCTTGTTCATCTAACGTTAATAATTCACGGTTTTTCATCAATTGTTTCCCCGCTACCCATACGTCTGTCACCTGCTGACGACTACTCGAGTAGATGGTTTGGATCAAAGGATCATACACCGGTAATGTTTCAATTTCATCCAAATTAATCGCAATAAAATCTGCGGCTTTTCCTTGTTTCAAAGAGCCCACGATATGGTCGATGCCCAAGGCTTTCGCGCCATTCAATGTCGCAAGCGCTAACGTATCGTCTACATTGTAACTCACTGGATTTAAAGTAGATACTTTTGATAAGAATGTTGCGGTCCGCATTTCACTGATCATGTTCAAATCATTATTACTTGCGACGCTATCAGTCCCAAGCGCCACATTCAAACCCAAGGCTTTCAAGCGGTCAATGGGACAAATACCACTCGCTAGTTTCATGTTAGATTCAGGGCAATGCACAATATGGGGCTGAGTCATGCTGAGAATATCTAAATCTTCTTCATTCAATTGTGACGAATGAATGGCCAACAATTGAGGGGATAATAGACCCAAATCTTGCAAGCGTTTTATAGGTCGCTTGTTGTATTGCGCCATCGATTGTGCAATTTCATCTTGGGTTTCATGCAAATGGAGATTGATTTTTACTTGCCAAGCATCTGCCAAGTCTTTAATGCGCAAAAAAGACTGATCAGAAACAGTATAAGGGGCATGCGGCGCAAAAGTGGGTGTTATAAAATCATGGTGTTTGTACTGCTCATAAAACTCCTGGGCCTTGCTGAAATACTCCTCCGTAGTTTGTGCCCAAGCGGTTGGAAATTCAATGACCGTCATCCCAATAAAGGCACGCAACCCCGCAATTTCAGTTGCATCGGCGGTGGCTTGAAGAAAGTAGAACATATCATTGAAACACGTTGTCCCACCACGAATCATTTCTGCCATTGCAAATAAAGATGCATCATGTACAAACTCATGCGACAACCATTTTTTCTCGGCAGGCCAAATATAATCATTCAGCCAATCCATCAACATCAAATCGCTGCCCAACCCCCGAAAATAGTTCATGCCAATGTGGGTATGGGCATTGATCAATCCCGGCATTACCGCATGATAAGGATAATCATCCTCACGAACCGCATGATAGGTTTCTTTGGCTGTGGCAGTGGGTAAAATATCTTGAATGATCCCTTTGTGCACCACCAAAGAATGGTTGTCTAAAACACGTTGGCCGGTTTCTCCGGTGATTATCCATTTTGCGTGCACCAGATGGTCGATAGATTTCATGCAAAGTCCTTGTCAATAAATGCGAAGAAGAGAAATAGCCTGGACATACATCCAGGCACACAAACAAGATTCCGCGCATAAAGCGCGAAACGTAGGCAGCGTTGGTCATTTAGATTACGCTAAGCTTGGCTCTGTCAAAAGTACTCGTAATTTTTTCATGGCAGCTTGTTCTAATTGGCGAACGCGCTCTGCGGACACGCCATACTGCTGAGCCAAAGCATGTAACGTACTGGCTTTGTCTTCACTGAGCCAACGTTGGTTTAAAATATCTTGACTCCGTTCGTCTAAAGAAGCCAAAGCTGTGTGTAATCGATCATGATCATAGTTATCGGTATGTTCTTGTTCAAACAACAAAGCTGGATTAGACCGTTTGTCCTGCAAATAATCCGCAGGCGCTGCTTTATAAGACTGATCATCATCCTCAGCATCGCGTGCATCGTAAGATTCATCCATCGCATTTAACCGTTGTTCCATAACCAGAACATCTTCTCGGCTCACGCCTAAATCTTGAGCGATGGCATCCACTTCTTCGTAGTTCATCCATCCCAAACGTTTTTTCATATGACGAAGATTAAAAAATAATTTTCGTTGCGCCTTGGTAGTCGCTACTTTCACAATGCGCCAATTTTGTAACACGAACTCGTGAATCTCAGCTTTGATCCAATGCACTGCAAACGAGACCAAACGCACACCGACCTTGGGATCAAAGCGCTTCACCGCTTTCATTAACCCAACATTGCCTTCTTGAATCAAATCACTCAAAGGCAACCCGTAGCCCATATAACCTCGCGCCACACGAACCACATAGCGCAAATGCGCCAGAACCAACGAACGAGCGGCTTCTACATCACCATGTTCTTGTACTCGGGTCGCACACGCCAATTCTTCTTCCGCCGTCAACAACGGAATTTGATTGACCCGATGAATATACGCTTCAAGACTGCCGATAGGTAAGTTTAAAGTGGACAAAGACAACGACAAACTCATACGTTTTCCTCGCTTTTTTAGACCAAAAAATAATGCCACGTAAGTATACGTGATCTTAAATGTAGAATTCAACTCATCTATTATTGATCACTTTTACTTTTTTTTGAATACATTTAGAACAAAATATTGACTTAAAGTTACAAAATATATACAATTCATCTTCTTATTTGCCTTTTTTAGATTAATAAAGGCACATTGGGTTTAATTTTCGAGGAAAATGACTATGATAAACCAGCAGGAATATAGCAAACATATAGCAATATTTGATCATTTGGCTCACGTGTTTGAAGCTGAAACCTTTGAATTTAATGAAGACAGTTTTCAACAAAATAAAAATAATTTTAACGACAAGCTTAATACATTGGGCTATAAGAAACCCGCACAGAAAATAGCACTTTTTAACAAAATATTTGAAGGTTTTGAATGGTTTAATGTCTATGCCAAAATTCAGAAAGATTTAAATTTAAATATCTCAGCATCACCATCTAACCCCTATGGTTTTTTTCAAGCTATATTTAATAGTAACACAAGCTCAAAACCGATTGGACTCTCAACAATCAACGATATTCTTCAATTAATTGCTTTACAAAAAAAGGGTTACGTGAAAAATACTACAATCGCACCTAAAAAAACAGAAACTAAAACAGAAACTAAAACAGAACAGCTTGACACTGCTCTAACCACTCACCCAAGAACCCGCTTCCAAACCTACGCCCCCTATATCAAACCTTCAGCCATGATCTTAACAGGCTCTGGTCTAGCGGTTTTCGGGGGATTGCTGCAATTCAATGCCAAATTTGCTTTATTGGTGGGTTTACATCTTCATCCGGCTTTGTTAGCAGCATTGGTGGTTGGCGGCCTCATGATGGCAGGACATGGCGTATATCGTGCTATGAAAACCTATCAAGCAAATACCCCTCCTGCTACAGGACAGTTAGGTACAACTACCCCGACCTGTTATCACGCTTTGTTACAGCGTTTCGGGAATTTTGGAGTAATGCGAGAAGAGCGCGTGGCAGTTCAAATGAGTCATGAGGCTCCTGTAACACAAACGATGAGTCGCAACACCTAAGTTGATATATGTCACTCAATCTGTGAGTCAAGGTTTTCGACTCACAGATTTTTGATACTCATCAGACAAAATGTGTGCCTCTCGCTCCCCTTCTCGTTTTTCATTATCATTCTCAAATAGCGCATAACAATGTTCTTTTTGGGTGTTTATCCACTCATTATCACTATCTGGCGATGCATTTTTCTCTATGAAAAAAAGCAGTGAAAGCACTTTAATTAAAGCTTGTCCTATCATCTCATGATCAATGTTTTTTTCATGTTCAAGCAAAGATAATTGGAGGGGTAGATATAAATATAATCCTTTAAAACCATACAAAATACTTAGCTTTTGAGCCAAAAGATTAGCTTGTCCGAGATGATTAGCTTCTAGATGCTCTTCATATAAAGAGCGCAATGCAGCATATGAATCAGCAGGAATTCTGGTGTTGGCAAACTGAAACATACTTTTTTCGGCTAAAAAAGGGAACGATTCTTTGATATCTTTCATGAAACCTATCCTATGTATTAGGTGAAAAAATTTAGTGGAATGCGTTTTTATGAGTTGTTGAAGACTCATTTTTCATATCCGCCTTTGTAGCTGCTTTCTCTTGATATTGTCCCCGTAACTTGGTCAATTCAACTTTAAAATAGGTACCAGAGCGTGCTGCGCCACCGAAATTTATGAATTTGCGTTGTTGATTAGCCGTGGCCTGAAATCGTCCAAGCGTTGCTGCCGTTAAAGGAGCATCATCCGTTGAGCCTCTGGCATAGGAATCTCTTATATCTTTAAGAGATTCCAATTTTTGATCTTTACTCATTTTACTCCCATGCGATGTGCTCTTTTCTAGGTTTTCAATCACTTTATCCATCAAGGCCAATACATCTTGCTTGGCTTGCAGATTTGGACTTGGTTGCGACATCACAGGTGATACCAATTGTTGAGCATAATCGTCATGCGCTTTTGAAAAGACATGAATGTTAATAGATTGATTTTTACCTTCGACTGTACCTTGCTTCACATAATCTTCCAGAGTCATGCCATTTGGCATCACTTCACGACTGCGACCAGGATTAGCTGCCTCATAACGTTTCAATAAAGTTAGGGATTGAGCATTCCAAACAAAATTAGGTGGTAAACAATCCCATGTAAACGTAAAAACCCCATCATATTCTTCTGTTTTTTCGATGTTATAAATAGTATCAGCAGCTTTCGCAAGCTGCACGCAATGATCTAGTGCGAACATGGAACACCCAGTTGCCGACTTTTGTAAATTAGTGGTATCAAATTCATAAGGTCCATTTTCCACACCATCGCCTATCATTCCACCGGCTGCGAAAGGCGTGAAATCATGTTCAACAAAGATAGGAGTGATTAAGGTATCGCATCTATAATCATTTGCAGCATCCAAAATCAAACAAGATTTCTTACCGTTATGTTGGCGCACATCCACTGCCAAATAATGACCGCGCACATGCACCAACAATCTATAACGACCATCTTCAGGGTGATCATTAAAATGCTGAGATAAGTCTTGGTAATCTATCATACGAATATCAGCTTTGGGATTGATCTCATTTTCATGATCAACAGCAGCTTTTAAGATCTGATGCCGAACATTAACATCCCCATACTGTCCAATACCATCCAGCTTATTAAACATACATGAAACTTACCTAATAAGACACGTAGTAGTATTATAGTACAATTTTTATTCTGTTTGATGAACATAGGCCTGCCGGCACAAAATAATTTATACCGGCATTGGACTATAATGCGTTTTATATCGAATCAAGATTTTCTTTGTCAAAAGAACAACTCATCTCATACATGGGAAGTGTTGGTGTAATACCTAAGGCTTTTTCTTGATCTGCCAAAGCCCCTATACCCAAGGCTTTGCGGGCGCGATCTAATTCCTGGCGTTGATATTGATAGCCAAGTGTCGGACGAATCAAATGATTTTTTTCCATCCCCTTCGCCACATCATGGTGATCTGCGTACACAGTGCCATATTTTTGAGGTTGAGGAGGCGTTTTTTTGAGTTGCCAGCGATCATAATTATGCGCCAACAATTCTTTGAGCTTTTGCAGTAACACTTCATTTTGAGGCTCAGGCTGCATTTGTAACGCCTGATTTAAAAAATCATCCGCTTGTTGCGTATCTTGTTCCGTATGTCCTTGACTATACACATGCGCGAGATAATACAACCCATCAGGGGTTAAATCAGATGCTGAGGTTTTTTGTAAAATTTGTTTCATCTCTTGTTGTCGATTGGCGTGACTACTTCGCATGATGTCTTGGCATATATGATTTAATTTATACAAGCGTTGTGAAGCATCTAAATTGTGATTGTCAGACGCTTCTAAGAGCTTAAATGCACGCTCAAAAGACGTGCCATTGACTAGTTTTTCAATATTCAAACGTTCGCTCAGAACATTTTCCGAATGTTCTAACCGATCTAACGCTGGTTTGAGACGATGTACATAAAACGAACGCTCTTGCTCTTCAGCTTCAAAAATCTTCCTTAATTCATCAGCTATCATCTTACCTCCAAACATGAGGGCCAGTGCCCTTGGTCAATAATAAAACCTCTGTTTAAATTTTAAAGATAACGACTTACCGTGATTCTCGCACTCATCCAACCTAGTGCGCTCGCCACAAGGATCAAACCAAACATGACAGAAAAGGGCATCAATGATAAGGAGAAATGCATCTGATACACTTCAGCCCATTGATTCAATCCTGTACGCAACATCACGAGAAAAACATCCACCAAAACAATCGCCAAACAAGCAGATACAAAACCATACCATGTTCCTGAATACAAAAAAGGTCGCATGATATAGGTATCGGCAGCGCCCAACAATTGTAACACCTGGATCTCTTCCTGGCGGTGTTGGATGATAAGTCGCAACGTATTCCCAATAACCAACATAGCAGTCATTGCCAATAAGATCATTAAAAATCGTGATAATTGTTTGAAAAAACCCATGACCGAGTACAAACGCCCCATCCAATCCAAGTCAAATTTGGCGTCTTCAACTTGTGGCAATACTCTTAACGTTTGAAACAAATGATCCACGGATTCTGGGGTGGTTAAAGCAGCGCTAGGAGTCACTTCAATCATAGCCGGCAAAGGATTGTTGGGCAAATATTGCATCATATCCTGCATGCCATCTTGTTGGGACAAGAGCCGTAACCCTTCTTCAGATGAGGTGAACGTCACCGCGGCTACGCCGGATGAGTTACCTACTTGACTCAAAAACTGTTGCTGCTCCGTAGGCGTTAGGGTGTGACGTAAATACAACGAAATATGCTCACTGCCTTGCCAATATCCACGTAAATCGGTGATATGATGAGTGCCCATCCACGACAAAGAAGCCAACATCAGTGTCACAGCTATCATCATAATGGTCATGAACGTAGACCAGGGACGATAGAATAAAAATCGCACGCTACGCTGCAACGCTTCTTGGTGCGCTACCACAAATACATGATCGCGTTTTAACATATACATCCTCGTTTTAACATTAACATTCTATGTTTCATCGTCGCAATCAAAGGCAAATCATGAGTTGCCACTAAGATGGTCATCCCCAAACGATTCAAATCACAAAACAATGACATCACATCACGAGACATTTCTGGGTCAAGGTTACCCGTGGGTTCATCTGCAAGCAATAAAAGAGGTTTATGCACAATAGCGCGCGCCAAACCAACCCGTTGCTGTTCACCGCCAGACAATTGTTCAGGCAACAAATGTTCAGAGGACAATAAACCGACCCGGTCCAAAGCAGCATGCACGCGCTTGGTCACATTTTTGGTCAGTAGTCCTTGAATGGAGAGCGGCAAGGCAACATTCGCAAAAATAGACCGGTCCATAAGTAACTGCGGAGATTGGAATACGATACCTAAATTAGCACGGTAAAGAGGTCGCTCATGTCGTTTGATGTGCGCGAGATTTTTACCTTGAACCGTGATACTCCCTTGTGTGGGCTGCTCTATCAAGGCCAATAATTTCAATAAGGTAGATTTACCCGCACCAGAATGGCCGGTCAAGAATACCATCTCACCCTGTTGCATCGAAAAATTAATCTGCGACAAGGTGTCTTGACCCTTTTGATATTGTTTACTGACTTGATTAAAGTTGATCATTGAAAATTGCATCCACAAATTGTGCCGCATCAAATGGACGCAAATCATCCATCCCCTCTCCAATTCCAATATATCGAAACGGGAGACCCAGTTCATGTGCCATGGCAAATAAAATACCGCCTTTGGCTGTTCCATCTAATTTGGTCATCGTGATCCCTGTCACACCCACGGCTTCATCAAATTGTCGAGCTTGATTTAATGCATTTTGTCCAATACTTGCATCCAAAACCAGCATCACTTCATGCGGTGCGGCCATATCCATTTTTTGTAATACTCGTTTGACTTTTTTCAATTCTGCCATCAAATTATCTTGTGTGTGCAAACGTCCCGCGGTATCCGCAATCAAAACATCCATGCCGCGCGCCTTAGCAGCTTGAAGGGCATCAAAAATAACTGAGGCACTGTCTGCACCGGTATGTTGCGCAATCACCGGTATGTGATTGCGTTCGCCCCATACTTGCAATTGTTCCACCGCAGCTGCACGAAACGTATCACCTGCTGCCAACATCACTTTTTTGCCTTGTTGCTGATACATATGCGCCAATTTACCAATGGTGGTTGTTTTACCCGCACCATTCACCCCCACCATTAAGATCACAAATGGCGTATGTGTCGCAGGGTCCCATTGCAAAGGCTTTGCGCAAGGAATGATGGTTTTTTCTAATGTGGTCTTTAATACATTTAGGATGGCAGCACCATCGGCAAGCTCTTTGCGCTTTACACCGTCCGTCAATGCTTGAATCACCGTTTGGGTCATAGCATGACCCAAATCAGCCGACAATAACGCGGTCTCTACATCCTCCAATACGACCGTATCGATTTCTTTTTTACCCAGTAATACTTTGCCTATACCCTCACCCAATTGATGACGAGTTTTGCGTAATCCTTGCTTGAATCTCGAGAAAAAATCTGTTTTGGATGTTGCAATAGGTTCTTCAGAAAAAGCGTCAGTAATAGAAGCCGGAGCATCTTGTTCCGAATCTCTTAAAGCAAGATCCATGTCTTGCGGGATGGGGTTTTGTTTTTTTTTCAACCATTTCATCATGATGTTTACTATACAAAAGCAAGCTATTGAGGCATTATACCATCTTATTGCGTGATACAAACATTGTGAAAAAAACAAACATTCATTCCAGAGCGAATGCCGTACGTATTATCGGAGGCACATATCGCGGTAAAAAACTTTCTTTTCCTTCCATAGAAGGATTGCGGCCAACCACAGATCGCATTCGCGAGACATTATTTAATTGGCTCATGCATGACATTCGAAACGCCCGCTGTTTAGACGCGTTTGCTGGGAGCGGTGCACTAGGATTTGAAGCATACTCACGCGGGGCAGCCAAAGTGGTATTGATTGAAAAGAACCCTGCCGTCTGCCATCATTTACAACAAATTGCCGCATCTTTTATGACCCCTCAATTGACGGTGATTCAAGCATCTGCCATTGAATGGCTAACCGCACAGAAAACCAACCATCAGCAACAATTTGATGTTGTATTCATTGATCCGCCTTTTGCAAATTTGGCCCTATTTCAATGCATTCAATTGTTTGAGCAGTCCTCATTATTGATCGAAGGAGGCCTGTTATATTTAGAATCTCCTCATGATCTCAATCTCGACCTCAGATTTTGGCATCTTCTAAAATCTAAAAAAACAGGTCAAGTCACCTATGCCTTATATCAAAAAAAATCGTTGCCGATCTAATGCAGGATGCACGCATAGACTTGACAAGATGCTGCTCTCCTGTTTCAATCAATACATCATTGACAGACCTTTGAAGCATCGTAAATCCTATGAATAATAAACTGATCGTGCTTTTGATGTGTGTAATTTGCATCATGGGTTGCTCACCAGGTCTTTATAAAAAACCACCTTATAACGATCCTAGTGACGATGCGACTATCAAGCTCGCCGAAGCAGCTAACTCTGTGAGCAACTCTATGTTGTCTATGGCAAAGACAGAAAAAGTGCTTACGCCGTCTCATAAAGACAATACACTCACTATCCCTAATGCTGCCGGATTGCAAACGCATGCTTCTGTAGATTGGTCTGGCCCCATCAGCGAATTAACCCATCGAATTGCCAAAGCAGCTCATTATCGTTTGAGAGTCATTGGACAAGAACCTGCTATTCCTATTTTGGTCAGTGTTCGTCTGAAAGACACTAGTTTGGGTGAAATACTACGCAATATTGATTATCAAGCAGGGAATAAAGCTCATATTCACGTCTATCCAAACAACAACGTTATCGAACTAAGATATGCTAACTTATATTCGTAAAGCGCATTGGCTGATTATTTTTTTACTGGTTGCCTGTGCGTCATCTCGTCAAAATGGCCAACTAGGCGATACGTCTTCTTTGGCTGGCCTACAGGCTATGCAAAATACGCAGAAAACGGACCCACGTCATTCAAAAAGCACCAGTAAAATACGCGAAATGGCGCTCAAAGAAACCGCCTTAAGCGTTGGCGCCCAATCCGGATTGGCTTATCGAGCTAAAATCATTGATGACCAATTAGTCCGCCAGACACGATACCTTGATACTATTTATGATTTTAACGCGCTTGTTTTAGAACATAACGTGTTGCCCCCAGTATTATTAGAAGGACGAAACACCTTGAATTTGGCGGATACCCAAACCATTCGTGTTTCTGACCGTACCTATAAAGTCAGCAAACAAGCACATTTTGTGACAACACCTCCTAATTGGCGACAATATTTGTGGATGGATTTTCAACAACCCGATACCCCGCATGTGTCATTATTACCTATCAACAAAGAAGAACGTGAGATATGGACGACTTTTGTTGCCAAAGGCTGGCAGAATGGCGTAGATCAAGCCAATACAATTCTCGAAGAAAACATTGCCCGCATCAAAGAAGATTTTACCGGCATGATTTTGTATCGCAAATTACTCGCTATGAATATGGTGTCCCCTCCTTATGTATCTCACACCGATTTGGGTGTCACGGGAGATGGTCATGAAATCCATATTGATGATAGAGTGTTACGTATTACTGCTTTACCTGCGCTTAATATCAATAGCAACGAATGGAAAGCTGCATTAGAAAAAGATGAGCAAGCGCTTGAACAATTCAATGATTTAGAAAAACGTATTGAAACAGCAAAAATTAAAATCACAGCAAAGAATTGGCATCCGATCATCAGTCCTTTAAATTAAGGTTATCACGTATGAGTAACGATTTAATGCCAGATGAACCAACACGGTTCTCCCCTGTTTTTATGGATAAAATGTTAGAACATGCGCAAAGATTAAATGCGTCTGATATCACTATTCAAACAGGATCAGCTATTTTTATTGAAGTGTACGGGCGTCTGCTCAAAATCACCAATCGTTCTTTATCAAATACTGAAGTGGGCGATTTGATCAATAGTATATACGGCCCCAACGCAACCACTCAGCTCCTTTCTGGTAAAGACATTGATACCCATTATGAGTTTCGTCCAAATCGCGGTGTACGCTTTCGATACAGGGTGAATGCCACGTCATGTTTGGTAGACGGTCACGATGGGATGCAAATCACCTTACGGACCATTCCAACCACACCTCCAAAGCTCGAGACAATGGGGTTGCCTGATAATATTCTCAAAGCATTGGCCCCTCAAGAAGGCATTGTATTCATTACTGGCGCGACTGGCTCAGGCAAATCTACGTTACTGGCCTCAATCATCCGAGATTTGATTGAAAAAGCAGATTCCAATCGCAAAGTATTGACCTATGAGGCACCTATTGAGTTTGTTTTTGACGAAATTGAAACAGCTTCATCTATTGTCAGTCAATCTGAAATCCCACGGCATTTACCTTCTTTTGCCGACGGGGTACGCAATGCGCTGCGTCGTAAACCCAGATTAATCATGGTAGGAGAGTGCCGCGATGCTGCAACCATTTCTGCGGCTTTGGAAGCAGCCTTAACAGGCCATCCGGTGTATACCACCTTGCATACGTCAGGCGTGGCTGAAACCATGCGTCGGTTGGTCACTTCTTTTGCTGGAGAAGAACGTTTAGGTCGAACCATTGATATCTTAGAAACCATTCGCTTGTGTATTTGGCAGAAGCTCGTACCGACAGTAGATGGCAAACGGGTTGCACTAAGAGAGTATTTGGTATTTGATGAAGAAGCGCGTGACATTTTGCTTGATAGTGATCCGAATGAAGTCACCACCACCACTCGTAAACTCGTTCGCCAACGAGGTCAATTGATGACGCTGGATGCCAAAGAAAAATTCCAACAAGGCATCATCTCTGAAAAAACATATAAATTAATCATCGCTGGCACCAAACAAGAAGCATTAGACTAAGGTGAGGCTTGATGTCACATAGCGTGACATCAAGGTTACTTGGTTTATTATGACGCTTACATCCAAGTTGGTTTACCGCCTGCGCCGCCTGCACCGTCTTCACCTTTACCTTTACTACCACTAACATCCGCTTTACCACCACCTTTTTTCTCACTTCGTTTGCCCATTTCGCGTCCAACCCCTTCAGAGGCTTCTTTACCAGCTTTTCCAACTTCCTTACCACCTTCTTCCACACTTTTCTTAACAGAATCAACCCACTGCGCACTGTCCTTTCCTGTCGATTCTGCTTGCCCACCAATCCAGCGTAAAATATTATCTGGCAGCATATAGATGAGGTTGAATGATTTCTCCACCACAGCCCAATACAGTGCCGTGTATGTGATTAAACAGAAAAACCCAGCGTATAAAGCCGCATAATTGACATAAGGCGTAGCGCTTTGCGAAGGACCGCCGCTAGACACTCCTGAGATAGGATTATTAGAGCTTGAAAGACCACTAGAAGAGGGCATCAAAAATTGCATCACATGTGAAAATCCACTATTGACCACAAACACAGCCACATAACACAATGCAATAGCCGCAATGTACCCTATCACCATCATCGCAGGTCTTAAAAACACGTTGACCAAAATCATGATTGCTTGCTCTGCTTTCCCTAAAGCATCATGCCCTTCAGGGTGAGTTACCCCTAAAGCCACAATAGGCCCTGCTACCATGGCTTCTATGACAGCCATAAACCAAGCCAGCGAACCAAAGGTAAATAGCATATAAGGGAGAAATGGCACATAGTATGCATTGATAAACCCTATACTAAACATAATACCAATCCATGCGGCAATAAAAGGTAAAATGACAATTAAGATCATAAAACCGCCAAAACTAAATATGGCAGATATCAATAAGACTTGAAAATACAAATCAGTCGCATAATTGACAAATCCAGTCCCCATATAGGCCATTGCGATGATAGGATGCGATTGATTGGTATTTAATCTTTGCACACCTTGATTCAGAATGGTCATGGCCACAGTCATAGGTGCCACCAATAATAATTCCACGGCAAGCTGAAATAAATTGGTCACAAAAGTTAAAAACACATTCAGCAGACTTTTGAATAAAGAATTCCACAGTACTGAAGCGAGTTTACCACCCACACAAAAACCTAATATCTTAAATCCACAACCAAAATCCATCGAAGGAATTTTAAGAATCGAGTCCCCCATTTGAAAATTGGTATTCAACCGGAATTGGGGGGTATTCAAACCTGGCTGCCCAGGCAGATGAATTAATGAGGCATTGGTGATGTAACCATAGGTCGTTGCGGATCCTATGCTAGTCACTGCATCATGTCCTGATGAACCCACATTCGCTGTCAATCCGTCTTGAATACCAGCACCTGTGATCAAATTATCTATGACCGTTACTTGAGACGAATTTTTAGATAAAAATTCGCATAGTACAGCATACGAGCCAGAACAAGGCGCATTAAAAGAAGATGTCAAATCTGCATTTTTATAAGGAACCGATAGCTCTAATCCTGAGTTGGTATCCACTGCGGTTGAATTACTCTGCACAGACCCATTCAAATTCGCCAAATCAAAAAAGTATGTACCGGCCATGATCCATCCTTGTGATTCTGCACCGGTGATAAATTCATGATAACTATTATTTAAATCAGCATGGGCTGCTTGAGATTGCAGATTTAAGACAGGCATCATGATGGCATTATAATCCGTCAAAGCATTCATAAACTCTAAGCCCGTAAAAATAAAGGTCTGCGTATTTCCGCTAGAATCTGCATTCCAATTCGTACAATCTGTTGAAGGACCATCACACGGTGTTTGAGTTGTGCTTAAAAAAGGAATCCCATATTGATCTTGAGCCGCCGCATTATATTGTTTGCTGGTATCTTTAGAACTACTTGGCGTCAATTTTGGATCATTGTTCACCATGGCTATCGCCACTGGCATCAAATCCATATACATTTGTTGAATTGCGATTGGTCTGGATTGATTGAGTGTGGTCACATCTTCGGATGACACATAATCCAAATCAGATGTCGTAGAGGCTACATCCAATTTAGTCCACTTAATTATACCACAAATGCCGTTTAATTGCTGATACACACTTCCGTCAGTGAAATTAGGCATCTTGAGTGAACTCTGGTCAAGATTGGCAGCTTCCACTGCATTAAAAGTGCTCAAAAAATCAGGCACAGTCGTGCTACAAAAATAAGACATATTCCCCGTCATTTTACCTTCTAAACACGGGCCAGATCCTGATTCTTTCGCGTCTAAATAACTATCTCTTGTGGTTTCTAAGACTGTTTGAATGGCTTTCATACAAACTTGACCCTGGAGGATTGCAGAAGTACCTTTCGCAATGTTTTCTACTGCATTCCCATCTGCTGTCGTAGGGTTAACGTTGGATTGCGCGCCCATGATGACGCCCCCAAGATTCAAATAATCTAAAGCTGCGTTCCATATTTTATCTGCGGCACCAATACCTTGGACAACAACCCACATGATAAAAATTTGCATCAAACAATATCCGGATGCCTTCGGTATTAGTAAGGCTAACCCAATGGTAGAGCGCACAGGTATCCAAATCGAAGACCATTTTTGGCCTAAAAATTGTCCTTCTTGTGAGGTGTTCATGGTACCTACGATCAGCGTATAGGTCACTACAATCCCACCCAATGCCAGAACAGCAGCATTAAATACGCCAAACATCTTACCCATAATTTGACTACCCGTGCCATGCAGCACGCCATCTACCACCCCAAAGAGATTGCCTAAGAAAATCACAGAATAATCTGTATTTGGTGGTGTAAAGGAGAGAGAGCTATCCGCCAACGCAAGTAAGGGATAAAAAAGACATAGTAAAACGGTTAGTATTTTTTTCATTAGTTACCACCTGAGAAAGAGTTCCACCATTCTTTGATACCACACCCTAATTTACGACTTTTGATTTGAAAAGACCAAAAGTGATAACGAAATGCCAAAACCAGAGCAATGCCTACTTCTACAAAAGAAATCAATACTCCCCTCAAACTTCCGTTAAATAATTGATATACTGCATAAAAAAATAAAAACAGCGCCATCACAACTAAAGAATAGCTAAGCCGTTGCAATCCTTTTGCTTTTGCTTTCAACGCTTCTTCGTCAAGATTGTATTTCGCCGCTGCGTATTCGAACGTTTCGGCATTCGCTTTGGATTTTGGTCGAACCACAAAGAAGCGTTCAATCATATCTAAAAAATAGCGTGCAATAGATTTTGATCGATCCCAATCAGACCATTCGCGTGGTTTGAAAAACCATCGGAGAACACGTTTTGACTTGGATGCTGGTTGCTCAGCAGCAGGAGAAGGAGAGTCTGGTTTATTTTTCATATTTTGCCCGCATCCCATAGACATTTATCTATCATAATATATGATAATAAGAAGAAAATACAAATATGTGTGAATTATTTTATGCCTGATCTAAGTCATAAAGCTTCTGCCGAGTATTGGTTTGGCTATTCAGACCCAATGATATATCGTGTCGTCACCTTTTTAGAAAGTGTCGAAGACTGGACGTTGGATGGTAATTCGGACCTAGAAGCCGCCATGGAGCATTTAGGCAAAGAATTAGATAATATTGAATCGATTGATCTCAGTAAATTAGGACATGAAGCAACCTTTATTAATTTGGCAGCCAACATCAAGTCAAGTCGCGGCTTACGGTTATTACAAGCCATCGATATGGTTCATCCAGGTTCTGCATCTAAGATTTTAGTCAAAGCAGAAGAAACCAGTATGACAGGCAACGATGCCGCAAGTTTTTTCTTAAAACGAAATATTATATTTGAACGACTTAGATTATTATCACGCGCTTTTTCTGAATCCAGATTAAATTTAATACATCGCGCTCTTGAGGGGGAAGAATGAAAAAAATTCAGGTTGTTTTATTATCAATGGCATTAAGTGTTGTTTCTCTACCCTCTTATAGTGACGACACACCAATTGCTGATGACACCTTAACGCAATACGTTAAAGTATTGGGTGAGTATTTGGGATACGATCTAGAAACCGGTGTCACTCCCGTAGAAGCCATGTTAAGTTATACAGCGTCTTGGGCCAAAACTGGCCAACAAATTTTAAATGTTTTTTTTGCAGCTATTCCTGTCAATGCTGCTTATGATGAGTTTTTGACTAATAGTAGTTATGACAGCTTTAACAAACAAGCAAATATTTTATTTGCGAATTTCAAAAGCCCTAATGCCGGGGATGTTTCGGTCGTCAAAGATTTCGATCAAGCCACTTATCAAGGGGATCCCGTCAGCCAAGCCATTTTAAATTTGCTTGGAACACCCAATACCAGTATATGTCCCGATGATGATTCTTGTTTGTCTGAAAACAAAGTGATGAATACGGTATTACAAGACATTATGGCCAGCGATAAAAACAAAGGCTCTCTTCCTGGTGAAACGCAGTATTTTTCTTATGACAATAGCAGTCAATTTCTAAGTCAATTAAACGTGAATACTTTGATTGCACCTCTGATCTACTCAACCACTGACGAAGGCGGCGCGAATGGCTTACCGTCCTCTAATCAGCAACAGCAAGCCATGGATTTTGTGCGCTACGCTACATCAGGCGTCATTCCTCTTGAAACGATGCTGGGCTCTGACTATAGCGCACTTTGGAACCAAGCCAGACAATCTCCTGAAGGACAAGATCAAACTACTATCAATGCCATCAAAAATGCGCAAAAAGATTTGGCAACTTACTTGTTGAGTTTACGTGTGTATGCGGCTCAAAGCTCTGTAGCCATCAGCAATTTATACCAAATAATGGCGAAACGCATGCCTGTGACTTCAAAATCGTCTGATGGTGCGTCTAGTTCAACCACAAGCCAAGCGTTCAATGAATTTCAATCCGCTACCTGGCGCCTGTACAACCCCACGAAGACGTCTTCTGGCGATCAATGGACTGAGCAAATTAACACCGCTTCTTCCGCAACTCTTCAAAAAGAAATTGCGATACTCCTGTCTGAAATTAACTATCAACTGTATTTAAATCGACAACAAGAAGAACGCATTTTGCTGACAAACTCTTTGTCATTATTACAATTAATGAACAGCAACAAACCGAGTACCGTACCTATTACTAGCGCAGGCGCTACCACAACAACAGCTCAATAATTTATCTGGAGCCTATGTGCCCACAGCATGTAGGCTAAAATGAGTGAAGACTATCTATCACCTGATAGGACCTGATCTATTCGTTCTATCACTGCATCAACAGACACCAACGCCATTGTGGTATCGCCATGCACATGAGTACCCCAAATATTAGTCTCCAGGGTTTTATGTAAAATAGTACGTACGGCTTCTGGATAACAATCCACACTCAAATGGCGATATAAATAGGGTCCGGAAACATCAGAGCTGGTCACTGCATGTAAAGCAATCACTGGCGTACCAACAGCCGTACCCATATGCGAAGGACCGGTGTCTGGACATAATATAACATCGGCCATGCTCAGAATGGCCAATAACTGTTTCGGTTTGGTTTGACCAATTAAATTAGTCACTGTCACTTCATTGGCAATCGTCGAACCCAATGCTTGATCATGCGGCCCTGGTCCACCCGTCAATACCACTTGGGCTTGCCAGCGTGTTTGCGCGTGCTTGATCACAGCGATATAACGATCAACCGACCAAGAGCGTTCTGTCTTTGAAGCGGCTGGGTTTACAATCAAAAGCGGTCCAGCGGTTTGCTTTGGTAAATGAGTTTTTGCCCAGATACGATCGTCTTCTGAAATGGCCAAATCCCAACGAATATCATAAGAATCGATACCTAGCTTATCTGCAAAACGCAAAAATCCTTCTAAGGTATGATCCAAACCAGGTTGAATGGTTTCCTTGATGAACCAAGAATGTCCATCTTTTGCCCGCAAGGCATCATACCCAATCCGACGTTTGGCAGAAATACATGCATATAGAAGATTAGCACGAAAACTAGATTGGATTGCCAACAACACATCAAAATGACGACCACGCAAACGTTGTTTGAATCGCCAATAATCTAAAAGATGATTGGGTTTATTGATGACAATGAACTCTACATTGTCGATACCTTCTACCAAATCAAAAGCAGGTCTAGAGATCACCCACGTTAATTTTGCCTCAGGGAACGATTTTTGCAATGTCCTGATCAAGGGTACTGTCATCAATACATCACCCAGTGCTGACAACCGTACAATACAGATTGTTTTAGGCAAGGGGTTAGGCATGTTCTAAAATAAATTGTGTACCACAATAAGGACAGGTTTCTTTGCCTGTTTTTTCAATAGGCAAATAAACTTTTGGATGTGCATTCCAAGTCGTCATATCATTCGTTGGACAGCTCAAGGGCAAGTCTTGTGCATGAATGTGATATATTTTTTGTGAACAGGCGATGTCTTTGGTCGTTTTATTCATATTTAATTAGGTTACATTGATTTTTATTCAGAATCATTATCCGCAATTCGTCCAATCAACGCAATCATTTCTCCTAAGTTATTTGGATTTTCACACACAAAATTGTGTCCATCAGGCCAATGACGCAACCAGGTGAGTTGGCGTTTGGCCAATTGCCGCGTTGCAGCCATCCCTTGTTCAATCAATAACGATTGATCTTGATGATCGTGCAAGTACGTCCAAACTTGTCTATAACCCACACAACGCATTGCGGGATGCTCTGCAGTTAATGACCAGGTTTGAATCAAATCACGCACTTCGTTGATCAACCCTGCTTCCATCATTTGTAAAAATCGCTCAGCAATCCTAGCATGTAACCAAGATCGATCTTGGGGCATTAGAAGTAGATTGACATAATCGATCGCGCTTTGTGTTTGAGTTGCTTTCCACCAATAGGACATAGGCTTTTGCGTGAGCTCATATATTTCCAAAGCGCGCAAAATCCGTTGTGTATCGTGATGATGAATTCGTGCAGCAGACTCAGGATCAATCTGTTGTAACCGCTGATGCATGACGTCCCAACCCAATTCTTTGGCTTGATACATCAATACAGAACGTATCTTAGGATCTGAGGCAGGTAATAGCGATAAGCCTTGTTGTAACGCCCGAAAATACATCATCGTACCGCCAACCAGCAAAGGAATATTGCCGCGCGCTTCTATATCTCGCCCACAACGTAACACATCCTCACAACATTGAGCCGCTGAATACGTGTCGGTTGGATCAATGATATCAATTAAGTGATGAGGCGCATCGGCCAAAGTCATCGCATCTGGTTTGGCTGAACCTATGTTCATCTCTCGATAAATCATGACCGAATCAATACTAATGATTTCAAACGGAAAATGCTGTATCAACTCGCAAGCCAATGCCGTTTTTCCCGAAGCCGTCGGCCCCATTAAACAAAACCAAGGTAACGTCATACGTGCTGGCCTTGGGCACATAGAGCTTGGCATTTGGCTAAGTCTAACCGTAAACATGCGTGGATTTGATTCATCTGGTCCCAGTGCTGGAGACAATATGCCAAAAGTGCATCTCGTTCATTTGAGCTCATATGATACGCATCGAACGACTGACAAGCAATTGCATGGCGTATCAAATCCTGTTGATCACAATGGGGTGAAGGTATACTTAAAAAAAATGCGCCTAAATCCAATAATGGTAGGCACAATGGAATCGTACGAATCATCAAACTGGTTTCTGCCATAAAATCAAATTGAATTCCTAAAAGGCTTAAATCCGTCTGACAACGCTCTAAGGATGCATACATAGAACGCTCAATATCCACTCTAATAGGAACCAGTAACAGCCGGTGAGGCCATGGTTTGTCCATGTTGTAAACGATAGCATTGATGGCATGTTGATGAACGGCAAACATATCCACCAAATAAGACGCTGTCGATAGGTTGAGGATAACAAAGTGGGCGTTAATAGCCATCCAAGCAGCATCCTTAGATAAAACCGTACCTGATGGCGCCATGGCTGTCGTTAAAGATCCCGATTCCAACACAAGCTCAGGCTGTACCTGCAACTCTGTCACCAAATCCAACAACGGCACCGGTGGACGCAATTGTTGCGTCAAAATACTCACCATCATTGAGTGCACCAACCGTGGTTGTCGAAACCGAACTTCGTGTTTGGTCGGATGAACATTCACATCGACCTGATCAGGCGCAATGGAAATATACAATACGCACGAAGCATACCGGCCTGGATGTAATAGGCTTTGATAAGCCTGACCAATCGCTTGATAGAGTAATTTGTCTTTCACCAACCGATGATTCAAATAAATCCATTGGCGATCACGTTGACTACGTTGATAAGTGTGCTGACTGATCCATCCTTGAATCGCAAAATGTTCATGGGTTTCGTCTATATAGACTGCATCGGTCAAAAATGCCTGACCAAACAATTTTTTGATCCGTTGCAATCGACTTTGTTCGCAAGTCACTTTGGCCAAATTCAAAGTCTGTTTGCCGTTATGTTTCATAGTCAATGCTACTCCAGGAGCAGACAATGCAAATTGCTTCACCACCAATTCAATGGCTTGGTATTCAATGCGTTCTGATTTCAAAAATGTTTTGCGTACGGGTGCATTAAAAAATAAATCGCGTACTTCTATGGTGGTGCCTTGATTACGGGGTGTGGGTTGCGTGTTATAGTCGTACTCGTCCATGCTCAACATCATCCCATGCGCTTGATGTGCTGGTTTCGATGATAGGGTAAGTCGTGACACAGAGGCGATACTTGCCAAGGCCTCGCCACGAAAACCCATGGTTGTAATATGATATAAATCATTTAGGGCTGAGATTTTACTGGTAGCATGAGCCGCAATAGCCAAAGGTAAATCTTCTGCGTCAATTCCGTGTCCGTTGTCGCTGACTTTGATGTGATTTAAACCACCAAAGCCAAGCTCTACAGCCACCATAGTCGCACCCGCATCCAGTGCATTTTCCAACAATTCTTTCACAACCGAGGCAGGTCGTTCAATCACTTCTCCTGCTGCAATTTGGTTGGCCACAGCTGAGGACAAACGCTGAATCCTCATCTTGTTGTTGCTCTGTGCCTATGTGCCATTTGCGAAGATCTATGTTGGTGCTGATTGACCATGGCTTCAATCCTCGACCCATGTGGAGGGAACTCCCAAAAATATTGTTTGATACCTCCTACAATAGCTTGGCACAATCGAGTTTGGTAGCCAGGATGATTCAAATTCAGTTCTTCTTGTGGATTAGAAATAAAACCTGTTTCGATCAACACAGAAGGAATATCAGGTGATTTAAGCACCATAAACCGCGCTTGTTCTACTTTATGACTATGTAAAGATGTCATTTTGTTCAAACCGCGTAAGACTTGTTGACCTAATCGCAGGCTAGCACCAATGGTTGCTGTTTGCGACAAATCGATCAACACAGAACGAATGACGCCGTTGCGATCATCTAAACCCGATAAATTCACGCCGCCCAATTCTGAATAGTTTTCTTTTGCTGCCAACCACCTTGCGGCTTCACTGGTTGCACCACGTTGCGATAAAGCAAATACCGATGCGCCGTGTGAGTGATGGTCATCAAAGGCATCAGCATGAATGGCAATAAAAAGATCGGCATTATGCCGACGTGCGATCGTCATTCTTTCACGTAAGCCAATATAATAATCGCCATTTCGCGTCAATACGGCCCGCATACCAGGCTGGTTATCGATGAGGGTTTTCAGTCGTTTGGCAATGGCTAATACCACCTGTTTTTCGCGCGTACGCTTGATGCCTATAGCACCCGGGTCTTTACCGCCATGCCCTGGGTCCAACACCACAATCACATCTCGATTGGCAGAGCGAGGTGCGTGAATCACTGCTGAAGGTCGTTTTACTACTGTGGCAGAAGGTGAATAAACAGGTGGTCTAGAAGCGGGGAGAGAACGAGTCTGAGGCGTCATAGTGAGCTGCCAACCTTTAGACCGAGGGATCGTTTTAATCAGCACGGGTTGTTTTAATTCGAACACAAGGCGTAATAACTCTGGTCGCGGATGGCCGACTCTGACACGTTGAATTAAGGGCGCAGATCGAGCCAAAGTAGCGACATTCAGATGAGTTGATGTTTGATTGAGATCCACCACCACACGCTCAGGGTGATGTAAAACAAACACTTGATGGGCATCTTTCCCTGTGACTTCAAATCCTAAAGAAAGAGCAGGATGTTGATTTAAAATAGCAATATGCGTTAATTGTGCCGCAATCACTGGGGATACAGCGACCAAAGCTATTAAAACAACAACATGACGTATCCATCGAAGACCGCCCATTATTTCCTCCTAGTGGCAATCTTGGCCTATTTATTATTCTTAAAATCCTGCAAATATAGATGCACAGTCGGTATGAGATGTTCTTGTATGTGCAAAGATAGTTCTCTACCGTCACCTGCTTGCACGATGGTTATTGCCATATCAATTTGATCGGGATTCATCGTGATTCGTTCGGGCCATTCGATACAACAAATGGCATCAGATTGAAAGTAATCACGGAACCCTAAAAACTCTAATTCACTCTCATCCACAATACGATACAAATCAAAATGATGAAAGTGCGCATCAGGCACTTCATACGTTTCAACCAATGAAAAAGTCGGGCTTTTGATGCTACAACGAACCCCCATAGCACGCAACAATGCGCGAATGATAGTGGTTTTGCCTGCGCCAATGTCACCACTGAAGGTCATGACCATAGGCGAGGTCACGCATTTCGCCAAATGTTGTGCGAATACTTCACTATGATGAACAGTAGGCAAATAAAGATCAATTTGCCTACTATGATGGGATATTGTTTCCTTCATTCTTCATCTTTTGACTTATTGTCCGACACCAACGTTAAAAAAGGTTTTGCTTTTGCGGTGGTTTTTGTAGGCGATGACGTTTTAGGTGTTTCAGTGTCATATTCCACATCAAACTCCATACCACGACCATTTTCTTTCGCATACACCGCTAAGACAGCCCCAGGGGATAAAGAAATTTGGGTGGTTTGACCAGAAAATTTCGCTGTAAAAATAATTCTATCGTTTTCTAAATGCAAGCCTCTGCAAGCTTTGGGCGCGATATTTAAAACAATACGCCCTCCGTTTACAAAATCCTGAGGTACTTCTACGTCTGGATGCGACGCATCGACCAACAAATAGGGCGTCAAATCATTATCAACGATCCAATCAAACAGAGCACGAATAAAATAAGGCTTATTGGAAGTCATGGACATGATTATGCGGCCCTTAGCTGCCGTTCAGCATCCGTTAAACTTAATTCAAATGAATCGCGTTTGAACAAACGCTCCATGTATTGAAGAAGACCTATGGACTCTTCCGGGATGTGGACCCCCATTGCAGGCAAACGCCATAATAACGGAGCCAACACACAGTCTAACAGAGAAAATTCTTCGCTTAAAAAATACATTTTATCTGCAAATACGGCTTCAATAGCCAATAAACTTTCCAATAATAATTGTCGCGCTTCGTCACTGTTGTCACCGGAATCAATACGACTCATCAATCCATACCAATCTTGCTCAATGCGATACATCATTTTTCGAGTTTCAGCTCTGGCAACGGGATAAACAGGCAGCAAAGGGGGATGAGGAAAACGTTCATCCAAATATTCCATAATGATACGGGGCTCATAGAGGACCAATTCGCGATCGATCAAAGTAGGTAAACTACCGTAAGGATTAATAGCTAATAAATCGCTTTTACCCGTTTCAGAATTGACAGGCATGATGTCAACGTTCACACCTTTCTCTGCTAAAACAATTCGAACTTGATGGCTATAAATATCGTCATGATTAGAGTACAACGACATAATGGTGCGCTTGGTGATAATGGCCATGAAAACCCCTCATCAATTTGCTATATAGGAAAAGGGTCAATTGTACCACATTTTAATTCGTAATGGGTAAATATCTATACTTTTGTCGATGCTTGCACCGCCTAACCTTAAGTTTTATCTATGCCATTCGTCCTTTTGAAACTCTAAAAGCACTCATTTTTAACAAAAAATAATTGTCCACCCCTAAAATTTTTGATAATTTAAAAATTCTGTTTGATTTTAATTGATAGGATGTCATATGAAAAAAATCACGCTTGGCTTAGGATTATGCCTCTTACACTGCGCCGCATCGGCTGTCGCTGGAACAATGGGGGAAGCCTCGACACTGTCTCCTTTTTATGTTGGAGCCTTTGGCGGATATGGTAAAATTAATGGTGCCATCAAAGATGATGGTAATTTTGCACAAGGTCGTTTGGCAATCGGCGCCCGCGCCCGTGAGCCTTTTCAGCATATGTTACTCGGCGGAGAACTGGGTATTCAAACCGGTAATACCATGCGTTTGAGCTCATCTGATACCGTATTAGACCTGTCAGGGAATCTGCCTTTTCAGTCGACCCTAAAACCTGTATTAGACGCTTTAGTTACCCTTAAATTCCAAGTACAGCCTGAGTCGCCCTTCGCGGTTATTTTAAAAGGTGGTATAGCGTTTAGACAGCTACAACTCAATGATAGGACCTCGATTTCAGACAGTGTCTCAACTGTCAATGGAGAGTTTCAAGCCGGACTAGGGTATCGAATCACCGAACGCATGCAGCTGACAGCCATGTATCAGGGTATTTATAGCAACAATAATGCGAATGTTCAATTTACCAGTGTCGCTGCTGATGATTTTTTTGACATCGGATACACCACCATATCTCGTATTCCAACCCAACAAGCTGGATTTTTGGGCATAGAATATACATTCTAAATATACAGGACTTTTATAGACAAGGAAGCATCGAATGACAATACTTAAAAAAACCATGATGGGCGCTTTATTGGCATCACAATTTTTGCTCCATGCCAATATTGGGCATGCCGTAAGTCCAAGTTTCACAGGATCCACCTCTATACATCATATCCAAAAAGCACTTTCTTTTATCCGAACAAACAAAATCAGTTTGACTGGGGTATGTAGTGGCGATTTGGGCCGTGCGGGAGGTGGATGCGCTATAACGCCACTCAGCATTTTATATTGGGAAGAATTAATTCGTGCAATTCCATTAACTTCAGCCATAGGCTTAGATGGTCCCGGATCAGTAGCACCTGGCAGTGAATCGCCCTATGTTTCTCTAAATGAAAGAAGCCTACTATTATTCAGTAGGCTTGCTAACGCCAATGCAGATGTGGGTGGACCAACTATTGGATATAATGGACCAGCAGGAACTTATATTGCCGTGATAATGTTTACTGAACGAGGATTCATATATGAACCAAGAGTTGATGTTGGCGGCAATTTTTTGAGCGTTGGATACTTGAGTGTGCCAACAGGAAGCACCACCGCCTATAGCCCTGTATCTGTTTTTTCGCCAATAGCGACAGCAGCAGCTAGAGGCAAGTATTATTTCCTTGTGGCAGGCTATAGGATTGATGGAGCTGGGTTGGTTCAACCTGTAAAAATCGAGCCACGTTTTATCACTATCGTGGGCACTGGCTGGGACAACCCCTAGAGATAGCACAACTTACTGACAAATTCTCCCTATTGAGAGAATTTGTCAGTCTCCCAATTTTTACAGGATCATTTGGCCAAACTAATCCGTTTCTCTCAATAATCGATTCGTAAAAGCAATCGTCAAAGCAGAGACCAATAACGTCACATGAATCGCAACTTGCCAGCCAATTGCATCATTCGGAAGTTTGCTTGGCTCAATAAACGTTCGCAACAAATGAATAGAAGAAATCCCTATTAATGCCAAGGCAAGTTTGATTTTCATCGCGCCTGCATCAAGATGATCTAACCATTCCGGTTGGTCTGGGTGCTTGTCTAAGTTCAAACTAGCCACAAAGGTTTCATAGCCGCCCATGATCACCATGATCAACAAATTGGCGATCATCACCACATCAATCAACCCTAGTACGCCTAGCATCAGTGATGTATCACTTAATCCATTGATATGAGAAAATAAATCAACCAGCTCTTTGATAAAGTGATATACATATGCGGCCAGGGCACACATGAGCCCCACATATAAAGGCGCTTGTAACCAACGACTGAAAAAAATCAATTTGGCTAAGTTTTTTCTCACAACTTGAATTTTGAATTTTACTACGGATTTCATGCTGTCTACTTTACAGAATTTGGATGTAATTATCTTATCATTCGCAGCCAAAACAGCAAAGCGAATAGCGCGAAAAAACCTGCCACTAACACACCTAAGCGGGAACGCACCAAAACGGAGGGGTCTGATGCATACTCTAAAAATTCGACGATATCCGCCACTACCATTGTAAACGCTTGCTCGGACAACTCATCATGCATGGACTCTAGAACATTTGGCATCATCACCTGCGGAAACATCGTGTTGGACACCCCAAAAACACGGGTATGATCTGAATAAAACCCTTGTAAATAAGCCATCAACCAAGCAGAACCGCGTTGTCGATGAATAAGCGACAAATCCGGCGGTACTTTACCAAACCAGGTTGTTGCATCCTGGGTGGCCATGGAAGTTTGAGGCCAAGTTTTTGTAACCTCCATGGTAGGCAACACCAACCGATCATCCAAGCGCACGACTAAACTAGGACTCAACTGTAAATCGCTGCTCGTTCGTGACCAAGAAAGATAGCGCAATGCATGGCACCCAGAACAATAATTCATAAACACCACTGCACCACGCGTGCGCGAAGGGACAGATGAGGTGCCAGCATGCGCGAATGATCCCCATACCATCAACGCCATTAAGCAACCCCCACGCAATAATAGGGTTACCCACGTCATACTGCGATCCGTTTTGGCAACAAACGAACTGATTCCAATCGAGTGTAAAACGGCATACATAAAAAATAAGCAAAATACAGCGCCGTTGCCATTTGTGCAATCAATTGCTTCCAGTAGGTCAGTTCACAGGTTCCCAGATAACCAAGCGTCATAAAGCTCATCACCATCAGCACCAATGCCATGCGTGAATAAGTTCCTTTATAACGCATGGAACGCACTGAACTGCGATCCAACCAGGGCATGAAAAACAAAACCCCCATGGCAGACAACATGATAACAATCCCGCCAATCTTGTGTGGAATGGCGCGTAACATCCCATAAAAAGGCGCCATGTACCATAAAGGCGTAATATCCCCTGGTGTCACTAATGGATTGGCAGGCTGCGCATTCGCTGGCTCTAAAAAATAGCCCCCTACCGTAGGGATAAAAAAAACAATCGCAAAAAAAATCACTAAAAATATCAAAATAACGGCGATATCTTTCATCACATAATAAGGATAAAAAGGTCGACCATCCATGGGATGTCCTTGAGCATCAAGATGCTCGTTGATGTCGATCCCATCTGGATTAGAAGAGCCGACATGATGCAATGCCACCACATGTAAATAAGAAAATAATACAATCAACAATGGCATACCTACAACATGGAGTGCAAAAAATCGCTGCAGCGTGGCTTGCCCCACACCGTAGTCCCCGCGCACCCAAGTCATCACAGTATCGCCGATATACGGAATCGCCCCGAATAAAGAGGTCATCACTTGTGCGCCCCAATAGGATAATTGCCCCCAAGGCAGTAAATAGCCAAAAAATCCTTCCATCAATAAAATAAGAAACAAGAATACCCCTAGCAACCATACCAGCTCTCTGGGTTTTTGATAGGATCCATACAATAATCCGCGAAAAATATGAACATACATAACGATGAAAAAAGCAGACGCGCCGGTTGTATGCATATATCGAATCAACCAGCCATAATTCACGTCTCGCATGATAAGCTCAATCGATTGAAACGCATCGTGTACAGTTGGCGTATAAAAAAATGTTAACCACAACCCAGTGAGGAGTTGATTGCCCAAGACAACTAAAGCCAATGCACCAAAACAGTAATACAGATTTAAATTTTTAGCGACATAATAGTGTGTGAAATAGCGTTTCCAAAACGTTACCATCGGAAAACGAGCCGCAAACCAATTCTTTTGTGTGCTCATGGTACATCCTCCCCAAGCCTAATCAGATGATCGCTCACAAATCGATACAAGGGAACTTCTAAATTAATCGGTGCCGGCACATGTCGATACACTCGACCTGCCAAATCAAATTTTGATCCATGACAAGGGCAATAAAACCCACCGTTATCTCGAAAAAACATTGGATCTTGAGGTTTATACTGAGGAATGCAGCCCAAATGGGTACAAACTCCGACTACCACCAGGTATTCTGGCCGTTTTGAGCGCCAGTCATTTTGAGCAAATACAGGTTGTTGCTGGACCAAAGAATGGGGATCGCGCAATTCATCATTTGCTTGTTGTAGTTGTGCCAACATATCTGGTGTACGGCGAATAATCCAAATTGGCTTGCCACGCCACATCACCGTCATTTGTTGCCCTGGTAGCAAAGCGCTCACATCCACATCTAAGGGACCATTTGACTCTAGAATTGTACGATTGGGCTTTAACGAAGAGATAAAGGGAAACAAAGCACCTACAACACCTACACATCCCAATACACGCAGACTAGTAGTCAAAAAGTGTCGACGTTCAGAATCTATAGGGTCTTTCGCAGTGCAATGTGCACAGTTTTGGTGAGGGTGATTTTCTGACAATCGTTGATCCTCATAATTTGGTTTTTGCTTCTCCCCTCACAGGGCGAAAGGAGGCAACGGTAAGGACGTAAAAAAAATCCCCTCAGCGAGGGGATTTCATAATGCCATTTCGCACATAAACAGCGAAATATAATAGACCAATAATGATTAACGTTTGGAGTACTGAGTTGCACGACGAGCTTTGTGTAGACCGACTTTTTTACGTTCAACACGACGCGAATCACGAGTTAACAATCCTTTGGCACGTAACTTCTTGCGGAAAGAATCATCTAAAGGTTCTGAGCCTTCCACCATATCAACTTCGTCGTAAGCAACCAATGCGCGAGCAATCCCTAAACGAATAGCGCCTGCTTGTCCTGAAATACCGCCGCCAACAACAGTAGCATATACGTCAAAATTACTTAAAGCATCAACCGCTTCTAAAGGCTGACGAATCACCATGCAAGATGTTTCACGTCCAAAATATTCAGATAACTCACGTTGATTGACAACGATATTACCTGTGCCTGGGCGTAAGAATACTCGAGCTGATGAACTTTTTCTTCGACCAGTACCATAGTATTGTTTGGCTTGTTTTTTTTGAGCGCTCATACTCATTCCTCAATATCAAGTTGCTTGGGCTGTTGCGCAGCATGAGGATGTTCACCGCCAACATAAATTTTAAGCTTGCGATACATATCCCGACCTAATGGATTCTTAGGCAGCATGCCTTTCACAGCACGCTCAAGAATGCGGGCTGGATGCTTCGCTTGTAGTTTTTCAAACGAAATTTCTTTAATCCCACCAGGAAATCCGGAGTGATTATAATATAATTTGTCTTTAAATTTGCGACCAGTAACTTTTATAGATTCAACATTGGTCACAACAATATAATCCCCTGTATCAACATGAGGTGTATATTCTGCTTTATGCTTTCCACGTAAACGTTGTGCAATTTCTGAGGCCAAACGACCTAAAATTTTATTGCTGGCATCAATAATATACCAATCACGTTTGACTTCATGTGCTTTGGCACTAAATGTCTTCATTACCAAACTCCAAAACCACCTGGGTTAACCTTTGACCGGCGATTTTAACCAAAACTCGATTAAATCACAAGCGAATATTAATAAAAATTAAAAATAAATCTTAATGAAGACACCAATATCTCATTAAGCCCTAACGCTACAAACACTTTACAGCTTTTTCTTAAACGTCATGCCTGCTTTAAACGTCACAACTCGTCGCGCAGCAATAGCTGCAGCCTTGCCGGTTTTCGGATTACGACCTGGACGCTCTGCTTTATCACGTAATTTAAAATTACCAAATCCCGATAATTTAATATGATGCCCAGATGCCAATATGTTTTTTAATTCCTCAAAAAATTCCTCTACTATCCATTTGGCATCTATTTTTGATAATCCTAAAGCATCAGATAATGACTCACTAATCAACATTTTGCTTAATGCACCCACTTGTCAATTCCTTTGTTAAATTTGATCGCAACGCTCATTCAGCATTGTTACAACACGGTCATACTTCCGTTACAGTGCGTAATACTGCTTGCACATCTTTTTCTAAAGCCTCAACAACAGCTGTCATCATGGTATTGATGTCAGCATCCGTCAGTGTGCGTTCGGCATGCTGTAATACCATCCCTAATGCCACACTTTTTTTGTGTTCCAATGCCAAGCCACCGCCCGTATATACATCAAACACATAAAATGATTTTAAAATTTTAGGATCCAGTACCCCACGCACCACGGCTTCTAACGATTCAGCACTGACGGATTCATCCAGCAATAAGGATAAATCTCGTCGAATTTGAGGATACTTAGAAATCGGTTGATATATTATGCGATTTTTTTCCTGAAAAGAAGAGATCATCAACTCGAACAAAATCACATCAGTGCTTAAATCAAACACATCTAGAAGGCGTGGATGCAGTGCCCCAATCCAACCAATTTGCTCTGAACCATGCATTATTTTTGCCGTTTTTCCGGGATGCAACGCCGGATGCTCTCCTGTCATAAAACGGATATCATCATGATGTAATGCCGTAAATAAGGCTTGCAAATCGCCTTTCATATCATAAAAATCATACGTACTGGACTGCTCGGACCAATTAAACTGCCCATACTCTCCCATGATCAAGCCTGCACAACAAACTTTTTCTTCAACCTTATCTTGCTCAAGCAAAAATACTTTGCCAGTTTCACATAATTTCAAAGCAGGTTGTTGTCGATGAATATTATGCAGCATCGACGCTAACAAGCCAGACCATAAGCCCACGCGCATATCCGATAGTTCGGAAGAAATAGGATTCAATAATGATTTGGCCGGCAAATGAGGGTATAAGGTTTGCTGTAAAGCAGGATCTACGAAACTATAAGAAATAGTCTCACGGTATCCACGATGAGCCAAAAATTGCATGATTTTTGTGGTGACTTGTTCCGAAATGTCGATTGTTCCAACTTGCATGGTAGAAGGAACAGGTAAGGTTGGAATCCTATCATATCCCACCACACGGATGATTTCCTCTACCAAATCAACATCTAAACGCACATCAAACCGATAGGAGGGAATATGAACCAACCAAAGAGAATCGGTGTTTTGAATCACTGTCATGCCCAAGTGTTCTAAAATGGTCTGCATTTTATCTTTAGGCACATCCATGCCTGATAATCGCATCACTTTATTCGGATCAAATGAAATCTGTATTGGTGTTTCTTGTAAAGATTCTGATTTATTTTGAACAACAGGACCAATTTCTCCGCCAACAATACCATGTAATAAAGAGGTCGCCCTCTCAAGGGCCAGGATAGCAAGTTTTGGATCAACCCCACGTTCATAACGATGAGAGGCATCCGTTGACAAACCAAAACGGCGTGCAACACCAGCAATCGCAATAGGGTCAAAAAATGCGGATTCTAACCAAATATCTGTAGTATCTGCTTGAACAGCACTATACTCACCACCAATGATGCCAGCCATTGCCAACACTTTCTTGTCATCAGCAATCACCATCACCTGTTCATCAAGCACAACGTCTTGACCACCCAGCAAAGTCAATTGCTCTTCTTTTTGAGCGGGCCGAACGTGGATATTACCTTGAATTTGTTGTCTATCAAAGGCATGCATGGGTTGGCCCAATTCGAGCATCACGTAATTGAGCACATCAACTACGGGATGACCAGAGCGTAGATCAGCACGTCTTAGTCGTTCTTTTATCCAAAGAGGGGTTGTGGCATGCGGGTTGATGCCTGTCATGAGACGACCCGTATAAGCAGGGCAAGAAGTCGCAGATATCACCTGCACCTCAAGGATCTCATCATGAGTAACCACGTTTTCAGATGGCTCCAAGGCGCGCAAAGGCAGTTGATTTAAGGCAGCAACATCTCGTGCTACACCCAAAACACTGAGACAATCGCCTCGATTAGGTGTCACATTGAGATCAAACACATCATCATCGAGATTCAAATAATCTCGTAAACTGGTGCCTATAGGAGCATCTTCAGCGAGTTCCATGATGCCTTCTGAACGATCGGTGAGTCCTAGCTCAGTTGCAGCACACAACATCCCTTGGGATAATTCGCCCCGTAGTTTGGTTTCTTTGATGACCAAATCTCCAGGCAGATGAGCGCCTATTTTGGCAAGAGCGACCAACAAGCCAGAGCGTACATTTGTAGCCCCGCACACAACGCGCAGTAGTTGTCCATCTCCAGCATCAACGTCGCATAAGGTCAAACGATCTGCTTGAGGATGAGGTTGGGCTTGTACTACCTTGGCGACCACCACATGATCAAACTCACCAGCGACGGGGACGACCGCTTCAACTTCAAGCCCTGCCATCGTTAATTGATTCGCCAAATCTTGGGTCGTCAATGGCGGATTGACCCATTCACGTAACCAGGATTCACTTATTTTCATGCTGACCTCATTAGTTCAAGCGGATATTAAAGGACGAAGAATGACTTTTGCTAAAATTGAGCTAAAAATGTCACATCATTTTCGAACATCAAGCGCAAATCATCGATGGTGTAATACAACATTGCAATTCTATCTATGCCCATACCAAACGCCCAGCCTTGATACTCGTCAGGAGAAATATTCACAGAGCGCAAAACATTGGGATGCACCATGCCACATCCACCGACTTCAATCCAGCCTGTGAATTGACAGGTACGACATCCTTTGCCACCACATTGGGTGCACTCAAGATCCATTTCAGCAGAAGGCTCTGTAAATGGAAAATAAGAAGGTCGAAATCGAAACGCCAAATCACGCGCAAAGAGTTCAGAAAAAAACTGCTGCAAGATCCCTTTCAATCCAGCCAATGTAGCACTTTGATCAATCAATAAGCCTTCTATTTGATGAAACATAGGTGTATGGGTCAAGTCAGAATCACAACGATACACGCGACCAGGCGCTATCAAACGCAAAGGAGGTTGCTGTTGCTCCATGATTCTAATCTGCACAGGAGAAGTATGCGTACGCAACAAAGAACCATCTCCAAAATAGAACGTATCATGCATCGCTCTTGCGGGATGGTGAGAAGGAATATTTAATGCTTCAAAATTATAAAAATCGGTTTCAATTTCTGGGCCATCTACAATATCAAAGCCTAGGCGACTGAAGTAATCATTAATTTTATGTTTTATTTGAGATACGGGATGAATTGAACCGAATTCATTCGTGCGACCCGATAAAGTCACATCAATAGTTTCTGCATTGAGTTTCGCTTCTAATTCTCGCTCTTTTAAGAACGAAAATTTGGCTTCAATACAATCGGTAATATCTCGTTTGACTTGATTGACCACTTGGCCAATAAGCGGTTTTTCTGCCACAGACAAATGAACGACTTGTTTTAACAAATCAGTCAAACGCCCTTTTTTTCCAAGAAAATCAACCCGAATGGCCTGGAGCGCCGTCAAATCATCGACGTGCTCCACAGCCAAAAAGGCTTCTTCTTTAAGATGTTCAATATCCTGCTTCACCGTGCATCAAACCAAAGCGGATTTGGCTTGTTCTGCAACAGCTGCAAAAGCAAGTTTATCATGAACAGCCATATCGGCTAGAACTTTACGATCTAATTCGATACCAGCTTTTTTCAAACCATCAATCAATCGGCTATAGGATAATCCACAAACTCTTGCTTCTGCATTGATTCGCACAATCCAAAGCGCACGGAATTGTCGTTTTTTCTGACGACGATCACGGTAAGCATATTGACCAGCTTTGATAACTGCTTGTTTGGCCATACGGTAAGTACGCGAACGTGCACCGTAATACCCTTTTGCAAGATTCATTACCTTTTTATGACGTGCTTTTGCCGTCACACCACGCTTAACTCTAGGCATTATTCACTCTCCTTAACTACCTTGCAACATACGTTTGGCTAAACGCGCGTCACAAAGTTTTAATCGACCAGAAGACACCCGAAGATGCCGCTTTTGTTTAGTTGATTTTTTTGTCAGGATGTGATTTCTATTAGCAGCTCGGCGTTTGATCGCACCACTTGCAGTTTTACGGAAGCGCTTGCAAGCACCTCTGTGAGATTTTAATTTTGGCATAACAAAAAAACTCCGCATTCAATGTAAAAAGACATGATATCTTTTTGGGTATAGGCGCATGCGCAATAACCCTAAAAAAATCACGCTATATTTGTTTCTTTTTCGGTGCTAATACCATCAGTAACTGTCGACCTTCTCGTTTGGCGTGCTGTTCGATCACTGCAAATTCAGCAGTATCTCGTTGCACTCGCTCAAGAATTTTCATTCCCAGTTCCTGATGCGCCACTTCACGACCACGAAAACGCAGTGTGACTTTGACTTTATCACCATGATTTAGGAATCGCAGCAGGTTGCGTAGCTTGACCTGGTAATCCCCATCTTCCGTCGTAGGACGGAATTTGATTTCTTTGACTTGAATTTGCTTTTGCTTTTTACGTGCTTCAGCTTGTTTCTTACTCACTTCAAAGAGATATTTTCCATAATCCATAATTCGGCACACAGGAGGCTTGGCGCTTGGTGAAATTTCCACCAAATCACATCCGCTCTCTTCGGCCGCGCGCAAAGCTTCACGCGTAGAAACTATTCCGGCTTGATTGCCGTCTACATCAATTAAACGTACCTCTGGCACATTAATTTGTTCATTAATTCGTGCGCGATCGCCATCACGCTTAGTTGATGCACTAATAGTTTCGTCCTCCAATTAAGATAACGACATTGGCAATGTTTGCTCTTAATAAAGAGCTTAGTCAATTACGCAATATCACCGTGATAGATCATCTATCATCTTTCAAATTATACAGGCCACACAAGGCTTTATTTAGCTTTTGTGGCAATTTCCTGGCGCATCTTATCACAAACTGATTCGATAGTCACCATGCCAATATCAACACCTGCTCGAGTACGCAAAGTTACTTGCTGCGTCTCTATTTCTTTGTCGCCAATAATGACCATATAAGGCACATTGACTAAGGTATGCTCACGAATTTTAAATCCAATTTTCTCATTTCTCAAGTCAATTGCAGCACGAATACCGGCGTGTTGTAAAGCTTGATGCACTTGAGTGGCATAATCGTTATGCTTCTCACTGATAGTTAACACGACAAGTTGTGTAGGTGTCAACCATAAAGGAAATTTGCCAGCGTAATGCTCAATCAAAATCCCAATAAATCGTTCAAAACTACCCAAAACGGCGCGATGCAACATCACAGGGATTTGTTTGCTACCATCTTCTGCAACATACACAGCGCCTAGACGATTTGGCATAGAAAAATCTACTTGGATCGTCCCGCACTGCCAAATTCTACCCAAACAATCCGCAAGCGAGCATTCTATTTTAGGGCCATAAAAGGCACCTTCGCCAGGCGCGTCAAGCCAAACAATCTGTTTGGCTTCTAAAGCCTGCTGTAAAGCAGATTCAGCACTATCCCAAACCTCATCCGATCCAACTCGCAATTCTGGGCGACGAGCCAAACGGTACGTGATCTTATCAAAGCCAAAATCAGCATATACTTTTTGGACCAAATCTAAAATATTCAGCACTTCTTCTTGAATTTGCCCTTCTGTGCAAAAAATATGAGCATCATCTTGCGTGAAACCTCGCACACGCATCAAGCCATGCAACGCACCAGAAGGCTCACTACGATGGCAAGAGCCAAATTCTGACAAACGCAGCGGCAAATCACGATAACTTTTCATGCCTTGATTATAGACTTGTACATGGCACGGGCAATTCATTGGCTTTACGGCGTATTGGCGGCTTTCCGTCTCAGTCACAAACATTTGTTCACGGAAATTATCCCAATGCCCCGATTTTTCCCACAATACTTTATCAACCAATTGCGGTGTTTTAATTTCTTGATAACCAGAACCTTGCAATAAGTGTCGCATATATTGCTCGATTTCTTGATAAATAGTCCAACCATTGGGATGCCAAAATACCATACCCGGTGCAATATCTTGAAAATGGAACAATTCAAGCATTTTGCCTAATTTGCGATGATCACGTTTTTCAGCTTCTTCCAATCGATGTAAATACTCAGCCAGGGCTGTTTTATCTTGCCATGCAGTCCCATATATGCGCTGTAGCATTTCATTATTGGCGTCACCACGCCAGTAAGCACCGGCTAATTTAGTGAGTTTAAATGCTTTCAATTTCCCTGTTGACGGCACATGTGGGCCACGACATAAATCTTCGAACTCGCCCTGACGGTACAAAGACAGTGTTTCAGTAGCGGGCAAATCTTGAATAATTTTGGCTTTGTACGTTTCACCCAAATTTAAAAAATAGGTTATGGCGTCTTCTCGAGATAATTCTCTGCGTGAAACAGGATGATCTGCTTTCGCCAAATCCGTCATTTTTGCTTCAATAGCCGCCAAATCTTCTGGGGTAAACGGTCTGTCATAAGAAAAATCATAATAAAACCCATCGTCAATCACAGGACCAATGGTGACCTGCGCGCTGGGGAATAGTAATTTGACAGCTTGTGCTAATAGATGGGCTGCGGAATGACGAATAACGTCCAAACCCTCAGGGTCTTTATCCGTAATAATCACTAAATCACAATCTTGCGTGATCACATGACTTAAATCAACCATGCGTCCATTGACTTGACCGGCCAAAGCGATTTTAGCCAAACTTAAACTAATGGTTTTTGCAACCTCGAAAATTGAAATAGGTTGGTCGAAATTTTTTATTTGCCCATTGGGTAATGTGATGTTTGGCATGTTTGTCGTTTCCTCATCTCAACCAAACCGCTATTGGTGACATGCAATGTTTGCCAATTGAGTTGGTAGGCACGAGTGGGATCGAACCACCGACCACCACCATGTCAAGGTGGTGCTCTACCACTGAGCTACGTGCCTATATTTAGGTCAATCTATACGTTATGACGCAGACTATATAAGGCTGCGAAGTATAATATGACTCTCCAACCACCGTCAATTGTTTTATCAATACTACCGTTAAAATGGAATACCACGTCCTTATGAGTGCATTTTTTATTCACTATGATATAATAGCCGCACATTTTACCTAAATGAACCATGAGGTGCTATATGCAACAACGATTCAAATTATTCTTGTATGGGATGGTTATCTTCTTTTGTACCAATGTGCAGGCACACACTTCGATTATTTTTTCAATGGGACCAAGCATGCAGGACGATCAAGCGTATCAAAACATACGTCTTATGCGATATTTAAGAACACAAAGATTGCAAAACAGATTTATCAGAGCACGACTTGCCGAAATGCAATTACAGCAGCAGATGTATGACCTAGATCAAGCCTACGATCAATACGAGTATATGGATCGGCTGTCTGCGCGTAGAGGGGTGATGTATCCTAGACAATATCTCAACAATCACCCCTATCAACGCATTCATTGTCGACGTCATGTCTGTGTGCGCACCATTAATCCTTAATTTATTGTGCGAGGAGAAAGGCCGGTATCGATCGGGGGTATCAATTCCAGCCATAAGCGAGGTTTTCAACAGCTATGGTTACCACTGTGTTTCCTATGTTTGATTTGAGGATTATTCCTTTTTTGCTCAAACCATTCCGTGATTGGACTCAAAAATCAAGATTGCCTTTGATTTCGGATTAAGTTTAACCACAAGACAAATAATGTCAATTGTTTATTTCTATTCGAAACCATATGTTTCTATGTTTGAAATAGACACCCCCTATGCAACTCAATAAAGCATTGTTTTAAATGATGTTTTTAGAGGAACATGATAATATTTAGACAACGAGGTATGATGATGGCCGAATTTGAATAAGTTCTGTTGTCACATCACATAGGATTGATTACACTTTCGTAGGACGTTCATGAAGACCCAAACTATGACCAAAATCGAGAAACCGCATTTCAATCAACAATTTGCCTCACGCTTGCGCACTGCCTTGATTGCAAAAGGATATAGCTCTTCTCGATCACCCTCTGGTGTTCACGTGCAGCGATTTGCGACAATGACAGGGCATTCCTTGCAAATTTGTCGTAAATACCTACGCGGACAAGCCATTCCAGAATCCAACAAACTCATTGAGATTGCGATGCAGCTTGACGTTACACCAGGATGGTTATTGTTTGGAGATTGTCATAGCACTCATGTGACAGAACCTAATAAAATCACCATCAATAAAGAACTCTTGCATTACATCTATCATCATGTTTGTGCGTTGTATCATCCGCAAACCCCTAATGCCGATTTTTTTATAGAGCTCACTCAAGATGTGAGCCAAATGTCAGATGATCCTGAGCAATCTAAAAAAATTATTGATCTGGCTTTATTTTCTGCGAAACACTTCGTAAAAGAAGATGATGGTGAAAAGCACGCTCATGACATCTGTCAGTAGTTCATAATTTCGCACACAAAGATACACAATTACACAATATTCATACATAAATATGATATACTTATGATCATCCAATCTTGAGGCCCATCCTAAGTGCGTACAAAACACATCCTAATGGCCATATTGGCCACTGCAATTTGGGGTTGTAATTTTTCTGTTATTACGTTGGCACTTACGGATTTATCCCCTTATCTTTTAGGTGCATTACGATTTTTCCTAACCAGTGTGCCTGCCATCTTCTTTTTACCCAAACCAAAAGTATCGTATCGACTCATCTTGGCATATGGATTAAGTATTTTTGGCCTTCAATTTGCACTGTTGTTTGCAGGGATGCACGCGGGCATGCCGCCAGGGTTAACGTCTTTAATTCTTCAGTGTCAGGTTTTTTTCAGTATAGTTTTAGCTGCAGTCTTTTTAAAAGAAACCCCAAGTCCTCTTCAAATGCTAGGTGCTATCATTTCTTTTGCAGGCTTAGGATTGGTTTGGATCAATTACACTGATGCTGCTTCTTGGACGGGGTTTATTTTAGTGATTACCGCTGCATTGGCGATGGGCGCAGGAAATTTATTTGCACGTAAATTAGCCCATGTGAATTCTTATTCTTTGGTGGCATGGGGAAGTTTTGTTTCGACGCCACTGTTGTTTGGACTCACCTTTTATACAGAAAGTCCGTCTCACATTTGGTCAAGTTTGATGGATATGTCCTGGGTCACCCTAAGTGCGCTTGCTTTTATCACCTATATTTCAACTTGGATAGGGTATGGTATTTGGAATACTTTATTGCGTGAATACACTATTTCTGCAGTCATCCCATTCACATTACTGGTGCCTGTATTCGGAATGTGTTGCTCCTACCTGGCTTTTGGAGAACCCATCCAACAATGGAAGCTTTCAGCCGCTTATCTTATCATCGGGGGTCTTGCTGTTAATGTTTTAGGTAGTCATCTTATCACTCGACGTCAAAAATCAGAGTTACTATCGGCAACAGAAGATGCATAGGCTGAACTTATGGGCAAGCCACTCTTTGAGAAAAAATGATGTTTTCTGTTTATTCCCCTCATACGCCCTACGGGCACCTTCTCCCTAACGGGAGAAACATTTAAAGACAAAATTAATTTGGCCGTTCTTTTCCGGCTTAAATTTGCAAATCAATGATATGCTGCTACCATTGATTTGTGGAGCATTCTTATACTCAAGGAGATCATAATGGCCAGAGTTGCAAAATCGACTGGAAAAAAAAGACTCCCTTCTGACATGAATCGTGATTGGTCGTGGTTGATGGGGTTAGGGGTTTTATTTGTTATCTTTGGATGTTTAGGGTTAAGTGCTGTTGTTGGTGTGACATTGATCAGTATCGTGTTCATTGGCATGATGTTTTTAACAGGTGGTATAGCACAAAGTATCGACGTGTTCAAAAGCAAACAATGGAAAGTGGCAATTTGGCATGGGTTGATTGCCTTATTCTATTTTATTGGCGGGTGTTTGATTATCTGGGATCCATTGCTTGCATCCACCCTCATCACAGCGCTCATCGCTTGGACGTTGATCATGATAGGGGTTGTACGGTTGGTCATGGCACTGTCGTTGCATGGTACGCCAGGATGGATTTTTACATTAATATCCAGTCTCGCTGCCATTCTTCTAGGTGGTTTGATTCTGATGCAATGGCCGTTATCCAGTTTGTGGGTTATCGGTTTGTTCATTTCTATTGAACTTTTACTCAATGGCTTACACTATGTGATCCTGTCCATTGCCATCCGTAATACCTTAAAATAATCTAATCATTCTCTTAAACCTTTCTCCTCAAACAGGAGAAGGGTTGTTCCTCATAGACAACGCCGCTAAAAACCCCTATAATGATTTTATTTTACACAGTTAATCAAAATGCTTGCCAGAAATGACGCTTTGTCCCCTATCCAGCGCAGGATAAACACCATCCAGCATCTGATACAACAACATCTTAGTATTCATCCATCTATAGATCTTAATCACCGCTTTCTTTTAGACGTATTAGAAGACATGCTCCGTGTCAGTCAAAATATTATTCCAAAACTTTTTCCCAAATTTGAAACACATCCTATACTGTATGAGCAATATGACCTTATTCGATTAGAATACTCTGATATACATTCACGGTTTTATTATCTTGGATATAAAGAATACCCAGAACAACTGACGTCAGAGATCATTCAACATTTTTATAAAAGAACATCTGGTGCCAGTGCCCATACCATCGTGTTGTATCAAAAAAAGCTTTACCGCTACAATACCTTAACGCAAGCATTACAAGACATTGCTGTACCTAATAATGACCGAGATAAACAACAAAACTATGCCGCTCTGAAAAACCGTATCCAGCAGAAAAGCGCTTATCAAATTCATGGCGCCACCCTTGAAGAACGACACATGTTGGAATCTTTCACTGATTTAAAACAATATGCACCCACAAAAAATCATATTGCTGTTGTTTCGACTTTGTTAACTGACACAAGTAGCCGCCTAGAAAAAATCGTGACTGATTATCAACAACTTAAAAAAACAGCGATCGGCGAATCAATGAAAATAAGCATGCTTTTAGCAGCAGGATTCACCCTTCAATGGGGCACCCAAGCGTTCTTTCAATACTTTGTGGGACATGCCATTCCTATGATGAACATCGTATTCGTCATGAATTGTGCTTTGGTGGTGCTAGGCGGATTGATTATCATGGAATTAGGCTTTGCGCTCTACTATCATCATCAACACGCAGCATTTGTCCAATTAAAAACCGACCTTGATCAAACCATCAATTGCACGAAGCAATACTCTAATGAAACCAGAGCGATACAAAGCCATTCCATGCATCACTTTTTTACGCAGTATGGTAAAGACTTACAAACGTTATTATCTCCACCCCCTATCCCTACAAACCCTGTCTAAAGTTATTGATAATCATTCTCATTTGATATAGCATACTCGAAAAATACAAAAGGATACTCTTTCATGTTGATATTAGCAGACCAAACCTTAGGAATTCGCCCACAAGTGCCCTCCAGCACGTTCTCCTATGCTGCTTTTTATGCTCGATGGAAACCCATTGTGATTGAAGTATCTGCATGGGTATTGGCCATCAGCGCCAGTATGATCCTTGGTATGCTGAGTTTTTGCGGCATGTTGGCCCTTTGGCCTCTCAAGACCACACGAGCATGCTTTTCGTTCATTCTTGCGATTGCGTACGAAGGCGAAATTTATTTACAAAATATTCGCGGATCTTTGGAAAAATTAACCACACCTGGTGTGGGAGAATATGAACGCCAAATGACTGGCCTCTATTTACAAAAAAAACTCGCTCAGTTTGATCACAATCGTAATCGTCTTTTAATCACTGAACCTACGGATGAAGATAAAACCAGAGTCCAGCAATTCAACGAAATTTTGATCATTCGTAAAGAAGATACCTATGAAATAGGCTTTCGTAATCGGAATGGAGTCTATGAACAACAAACCATAGACCGGGATGACATCGATGATTTAAACGCCTATGCTACTGAGCAGTTTATTGAACATAGAGACCATAATCGTCAAATTGATGCTATCTATCAACAGGTGTATGGTGCAGAGATTGAACGCACTCGAGACACTTATCCGGTATTGGTCTCGGCCTATCGCTCTCAATTGGAATATGCGGAGCAATGGTCAAATTATTTGCATACGCAACCCGCTAACGAAGCGCATCAAACCACATTAAACCTACTGAATGAACATGCCAGCATCCTTGAGCAAACGATAACAGAGCATTTGTTTCGTCAAACAAATTTGAACGATAATATGGCTTCAACTATCTCATTTAATAGTGCAGCTGGAATACAGAGTAGATTTGATTTCAAAACTATGTCTCTTACTCATAAAGCAATGAAAGGCATTTCATTACATGGCCAACCTCTCGGCCTTGATAAACTCCCCCAACGTACTATTAATAACTTGTCCAAACGCAACTATGCCTATCACAACAACGAATTAAAAAAATGGATTTCCGCAGCCGATCAACAACAATGGAGCACACACCTATGGTGGCATAAGCTTTATTCTCGATTGGCCATAGTAGCCAGCTCGTTCTCTGGTATTGTCATGGGGCTTGGAACCACTTATTTGATCATCGAATCGTTTGCATCGATTCCCTTGCTCGCAGCCATTTCACTGGGTTCTTTTCCCGGCATCATCGTACCTCTTGCCTTAATTGCCGGAGGCGCTTATGGGTTGCTGATTTATAATTCTATGACCGAAATGCTGGTGAACAATCCGTTTACAAAATTTATCGATCGCATCAAAGCCGCTACGCAAAATAATTCGTTAAAATCCACACTGATGATGGGTGTCACTGCATTCTTTTTTATGCTTACTATGTTACTAACCTATTGTACCATTGGAACCTGGTTAACCATTTTTCATCAACACAAGCCCTTGTTTGCTTTGATGAGCCTACTGCCAAAAATTGTTTTAAATGTGATTATTCCAAGTTTAATTGGTTTGTCTATTCTACCCTTTAGTATTCAAAGTATTGCCAACACCTTAGATAATATAGAAGCAGATCCTGGTTTTAATGCGGTCATAACGCTCTTGGCAACAGGACGTTTGTTTCAGTCTATTTGGGACGCAATCCCAAAAAACGCCCTCCAAAGAGAGGCGTTTTTGTACACCTATTTGCTGCCTAAATTTTTAGGGATTTCAGAATCCGAATTTAGACAAGAAACGACCCTACAAAAATGGAATCCTTATCGTATTTTATATCGATTGTTGTTCGAGCCTTCAAAAACATTATTCTTCGTGGGACATTTAAGTAGCGCGGCGGTCACTGGCGATCAAGTAGAAGGCTTGTCTAAGCCAACGTCTTTGCTGATCAACGGAGGATTTGAACTTGCTGAAGATTATGATTATTTATACCCTAACCATGCCCATCGACTGGACACAGATACGCTGATAAAAAATAGATTTCAGGGCTCAGAAGATCACGATCATGACAATACCATTCCCTTGCGTTTATTAAATTTTCTATTTGATCCTTTAGTAAGAAGAGCAGCGCAATGGGATTACGATCATGACGTACGGGCAGCAGACCAGAAAATGTCTGTGCAACAACGCTACGAAAAACTGCAAGGGTTCAATCCTCTCGCCGTTGCGCCTGAGATTCCCAAAGAGCGTATTCAATCTAATCATCAATTATTTTTGTTCAAATCGGCGATGACTGCGTCTGCACCTTTGAAAGACCTATGTTGCGCGCCTACCTTGTAAGGTCACTTGGCCAATAACGTTTTTAAGGTCGCCAAATGCGAATGCGCTAGCGCTTTGGATTTGGCTTCATCCCGTTCACCGGCCAAACCAAACCATTCTAATTTGTCCTGAGGCAATTCTTCTAAAAAACGGCTGGGTAAACTCGCAACGGTTTCGCCGCCACGCCGCCGCCGCCGAGCCAAACTCATTGTTAATACTTGGCGGGCACGAGTGATACCCACATACGCCAAACGCCGTTCTTCTTCAATTTGATGGGTATCAATGCTCACATGATGGGGCAAAATACCTTCTTCCAGCCCCACCAAATACACACAAGGAAACTCCAATCCTTTTGCAGCATGCAAGGTCATCAATTGGATCACATCCGCTTCACTATCTTCGGCATTATCTAATCTGTCGACCAAAATCATGGTTGATACCGCATCTGCAAGGGTCGACCCAGGTTTTTTATCCAAAAGCGAGCCCACCCAATCTAATAATTGCCACACATTATCCATGCGTTTTTGTGCTTGCTGAGGATTATCACTGTGCTCATACACATGCGCTTCATAGCCAAATATCTCGACCATTTCCCGCAAAACAGTCATGACCGATTCAGTTTGCATGCGTTGCTTGAATCCAAAAATAGTTTGTTTAAAATGCTGTAAAAGCGCACGAGGTTTTTCGGCCACATGCTCGGTCAATGCCAAATGATCAGCACATTGAAACAAAGGCTGATTTCGAGATTTGGCGTAATCCCCCAAACTGGTCAGAGTAGTGTCGCCAATGCCTCGTTTGGGTGTTGTAACAGCACGCAAAAAAGCAGCATCATCTGCTTCATTGCATAATAGCTTAAGGTAAGCAAACCAATCTTTGACCTCAGTACGAGCGAACCAAGACTGGCCTCCGCTGATACGATACGGGATACCTTGCGAACGCAGCACCGTTTCAAAAAGACGAGACTGGTGATTACCCCGATATAAAATTGCATAATCCCCAAAAGCACGGCCTTGACGTAATTTATGACTGATCAAATCGGCAATGACTAATTCCGCTTCGTCTTGTTCGTCTTTACAAGACAAAACGCGTACGGGATCACCTAAGCCATATTCCGACCATAGTTTTTTAGGAAACGGTTTGGGATTATGCGCAATCAAATGATTGGCAAGGTGTAAAATTTGCCCCGTGGAACGATAATTTTGCTCTAAAGTGATGATGTTGAGCTGAGGATAATCACGTTGTAATTGTTGCAGATTTTCTGGCTTGGCGCCGCGCCATGCGTAAATAGATTGATCATCGTCCCCTACGGCAGTGAAATGCGCGCGACCACCCACCAAGGCAGCCAGCAAAAGATACTGACTGCTGTTAGAATCTTGGTATTCATCCACCAAAATATGGCGAAATTTTTGCTGCCAATACTCTAACACTTCTGGTACTTCTTGAAACAATCTCACTGGCAATGCGATCAAATCGTCAAAATCAACGGCGTTATATGCACGCAGTGTGGTTTGATAATGTTGATAGCGTAAGCGCGCTTCCAGCAAATGGGGGTGAGCGGGCACTTCTTCGGGCGCTAATAATTCAGATTTCCAAGAAGATATTTGTTGCTGCATTTGCTCTAATACCGCGCGGTCTTGTCCCGAACCTGGTGTCGACAAACCTCGTAAAATTTGTAAGCAGTCTTCCGCATCAAAAATAGAAAAATTGGCCGTCAACCCACAATGCCGGGCCTCTCGCTTTAAAATCATCAAACCCAAAGCATGAAAGGTGGACACCACAATCCCTCGACGACGTTTTGCGGGCAATAATGTGGTCAGACGATGTTGCATTTCTCTAGCGGCTTTATTGGTGAAGGTCAGCGCACAAATGTGAGATGCAGTATATTGGCACTGCTCAATCAAATACGCTATTTTTTGCGTGATCACCCGAGTTTTACCGCTACCAGCGCCTGCTAAAACCAATAGTGGACCATCAATGTAGCGAACTGCCGCCATTTGTTGTGCGTTTAGCATCTACCGTCAAACCAACTCTTCAACACGGCCATAACTGTCTTCAAATCGAACGATATCATCTTCTCCCAAATATTGTCCGGATTGCACTTCAATCATCACCAAATCCAAGACACCGGGATTACGCAGGCGATGTTTGTGGCCGGCAGGGATATAAGTGGATTCGTTGGTACCTACTAAAAAAACATCCACGCCATTGATAACTTCCGCCATACCACTCACCACAATCCAATGCTCCGAACGGTGATGATGCATTTGTAAACTCAAACTTGCTTGAGGTTTGACCACAATCCGTTTGATTTTATAACCAGGACTTTCTTCTAAAATTGTATAAGATCCCCAAGGACGATACACCGTACGATGAATCTTATGCACATCATGGCCTTCTTGTTTCAATTGCGCATAGATATGTTTCACATCTTGGGCACGGGATTGGTCAGCGACCAATAAGGCATCGGGTGTATCAATAATCAATAAATGATCCACGCCTACCGCGCCAATCAAACGATGATCACTGGAAATGGTACAATTGGTCACATCATGTAAACAGACCTGACCTGAAATACGATTACCGGAAGCATCAGGCGCGATTAAATCACCTAAGACTGTCCAAGACCCTACATCGGTCCATCCCATGTCACACGCCACCACGGACACGGTTTTGGCTTTTTCCATCACGGCGTAATCAATAGAATCATCTGCGATTAGTCCAAATGACGCCTCATGTAATATGAGTTGCTTGGACACATCAGAATGAATGGTACGTGAGGCCAAAAAACACTGCTGAGCAGCCGCTAAAATGTCCGGACAATACGCTTCCATCGCAGCCAAAATGGTCTTGGCCGTGAATAAAAACATCCCAGAGTTCCACAAAAAGCGCCCAGACGCCAAATACGTTTCGGCCAATTCTAACGTAGGTTTTTCGACAAATCGTAAAACATCATTTCCTTTGGCTTCAATATAACCATAGCCAGTATTGGGTTCGTGGGGCGAGATACCAAACGTCACCAATTTATCCATCAATGCCAAATCGGTCGCTTTGCTCACAGCAGATTGAAACGCTTGTTGGTCGGTGATCAAATGATCAGCGGCCAACACCAACATCAGGGTTTCATCATCATAGGTTTGTGCGACATACAAAGCAGACATGGCGATAGCAGCGGCTGTATTTCGACCAAAAGGCTCAAGAATAAACGTGGTAGATAATTTGTCTGCATTGATTGCATTAAACTCTTCATCTATTTTAAAATACAATTCACGATTGGTCACAGTCAAAATTTCTGTGACATTCGGTAAGCAAGCCCCTCTTAAAAAGGCCTTTTGCAACAAGCTTTGTCCATCTTCCAACCGAATAAAAGGTTTGGGGTGCAATTCACGAGACACAGGCCACAAACGAGACCCAGCGCCGCCGCAAAGAATGGTTGGAATTAAGTTCATGCATATGCTCCAAAGCGTTCAAATGGACTATATCAGGCTATTAAAAAGTCTAATGATTCATCAAAAATTGTCGTAGATCAGAGGATATTCGCTTTAACTGATTGGATCCTCTCGTTATTTTTGCAATACTGACATTCAATTCTTCAGCAATTTTCCTTTGCGATTTTTCGTCATCTAATAAGGCTTTCACAATCAAACAACGCGTTTCAATACTTTCTTTTTCTTCAGGGGTTAATAAGCAATCGAATAATTCAGATAATTGATCTTTATGTTTGACTGCTGAACAGAGCTCCAAAAAGCACTGCCAACCTTTAGAATTCATACTAAGACTCAATATCCTATGATGCTCACAATCTTACGTGATTTTGACTCTTTTGTCACGATCTGGTCAGGGAAAGCTCGGACTCAGAGTCCTCAGAACATCGTGGTGTTGGCGCGGCAATAAGATCATCTACATACTGTTTGGGATCATCGGCATTCAGAACGTTTTGTATATGATCTTCCGTAAACTGTTCAGCCTCCATCAAAGCATGCAACAACGCTACAGTAGGGTATTTTTCAGTATCCAATGGGCCGCGCCATTGTAATCGCAATAAATATCCCAAAACCAACCGTGTCGCATCTTTTTCGCTAATATAATAAGGATCGACTGGAGGAAGCCGTGAGATTTTAATGACAGAGTCAAATGAACCAATAAATTTAGAGAATACTGGGGCATTGGCAAACAGGTTTTTGTCTTTATGACAGGGATCATTCATCAGTTTTTTTAAATAAGTCCTAGGAGCAGCAATAGAAGATCGCAGTGATCGATCGATATAACTAGAAAATAGCCCGAACAATGAAGTTTCTGGTCGATACCAAAACAAGCGAGCATAACGATAATTCATTTCATATAAAACTTGTTCAGGCGTCATAGCTTCTTAGAAATCATCCTCATAGAGTAACTTTTGAGCATAATAAACTATTGTAGTTTAAATAGATAGACAATCACATGTTGTCAATAGGAGATATCCATTGTTGGGCTAGGGAATAAAATAGTTGGGCCAAAGGCCCAACCTACCTTCAGGTCATGCGGGAGATAAGCGCGTACTCGTACTTGCGCATATGGAAGCCAATTGGAAGCCACCGTACACCATCAAGGGTAAGACAATCGCACCCCCTAGACTACAACCTGCAATAAATAAATGAGGACTAATGCCCGTTGCAATCACCGCACTCGCTGCAGCTGCGAAGGTCCCACTCAAGTATCCTGCGGCGGCCCCACTGGCCGTAAGGACACCACCTGTGACCATGTTGCTTCTAGACGGCATTGGCGGGAAAAATCGCGAAGGAAGTAGAGTTGCACACGCATTTTTTAATTGCATACAACCATAGACCAGCAGGGGTAAAGCAATCGCGCCTCCTATAGCGCACCCCGTAATGAACAAATGCGCACTGATG
>PEQK01000003.1 GCA_002786165.1 Legionella sp.
TAGGTGTTGCAGTGATCCGTTGAATTTGCCGCCGCTTTTTTTAAGAAAGCGTTCTCCTCAGCAAGCCTGGTATTTTCTCGCTTCAAACGAGCTAATTCCGCTTGTTGAAGTTTTTGGTTTTCTAAAGAATTACCACCTTGCTTCCGTTGTGCACGCCACGAGTACAAAAGCGATTCAGCTAAACCAAGATCTTTTGCTACTTGGGATACGCCTTCTTTATCTGCCCGCTCTAGAGCTTGATCTTTAAATTGAGGACTATATTTATTCCTGATTATTTTTTGTTTTAAATCATTATTGCTCATTTTTCACCTCTGTCTAAGATTTTACTGCTCTTAGCAGGGTGTCCGACAAATCAGGGCAAGATCATTTTTCATAAAGATACTATTTAAGTTAATTACAATACAGCTAACAATGCCGACCATACCAATTGGAAAAATGTGCTCAGGTTAAAAATAATGCTTGAAACTAATACCGAAACCCAGTTCCAAGCACATAACGTCCTAATTAAATGATAAGTCTACATCTGAATCCAGTTCTTCAGCTTGTCTATGCGCACTTGCATGCTCATGGTACTGACTCATAACTCTGGTAACATAACTGTTATTAACTGTAATAACATTTAATAACTGCTCAACAAGCTCAAATCTTCTACCTTGAGTCTGCAAACGTTGCTGAACATTTTCCATTCTATGTGTGGTTGAGCCTAGTGTACGACCCAATGCTTGCAAACGAACTTGATACTGAGTTAACCGCTCTTGAAGCATTCTGGCAACTTCTGTAACTGCAGATTCATCATCGTAAGACAAGCGTGTCATTGTTAATGCATCCTCATCCAGAATCTCATTAACAGCGTGTATATCGCTTTGTAAAGCATTCGTAATTTCAGACTCAGGGAGCGAAAGCTCCAATCTGATTAAAGAAATTCTAGGTCTTACTTCAGGATGAAGTCTTCTTTCAACATGCAATTCAACCCACACACGAATTGTTTCACTTAATTGGGTATAAGCATCATTCACATAATTTATGCTATAAACGCCATTATCTGGCTCATTGACTTCAGTGCGCAAATCAAATCCATTGGGCGCCTCCCCTTTCTTATAGGACTCACCATACAGATCATATTCACACTCATAGCATGTTGGTCCACTCATACTGAGTCCGCTACGCCAATTTTCATCTGTTCCTTTAGGAATTACTTTATGTAAGGCCGGTGGGTCACTTTTTACTGAAATATTTAAAAATGGCAGGTCGTTGTATTGAAAAGTATGTGTTCTACGTAGGAGCCATTGCACCGAGTGTGCTCTAGCATTTTCACTAGCATTCTCTACAAACGTCATAGCATACCGAGCACCTCCAAACATCATTGTAGCTAACGCTGAGCCAAGAGAGAAGGCCCAACCAATAGGAAAGACTAAAAGACCCGTTGATACATAAGCAGCAATAGCAGCCCCCTGCCTCTGATCAAATGTAACAGGACCTAGATTTCTATGATGGTAAATTTTGGGTTCGATAGAATCTAAGTAACCTAATTCCTGCTCAAATTGGGCTACTCGATTTGATTTTGTAGTAAGATACTGCTCTACAAAAGTATGTAACGTATCACGATTACCTAACAGCGCTTGTGCCTCAGTAAATTCAGCTTGCGTCAACTGGTTTAATCCTCTTGTCTTTTCCAATAATGAGGTTGTTTTTCTCTTTTCCTTATTAACCAGTTTAATATACTTTTTTAATGAAGTGCTCTCCGTATTGGTTCTGTCATTCTCACAAAATATTTGAGCGCCTTCTTCGATAATTTTCTCAATTACTTTTTCTAATAACAGCGCAGGTCCGGCTCTTCGGCCATCTAACGAAAAATGCTCTTTTGGTATGGAGGGTAGTCTTCTTAACTCACCTAGTTTGTTGATAATATTTTGCTTATCATCATGTTCATTTCCTCGAACAATGAAACAATTGGCCCTATTATCAATAATCATTTGAATAATCATGTTTTGATTGATTAACTGAGCACGATCATTATTGATACGAAGTAACCGATTAAAATTATCTTTTGCAGAGTCAGCCTCCTCTCCGGTTAAAGCAGACATTCTTTCAATAATAGTAGTTAGAACATATTGTTTTGATTCGTTGGTTTCTGCTTGAGCAAGCTGCGCTTCTTGGCCTGTTAATCGCGCCAATATTACTTCATATTCGTTCGCCCTAGCTGTCATTGCACCGATTTGTTGCTCTATACTTCTCTTCTTCCGTTCAAGGGTAATAGCAATATTATTTATGTCAAAACCTGCTGGAACTTTAGTAAAAACATAAAGAATGTTTTTTGCAATGCCGCCTTCCTCTGCTAAAAGGACCGAAGGATCTTTCAATAATTGAAGTATTGTATCAACCAACGAAATAAAACCATTACCTTTGGTAGCCGTTAAGTCCCCGCAATCAATGACCAGCATTAATCCTCTTACGCCTCTTGCATACGAAATAGCCAAGGGGACGCTAACATTTGAGCATAAATTTTCTTCTTGCATACGATTATCATCGAATCCAGGACAATCGCAATAAGCAAGTTCTGAGGAGTATTCTCTTGTAGGCACTATTTGAGGATGCAAAGTTTTAGAATTATCATCAGTCCCAATTTCTGCATACACTGTTTCTCCACTAGCTACTTGTAGAGATGTGTCTAAACCACCATCATTGAGTACTTCTAAACGAGAACCCATAAGATGATTTAATGTTGTGCTTTTCCCCGCTCCGGTGCGCCCTATTATAAGCATCAAATCTCGAGTACGCGCCATTTCAATTTGTGCTCTTGATTCATTAATCAAGGCTGCTAACCGATCGACGTCAATGCCACTTAATAATGCTTCTATCCTTTTTGAATAAGCTTCATAGCTTAAATTTCGATTACTAGGAGGCGGTGTGAATGAAAAAAGTCCTAAACCTGATGTGGAACTAGTCCGCTGATGTGACGAGTTTTCCCGTAAAGCGTGCATAATCATCTCCATATGAAAAAAACGAGTGTTACAAAAAAATTAATATTATCCTGCGTTTGGCAAATTGGACATATGGTATGCTCTTTCTTGTTGGCAAACAACAATTTTGCCAGAGAAAACCATGAATTATTTTCAAGTTTCAAAATAGAACGTGTTTAAAGGAATTTCGATATTTTACAAAAAGCACTGAGTGGAGGGATGATATATGAGATATATCGGGTCGTGTCACTGTCAAAAAATTAAATTTGCATGTGAATTTGAACTGAAACAGCCAACAATTTGTAATTGTTCATATTGCACTAAGCGCCATACTATTCTTCATATCGTTGATGAAATTAAAATTTATGAAGGTAAAAAAGATCTCACCAGCTACACATTTAATAAAATGAAAGGTGTTCATCATTTTTGTAAACATTGCGGGATCTTTATATATAGCATACCTCCTGAACCTATTTATCCTTATGCAATTAGTCTTTGTACATTAGATAAATGCGATTGGGAGCACTTACCATTATTTCATTTTGAAGGACGGTCTTTATAAGAAGAATGCTAAGATGCTCTCAACATAAATCATACTCCATTCCAACATAATTATAATTGACTCAAGAGTTAAACAGCTCTTCTATTGTTGACTGCATTTCCTCTTGACTAGGCTTTGCATAGCGAAATATCTCTTTGATCGAAACATTTCCGCTCATTTCCTGAGCAAAATGTACTCCATGTTTGTCTGTTACCTTCTTTAAAAAAGTATGACGCAACTTATGAGGTGTAAAATGAAATTTCTCTTGCTAAGGCAAATATGCCAAAGCTTGCTTTAATACCCTCTGACATATTCTATAAATATCTAAGGTCTTTAAGCGTGCGCCATAGCGCCCGATAAATAAAGGTTCCTCAGATGTGGAATTTCTTGATGATAAATATTGATCTAAGAATAAACGAGCTTCCTGAGGAATAGGAATTTTACCGGTCACGCGTTTACTCTTGTGACGAATCACATCATACAATCCTTAATCACGATATTGATGAACATCTATAGTGACTAGCTCTGATTCTCGCAACCCAGTACCTAATAAAAGATAAAATACGGCAGTTTCCAACAAAGGATTTTGATTCTTGCGACTACAGCTCTTAATCCGCTGCTCGCAGGCTGATTTTAATCTCATTAGCTGCCTGGACGTTATCCCATTCCAATCTGGCGCATCAGTTTGTAAATCTTTCACCTGAGCTAAGGGGCCCCCGCCATTAATGGGCGTTGTTGATGAAGCCTGTTATCAACGATTTTTTTATCAGAGTATGTGTGGCTTAGAAAAATCATTATGCTTTTCCTATGGGGCCCATAAATTAACCAGCAAGCGCAACAAGAACATGCTCAGGATCATTTTTAATCGCTCTCAATAATGCCTTGGCAGGACCCGTTGGCTCACGTCTCCCCTGCTCCCAATTCCTCAAGGTTCCCAATTTAACATCAATTAATTTACAAAATTTATCCTGAGTTAATCCCGTTGCCCTTCGAATCTCTTTAACCTGCATCGGATCAACAACAAACTCCCTGGATGGCGCCCGTTCACCATCGATAATTTCATTCATTTGAGTCATGCTTTCAACTAATTTATCAAACAAATCGCTGTCCATGATCACCACCTCTCATTCAATTTACGTAATATTTTCTTTTGTTTTTCAGTCAAATTATCTTGTATGCCTTTTTTATAAATTAACAACAACCGAATTTGCGAATCGGCGGTTAAATAATAATAAATTACTCGCACACCACCCCGTTTTCCTTTTCCACTGGCCGCCCACCGAATTTTACGTAATCCACCCGTATCCTGAATGACATCCCCCAGCCTTGGATTATCCGCAAGATATCGCTGAAACTCCGCGTATTCATCGTCCGTTAATAATTCATTTAAATCTACCGTGAAAATCGGGGTCTCAATAAATATCATAGTTAATAAACTATTGGATTACTATATTAAAAGTATACTAAAAACATCTATGTAAGTCAATGACGCACAATATTAACTGATGGAATATTTCCACAAACAAAAAATTTAGTATGTCCTGAAAGATTGTGATTTGAATATATCCCACGATGTCTACTAACTTATGAATTAGGCTGCTTTATATGCATAACAGATTTAAATGTCTATTAATTCGTACACAGCATAATTTGTAGGCATACTTGTTTAATATTGATTTAATGGACAATTTTGACAAGTTTCGAGAAAACTAATCATGAGAATCCACAGTCTAAGGCCATTCCAAGTTTAGCTAAAAGACTTTTCCATCCAGATTCGTTTACCATCCACTAAAGTTTGCATTGGAGTTCGCCCGCAACACATTTTACCCTGGTGGGTGCGTTCATTATTATAATATTGAAGCCACTCGTCCAGATCATTTTGCAATTCTTCAATGGTCATGTAGATTTTCTTACGTAACGTGACTTGATAGAACTCTTGCAAAATGGTTTTATGGAAGCGCTCACAAATACCATTTGTCTGTGGAGATATCGCTTTTGTCTTCGTGTGTTCAATATCATTAAGGGCTAAGTAAAGCTGATAATCATGCTGTTCGGCCTTGCCACAATACGCTGTTCCTCTATCTGTGAGTATTCGTAACATGGGTAACTCATGCCGCTCAAAGAACGGTAAAACATGGTCATTTAGGATATCCGCAGCGGTAATAGGTATTTTTGTTGTGTACAACTTGGCAAAGGCAACCTTACTGTAAGTATCAACAAATGTTTGTTGGTAAACACGCCCAACTCCTTTAAACGTGCCTACATAGAACGTATCTTGTGAGCCCAAATAACCAGGATGAGCTGTTTCAATCTCACCACATGCTTCATCGTCATGCTTCTTTCGTTCCAGTGCCGCGACTTGAGCATCCGTTAAAATAATGCCTTCATTTGCTACTTTAACTTCCAGCGCTTTTAAACGGTCTCTAAAATTAGCTAATTGATGACGCAACCAAACACTTCGTACACCACTTCCAGAAACAAAAACACCTTGCTTACGAAGCTCGTTGCTGGTTCGATGTTGGCCATGAGCTGGAAACGCCTCAGCATATTCTTTTACTACAGCTTCGATTGTTTCATCAACACGATTTTTAAAGTTTGGTTTTCTACGATTTTGATCAAACAGAGCTTCAACGCCGCCTTCATCAACCTCTGATTTATAACGATAGAAGGTGTCTCTTGATAAGCCCATTACTTTGCATGCTTTTGACACATTACCAAGCTCTTTAGCTAGATTTAGCAATCCAACTTTATGTTTAATGATTTTAACGTTACTATTTAACATGAGAGTTTTCCTTGTTTTGATTTTAAGTTCGCACTTCTATCAAAACTGGAAACTCTCACTTTTTCAAGTGATGTGTCAGATTAAATCGGAACTAATACACATAAGATCTTTGACTGAACCTAGTTAAGGTGTTCTGAATTTTTAGATCACATTTTTTTCTAAAAATACTTTGTAACCGCAAGCACCCTAGGTATGGGACCTTATACACCGGACAAGATCGTCTAAATCATGATTGACGTTATACTTTAGGCATTTGATAATCCAAACTTGAGTATTGATAGTTTTACTGCTTATATAGAAATTTTGAAAATCTATAAGTAAAACAAGTGGCAATTTTTGCATTTTTTCATTGAAAAATGGCCACCCTCATCATTCATAACATGTTCCATATCATCACTTTCATGGTGATGTTCTTTTTGTGAATAGTTTGTTTCATGGTATTGCTTTTGGATTAATTCGAGTAGTTTTCCGATTAAGCCATCGATATATTTGAATAATTCAGGTTTTTTATTGATAGAAAGAATAAAGTTTTCATCAAAGCAACTCCGAAAAAAGGCATGATGTTCTATAATCACTTCATGGCAAGTGATTTCGGAGTAATTATTAGCCAACTCATGTGCAAGTTTTAATTTAGCATAGTCCATCATTTGTTTGTCTCTTCTAGTTTTGATTTTAGAAATTTTGCGGCTAATGTGGTCAAATCACTCACATGCAATAACTCTTCTTGGGTCATATCTTTGTTTTCAAGGATGTTGACAAAAATTTTATGACAACGATTCAAAACATACATCAAATCTTCATCTTTAAAGTCTTTGTTCATTTATGAGTCTTCTCTTCCATTGCTAATTTTTCGGCTTCTTCCCTCTGCTTCATCTGATAAAGCTCATGATGTGATTTGCATGCTTTCATAAGACCCTCATGACATTGATATAAAATGGTTTTTATTTGTTTCAAAGTCACAGTTTGATGTTCTGTTTTTTTATTCATAATAACTCCTTATTTGTTGATATCACTGTTTTATATAAAATAACTTATTTTTTATAAAATATAACAATAAAGTTATTTTTGTCAAATTTTTATTTATATCTATTATTTAATTTGAGAGATTGATCATCCTATCGTTACAAAATATGTTACTATTTGTGCTTGTAACCTCAATAAGAGATTAAATTTGGACAATGCACTGACGAAAGACGGATCAAATGACATGTATTTGTCTAAAAACTTATTGATTTTGATGCGACAGAAAGGAATGAATTCCAATCAACTTGCACACGCACTAGATATGCCCTTGATGACACTTAGTCGATTGCTATCTGGTAAAACGCAAGATCCTAGAATATCTACTTTAAAAATAATTGCTGACTATTTTAAAACACCGATTGATGTACTGATTAAAGAGGAGATTAATCCTAAAAACAGCGCCATTTTTAATGGTAATAAGACGTATACCCTACCAAAACTGACCTGGGAAAACTTACCCTTACTCAACACTGACTTTGATTTTAGTCAGTGGAACGACTGGCAGTCTGTGTCAGTGAGCGACAACGATATTATTGATAAAAAATCCTTTGCATTAGAAAGTCGTCGCTCTATGTATCCCCGCTTTCCACAAGACACTGTATTTATCATTGTGCCTGATCTGCTGCCAATGGATGGTGATATCATTCTGATTCGATTCAAAGAAAATAATGAGTACACGTTGCGTGAAATACTCATAGATCCGCCTGAAAAAAGATTGCTGCCTTTAATAGAAGGCTCTAAACCCATCCTTTTTAATGAAAATGCGCATGAAATTATGGGTATATGTTGTTTAACACTCTTGTATGGCCATAAAATCAAAATTGCAAAATGATGGATGGTGCCTGAGTTGAGAGTTCTATTGCAATTCTCCCGATTAAGAAGGATATATTGCAATAGAATGGTCGCGGATTAAGACTTAATGGTTCTATCCCAAAAACGAATCTTACGGCAATTTTGAATAAACGATTGAATAGAGATCGGCGTATCTAAGGCCTGGCAACCTTCATCCAATTGTATATGTGTCAGACGCTCCATAATTGATTTTAATTCAGAAACGTATCCAATATATTTAAAATTAAAATAACCATCTGAAATAAATTCATGTAACTTTGAATTGTCTAGCATGGGATCTTGAGGGTTAAACATTAAAACCACTGAATCAAATAATACGGCAGGTGCGCCCCCCATCATTTCATGAGCCAATACATGGGTGCCGTCGTTGAGTACAACACCACTGATACTAGGACATATGAGGGTATAAACCGCTTTTTGCTTTTCAATTTCTTTTGTTAAAGACTCAAAAATATTTGCATCCGCATTTTCCCCCATCACAATAGCAATTCGACGCCCTTCTAAAGTATCTGTCTGATTTTTTAAAATACTTAATTTAGCTGAAGGGGTCAATGGGACAGTTGGTTTAGCAGCTTTGCATGCTGAGGGTAAAGCTGCTAATCCAAGACCTTCACCCACTTTTAAAGCAAGCTGTTGGTCTATATTTAAAAGATGTGAAACCATTCGAACTCGGATCGGTTCTTGTTCTACTTTACTTAATTCAAAGACCAATGCATCGATCATATGTTTTTGTTCAATTGGAGTTTGACTTATATAAAATTGGCGTGCTTGGCTATAATGATCAGCGAATTTTTCCGGTCTTATTCTTAGTTTTGGGCTCTCAGCTTCTTCTTGATAAGTTTTGAATCCAATGTCTGGAGATTCTCGAGGCCCCTCATTCCAAGAATTAGGATTATAGTTCGCTCGTCCTTTGGGGTTATGAAATGCCATATGACCGTCTTGTTGAAAATTCGCAAACGGACATTTTGGAGCGTTAATGGGTAGATGGGTGAAATTTGGACTTCCGAGGCGTTTTAACTGCGTGTCCAAATAAGAAAAATTTCGTCCTTGTAACAATGGATCGTTCGTAAAATCAATTCCAGGAATGATATTTTGCGTACAAAATGCCACTTGCTCTGTTTCAGCAAAAAAATTATCAACGCATTTATTGAGCACTAAGCGACCGATCATAGTGACCGGTACCTCTTCTTCAGGAATAAGTTTGGTTGAATCTAAGACATCAAATGGAAAATTTTCAATAAATGTTTCATCAAATAGTTGCGCCCCTAATTCCCACTCTGGAAAAGCCCCGCTTTGTATAGCATTCCATAAATCGCGACGATGATAGTCCGGGTCTGCACCATTGATTTTGACAGCCTCATCCCAAGTCACTGACTGTACGCCCAATTTAGGTTTCCAGTGAAATTTTACAAAAGTAGATTTTCCTTGTTCATTAATCATTCGAAATGTATGAACACCGAATCCTTCCATAAAGCGAAATGAACGTGGTATGGTTCTATCAGACATAATCCACATGACCATGTGCATGCTTTCGGGCGTCAAGGAAATAAAATCCCAGAAATTATCATGTCCAGTTTGAGCTTGAGGGAATCCTCTATCTGGTTCATCTTTAGCGGCATGAATCAAATCCGGAAATTTCATGGGATCCTGGATAAAAAATACCGGAATGTTGTTTCCTACGATGTCCCAATTGCCTTCTTGAGTATACAGTTTAACGGCAAATCCACGGACATCACGAGCCAAATCTGCCGATCCCTTATTCCCTGCCACCGTAGAAAAACGCACAAATGCTGGTGTTATTTCACCCTTATTTTGAAAAATATGGGCTTTGGTGATGTCAGATAAAGCGTCGTATGTTTCAAAAAATCCATGGGCACCAAAGCCTCGTGCGTGCACCACTCGTTCAGGAATACGTTCATGATCAAAATGAAACAGTTTTTCACGAAAAATAAAATCTTCAAGTAAAGCTGGACCCGCCGAGCCCATTTTAAGCGTATTTTGATCATCTGAAATAGGTGTGCCTTGTGATGTGGTTAATAGTGCTATGTCATCTGTTGCAATTTGATGGCTATCGCCGCCCGCACCTAAAATTAGAGTGTTATCCTGTATTTTATTTTTATCTTTTTTGTCCTTTTTTATAGTCATTTTCAGATCCCTGATAGTCCATATTCTATTAAAAAGCATCCATTTTCAGAGGTGGTTAGACTCTGAAACTCACAAGAGTAATTCTTTAAAATAATGGTTTAGGAGGAAAAAAGATACTACGGTAAATCATAATGATCTAAATTATTGAAAATAATTATTGCTTCAGTACTTTTAGTAAGCGGTGTTATTGTTTAGAAATAAAAGCATTTCCTTGGATATAATATCTTAAAGGTTTGGTTGCCCACTCTTTCGCATAATGAACCCCTGTACGCTTGGTGCGCCCTTTTGAGGAGTGACACGCAAGATCGTGTTGACCTAAATACGCTTCAGTCTCAACAATTTTACCTATCTTTTCGATGCCATGTATTCGATGTACCAAATGGTGCCCTAGTAGTTCTTTGGCAACTATGGTGGTGTCTCGGTTATAAAATTCGCGTGCTAATACTTGCATATATTACTTTTTGTTAAGTAGGATTCATTTCAACCAAAAAAAATAAATTTATCATCCAAAATAAAATTGTCAATAACTTGAGAGATACATCTAGTCGCTTCATGGTTGCAAATAAAAATTAGTGGATATTATCCCCTCGATTAGCGAGAGGATAATAGATTAGGTATTTATTCAGCAGGCACAATATCAACTTGATCAATGACTTTTGTCACGCCTTTGATCGATTGAGCTGTCGCAACAATATGTTCTTTTTCTGCTTGAGATTTCACTGTACCTGATAAGTATACTTCACCATTTTTGGTTTCAACATGTACTGACCACGCAGAAATATCTTTACCCAAAATTTCTGATTGGATCAAAGCGCCTTTTACTTTGGACGTGATATAGGTATCTGCTAGCGAGTTTTGACTGTCTTTTATCGTAAGATGATCAGCGTTTACATCAACTATTCCATTCGTAGATTGCGCCATAGTGACTACCTTTTCATAATCAGTATTTGAGTCTAATTGTCCAGAAAGATAAACAACGCCATTTGTCACGACGATGTTTATTTTATTGGCATAAGGCGCCAAAGAGCCTAAAAGTACAGCTCTAAGTTTTTGATCATTAATGGAACTTGTTTGGGTCGTTTGATCTGCTGGCATCATGCTGGTATCAGCATAGGTTATAGGAGCAGATAAAACACCGCATCCTGTAATAAGCAAAGCTATGATTTTTAGTTGCGCTGACTTATTCATAAATCCCCTCGTTATTCATGATAAATACGTTAGAAATACTAATAAAAAACAGTAGACAATAAATCTATGTTACTTGTTCCAATGCTGTTTTTTAAAGTCTTTAATGGCTTTTTCAGCTTCATCTTTATTATAACCGTAATGTTTTTGTAGTTTTCCAAAAATCTCTTGTTGGTTTCCTTCGATTTGTTTCAAATCATCATCGGTTAATGCACCCCAAGCTTGTTTCACTTTGCCTTTAATTTCTTCCCATTTGCCTTCAAAAATATCTTCATTCATCATGGTCTCCTAGTTAATCGGATAGAGATACTGTTGCCTATTCAGCATAGTAGTGAAATGAATTTTTTCCACCTAAGGTTTTCATTAGCCTATTTTTTGAGCAATTTTGGTTCGTTAAACTCGAATAAAAATTTTGTAACGGTATAGTATCCATACGATGAACAACCAAAATAAGACTGAAGTAAAACCATAATATAATGACCCATAAAGTGGCGTCGTCCAACCAAAGGCATATTGAAGGATATAATCATATAGATGACAGGGCATGCTGTGATCACAGGTCACAGGGAGCACATACTGAATTTTCAAACAGACCACATGCAAAAAATAAGCAATGATGGCGTTTAGTCCAAACATTTCAAAGGGTTTTGACCAGGCGTGGTACTGCTTAATCTCTATAAGCCAGTAACACGCAGCAAAACCATACAAGGCCCATCCACCGGTCCATAACACATACGAGCTCGTCCAAAGTGCCTTATTAATAGGAAACCACTGTCCCCAAAACCACCCTGCAATCAAGCATAGAGTGCCTATACCTAACACACCTAATACTATTTGATGAGGTGTTTTTTTGGATAACAACCAAAATCCGGTGAGACTACCTAATAATGTGGTTGTAATCGCAGGTAGCGTGCTTAAAAAACCTTCTGGATCGTAGACTTTCCCATATAAATGCGCAGAACCAAATAGCATACGGTCAATATATGCGGGCATGTTTCCTTCAGGACTCAGCTGCCCTGCTCCATAACCCGGTACGGGCACATACACCAAGATCAACCAATAGCTTGCTAGGATCAGCATGATCACAGCTATGTGTAGGCGAATACTTAAGGTTAGGTAAATGAACGATGCGCATAAGTAACATAGGGCAATACGTTGTAACACACCAAAAAATCTCAGTGTAACAAAAGTTTCTGGTGTCATGTGTTGGGGAAATATGTTCAAAATTAACCCCAGTATACCAATCAAAAAAGCTCGTCTGATGATTTTACGCATCAAAGTGCATTTGGGTGTTTTGGGGATTTGTTTGGATAAAGACAAAACCAGCGATAATCCCATGACAAAAAGAAAGCAGGGAAATACCAGATCAGCTAAAGTACAGCCATTCCAGTCACTATGTTTCAAAGTGGCATAAGGAGATGTACGCACGGTATTGACCAAGATCATGACGGCAATTGTAATCCCTCGAAACACATCAAGAGAGCGTATTCTTTGCCTATTTGAATGGATTTGCATTACAATCTCCTGATTAAAATTCAACCATCATAACAGATGTGGCAATATTAACGAACCAATGATAAAATATCCACCAAGATGATGATTCTAATTTGAGTTCAGAATGCAAAAATATCTTTTGATTCCATTATTGAGCACTTCACTCAAGTTATTTGCTTGCACCAATTGTGCTTGCCCTTATGTGTTGGATGTTGTGATTAAAAATCAAACGCCAATAGATTGTCAGTTGGTTCAAAATGATATTTCCGAGGGTAAGATTCATTCCCAATTCTATCCGCTTAAAGTAGCTGCTGGTGAAACAAGTGCACCTTATACGTTTGAAATTGATGCGACAACACAAAGAACAAAAGTCACTTTGAGTTTTCAGTGTGGCAATAAATTTGTATCGTTTGATGCTCAACGTACGTTTGTTCGAGGATACTTATCTAATACAGAAATAGCGCGTGGTGCCATCACTTCTGTTGCTGGTTTGGATGCTTCTTACACAACCGTCCCTTCTCATTGCGATGAACCTGTCGCTGCCAATACTATGTATTGGACTTTTAAATAGCACCCTTTTCATGATTGGATATGCCCTATCATAGTAAAATCTGTTTTTATAGTATGGTTGAATACAAATATACTGACATTCACCTTGGTAAATGCTATGGTTTTTGTTCTTTATACGCCTCAGAAATCAATATGATTTTTATTAGAAGGATAGTGCTATTTTTAGGCGAAAATCTCAGGAAACTGTATGCACACCAGTAATACCTCATATTTAGAACTAGCACGTAGAGTAGCTCAGGTTATTCGTCCTTACGAAGGAAATAAGTACTTTATTTACCACATATCTTGTATAAAAAAAACACTGCAATCTTTGGAAAAAAACTACGACCGTGAAACACACGTTAGATTAAATACATGGATAAATTTATTTAATCAATTTTGTGAACATCAACAGTTACTTAACCTCGTCAAAAAGAAAATTCAAAACGAAGGCGCACTCGATATTACGATAAAGGAGGCTTATACCAGACTTTATCATATTATATATGTCTATAATTATAATGAAAATTGGGAACAATTTTGTCATCCCAGTGGCGCATTAGATAAAGATTCAATACGTAGCCTTCGGTTCAAAACTTTAGATGAAGCGCTTCAAATAAGAGTTGTAACGATTGATAAGGAGACAGACTGCAAGGTGCTCAATAAATCAATCCAAGACTGCCTGGATATGAATCAACGCCTGAGTAATTATGCGGCTATTAGCATGGAAGTACAAGAAAACATCAATCAACTCCAGTCCGATAGTCCTTTATTAAATGAGGTGGTTAATAAGCTTAACAATGTATTGCGGAGTCTTCAAACGGAAATAAGGTTTGTCAATGCTCAAAAAGCCGACCAATTAGTCAGAAGCGATATTCAAAAAAAATGTACTTATTTGAGGGATAAAGCCAGTATGATGGCTGTTAGAATGCCAGCTGAGAATCCTCCTAAAATTGCGCCGCTACCGCCTATAAAAGAATATGTAAAGTTAGTCAATCAGGAAGGCAAGGCACAGTCTGAGAAAATGGTAGGATCTTTAACTTCTGAAGAGATGGCATCTTTGATAGAAAGTCTAAAAAAAAACAATCCTGTAACGGATGAATCTATACAAAGTCGCATAGAAAAATTTAAAAAAATTCTTGATGAAAGCAAAATATCCCTACATCAACAACCTGAACAATTTTCTATAAATGCACTTTTAATAAGTTTGAGAAAACCTAGAAGAACCAGATGTCTATATAATATTCTCCATGAAACCGTCATGTCTGAGGTCTATTTGTTGCAAGAAATCGCTGAAAAATTGACGGATAAAAATGCCGAAGCAGCTGTAAAAAAATATATTCAAAAAATTTGTCAGGCTTTAAATGTTTTATATTCCCGCATTGATTCTAACTATACCCATGTTGATGGGTTCATGAATGATTTCATTAATATTCCTAGTATGCTCAACTACAAAGAGTCTGAAGAACAAAAATCATTATATTGTATTCTACAAAGAAAACCTGAGGTATTAGTAGATAGAATACCTTTAAATGCAATTCACAATGTGTTTTCGAAGATGAACATCGAAGAAGCCATACAAAAACGTTTTGCTACAACAACTGCTATGCATCAAGATATGTTTAGTTCCATTGTCATTGCAAAACGGATCTGTGCTCTTGTTGAAATCAATGATTTGGAACAAATTAAAACAATGAATCCGGATGTTGTAAATATTAATCTCATACATGATTTACCTATAAGCAGCTCACAACTTATTAATTTTTCTGTTTTGAAAAATTTGTATATAAACAGAGCTACTACATTTTTGGGTCGCTACAATGCATTAATACTGGCAGTAAGTTATCGTCACATTGAGATAGTGAGGTATTTTTTAGAAAAAGGCGCAGATCCCAGACTTAAAGGAGGAAGACTAGGTGATCACTCTTCATTAGATTGTGCACATATTCATCAAGAATTGCTGGGATTTAAAAAACCAAGTGAAGAGATTGTTGAATTGTTGAACAATCATCTTGGGATAACGCAGGAATATGCGGCAAGCACTTTAAAATAACCTTGATTTATTGACAATAGCAGCACAATTTGCAAATATTGCCCAATAATAAAAAGTACAACAAAGGGTTAAATGATGAAAAAAATAGGTGGCTTGTTGGCCTTACTGTCCTCCTTGCCGATTTATGCAGGGGCACTGGGCGCGCCTATAGACAATCCTTGGTATGGCGCTATTGGTGCTGGATATTCATGGACATTACTTCCGGGTATTCAAAATCCCAATCCTAGTGAATGGGATGCTTCCAGTGAAGGTTATAATAGTACTTTGGGTCATAGAGGTTTTTATACATTTGAAATTGGAAAGCAAGTTCAGCATTATGTTGATGTGAGTTTGATGTATTTAAACCATGAAACCTTTAATTATCAAATGTACCAACAAGGTGTGTCGAGTACAGAAGGTTTTACCGGGGATAAACGTAACCGTTATTTTAATCTTAATAATAAAGCGTTATTAGTCAGCGGATTTTTACACCCTGATCACAATTGGTATCGTATTAGCACTGTGGGTCTCAGTCCTTTCATCGGTGGTGGTGTTGGGTACGCCTTAAATCAAATTGATAATTTTTATACGGTGGGTACTGTTAATGTCGCAGGCACGGCACTAGGATCAACATCATCCATCGGTAATCCCGTCAACAGCAATAGTTTTGCTTGGCAAGCGTCTGCAGGCCTTAGCATCAAACCCATCAACCATTTTAGCTTAGACATTGGTTATCGTTACTATGATGGTGGTAATTTTAACACCTCAAATGTGATTTATTCAGATGCTGATGGGTTAGGGATTGCAACACCATGGAGTGGTAAACTCGCGACCAATCAATTGTTTATTGATTTCAAATATACGATGTAAGTTGCTTTAAAGGATTTGTGATGACTCGAGCACAGAAAGAATTCAGCTCCAGAGACGGCCAAGACAGTCGAGAATTTAATACTTGGTATCATAATGAAGATGTGCAGCGTCTTATTTGGCAAATGTATCAAAATCTTTCTCAATATCAGAAAAATCGTTTTCACAAGCCTTATGTTTTCTACGATGGCTTAGATGCGACGACAACACTGGATAAATTACTGAGTATTTGTCATGACACATTAAGCAACAGTGATCTGAAATATTTGCCTTTTATAGTAAAACCCATGAATTCAGCACACTATTATGCGGGATTTGTGCATAAGAATCCTAATTATATTTATATTTTTGACCCTTTAGGTTCTCGCATAAAAAATTCGAAATTTCGTGATTTTTTTCACGTATCTTCTTCTGATAAAATTAGGGATTTGCATCTAATTGTTTCATCAGAATCAGTACAAAATAAAGCTTATGAAGATAGATTGGCTTCTTGTGGACCATTATGTGTCGAGTTTCTAAATTATATCATGCAAAATCCTGATGCAATTCCACTTGATCTGTTCCCTTCTTCTATTATACCTGAACAATTTGATCGGCTTATAAAATGCGATAAAGACACTTATGAAGCAGAGATTATGGCCATTAGAAACGAACATTATTCATATCTAGGTCACTTGTCAAACACGCAATTAAGCTCACAGGAGTTTGCAGAGTTTTATGCAAAATTAACAAAGACACTTACTGAACCATACCAATTTGATAAGGAAAAGACCACCTGTCTACCGGAGAATTTTTTCTGCGACTATACCACTAATGAATCTCAGAAGATTATTGATTTAATTTATAAAAATGTTTCCCCAGAAAAACAACAAAACTTTAGTCCACCAAAAATTTTTGATGCAATAAGCATAGATGATTTTGAAAAAACGCTATTAAATGAACATAAAATATTAAAAGAAAAAAAATCAAACTATTTTCCTTTTCTTTTCAAACTAGATGCTTCTCAACCTTTTTATGCCGGATTAGTGTTACAGAATCAGCTTTATTTATTTGTTCCAGGTGGCGCTCTTCCAAATGACAATACCCAACCGCATGTCCATCTTGGCCTGCGTGACAAATTCTTCATTAAAAATCGTCTTGCAGTGCTCATATCACAGAAAGAGAACCAACCTGTATTATGCCAAACCAAGAATATGTGTACTTTATTATGCACTGAATTTTTAAATTATATCATGCAGTCTGACACTGCGTTTAATGACCCTAATGAATTTTTAACTTGGTTGGACAGCCAACGTAACAATGAAAGCTATATTGAACAACTCAGCCAAAAACACAAAAAAATTATTTTAGAGCGTAATGTACAACGGTCTCATAGGCCTTCGTTCATGTATCAACAATATTTTCATGAATTAAAAACAGTATTAGATGACGTTGAACGACCTACAAATGACTATTCACAAGCGCAATTATCAGCACTAACAGAAACACGTAGTATGATATATCAGCTAAATTGTGTTGATGAATTCTTATTGAATGACTTTGAGTTATTACGTTTAGCCTCTGTATGTTCTCATGTAGCTCAAAGCTTAAAATTTGTGACGGGTCATCCCATGGATCAAGTCTCTATTTTTCGCAACTCAGGCCATTCGTTCGAAGTAAAGGTCGTTTTAAACTACGATTTGGAAGAACATAAAAAAAGCATGCAATTTCTCTCAGAGACTGCATCGCTTTTACCTGGTGCTGGTTGGTATCGATTAAAAAGAGTATTACTTATTTTATCAGGGGCAATGTTGTTGGCATGCGGTATTATTATAGCATCCAATCCTACTATGGGTGTGGCATTCGCTAGTGCAGCTGCGATAAGTGCGGGTGTTGGTTTTTTTGTCGGACGCGACAAAGGTTTGGCTGTCTCTGTAAAAAAGGCAACCATGGAGATAGATACGGAGCAAACTTCTCGTCATACCCCGGGGTAAGTCATAATACCTGTGCAAAGGGGTCACTTTGATTTTTACAGACACTTTACCCTTATCTATATGTCTTTCCCAATTTTCTTAGGCCTGGGCTCCGGAACTCGCGCTCTGACGCAAAAATTTAGATATTTAATAAAAAATGTCTATATGAATCTTCACATAGAAAGATTTAAAATTTCATCAACAAAATACTCATCTTTGGGATGAAAGCAGAGATGGCTATAACTTTTGCCGTGTTCCAGAAGTCCGTCCATAGAGGAGGAAATCATATTCTTATGAGATTCTAAAGCATTCTCAAAAGAATCTAAGTAATACAAAGTTCGTGTCTTAGGTGGTTTAAATAACCCAAAGCATATGCCTTCTTGGAAAACGGGCCTGTTATCATGATTGAAATAGCGAGTTACTTTAAGAACGGCGAAGCAAATGAAGCGACAAATTGCTAAACCTAAAATGGTTAACTCCCGTAATATAGGTGTTCCTAATAACAATCCACGATGAGTTCCGGGTTCTCTAGTAGTTTTAGCTCTCTGAATTGCAATCTGTGCATCCAATAAAAATTGATATACCTGAACTCCAGGAATAATATCAAATTCTTGTGCAATAGTCTGAGAGGTAAGACTTGTATTCTGAGGCTCTGCTGCTGTCAGCTCTTGTTTGAGAGCAGTAATGACTGACGCAATTTTTAGATAGCGACAATCTGTGGATGATTTACTCAGAGTTTGATCTAATTTTTGATTAATTGTTGTCAACATATTTTTAAATGATTGTTTATCAATATGGGCGCCAATGGGAAAATTTTTAAAAAATTCTTCAAAATAAAATCCCCTATAATTTTCTTCTTGAACACTAGCACCAGAATCATAAAGAGCTCTCTTTTCTGGATCAGTTAGAGTCGAATAAGCGTGACTTAGGATTTTAAAGCGCTCGCCTCCAGCGAGTACAGCTTGGTTAATAGTCTCTTCTGTAACTTGTAAATTTTCTCTGCGCAAGTTCCGAGGAATCATATCTGGATGGCATTGCAGCGCCAATTTTTTATAAGTTCTTGTAATCTCATCTACTGAAGCGGTCTTGGAGACGTTTAAAATTTCATAATAATCTTGCATAAAATTAACCGTATTAAAAATGCTGCATTTTAACCAAATTAAATCTATTTGTCTATATTTTTCCCTATTTTGGCTATAAGAAAATCCTATAATCTAGCCCAAAAATATTCGCAATTCATTTCGCGAGCTCTTTACCAATAGCACGTTTACCATTTTCCATAGCAGAAAGATTGGTTTGACTAATATTCAATTTTTTAGCAAATTCAATCTGGCTTAATCGCTCTCGATATCTTAAGCCTTTTAATAATATGCCTGGTTCACCAGATTTTTGAGTCAAATCGCTAAATAGATCACCAATCGAGACATACTGATACTTTATAACGTTCCATCGCTTCAATAGGGACTATATAAAGTCCTCCATGCCAAGATATTTGGGCAACATCATCAGTATGGTGCTTTTCCATGAGTGCCGACATAATATATCTCCGTAACTTTCAATTTTTTATCAATAACCTCTCAACAGCATACATAAGTTGGACGCCCTTTGCTGAGATGACAATGGCGTTTATCTCCATCTCGTCCCTGACAGATATTTTTTTGGGTGTTACCGAAATGTTTCATCATTTTTGAGCTTATCAATAGAAGTCCTTGCTGTCTCGCTATCAACTCTCGCAACAAAAACATCCATTGTTAAAATAAGGGAATCTGGTTTAGGCTCAGATTTGGAAAAAATATATCGTTTAGAGGTCTGGTCCCGATCCTGGTAAAAAGTTATCAAATGTTTGGAGTTATGCTCTCGTTGTGCGCTCCGTGTAAGGGTGACCTCATGAAATGGCACAAAGTACTTCTTTCGTTTTTTCATCGCCTTCTTTATACTCAGCCACTACCTTTCGAAGTGTTTGGTTCATTTGCGTAATAAACGTAAGATTGCTACTGCGAACAGACCAACGATGATGGTATTACGTCAATATGACTTTACTGAAGAAATTGACCAATTGGAAATGTTGTTCCATATGGAGATAATATTAGCACTTAAGGTCGCTTAGCTATCTGATTGCCGAATTGCTAAAACCCGTAATCCCACATTAAAAACAACACTCACGGTGATCCGAGCTATTGGTGTTGATATGACAGCCAAAGCACAGAGCTCATTAGCATTGAGAAAGGCCTAAAAAATATTTCTATAAGAAAATCGGGAAAGTCATATAAATAAAGTGTAAAGTGCCTGTTTTAAAATCTAAGTGACCCATTCGCACAGGTATCATGACTTACCCCTACCTCATTTATAAATTAATCGATCAGTACAGTCAGTTCATCCAGTTTTGATACTTGATCGGCATAATTGTCTCGGTCTATTATTTTTTGAGACCAATGTAAGAACAGCATACTAAAAGGTAAAATAACCAGTAAATCCAATGGGAATTTGATGATGCCAATACCCGCAAAGGAACCATAATAAGAAATCACTAAGAGCGAGACCATATACGTCATGAACCAGTACAGAGAAGAGCCGTGAGCAAATGGATTGATTTTTTTGTATCCGCTATAAAATACCAAACCCACCAATAAAGCCACGTTTAATTTCCATAAAATATCAAATCCACACCAGTACAACATCAAATTACACATGTAAAAAGACAAATGAGAGATGAATTTACTACAGTTCAGTTTAAAGGGTCGAGTCATATTTGGTTGTAATTTGCGCATGCCTAATAAACATATTGGGCCAACACCGTACGACAAAATACTTGCGGAAGAAAGAAACGCCACTAATTTTTGCCAACCTGGAAAAGGTAGGAATGATAAAATTCCTACAATAAAATTCACGTATAAAGTGATGTATGGAATCTTATGTCGATTCACTTTTAAGAAAATTTTCGGTAAATGATGATGGAGTGCCATACCATAAATAATACGTGAGGTTGCGGCGGTATAAACCAGCGTGGTTCCAAAAGGAGAAAATGCCGCATCGATCATCAACAACGTTGCAACCCATCCTAAGCCCAAAAGCAGCGTTAACCCGACCAATGGGCCACTATCCCCTGGATAATGTAAGTTTGCCCACCCATGGGTTAAATATTTTGCGGGTACGGCAGCCACAAAACTTAATTGCAGCATAAAATATAAAACAAAACCCACCAAAACAGCCCCTAAAATACCAATGGGTATATTACGTTGAGGATTTTTAACCTCCCCTGCCAAAACCAAACCATTTTGAAAACCAGTAAAAGCAAATACCACCCCACCCGCCGACAAAGCAGATAAAATCTCTATCCAACTTTGACCATCATTAACGTGAATTGAGACATTGGATAATGAGGGCGCGTAATGCAGCAAACTGACAATGGCAATAGTGGGTAAAATAAATTTAATCAAACTCACATATTTATTGAATTCTGCTAAAAATTTAATACCGTAAGTATTTAAGACCACTACAAACAACATGATCCCTACTGCTGCAACATATCCATACGGAGATAAACTTAAAGTACTTGATTGATCAGCGACAAGGATAGGAAAAAAATGACTTCCATATTGTAATATGGCTTGAATTTCAATCGGCGTCATGACCACATAAGAGAGCCATGAGGTCCAAGCATACAAAAAACCAACTTCTTTGCCATGCGTTAAGGTAGGATAATTTGCCATGCCGCCTGAAATAGGAAACATAGTCCCGAGTTCACATAGGGGTAAAGCAACGAACAACATAAAAACAGCAGCAATCACCCAGGAAATTAAGGCATTACTACCCGCCATTTGTGCGCTGATATAAGGACTGAATAACCAACCGGAGCCTATCATGCCACCTGCAGAAGCAACCAATATATTAATGGTAGAAATATCGCGTTTTAGCATGGGTTATCCTTAAACCTTAAGTCTTAAAGCCAGTTATCATAGTAACTAGTGGTTATTTAAAAATCAAGAACTCCTGATTTGACAATCAATATCAGCTCACCTAGAATTTAATTCATGTACTTGCTAAAAAAGAGTTGTCATGCCTAACGAAAAAAAACAATTAGAAGCGATTAAAAATGCTGCTCTTGAAAAGGCCAAACAATCCCCCAACACAGGTATGGACGCTTATGTTGTCCCTGGCGTTGAAGATGAGGGGCATACCCTTATACAAGCTTATAAAGAGGCTTTTGGTGGTAAGGCGGGTTATAAAGAACCTGTGAATCAAGAAGGCCATATTGCTTTTTCTTTTCCCCAAAAAGGAGATGCTGAGCAATTTTTTATGTCGCAAGCTCAAAAAGGTATAAAAATGACGATTGCAACCAATACCTGTGAAGTGGTGGGTTATTCGAGTGAGGACGGTCATTTATACCATCCCGATGGAGAAGAATTTCAACAAGGGGATGGTTTTAAATCGTCTGAAATCACATTGGATAATTTTGTGTTGCCTTCTGCAGCACGACCATAATTTTAAGGGTACAGATACCTATTTTCTGGGACTTTTATTGTTTCAACGTAATGAGGGTTGCCAGCTGAAAAATACGACTGCATTTTTTCTAAGCTCACATTGTCTAAACAGTCCGTCATTGCAGCCTCAAACGCACTGCAATATGTTTTTCGAAAATCATATAATAATTTTATCTTAATATTATCCGCATGTTGCGTAAAATAATACGTTTGATAATTGGTTAAGTTCCAATGTGATGTGTTGTCTTGCTGCAATTCATAAGAACGTACTGCAGGTGCATTTCCATGTGAGCTGGATAAAGCGGGATTGATATAAATGCCCATCAAAGCATTTTTGGACGTGTCTTGAACGATTTTAAGCTCATCTTTATGGGTGTGTCCTGCTAATCCCCCAATCACCGACGTATGATGAGTTTGCAGGAGATCCATAAAAGTATATAAACTTGAATCCATCCAAAAAGTGGTGTTGGACCAAAACCAAGCTCGATACAGATTATAGCCAGGAGGAATATGCATGGCGATCAAAACAGATTCGTGATTTCTTTCTGCTGAATCTAATTCTTGTTTGATCCAAGCCAATTGAAGATCTCTTTCTTTTTCTGATTGCGGTGATTGTTTTGAAAACAAGACGGAATTGAGGGCAATCAATCGTAGCTTTTGATCAAGATAAGCAGAATAATATCCTTTTGTATTTTTGGTTTGAAGTAGACAAGGATAGGTAAAATGTTGCCGTGCACAAAATACACCGGAAGATAAAAATCCGCCATTTGGCCATACTTTTTTCATCACATCAACTGGTGATCTTACTGCGTTGTCTGTGAGGCTGGTTTGAAACGGCCCATAATTTTCTACTAAAGAGTCATTGTTCCCAAAATCATACAAAACAGGCGTATCTGGAAATTCTTGTTTCAAAGTTTCAAATACAATCGTTTCACTGGCGATAATTGCATCAGTAGATCGTTGCCGATGACCCACCAAATCCCCTAACAGCAAGATAAACTTTGGTTTTGCAATGAGACCGGCCTGAATGTCAGTGCTCAATGTGTGTATCATTTTTTGATACGTAGCAACATCTAAATCATTCAGCACAGAGGCGGTTCTTGGCGAAAAATCCATTGTATGCGCTGAAGTTGCGTTTAAGTGAATATCAGAAATCACCAAAAAAGTCTCAATCGTTTTTGATGTGACTGCGTGGCTGATGGCACCATAGAGCAAGGTGAGCAACAGGATGCTTTTATGTAAAAAATTCATGGCTCTCCTAATGACAGTGTTTCTTTACGAAGTGACGCCTAAGTTTCCACGGCTAGTCGTCAGCAGACCTTACTAGCAGCACTATCAGAGCTACTGCTGGTGAAAACGCCAAATCGTTCCGTCTTTTGTATCTTCTAATTCAATATTATCCGCTAATAATTGTTGTCTGATCTCATCAGCGCGCTTCCAATCTTGATGACTACGTGCCAAATTTCGCTCTGCTATTAATGTATTGATCTTTTGCGTATCGTTCGTATCTTGGTTGATCTGATGCTGCAAAAACTGATGGGCTGGCTCTTGTAAAAGACCTAAAAGTCCACCTAAATACCGTAATGTTTTAGCTAATATCGGCGACTGAGTTTTATTCAGCTCGTGGCTTATGTCAAATAACACAGATAAGGCAATGGGTGTATTAAAATCATCTAACATGGCAGTATGAAAACGTTCCATCCATTTAGGATCCATTTCTACGCTGTCTTCCATCGTCATATTACGTAATGACTGATATAGGCGCATCAATGCTTTAGAGCTATTCAGAATAGTATCAGGAGCGTAGTTTAATTTTGAACGATAATGGCTGCTGAGTAGGAAATATCTTACAACTTCAGGATGGTATTGTTCTAAAACATCAGCAATGGTATAAAAATTCCCCGTTGATTTAGACATTTTTTCATCATTCACTTGCAACATACCCACATGCATCCAATAACGTGCATATCCATGACCCGTTGCAGCTTCAGACTGAGCAATTTCATTGTCGTGGTGTGGAAATTGTAAATCAAGTCCACCACCATGAATGTCAAATTCATCTCCCAGTAAATCCATTGCCATGGCAGAGCATTCAATATGCCAACCAGGGCGCCCTTCTCCCCACGGTGAAGCCCAAGCCGGCTCTTGTGGTTTGGCCTTTTTCCACAGCACAAAATCTAAAGGAGAATGCTTTTCTGGGTCAATATCGATTCGTGATCCCGAGACCAATTTATCCAAATCTTGTTGCGATAATTTTCCATAGTCTGAAAATTTTGATATTTGATAACACACATCTCCATGTGGCGTAACATAAGCATGTTCTGAGTCAATCAAACGTTGAATCAAAGCAATAATTTGTGGCATATGCTGAGTCGCGCATGGTTCAAAATCAGGTGTGATGGTATTCAACGCTTTGGCATCCTTGTGCATCAAAGCAATTTGTTCTTGAGTAAGTTCTTGAATTGATAGGCCTCTTTCTATGGCACGTATGATGATTTTATCATCAATATCAGTGATATTACGCACAAAAGTCACTGCATATCCCAACTCACGTAAAAAACGTACTATCACGTCAAAACAAACCATAGAACGTCCATGCCCTAAATGACAACGATCGTATACCGTCATACCACATACATACATGCCAATCTTCCCCTCTTGCAAGGGGATGAAACGTTCTTTTTGTCGAGTAAGGGAGTTATAAATGGTTAACATTATCCACCTTTGGTTTCAAGTTTTCCCCAACTGTCTTTTAACTCTACCACACGATGACAGCGATTGATTTGGCCAGTGGCCGTGGCTTCGTTCATGGCGTAGTATCCCAAACGTTCAAATTGCACGACTTCATGTAACGCCAAATCCGCAACAGCAGGTTCACAAAACCCTTGAATAACATCTAAAGAGTGATGGTTGATGAATTGGAAAAAATCTTCTTCCCGACCCGGATTAGCATCGTGGAACAACCGATCATACTGATAAATAGTCATCGGATGAGCGTGCGTAGCAGAGACCCAATGAATCACCCCTTTCACCTTTCTATCTTCAGGATTTTTGCCCAATGTCTCTGGATCTAGTTGTGCGCGTAATTCAATAACATCGCCCTGTTCATTTCGAATCACATCTGTACAACGAATCACATAAGCAAAGCGCAAGCGCACTTCTGTGCCTGGAGATAAGCGAAAAAAGCCTTTTGAAGGCTCTTCCATAAAGTCAGAGCGCTCAATATAAATTTCCTTTGTGAATGGGATGACACGTGTCGGAGAATCAGGATCTGAAGGTAATAAACGCCCAACCAAAGACATGACTTCGTCGTCAGGATAATTTTCAATTACTACTTTTAGCGGTTCTTGAACACAAAGCAAGCGCTTGCTATTTTGATTCAGAACAGAGCGGACGCAATCTTCTAAAATAGACATGTCAATCACTGAATCCGATCGAGAAATACCGATGATGTCACAAAATTGTCGAATTGCTTCTGGCGGATAACCTCGTTGACGCATGCCTTTCAAAGTAGGTAATCTAGGATCATCCCAACCCGTGACAATATTTTTTTCCACCAATTCTCGTAATTTTCGTTTCGAAGTTACGGTATGCGATAAATTCAAACGAGCAAACTCTGTTTGCACAGGTTTGGCAGGTACGGGCAAATGTTCAATAAACCAATCATACAAAGGGCGATGGTCTTGAAATTCTAAAGTACACAAAGAATGGGTAATATGTTCCAAAGCATCTGAGATCGGATGAGCATAATCATACATTGGGTATATACACCATGCATCGCCCGTACGCTGATGAGTAGCATGACGTATACGATAGAGCACAGGATCTCGCATATTGATATTGCCCGATTGCATGTCAATTTTAGCACGTAAAACATGCGTGCCATCTGCAAATTTTCCAGCTTTCATGTCAGCAAAAAGAGCTAAATTATCTGCTTTAGAGCGATCTCGATAGGGACTATTTTTACCGGGTTGTTGTAAAGTGCCGCGATATTCACGAATGGCTTCCATCGTCAAACTATCGACATAGGCCAAATCATTTTCGATTAAAATCACTGCAAAATCATAAAGTTGTTGGTAATAATCTGACGAATACGTCAAACCAGACCATTCAAATCCTAACCAAGTCACGTCATCTTGAATGGCATGAACAAACTCTTCTTCCTCTTTCAACGGATTGGTATCGTCGAAGCGCAGAAAACAACGACCTGCATACATTTGTGCCAAACCAAAATTCAGACAAATGGATTTGGCATGTCCAATATGTAAATAACCATTGGGTTCAGGCGGGAAACGGGTCACAATGTCAGTGTGAGTCCCTTTTGCAAGATCTTGGGTAATCAATTGTTGAATAAAATGTAGCGGTTTCCCCGCCTCATTGTCTGGTTTTATTGTATGGCTCATGACATTCTCACTTATAAAACTCAAGTACTTAAATCAAAAAATAAAGATTCAGAAAATTGTTCAATCATTCCAAATTCTTCCGGATACGAGACCGAAACCAGGTATAAGCCATAAGGTGGCGCAGTCTCTGCCCCAAGCTTTCTGTCTTTAGCCTCTAAAACTTCTTTTACCCATGCCACAGGATGGCGTGCAGCCCCTACTGACATTAAGACGCCCACAATATTTCTCACCATATGATGCAAAAATGCATTGGCACAAACGTCTACCACAATAAAATCAAGTTTGCGAACGACTGAGATCTGAAACAACGAACGCATCGGCGTTTTAGATTGACATTCTACTGATCGAAAAGACGTAAAATCATGTTCCCCAACCAATGTTTGAGCTGCTTCGTGCATCAACCTGTGATCCAATTGTCGGTATTGCCATGTCACATTGGACCGTAGCAAGGCTGGGCGAATTGGGGTGTTGTGAATCACGTATCGATAACGTCGGGACAATCCTGAGTATCGAGCATGAAATGTGTCCGGCATTTCTTTGCCCCATCGGACACATACATCTTTAGGCAGAAAGGAATTGGCGCCGTAAATCCATGCACGTACATTTCTATCTTTGTCCGAATCAAAATGAATCACCTGATTGGTGGCATGGACCCCTGTATCGGTTCTGCCAGCACAAATCACTTTAATGTCCTCATCGGCGATTCGACTAAGGGCTGTTTCTACGGTTCCTTGAACGGTATGCAACCCAGGTTGCGATTGCCAGCCGTGATACTGACTACCGTCATATTCCACAATTAAGGCAATACGCATGCATAAATCTCAAAAAATAAGGGTCAATGTATCTTAAATGCCTTATTTTGTCTAGACGAAAGCGGGCTGATGATTGTTTTCAGCTCGAACTTCCCCTGGATCCACTCTAGTTGCACTACCAAATAGCCGGTAACGCGCAGTAGCATCACCAAACTCACTTTGAATGTCACGCATAGATTTATGACCTGCCTGTGCCTGTATGGCAACGATGTTGTTACAGACCTGTAAAATACTGTTTTTAAGCAATTCGTTGATTTGAGGAAAAAAGATATGTAAAAGCTTGGTCCAAAAAGTAGAGTGCTGCACTGCCTGATATTGTACTGCGGCAATCAGTTGAATCACGGACGGTGAAAATGCGTCAAATAGCTCTGGATGATTGCTTGCTTTGAGTTCATTTAAGGTTTGCATTAATTGAGTGAGCTTTTGTAACTCAGTTCCAAAATCCCTTTGATAAGTACGCGTTAAAAATGCCCACCAAGAAATAGGTGTTTTGGATAGCGTTACATCCTTTTGTTCGGCCAGCAGGTCATCTAAAATAGTTTGTAATAAATCTTTATGATAGACATTTTTTTCAGCAACCAACATTTTTTGTAGTTTTTGTGAAAAATCTAATTGCGCCACAGGTATTGCTCTAATAGATAAAGTTTTGGTTTGAATGAGACGCATTGCACCTGGTTCATCAATTGGTTCTAAAAACAGTTGTACCTGCATTTCTTTTTCTTGGAGCCAATCGGAGGTATTTACTTGCGCACCAAAATTCATCTCACGAGCAGAATGAGCTTCAAAAGATTTTTCATCATCATGACATACAACTTTATAGGGTCTGTTTTTTATAGAAGGATACCCTGGTACGTCTTGTACAGAGAGGATCAAAGAAGGGTTTTTCTCACCGGGAATCACAAATGGTGGAAATTGCGCTTCCAAACAGAGGGGATATCCAACTGTCAGAGTACTAGATGTTGTTGTGTTTCGATAAGGGCGTTGCAAAGCACTGTTATATCCATAAAATTCTAGTGTAATCTTTGAGGTCTTAGCATCTTCTGTGCTGGGATGTTTTAATTTGATATGCGAATATTCGTCAGAGTTTACTTTATTGTCCATACTAATAGGGGTAGAAAATTGTGTGGTCGATTCTAGTGTCAGCAGAGGATTTTCTTTGATTTGTACAGGAATAGTTGCTCCGATAAAAGGCATGCTACCCCTATTGATCATCGTATGCCGTACAGAAAAAAATTGACCATATTCGAATGTGGAATTTTCATGGTTGATAAGGGAAGACATAGATAAATGATAAGCTTCTGAGTAAATTTTATTTGTACCCACTTTGATGGTTGTTTTCCCTAAAGCTCCTTGTGTTCCAGATTTCAAATCATCTGGATCTGCAATATAGCTCGTAATAATAGGTTTTTTATCTATTCTACAATATCCAAAGGTAGGAGGAACATCCCTATAATAATACACAGGGATCCATTGTTGCTTTCCAGGAGCACCTCCTGCTCCTCCAGATACATCGATATGTTCAATCACATCGAGCAACGCTTCATCACCTTCTTCGACAAAAACGGTGATATCGCCACCTCGATCGCCATTTTCTCCAGAAGTACTTAGTGGTGTCGCACGATCTTTGTCTATATCTCTTTGGCCTTGTTTACCTTGAGCAGACAAAGACAAAGAATCATATAGAGGCAACGATCCCGTATGGGTGCCATTGTATATGAGTTGATCTTGTTCTTTATCAAGTTTCAGTGTGATCGTAAGTGAACCTTCATGGGCGAATAGCTTGCGTGTTGTCATAGGATTCCTCTTAAACAACCAAAATTTATATGCTCTAAAAAAATACATTTTAGCATAATTTAAGTCTAAATAATATATCAAAATAGCTTTGCGCGTTTAAATGTTTTATGATGTGCTTTTATTGTGTGGACCATGAATACGTCTATGACTGCATCTATTCTTGATGGTAAACTTGTGTCATCTTTCATTAGAAAGACACTCAAACAACAAGTCGATCAACGCGCTTTTGAAAGCCTTCGTCCACCCTGCTTAGCGGTTGTTTTACTAGGCGATGATCCTGCTTCAACTATTTATGTTCAAAATAAACGCAAAGCATGTGCAGAGGTTGGCATACAGTCTGCTCCTTATCTTCTGCCTACACAAACTTCTGAGGTGGAACTATTAACTTTATTAGATGAATTAAATCATTCTGGCGATATTGACGGTATTTTGGTGCAATTACCGCTCCCATCACATATTTGTGCAGCCAATATTATTGAACATATTCACCCGGATAAAGACGTTGATGGATTTCATCCTTTGAATATTGGAAGATTAACCCAGGGTAATCCTCAGTTGCGCCCTTGTACGCCGTGGGGCGTGATGAGGCTTTTACAGCACTATGACTTGAACGTGTCTGGCCTGTCTGCCTTGGTCATTGGGTCTTCTAACATTGTGGGACGACCCATGGCATTGGAATTATTATTGGCCAAAGCAACCGTGACCATCGCTCATCGTCAAACCCAAAATCTAGAGACGTATGTTCGTCAGGCTGATTTGATCGTCAGTGCTACAGGTGTCTCAAATCTCGTTGATTCTGATTGGCTACAACCCAATCAAATTATTATAGATGTTGGTATTCATCGCACAGCAGCAAATACCATTCAGGGCGATATTCATTTTTCAACAGCACAAGATCAAGTAGCCTGGATAACGCCTGTACCAGGTGGCGTGGGACCAATGACGGTGACAATGCTACTTGAAAATACGATACGTTGTTGGATGAACAACGTATCGTAATTATTTATCACTAAAGCCGTCCCACTCAAAATCATTGTCTAATTCGCCTTCATAATCTTCTAATTCTTCTTTTAATCGACGACGTTCCATTCGTTCATCTAATTTACGCCGGACTTCTTTTATATGAGCAGGATCCATTGGTCCTATTTCATAGTCATCTGTTGACTCAGAATAGAAGTGATTGTCATCTTGGTCTAAATGTTGTCTCATCGTGATGCTCCCATAAACCCTACACTTATATTATAGTTGTTTTTTTGAATATTATTCTGAATAACTGACCAATATCTGCTATGATTCTTTATCGTTTTATAGGTTGAATATTTCTATGCTTAGTTATCAACATGCTTATCACGCGGGCGGCTTTGCCGATGTCATCAAGCACTTGGCTTTGATCAAAATTCTTGATTATATGATCCAAAAAGAAAAACCGATGTTGTACTTAGACACCCATTCAGGACGCGGTCAATATGATTTACGCGACAAATATGCTTTAAAAACCAAAGAAGCTGCCGATGGAATTGAAGCACTTTGGTCGGTGCGTTCGCAATTACCAGAAGAGTTTTCAAGCTATATTGCAGCCATTCAACAATATAATCCTGATGGCCAATTACAATATTACCCAGGGTCACCCGCTTTGGCGATGCAGCGTTTACGTGAGCAAGATCGTTTATATTTTTGTGAACGTCATCCAAGAGAGTTTGAGCATCTTCAAGCATTTGTAGGGCGTCACCCGCGAGCACATTGCGCAAATGAAGACGGATATCAGCAATTAACCGCCCTTCTACCGCCACCTGAACGACGTGGCTTAATCATGATTGACCCGTCCTATGAAGTTAAAAATGAATATCGACAAGTCACACAAATGGTCAAAGCAGCTCATCGACTCTTTGAAACAGGCACTTACTGTATTTGGTACCCTATTATAGACAAGAGATTACATGCGCAATTATTGCGTGGTTTTGAAACGTTGGATGCACCAAAGCAATTACGAGCAGAGTTCCATTTAAATGCCAAAACCCCTCAAGGTATGGATGGATGTGGATTGTACCTCATTAATGCGCCCTATGTTTTGGAACAACAATTACGGCATATTTTTGATCATTTGTTGCAAGTATTGCATCCTAAACGATCCTCTTATGTCATAGAAACAATACGATAATCGATGATCACAAGTATCTTCCCTGGAAATTTTTTAGTACACTAAAACGCGATGATTTTTACAGGGCATTAAGTTGAAGGCAATATTTTTCAGAAAATTGCTGTATTTTATTGTTGTTGTAAGCTTTTTCTTACCTTTGAGCAGCTGGTCTTTCGGTTCTCAATCTGTATGGGATGTGTTACGTCAGCAATTTTCTTTAAATCATGAAGTCACACAACCCGAAGTACAAGCCCAATTGCATTGGCTTCTCAACCACCCAGGGTATATTCAAAAACTCACTCAGTCTGAACCTTATATGTATCATATTATGACGGAACTTAAAAAACGTCATCTTCCTGGTGAGATAGCATTAATCCCTATGATTGAAAGTGCTTATGATCCTTTTGCTTATTCTGGTGCCGGTGCAGCAGGATTATGGCAGCTGATGCCTGGAACTGGGACCGATTTAGGATTGAAGCAAGATTGGTGGTATGACGGCCGTCGTAGTATTTCCTCTTCGACCGATGCAGCATTAAACTATTTAGACTATTTACATCGGTTTTTTAATGGTAACTGGATATTAGCGTTTGCTGCCTATGATTCTGGCGAAGGCACCATGGCAAGGATCATCAAAGCCAGCAATCAATCTGTACAAAACGTGAATTTCTGGTCTTTACCAGTACCCAGAGAAACTAGAGCGTACGTGCCTCGTTTATTGGCTTTGGCAGAAATCATTCAAAATGCCCCTAGGTATCACGTTCAATTACCCGATATTCCGCATGTACCCTATTTTGAAGAAGTGAATATTGGCACTCAGATTGATTTAAATCATGCAGCCAAACTGGCTGGTATTTCTTATCGAGATCTGATCAAATTAAATCCTGGGTACAATCGCTGGGCAACCGCGCCTTATCGCCCCTATAAATTATTGATTCCTGCCAATAAAGTAGAACGTTTTAGCCGAAATCTAGCCAATGTTCCAGAAGATCAGCGCGTGTCTTGGACGCGACATCAAGTCAGCGCAGGTGACAATCTGGGTATTATTGCGGAACGTTATCATACGACGGTTAATTTGATCAAAGAACTCAATCAACTCAAATCCAATGCCGTAACCAAAGGTCAATATGTATTGATTCCTAGTAAAACAGCAACCATAACCTCCAGACCAAACCAAACGCCTGCAGTGGGACATTATGCAAAACCTAGCGCTTATAAAATCATTTATATTGTAGATAAAAAAGATACGATACAGGATTTGGAGCAAAAATTTCATGTATCCATAGCAAAAATCAAACAATGGAATAATCTTAGCCCATCTGCCCCATTACGGGTAGGACAAAGCTTGGTGATTTGGAAATCAACCCAGCATCTTACTTACGTGGTCAAACCGGGCGATAGTTTAAGCCGTATTGCCCAAAATAATCATACCACAACGAAACATCTTGTAGAGCTGAATCCAAAGCTCGATCCTGCAAGATTACGATTGGGACAAGTGCTGTTATTAAGCTAATATCAACATAGTTGAAAGCATCACAATAGGAGATAAAACATGACTGGTTTTAAAAATTTTATCATGAGAGGAAATGTCGTTGATCTGGCGGTAGCCGTTATCATAGGGGCGGCATTTGGCGGAATCGTCGATTCTATGACCAAAGATATCATTACACCCCTTATTGGTCTGATTGGCGGACAACCTGATTTTTCCGCATTTAAATTGGGGGAAATTGGCGTGGGTAACTTTATGAACGCCATTATTTCATTCTTGATCAAGGCAGCCGTTGTTTATTTTCTTATTGTAAAACCATTCGCAGCGCTTATGAAAAAATTGAACATACAAGCTGAAACTGCTCCTCCGCCCCCTGATGTGGTATTACTAACAGAAATACGAGACTTGCTCAAAGAAAAACAGTGATCACAAAAATTAAGCAAGGTTAAGATCTAAAATTCAGGATTTAAAACTAGCATTCAAATTTAAAGCTGGTTTTCATAAGGAAAAAGAGCTTAACGCTGCTTGTTATGAGATACGGCATTAGTACTGTAATAAGTGGCAGAATGCCAAATATTGATATTTTTCAAAAATAGATCGTGCTACTTCCCTATTGTAAAAGGATCAAAAGTAACACTATCCTCCAAATCTTCAGCTAATTGATTATTAGAATCCAATTGCAATGCTTTTTGTATATGTTCCTTCATTTCACTTGATTTATTTGGTTCAAATTTAAACAAAGCTTCTGCATATTTAGCATGATAATCTGCCAATTGTTGACGCTGTTCCAAAACCAAAGAACCTCCACCTGCTTCTACAATAAGATCAGACAAATAATTTGTATCCTTCAATGTGGCAATATATTTGATATAGCCAGGCTGAGGCAATGACAGATAGGCTTCTGCTGTTTTAATGTTTTTTTGGAGCAAGTTTAAACCGCTTGTCACCATAATATCCGGAGGAATCATGGAAATAAATTCTTTTTGCTGATTTTTAGATAATATAGAAAAACAATCATACAATGATTTGGAACTTTTATGAAAGAATTGTTTAATCATAGGTGACTCCTAAGGACCAATTTTGTTATTACTTTCACTATCCGGATTTGAAAGTGGGACTTTTGAAATGCTAGGGTTCGCACTTGAAACATGAGCATGTGACTCAGCTGTTGTACCACCAATTGCGGAAATAACTGGCACCACATGATGACTTGTTTCTTTGTGTTCTTTGTCAGCAGGAGGTGCTATGTCAGCAATTTTCTGTTTTTCGTTTCGATAATCTGCCGCAACCTCATGGAGGTTACGATTTATGCCAAGTTCGGAATTGATATCCATTGCTTTCTGATTGTCTAGCTCACTAGGTTCTGCGCCGTCATAAGAACCAAGAAAAGCAGCTTTTGTTATCTGTTTAAATGCCTGAAGTGGATTTAATTCATTGCGCTCACCGGTGAGTTTTAATTGAGCCGCAGTAGCACAATTGTCAGTTTGTACGCCATCTATTGGTTTAGCGCCCAATTCATAGGGACCTAATGATCGCGAGAAATCCGCATCTGGAAAATTTTTTTTAGGAAAAGTACCAATGTAAGTATCATGAAGCGGATCTTTCATGGAATCATCTATATCTCGATTAAGAGATGAATTTCTGCTGCGATGACTAACGCCTTCACCATCTTGGCTATGAACACTAATATGTCCAGGAGAAAGAAGTTTTGCGTCAGGATCGTCTGCTTTTAACTCACCATTTTTAACTTTACGCACAATATTATGAACTAAATTTCTATCGCCATCAATCACGGTAGGAGTTGCAATGACAGTGTAACAATCGGGTTGCGTACAAGATTGAATAAAAGCTTTGTTTCGCTCTCTATTTTGTTCTAGCGTCTCGCCCGGTAGCGGATCATTTCTCACTCGAGTAATCTGTCCTGCACCATTAGGCAAAGTAGCTCTAGAGAGAGTTGAATATAAATTCTGGGAGGAGCTAGCTTTAAATCTTGTTTTTGCTGCCTCAAATAACTGTCGTGACATGATGAGACCTAATCCAATGTTCTTGAATTAAATATAGTTAAAATTTTCTAAAAGGCCAAATCAATCTCTATAAAGCATAAAAGGATTAGCCTTGAATGCAATGGAATGAGATCTCGAGGATAAATTTTATCTCAGCCCTATAAAACGCCAAAGAAGAATCTGGTGATTTTATCATTCAGGCTTTATACTTTAGCGACCTAGTTATGAGAATTCGAGACTTATGAAGCTTTTATTTGATTTCTTCCCTATCGTATTGTTTTTTATATCCTATAAATTTTTTGATATTTATTATGCTACAGCCATTGCTATGGGCGCTTCTGTCCTGCAAGTGCTGTTTTTTCGACTCAAACATCAACGCTATGAAAAAATACATTTGGCAAGCCTAGCGCTTATCTTAATTCTCGGTGGTGCTACTTTATTCTTCCACAATCCTTGGTTTATCAAATGGAAACCGACCGGTATTTATTGGTTATCCTCTTTGATTTTTCTTGGGTCTAATTTTATCGGTGCAAAACCTATCATTCAAAAAATGATGGAAAGCAATGTTCATTTGCCGTCAAAAATTTGGCGACGACTTAATTATGCCTGGGCCACGTATTTTGCTGTAATGGGCACACTTAATTTGTATGTTGCTTACTTTTATACCACCGATGTTTGGGTGAATTTTAAATTATTTGGTGGCGCAGGGTTCATGTTGATATTTGTTTTGATTCAAGCATTATATCTGACCAAACATGCCATTGAACCCTCCTCTAGTCAATCATAGGAGAATTGTGACATGAGGATTTTACTGGTCGAAGACGACGAACTACTAGGGGACGCCGTCAAAACCGGTTTAACCCAATTTGGGTATATTGTAGATTGGTTGAAAAACGGAGAAATTGCTCGCAATATTATCAAAACAGATTCTTTTGATTTGATTATCCTTGATCTAAATTTACCACAAGTATCGGGGATGTCTCTTTTACAAATCATTCGACAATCAAGCATCCAAACACCTATTATTATTTTAACCGCACGCGATTCTATCGATGATCGCATACGTGGCCTCGACTCAGGTGCTGATGATTACATCACCAAACCGTTTGACCTGAATGAACTAGGCGCTAGAGTACGCGCCCTTACTCGCCGTTCTCAAGGACGAGCGGACGCTGTTTTACACTATGACAACATCACCATTGATTTAGCTGCGCATTCGGTCTTAATAGATGGTAACCCGATTAATGTACCAAGACGTGAATTTGCTTTGCTGCAAAAATTGATTGAATCAAACGGACAAGTGTTATCCCGAGAGCAGCTTATGCAGAGCATGTATAGCTGGGATGAGGAAGTCGATAGCAATGCCCTTGAAGTACATATTCATAATTTGCGTAAAAAACTCAATGCCAATTTTATCCGAACCATTCGCGGCGTGGGTTATTTGGTGGATAAGCTTGCCAAGGACGATACCAATTGAAATCCTCTATCCGTAAATTTCTTCTGATTAATTTACTGTTTGCTGTGACACTTACTACAACACTCACTGCTGTAGGTAACTACTATCTTGACCAAAAAAACATCCAGGAACATTTAGATACTTTGATGGCAATCTCTGCGTTATCCTATCAAGCGTTGTTGGGGGATGATGTCTATGAGCGTCAACTGATGACAATTCAAGATGATTTAAACACTATCCCCGGTAAAATTGAGCATTATTACCCTAAAGCTCAGTTATCCTCTCAATCTCCAGAGTTTTATTTAGAGAAATTTAATTTTCAAGTTTGGTCTGATTCAAATCATTTGTTATTACATTCGTCCGGAGCACCAAAACTTCCCCTTTTGTCTAAAAAAGAAGGATTTCATAATAAAATCGTCGAACAGCAACATTGGCGTGTATTTACGACTACAAACCCTAAAGCAAAAATTCGTACGGTTTTAGCGGAACGTTACGACACCCGCAATGAATTAGGCAGAAGAATTGCCTTGGATGATTTGTATATCATGTTGCTCACTCTGCCCTTATCTGGTTTTCTCATCTGGGTGGTTATTGGTCGAGGGTTAGATAATTTAGAAAGCGTTGCAGAAGAGTTAGCCAATCGAGAACCAAATCACTTAGAACCTGTAAAAATTGAAGCACTACCAGATGAAATTCGCCCTGTGATTGATGAATTAAATAAACTCTTCTACCGATTGAAAGAAGGGTTCGAACGCGAAGCACGATTTGCAGCAGATGCCGCTCATGAGCTTCGCACGCCATTGGCCGCATTAAAAGCACAGGCTCAAGTCGCATTAAATACCAATGACATCAATGAAAAAAATATCGCACTCCAAAAAGTCATTGCAAGCGTCAATCGCAACACACATATTGTTCAACAGCTTCTAACAATGAGTAAATTGGTCCCTGAACAAGCGACTATCAATGATCTAGATGATGTTAATTTAGCAATAATAACGCGGGAAATTTTGGCTATGTTAGCCCCCGCCGCCATTGAAAAACAGATTGAATTAGAATTTGAACCCGATCAAAATGTGGCCACATTCCCAGGAACCCCTACGGCGATTAGTATATTGATTCGAAATTTAGTTGATAATGCCATTCGCTATACCGAGCCTCACGGTCATGTGATTGTTCGTGTATATCAACGCCAATCTGATGTCGTTTTAGAGGTAGAAGATAATGGCCCTGGGATCCCACCACAACTTCACTCTAGGGTATTCGAGCGCTTTTTTCGTGAATTAGGGAACAAAGGAACTGGTAGCGGTTTAGGATTGGCCATTGTTCAGCAAATTGCTATTTTACATCATGCTGATATCACTTTAGACGCACCCTCATCAGGGACTGGATTGATTGTTCGAGTGTTTTTCCATTTGAAAACAAGTTTCATGGCGGAGACGATAAAGAAACGGGATAAATCCTAAAGCCAGTATAGAAGAAATAGAATACAATCCTACCCAACCGAAATGAGCCTGAAGTACAGCGCCTATGGGGCCAGAAAATACTCGCGGCAAACCTGCTATCCCTACAAGAATAGAAAACTGCGTTGCAGTGAAGCGTTGGTCTACAAACCGCATGAGCAGCGCCACAATCGCTGTGGTCCCCATTCCTGCAGCAAAATTATCACTGATAACGGCTAGAATGAGTAAAGAGAGATTATGCTCTGATGAGGCCAAAGCAATAAAAATCATATTGGTAATGGCTTGTAATAAACCAAATACCAATAAAACACGGTATAAAGCCCACCGCATTAAAATAAGACCCCCGATTAATCCACCAATAATAATAGCAACCACACCCCATATTTTATTCACATATCCAATTGTTGCTAATGAAAACCCAAGTCCTTGAAGTAAAAATGGCATGATGATACCGCTGGTACTGGTGGTAAAAGCCTCACCAAATTTAAATAATAAAATAAAAATGGCAAAAGACATCATATAAGGACGTGATAATAAATCCCGTATAGGATCTATAAAATCAGCCAATACTTTATTGGCTACATGTGGTTTGGAAGGTTCTGGGCTCCAATAGGTTGCGAACATACCGATGAGCATCAAAAGACTCATCACACGATACGTTATGATCCAACCGTAGTATTCTGCGAGGATTAAAGCAACTCCTCCTCCAAGTAACATGGCCAGGCGATAGCCTAATACTGCAATAGAAGCACCAAGTCCATAAAGAGTCTTAGGGAGATATTCTGTACGATGCGCATCAATAGACGCGTCTTGGGTTGCTGAACAAATTGCCAAAAAAAGAGCTAATCCCGCCATCAGCATCGGTGAGGTATTGGGAGAAAACCAGGTCATACCATGAAACCCTAAAGCCAATAAAATTTGCATACTTAACATCCAGCTTCTTCTTTTTCCGAAGGATGAAAGGTAATAGCGATCTAACAAGGGGGACCATAAAAATCGATAAAGATATGGAAGACTGATTAAACTCAGTGAGCTGGTGAGCAGCACTGAAAGACCTGCGTGGGCAAACCAGGCTTGTAACGTAGAGCTTACCAATGTCATTGGTAAGCCGGAAGAAAACCCTAATAAAAATACAATCAATAACTGTTTTATCATTTCAACGATTTACATCCTGCGTTGTATGCCCGAGAGATAAAAATTAAAAACGCTCCCCCAAGCATAACGCATGGAATGACATAGATATTATTTCTTTTTATCAATAGACACTAAGTGAACATTAAATACCAATGTTTCATTAGGACCAATGACCCCACCTACGTTACGAGCACCATAAGCTAGGTTAGAAGGAATATAAAGTTCCCAAGTCGATCCAACAGGCATCAACTGTAATGCTTCAGTCCATCCAGGAATCACTTGCATCAATTGAAACGTTGCAGGTTTACCTGATTTTTCGGTGCTATCAAACACTTCTCCACTCAATAAGCGACCTGTATATTCTACAGTTACAGTATCGGTTTTTGCTGGCTTGGCGCCAGTTCCAGCAGTAATAATTTTATATTGTAAGCCACTGGATGTGGTGATGACGCCTGGTTTTCCTTTGTTTTCTTGAAGAAAAGCTTGGCCTTTGGTTTGATTGTCTTTGGCTTTTTGTTCAAATTGCACAGACGTTTTTGCCATCATGTCTTTTTGAAATTTAACCAAAGTTTCTTTCATTTGTTCATCAGTTAACAACAAAGGACCATTTGAAATACCATCTTCAATACCTTTTGATAATGCAGGCACATTGATTTCAATTTGTTTTTGCTTGATATTTTTACCTAAATCAACCCCAATACTATAGGACAATTTTTCCATATCAGAATTTAATGATACAGCATGAGCAAACGGTGCTGTCATCATTAATCCTAATACGCTAACAGCGACCAGTTTCATTTTCATAATCAATCCCCTTTGATAATTTTGTCTAAAATTCTATTCACAGAATATGTTGACGCGCTACAACATTCTGCCGAAAATAAGCCTGAATTGCTAGTTTTATTTGGTAAAATCTATTGGATACACTACATCTAAGTCTTTACAATCTGCTCAATGGAAGGTAAATTAGCACTTTTTTAATTTAGAGTACGTAAAATATGGATTATAAAAAGCTTATTTGTGTTATTTGTGGTTTGATTTATGACGAAGAATTGGGTTGGCCAGAAGATGGCATAGAGCCAGGCACATTATGGGATGATGTTCCAGAAAACTGGTTTTGCCCTGATTGTGGCGCGAGTAAAGAAGATTTTGAAATGGTAGAAATGGCCTAATATACCGCAGTAGCCTTGATGCAACAACGCGTAATCAAGGCTACAATGACACCTCAAAACGGCTTGATGACTACCAGTAAAACAATCACGATCAACATCAGTGTCGGTACCTCATTAAAGATACGATAAAACTTAGTCGAGTGGCTATTACGATTCACTGCAAAACGTTTGACGCAATACCCGCAATACCCATGATAAATCCATAATAACAATACCAAACCTAATTTCGCGTGCATCCATCCTGCTTGCCAATAATAAGTTGCATTCAGTCCAAACAACCAAAATCCTAATCCAGACGTAATCACACCTGCGGGACACATAATGGCATAAAACAAACGAAATTCCATAATTTTGAAGCGTTCTTGGCTTGTTTTATCTTTGGCTTGCGTGTGGTACACAAAGAGTCTTGGGAGATAAAACAACCCCGCAAACCAAGTGACCATAGTAATGATGTGAAACGCTTTGATGATGAGCACGTTTATCTCCTTTTTTTAGAGTGGTGTCTTCTTTTTAAATGATTCAATCCTTCGACGCCTAATGAAAAAATCATGACAGCATATAGATATTCTCTAGGCACATGAAAGGAAAATCCATCGGCAATCAATAAGGTACCGATTAGTAGTAGAAAACATAAGGCCAACATTTTAATTGTTGGATGACGACTAATAAATTCTGATATAGCAGTACTAGAATAGATCATCACGAGAATGGCGATGCTGATGGCCACTGCCATGATCCAAAATTCTGTGGTTAAGCCAATGGCCGTCAAAATACTATCTATAGAAAACACAATATCCATCAATGCAACTTGTAACACCACACCCCAAAAACTATATTGTTTTTTTAACGTTTTAGAGGATAGTTCTTGCGGTTCTACTTCCATATGAATTTCTTGGGTGGCTTTTGCAATCAAAAAAAATCCGCCACTAATTAAAAACAAAGTATGCACGGAAAATGAAAATCCGTGTATGGCAAACAAAGGTGTATTCAAACGGACTAATACCAACGCAAAGGCCAATAAAAACAAACGACTTACCCAAGCAAATGATAAACCCCAATACCGTGCTTTGCGCCTGAGGCCTTGTGGTAATTTTTCAGTTAAAATAGACAAAAATACCAAATTGTCTACCCCTAGGATGATTTCTAAGGCTGTCAATGTTAGTAAAGTTAAACCTATATCCATATAAGTCATTATTATTCTCTTTTGTTTGAATTATCTATTCTTGACCACTGTTATCTTGTATAGTACTATATTTCAGTTAAATTTCGAGTATCTAAACATTAATATCATTAAAAAATTCATAAATAGATCAAAGTCAAATAAGACACGGATTGATACTAAGCATATTGTTCCGTCGAATCGTCATAGCATTCTTAAACACAATATCAATCCTAATGCCATTACCGTACTGGAGCGTCTTATCCAGGCTGGATATGAAGCGTATTTGGTGGGTGGATCGGTGCGAGACTTATTGATCAAACAATCTCCTAAAGATTTTGACGTGGCTACAAATGCCACGCCTCAGCAAGTTAAAAAATTATTTCGTCATGCACGCATTATCGGCAGACGTTTTAAATTAATTCATATCCCCTATCACCGAGAAATTATCGAAGTTGCTACATTTCGTGCGCATGAGCCTGTGCATACCAATCAGCAAACCAACGATCGTGGTATGCTCATTGAAGATAATGTTTATGGCACATTAGAACAAGACGCATGGCGTAGAGATTTTACTGTGAATTCGCTTTATTATCATATTGAAAATGGTTCTATCGTTGATATTACTCAAGGTTTTCAAGATATCCAAAATAAATTGATTCGCATCATCGGTGATCCAGTCACACGTTATAAAGAAGACCCTGTTCGCATGTTGCGTGCAGTACGTTTCAGTGCAAAACTTAATTTTTCAATCGCAGCTGAAACCGCGGCACCCATTCACGAGTTGAATCACTTAATTGCGCATGTTTCAGGGTCGCGTTTGTTTGATGAAATGATCAAGCTTTATCAATGTGGCAATGCCTATGCGGTGCAACCTATGCTTGAGGAATATGGCCTATTTCATCATCTGTTTCCTTTTAGTGCTGCTTTGTTGGACTCACACCCTGTCCATCCGTTTTTAATGCTTGCATTGGAAAGTACTGATCATCGCATCAAAATACGTAAACCGGTGAATCCAGCCTTTCTATTTGCAGTCATTTTATGGTTTCCTGTCCAGGAGCGTGCAAAATTTCTGCGCGAAGCGGGGGTTGATCCTGTGCCAGCATTTGATCAAGCCATGTCTTATATATTCAGCGAACAAAATAAAATTGTCATGATACCGAAACGTCACACACAAGTCATACGTGAAATTTGGTTATTGCAATCTCGTTTTTCTAAACGCTCCGGAAATCGCGCTTATTATGTATTGAATCATCCACGCTTTAGGGCTGCTTATGATTTTCTAGCGTTGCGCGCCCTTGCCAAGGATGAATCTTTAGATTTGGCCAAATGGTGGACGACGTTCCAAGAAGTTGATGAGCCAACCCAACTTACGATGATTGATGCATGCACGACGCCACGCCCCGCTCCCGAGTGATGCATGGCGATCGTGTATTTAGGTTTGGGATCAAATCTGCATTCTCCACGACGACAAATAGCTAGAGCACTTCAGTATTTATCAAAGCTCCCTCGTACAACGCTCTATATACAATCTTCCATGTACCTCTCCAAACCCATTGGCGTCAGATCACAACCTCATTATATCAATATGGTTGTCATGCTAAAAACCACCCTATCACCTCAGCTTCTCTTGCAACATTGTCACAGAATTGAACATCAGCAAAAACGCATTCGAAAACAAACCTGGGGTGCTAGAACCATTGATATTGATATTTTGTTGTATGACCAAAAAACAATACAGTTGCCCCACTTACAAATCCCTCATCCTCAACTTTTATATCGAGATTTTGTTTGGGGGCCATTGTTAGATCTCTCCCCACATCTTTGTTTACCCAATCAGCAGCTTTTATCCGCATGTGTTTCACAAAATGATCGTACAATTGTTGCCTGTTTTTCTTAATCTCAACTACACTAAAGATAATGGCATCTTAAGGTTGAGGGAAAAACATGTATACAAGTATCCTACACGCAACGGATCTGTCAGAAAACCATTTTGAAATGTGTCAACAAGCGGTAGAAATCGCCAAACGTTTCAAAGCTGATTTGTATTTATTACATGTCATTGAGCAACCAGCAAGCATGATCATTGCTCAGGGCCTAGGATTTACCGAAATTGAAAGCCCTGAACCTATGTTACAAGATGCCCAAATGGTGATGTCGGTTCTTGGAGATGGTCTAAAAATCCCTCAAAACAAGCTTTTTGTCGAATTGGGATCTGTGGTGCACCGAATCGTTCATAAAGCAGCTGATCTCGAATGCCAACTGATCATCATTGGTCACCATATGCCACAATATATGAGCAATACAGCACGCACTATTGTGGATGAGGCCAAATGTGATGTACTTACTTTAAGATAAACGAGTTTGTCATTTATAACCCACTTCTTAGTTAAAAGTGGGTCCAGCGGGTTTGATCTCATCTTTTGTGACTGTCTGCTTTTGGGGTTGTGATTGTCGTTGTGGTTGACGCGCTTCAGGTTGTGTAGCATGAAGATGCCCCATTGGTATCTCCAAAGCTGCTGTAGAAGAAGCATGGTTAGACACTCTGTCGTGATCCAATACCTCAACGAGTGCTTTGGGTATGCCCGTAACTGGATTCCTGATTTCTGTTTGAATACAGGCATAAGGCATACCCTCTAATTGATTTTCTATTTTTGTTGCTAAATGTTTTGCAGAAGTATGCATTTCTTTTGGTCTTTGCTGTACGATATCTTTACCAGTTAGAGGCACAGAATCACAAACACAAATAGGAGGATAAGAACGCACATCAGAATCTAAAGTGGCTTCTACAAAACCATATAACATCTTTTGTATATCACCACAGTTTTTTTGAGTAGGGAGAGACTCTTCATCTAATATAGCGCCAGAAGAATACCCTGACTTATTTCGCTCAATTGCGGAGACTTTATGAGGATCAGTGTGGGTCACAAGAACATTACCTTCAATCTCTGAGACATAAATTGCTTCCTCAATTTTATTTTCAAACTCTTTTTCCCAGTCTTGTTCAGCATCAAACGAAATAGATACTTCACTACCTTTAGGAATCTCCCTCAGACGCCCTGAAAGACCATCCTTTTCATCTGATAAATCAGTACTTGCATCCGCATGACAAAAATAATGATAGCTCTCATTATTAAGCGTTTTAGCATGCATAGCAATGGAGCAACAAGTACTCAACCCTTCTGTAAAAGCACCTTTCATTAAGGGAGGACTTTCAGGCGTTATCCATGCATATCCTGCTTGAGGTACAGAAATATAATATTCTTCTTCGATATCTTCTTCGATATCTTCTATCTGCATATCTTCTTCAATATCTTCTTCAATATCCTCTTCGATATCCTCTTCAATATCCTCTTCAATATCTTCTATCTGCATATCTTCTTCTATTTCTCTATCACTGGAATGGTCCATATTTTTATAAACAATTAATTTATAGTGATATAAACATAGTGTCTCTTTTAAAGTTTGCAAATTTATCATCATCATTCATTTTTATAGACTGAAAATGATAATTCGATAACCAGAGCAAAGATAAAAAGCCACTTTGTATTGAGAACCTTCTTTCATGCTGGCGTGTCAACAAAGACTTTGGGGCATCAAATTAAAATTTCGAAAGGCGTTGGTTTAGATGATACCTTTTTGTCAAATGTAACATTTAGATGAATTCTCCGTGTTTAAATGGAACAGGCATAGAACCCCATAGTGCAACTCCAAGATCTTTGATGATTTATAAATTAAAAAAGACAATTGATGTGTGACTAACTAAAACGCTCCCTAGGGAGGGAGCTTTTTATTAAGATCTAGTACCAACCACTATATGTGTAACTGGCGTCATAACCACACGAGCTGCAAGTACTACAAGAACTACACTGTCTGTTGTCATTGGTACTTGTAGGTATATAATTAGACCCTAAATTACAAATATCCGTTGTACAGCATCCATTTAATAATGCGGTCGATGCTATGATGGCAAGTGTCAATACGATTCCTTTCATGATGACTTCCTTTTTTAACTGGTTTTGTATTATAATTATAGTATAAGTTTTATTTTTATACAAAAGATCTTATCTTCAAGTATTTAAATTACAATATAAACTCCACTCCTGTTATATAATAACGTCACTTTTATTATTGTTTAAGAAAACAGTGTTTTTTTCAAAAAACTACTCTAAAAAAGATAAGTTAGTACTTATCAAAAAAAATCCACAGACACAATCAGATATGCAATTAAGCCAATTAATTATTGACGCAGATCGTGCTAAGAATAAAGTAAACGCTGCACTGAACTATCTTTTAAACTCTAATGAACGCCCTAATCTTGTTGTTGAATACACATGGGAAGATGCATATACCTATGCTATAAAAGCAGACCAACTGAACACAAGATTACGTGATCACTTAAACAAAGCTCTTTTCTGGCCAGATTATTTAAATCAGCCTTCCCCTTCCCTTCAATTTTCTTTTATGCTTATAGCCGCATTGGTCATACCTAAGATGACAGGGTTTATTACAAAAACTTATGAATTAACACCTGATCAAAGAGACAATACGATGTTGCTACTCTTAGTAACTCCGGTCATATTATATGCAATTAAATTATATTTAGAAGAAATAAGACTAAAAGCAATTTTAGTGGAACCCTCATTGCGCACCACTGTGTTAGCAGAAGCCAAAAATCGTGGAATAAATATTAATATTAGTGATGAGAATGAACATTTTCACTCAGAGCCCGCAAGAGGAATCTCGCGGTAAGAGGTTATAATGGAAGAAAAGAGAACTCAATCATAACCTGCCCCTTACATTGGGGCAGACTATATGTACATGTTGATTTCACTTAATGTGCGCCAGAAAATCTCTTTTTCATCGTTTCACTTGGGAACTGTCTAGCACCATTCATTTCATGGGTATTTAAGAAGACATTTCCATGTAAGCAATGCGAAAAATGATGTTTTTTACCCGGATGTTGGGCGGTATTGTCTTTAAATTGATATAGATGATATTGCAGGTGCTCGTCCATGATCTCATCCTCATCCTCATCTTCAAATAAATTAAGATATAGACTATAAAAATCAAATGATCAATCCCGGATAAACTTGAGGCTCAAATCCCCCTCCAAAAGACAGCTTACCCAACAGACGATGGGGAAGCTTATGAACCAAAGTCTGAAGATTGTCTTGTGGTGCCAACATCGTAGGATCTAGAAAATTTGCAATCCATCCCGTGCAGCTAATGTGATGTGAGTCTAAAACTGATGCAGTCAGTAAGGCATGATTGATGCACCCTAAGCGCATGCCTACAACTAAAATAACGGGGATATTGCTTTTCGTTAAAAAATCAATCCATGTTTCTTCTTCATTCAGAGGCACCATCAACCCGCCTGCCCCTTCAATCAATAAATGGCTTAATCCTGCTGTAGGATAAGATTGACAAAATGCCATAATCTCGGACGCTGAAAGCGTCATACCACTTTCTTTGGCTGCCAAATGGGGTGCAATCGCAGACGTCATCAGCCAACGATTGATAGACGGTGTTTGCACCCCATTTGCTTTTTGAAGAGACCGAATATCTTCATTGATCAAAACACCATTTTCTTTGGTACAACCACTGGCAATAGGTTTTAAAGCATGCCCAGCTTGATTTTGCTGACGCAAATAATCTAACAAAGCCACAGTCACATAGGTTTTACCACAATCAGTATCCGTACCAACTATAAAATAAGTGTTCAACATATCATGGACTCTAACGTTTGTATGAATTGTTCAGGATGAGATAAAAAGGGAATGTGCGCTGCGTCTGGCAGTAAGGCATACTGGAAATGAGGGTATCGTTGTTGCATAAAAGGCATCACTTTTCGTGGCACAATCGTATCCAATCGTCCAAACATATATGAAATAGGCGTCGTTAGCGTCTCCAATGGCGCTCGCAAGTCCCATTCTTTCAATATCATCAAGCCCTCTTCCAAACCTAAAATGTGACTTAGCTCAACTGGTTCAAAAGCATGTTGTACCGTTGAAGGCAATTGGGTGCGCACAAATTGCGTGCGAGTATGCTGGGGATGAGCTTGAAATTGTTGATAAAATTCGTCCAACACATCAGCCGTAATCCCCGCCCAATTGGGTTCACGGATAAAATAGGGAGAAGAAGCAATATTAACCAAATGCTTAACTCTATCCGTTGTTTCTATAGCCAATCGCGTCGCAAATAACCCACCTAAGGACCAGCCTGCTAAAATAAATTGTTGAGGCAATCGTTCTAATAGATCGGTTTTAAATGTCTCCCATGCCATCAAAGGACTATGTCCAAATCCAGGCAAATCCACCAAAATAACCCTCTGTACAAGGGACAAATTCAATAAACTGTCAATCAATGGGGTCCAAATTTGACTATCAAACCCCCACCCATGAAATAAAACCAGGGCATTCCCATGTCCAAAGGATTGGATAGAAAGTTGGCTCATGAGTGTAACGCCTGAAACAACCGATCAATATCTTGTTGCGTATGATGATAATTTAAAATAACCCGCAGGCCCGTTTCTTGCTTTGTCACTGTGGGTTGGCGAATAGGAAAGCATTTGATGCCATGATGTTTTAAAGTGCGAGCCGCTTTCGTTGCTAAGAAAGGACAACCCAATTGCAATTGTTGAATGGGCGTTACAGAATCACGCCACAGTAACGAGGACGCTTGAATGCATTGTCTAAAATACGCAATAAGTCCTTGCAGATGCTGTCGGCGATCATCTGCCTGGCGTAAAATGGCCAAAGTTTCTCGAATACCATAAGCAAAAGCTGGACTAATGGCAGTTGAATAAACTGGTTGACGAGTACTTTGTAATAACGCATCAATCCACGCGGCCTTGCCAGCAACGATCGCGCCCGACGCACCTAAGGCTTTGCCAAACGGAATAACGCGTAATGGCACTTGATCTTGCGTTAATCCAGCCGCTTTTGTTCCACCTAAACCTTGAGGCCCCAAAACGCCAAACCCATGGGCTTCATCAACGACCATCTCTTTGCCTAGTGCCGCTATTTCAGTCAGCGGTGCACACAACCCACTCATACTGAATACTGATTCAGTCATAATCATCGTCGTATTTTCATTGTTGTATAATTTTTTAACAAGGTCCGACACATCATTATGCAGAAATCTTGAATAAGGCGCTTTGGCTAATTCCAATCCATCGTACACTGAGGCGTGCACTGACTTATCAATCAATACATGGGCTTTAAAGTGGGCCAATAAACTGACCACACTTAAATTTGCCACGTAGCCTGATGAAAATAATAAGCAATCATCTACCTCAAGTGCTGCCGCAAAATCTTGCTCTAATTGATGATGAGTTTCATGATAGCCCGACAAAACCATTGATCCGCCACTGCCAATAGGAAAAAGCTCACATCCAACTTGGTAAGCCTTTTTTACCCTTAAATCGGTGGTTAATGACAGGTAATCATTACATGAAAAATCTAGGTATTCGGGTTCAGCATTGTCCATTGCACGAGAACGATACAATCCCAGCGCTTGGCGTTCTGAGAGGTACCGTTCTATTTTTTGTGTAATAACCGACGTCATTCCCACTCAATCGTTGCGGGTGGTTTACCAGAAATATCATAGGTGACGCGAGAAACGCCTTTCACTTCATTGATGATACGATTGGAGACTTTGCCTAAAAAATCCCAAGACAAATGCGACCAATGAGCTGTCATAAAATCAATGGTTTCAACTGCACGTAAGGCAATCACATACCCATACAAGCGTCCATCTCCCATGACTGCAACGCTTTTCACCGGTAAAAATACTGCAAAAGCCTGACTGACTTGTGCATACAATCCTGCTGCACGTAGTTCATCAATGAAAATAGCATCTGCTTGGCGTAAAATATCAGCGTATTCTTTTTTCACTTCTCCTAAAATTCTGACGCCCAAACCTGGGCCAGGAAAAGGATGGCGACGAATCATGGTTTCTGGCAACCCCAGTTTTAATCCAAGTTCACGCACTTCGTCTTTGAACAAACATCTGACCGGCTCTAGTAGTTTCAACTGCATCGTTTCTGGCAAACCACCGACATTATGATGTGATTTGATGACTTCAGCGATCCCCTGTTGATTCACCACGGCTGATTCGATCACATCTGAGTATATAGTGCCTTGAGCCAACCAGGTGACATTAGGTAATTTTGTTGCTTCTCGTTCAAAAATATCAATAAAAAGACCACCAATAATTTTGCGCTTCGCTTCAGGACACTCTTCACCGGCTAATGCTGTGTAAAATTCATCCGCCGCATCCACCCAAAGGATACGAATACCCATATGGTCTTGAAACATTGCTTTGACTTGTTCCATTTCATTGAGACGCAACAAACCTGTGTCCACAAACACACAAATCAATTGATCTCCAATGGCACGATGTAACAGTGCTGCGACTACAGAGGAATCTACACCACCTGATAATCCTAACAATACTTGTTCTGTGCCGACTTGTTCTTGGACAGAGGTCACCATATCTTCAATGATATGTTCTGCTGTCCAGTGCGTTGCCGCACCACAAATAGTAACGGCAAATTGCTTTAATAAAACACCGCCCTGCGGTGTGTGTGTGACTTCAGGATGAAACTGTAAGCCATACCAATGTTTTTCTTCATTGGCCATACCTGCGATCGGTGTATTTGGTGTGGTACAAATCACTTTAAAATCAGGTGGAATCTCAGTCACTTTGTCACCGTGACTCATCCAAACATCTAATAGTTGCTCGCTCTTATAACTGACCTCTGCAAACAAACATTGTGGCTCTAAGACTGATAATTCAGCATATCCAAATTCGCGAGTCGATGAGGATTGAACTTTGCCACCAAGCTGATTTGCCATGGTTTGCATCCCATAGCAAATACCTAATACGGGTAAATGGCTGGTAAAGACCCAATCAGGTGCACGAGGATTGGTGTCTAATGTGACGGTAGAAGGACCACCTGACAAAATGACACCACAAGGATTCAATGCAAGCGCTGTTGTCGCTTCAGTATGATAAGGATAAATTTCGCAATATACACCCATTTCACGAAGCCTTCTGGCAATCAATTGCGTATATTGTGACCCAAAGTCTAAAATGAGAATGGGATTTTCTTTGAGTGCAGTAATCTTAAAATCCTCCATTCTCAGTGACTTGATAATTAGGCGCTTGTTTGGTCAAGTGAACATCATGCACGTGTGATTCACGAATGCCTGCGTGCGTAACCTGTACGAATTGTGCGCGTTCGTGTAATGCATCAATGGTGCTAGAACCGGTATACCCCATGCAAGAACGCAAACCACCTAACATTTGATGAATGATGGCATGAATCGAACCTTTATAGGGAACGCGCCCTTCTACGCCTTCGGGTACTAATTTTTCTGCACCCATTTTAGAGTCTTGAAAATAACGATCACTGGATCCTTGTGCTTGAGACATCGCACCAATAGAACCCATTCCTCGATAACCTTTATAGGTCCGGCCTTGAAATAATTCTATCTCACCAGGAGATTCCTCTGTTCCAGCAAACATCGAGCCAAGCATCACTGTATCCGCACCTGCAGCAAGCGCTTTGCAGATATCTCCTGAAAACCGAATACCACCATCCGCTATAATGGGAATGGCACCTTTCACTGCAGCGGCCACATTTGCAATAGCAGTAATTTGTGGCACTCCAACACCAGTTACCACCCTTGTGGTACAAATGGATCCAGGACCGATGCCTACTTTGACTGCATCAACACCAGCTTTGATCAAATCTTTTGCAGCATCACCTGTGGCAATATTGCCACCCACAACTTGAATGTGCGGATAATTTGTTTTGATCCATTTGACGCGATCTAGTACACCTTGAGAATGACCGTGTGCTGTGTCTACAACCAATACATCCACATTGGCATCAATCAAAGCAGCAATGCGTTCATCAGTGCCTTCACCAACGCCTACTGCAGCACCGACTCGTAATTGGCCTGATTGATCTTTACAAGCATAAGGATTTTCTTTGGCTTTTTGAATATCTTTTACGGTGATTAATCCTCGTAAATAAAACGCATCATTCACCACCAATAATTTTTCAATGCGGTGTTTATGTAACAAACGACAAATTTCTTCGCGACTTTCACCTTCTTTGACTGTTACTAAACGTTCTTTGGTGGTCATCACAGCCGAAACAGGTAGCGATAGATTTGACTCAAAACGAATATCGCGGCTGGTCACAATACCAATCAGGCTTTCACCATCGACCACTGGTACACCGGAAATACTATGTTTGGCCATGATCTCTAATAATTGCGCCACAGTAATTTCAGGTCCAACAGAAATAGGATCCTTGACCATGCCACTTTCAAATTTTTTAACACGACGCACAGCTTCAGCCTGTGCGGCAATATTCATGTTTTTATGAATGATTCCTATACCACCTTCTTGCGCCATCGCAATTGCAAGGCGAGCTTCTGTCACTGTATCCATTGCTGCAGAAATCAAAGGCATGTTCAATCGAATATCTCTTGTCAATGCGGTTTGTAAAGACACTTCTCGCGGTAAAATGACAGAATGAGCAGGCAATAATAAAACATCATCAAAGGTCAGGGCTTGTTGCAAAATAGACAGTGACATTTTTCTGCTCCTTGTGAAAAAATTAATGCGTAATTTTATACCGAAATAGAAAAAATATCTATTGAATTGCAATAACAATAACGTGTAGACTAAATATCATTCATATTTGTAGGAGTGTTCTTTGGCTAGCATTATTGTAGTTACCTCCGGTAAGGGGGGCGTTGGCAAAACTACCTCATCCGCGGCACTATCCACTGGTTTGGCCATGCGTGGCCACAAAACTGTTGTTATCGACTTTGATATTGGGTTACGTAACCTCGATATCATTATGGGCTGTGAGAGGCGCGTCGTATACGATTTTATCAATGTTATCAACGGTGAAGCCACTCTACGCCAAACCTTGATCAGAGACAAACGCACGCCTGATTTATATATCCTTCCAGCCTCACAAACACGTGATAAAGACGCATTAACCATCGAAGGTGTAGAAAAAGTTTTTGCAGAGTTGGCAAAAGAATTCGAATTTATCGTCTGTGACTCTCCCGCCGGTATTGAATCTGGCGCATTAATGGCCATGCATTTTGCTGATCATGCCGTGATTGTCACTAATCCAGAAGTTTCCTCGGTTCGAGACTCAGATAGAATTTTAGGTATATTAGCCAGTAAAAGTAAACGTGCTCTTGATGGCAAAGACCCTATCAAAGAACATTTATTATTAACACGCTATAATCCAGAACGTGTAGAACGTGGTGAAATGCTGTCTGTGCAAGATGTTCAAGATATTCTCGCTATACCACTTATCGGGATCATTCCAGAATCCAAAGCAGTACTGAAAGCATCAAATACTGGCACACCAGTCATTTTAGATGAAGAAAGTGATGCAGGTGCTGCGTACCAAGACGCAATTGCACGTTTCTTAGGAGAAGATAGACCAATGCGTTTCATCCAAACTGAACGCAGAGGCATATTTCAACGTTTGTTTGGAAAACAAAAGGAGGATGCTAAAGCATGATTTTTAAATATTTACGTAAACGCAAGCCATCCACTGCATCGGTTGCCAAAGAACGTTTACAGATCATTATTTCACATGAACGCTCGGAACGTGATACTCCGGACTGTCTGCCTAAATTAACTGATTTGCCTAAAATGCAAGATGAAATTTTGAACGTCATCGCAAAATATATCCCTATCGATCGTGATAAAGTTAGTGTGAATTTAGAACGTGTGGGAGATAGTGCTGTTTTAGAACTGAATTTCTCAATGCATGACAAGGCTGTTAAACATCAGGTTTTGGAAGAAATAGAAGACTAGGATCATCAAGCTGACATCCATAGATACCGCGGACCAGCCGCGGTACGTGGGATACAGGCGTAAAGATTACATCGGCTAGCAGGTTTTAGAAGAAATAGAAGACTAAGATCATCAAGCTGACACCATAGATACCGCGGACAAGCCGCGGTACGTGGGATACAGGCGTAAAGATTGGACATCATCGCCTACCTACCGCGGCTTGTCCGCGGTATCTGATTTTATTTTAGATGCCAGATGAAACCGTTGATTTGGATACGTTCATACCTTGTGATGTTCGCATCATAGGCTCAATATTGGAAAGATTTTTTCCTTTAAAATTCGATACACTGATGCTTTGTTGTGGCCCTTTATTCCTTGTCACTTTGCCAATATCCACCGACTCTAAATAAATAGTAATCTCGTCCAGTGGTGCAGTAGAAGAAACAAGTATCGCTGCGTTATTCGTATATCCCCATTGCTCTGAAGTGATTCGAGTCAATTGCTTCACAATATCTTTGAATCCATTTTGTACAATAAAATGGGTATGTGGTATAGAGGTATGTGTTCTATCCTGTGCAAGCATTTTAGTCATAACTTCGTCTTCTGTGAGACTTTCAAATCTAAGTTCAATAACATCGAGTGCAATAAGAATGAAAGGCTTCAAATTCAAAAACAGCAAGGAATTAAGCATCTTAATGAGCTCATCACGATAATCTATCGCATCATTTTTTTCACCAATATCTATAAAATACTCAACACATTCTCTGAATAAATCAGGTTTTCCGGTCTTTGCCAAATATATGATTTTTAGCGAAAAATAATGGCTTTTTGATTGTCCGTATGTCACATGCTTTTCAATAGCATCTAACTGCTTAAAAACCTCTGGAATGTCAGCAGCATACAATTCTGTATTGGTAAGTTTGAATGTTAAGTCAGCCAGTAAAACTGTCATCTCATATTCAAAAATTTTTCGACCATTTTCTTGTTGAAGATGAGATTTATATTTATTAAAAAAAGCAACAAATCCCCCTGCTTTTTCGCAAAAAACACGGTAATTTACAGGATTTTGTTCTTTTGAAAAGCAATCATAAGCCTGCTCATATGACCTAAGCTGAATGAGATAGCCAGAAAATGCTTTTCGATCACTACCAGCAAGATACTTTTGTGCTTTTTCTATATAACTTTTTTGTAGTTCACTATCTTCTGTGAGGCTTGCTAGATCAGTCAGAGTTTGAATGATTCGACTAGAAAATTTAGATTTGGTACCAGGTATCGCATCAAACATTTTTTCTATGTCAATCATGCAACTTGCTGCTTCTTCTGCTTTATTCATTTTAATCATAAAATAGTTTTTAATAGATTGACAAAAAAACCACTCATCTAGTTTTGAATCACGAGCTACTGTTAAGTGGCCAAGTTTGGCTATCAATGTATTTTGTCTTAAAATGCTTAGTTGAAACGTGATTGCTTTAAGTGCTTCTTCAATCAGTGTAAATCCTTTTTTTAGATCTGTTTCGCTTTCTTTGTTTTGGTAGCACTTGGCCATAAGCATAAGCATTGTTGAAATCTCTGCATGAGTATTCACAAAGTTTTCATACTCACTTACCTTCTCTTCCCCAATCGTATCGATGCCTATTCTACGTATTATTTGCCTCATTTCTAGCAATGGCTTTACGTTTTCTTTATAGACAGCAGGATCATTATTTAGCGTTTTTACGGGAATGTGCCCCGCTTTTAACTTTGCCAAGTATATTTCTAACGTCGCAAGTGCATGATCATGCTCTCCCAAACGCATGAAAGCCCTAGCGAGCAGACCTTCCGATTGGTTACTCTCATCTAAAATGATACTCAACGCGCGGATATCATCTTTGGTGGGTAAAATAGATTCATGCCAAACTTGTTCTATAGTACTCACATTCGTATGAGTCATATCATGCATAATCATTTTACTGCGTACAAACTCGGCTTTTTTAAAACAGCTTTCAACCAGTGCATGCGTGTATTGTTTTATTTTTTTATCAATATCACTCTTTTTTCTAATCTCTTTTGCATAATGACCAATCCATCCTAGCGCCATTTTAACAGCCTCAGAAGACGAGGTTTCTCCTAAAAGATAGAAATTTTCAATCAGAATGATTTCATCAAAAATATAAGAAAAATAGGTGCCACTCGTAAACATAGGAGCAGATCTGGATGCTTTGGCTTTACGCTGCAAATACAGTGATTTTTGTAAAAATTCAATGTCTTGTTTAATTTGAGTATGTTCTGCTTCACGTTGCGCAATACGTTTAGTTAACGAATCAGCTTGTTGAGCAAGACTTGAATGAGATGGATTGATGTCGCTATTTTGTTGAGTTGCTATGTGCCCTAGCTGATTTTTTAGTTGGCCAAGTGACAAAGTAGATATTCCATGCTCTAACCCACACAAAGTTGCTATATGATTTGTATTATTTTTGTTTTTTAATGCTTTGGACAAAGTATACATAAGATTTGTCCCTGTTGTACTAGGGTTCATCATCTCACCAACAGTCCTATCCAAATGAGACGATAGTTCTTCTTTATTTAGAATAGCTTGTATGGATGCAACACCCTTACTCAAGTTTACAACAGAAGCCTGTGTAAGTTGTTGGGTTGATTGATCTAATAGGTGTTGTTGAGCAGATAGCTTTTTAATGTCATCGCTGTATCGCTCTCCTTTTAAGATTAAATCGTCAAAAAAGGTAATGCCAAGTGTCAGTTGATGTGTGAGACTATTGAAATCATTGATCCATTCATTTTCAAATGCACTTTTCTTAGTATGATCAGGTAAATTACAGGTATGATAATCACCAATTTCAAATGATTTTAATCTTATTTGTAAAGCTGTAAGTAGACGTTTTAATTTGGGGGATGCTTCCTTGATCAGAAGACGCATTTGTCTTAATTCACGCGTATTATTCTTTCTGATGATATAAGGATGCTGCTTGATCACCTGTCGATAGTGTCCGAGCTTGCCAAACATAAAGCGTGTTAAGTTATCGTCTGCTTGCTTATATTTTTCTGGTTTTACAAAACAAGACAATTCTTTGGCATTTTCTCCTAATTGGCAAAAAATGTATCCTAATTTATAACGATGAACAGCATCATTTAGATCCGCATCAATCATAGTATCAAATGCGTCTAATTGCAGGATAAGTTGATTCAAACAGGCTTGATCATGGTGGTAAGCCGCGATCTTCCTAAGAAAGCCCACCTCACTTTCTTCAGAATCTAAGGATTTTTTATCCGAAAATGGCACTTCCATGCGTTGTTCTTGACTTAAAAAAGAATCTTCAGCTGCAATAATATAATCAATCTTAGTTTTTAAGTTTCTCAGATCCTGCTCGATGCTCTCTCTATGCTGCAACACAATGGCACGCATAGATTTATCTGCAGCCAATGTATCCAGATGACTAAGCGTTTCAAAATCTAACTTAGCACCTGTCGTATTGAGTTTATTCCCTTTATTCATATGGCGATTTCGAAGACCATGCTTATTACGAATGCATGATTCATCTGTTTCTTTCCAATCAATAGCACGTAGTAACTGCCCTACGATAGACAGATTTTTAAGCCATTGATCATCAATAGCATCCATTCTATCGGTAAAAATATGATTCGAGAGAATATCTAATAAGCGACTAAGGTCTTTTTGTTTTTGAGTAAGCATACGTCATCATCAAAAAATAGATTACATTAATATAACACCAAACTTTTGCTTTCTCTTTTGATGGCTAACACGGCAAAACAAAAATATAAAATAATAGCGGCTAATAGGAAAAAACCTGTGATAGGCATTCGAGTCACATAAGGCAATCCCAGAACAAACAAACTAATCCCGCAACCAGAAGACACCAACATAATGCGGTACGCTTGTTTGAACTGTAGCCCAAATTTAAAAATAGTTGTCGAAAATGCTTTGCCCACAAAGGTCATCATAACTAATAAAACGCTAAAAAACCCAAATAACAATGCAACAAAAACTGGATAAACCGCGACTATAAAATACCATTTTAAATGCAGTAAATTTGTTTGTTGCAACCAAAACGTGACATTGAAGGTTTCAGACTGAATATCACTAAAAGACTGCATATCAATATCTTCTGAATTAATCGTGGCCACTGGTGTGATGTCGTCTTCGAACATAGAGAGTTTTGGGAGATGCAAATAAAAGCGATCGGAGGTGATAAATAACATCCAATGAGGGTACACATAATTGATTTCAGTCAAAGTGCTGTTCGGATCAATCACGATCACTGCGTCATGATAGACATTTTTTATCACATAAGGTGTAATGCCATGAAAGACTAATCGACCATGATCTACTGAAAAATCAGGAATTTTTTTCAAAGGATCAATCAATTGATTATCATAATAGCGATTGCACACAAGCATGGTTTTGATACTTAAAGGGATTGCTGCAATACAAATTAAGAGCAAAAAATACGCTAAACCAAACCCTTTCCAACGCTTTGCAACATCAATGTACAATCGTGCTGAATAAAATGACAAATAAAACGCTTGCCAATATCCAAAAAGACTTTTATCCATCGAAGATAATTTGGTTTTATTTTTTTTCATAGTAAAATAGAGTGTATTGTTTGATTCATTCTACTGTAAAATAAGGAGATACACCATCATTCTCCTTAGGAGAGAACCCTTATGGCCATGACCGCTGAACAATTGGCGCACACCGCAAAGTTAGCTTATCTTGAACCATCTGATGTGATGCATCATTTGGAAAAATGCAACGCGGTACTTAGTAGCATCGAAAAATTACAGTCTATTGATACTTCAACTATTTTACCCTTAAATCATCCTACTTCGGTGACCCAATATCTTCGCAATGACGATCATATCGGCGCACCAGATATCAGGGCTCTTGCCCAATGTGCCCCGCAGTTTCAAGATGATTTATATATCGTTCCTCAAGTCGTGAAAGGTCAATCATAATATGCCTCATACTCAAAGTCTTACTCAATTGAGTCAAGCGTTACAAACCAAACAAATCTCTAGCGTAGAATTATGTACTCATTATTTAAATCGCATCAAGGCTGCTAGCGCTCTGAATGCCTTCATCAGCATTGATGAAGAACATGCGATGCAAGCCGCTAAAAAAGCAGATGAACGTATCGCAAAAAAACAAGCCTCACCACTCACTGGCTTGCCTCTAGCTCACAAAGACAATCTATGCACCGTTACCTCCACGACAACCTGTGGCTCAAAAATGTTGGCCGATTTTAAAGCACCGTATAATGCCACCATTGTCCAGAGATTGGCAGATGAAGGCTGTGTGATGCTCGGAAAAACCAATCTGGATGAGTTTGCGATGGGTTCATCTAATGAAACCAGTTATTTTGGGCCAGTTGCTAACCCCTGGAATCCTGACTATGTTCCTGGAGGATCATCGGGCGGATCGGCTGCCGCGGTTGCAGCACGTCTAGCACCTTTTGCAACGGGATCAGATACTGGCGGCTCTATTCGCCAGCCAGCGGCCTTGTGCGGGATCAGTGGCTTAAAACCAACTTACGGGTTGATTTCACGTTATGGCATGATAGCGTATGCATCTAGCTTTGACCAAGCAGGATTAATGGCGCCTAGCGCTGAAGATCTGGCTTTAACTTTACCGATTATTGCGGGGTTTGATGCCCTTGATTCTACATCCATTGCACGCAACATTCCAAATTATTTACAAACATTGCGTGATCCTATCAAATCTATCACCATAGGATTACCCAAATGCTTTTTTCATCCGCAAGTTGATCCCATTGTACAATCGGCAGTTTGGGCAGCCATTGACGTCTTAAAAGCAGCTGGGGCAACTTTTGTGGAGGTCGATTTAAGCCTCTCCGAGCACTGGATCTCATGCTATTATGCTTTGGCATGCGCTGAAGCTTCTTCAAATCTGAGTCGATACGATGGCATACGGTTTGGACATCGCAGTCAAAAAGCCAACTCGCTGCGTGACTTAGTCACCCATTCACGTACAGAAGGCTTTGGATCAGAGGTCAAAAGACGAATTATCACCGGTACCTATGTGTTAGCTGCAGAACAATATGATGCTTATTACATTCAAGCACAAAAAGTGCGGCATCTGATTAGTTTAGAACTGCAAGAAACACTGTCCAAAGTCGATGTGTTGTTAGGCGCCACTACGCCTACTTTGGCCTTTCCTATTGGCGAGTCTGCCCAAAATCCTTCGGTTTCCCAATTGTCGGATATTTTTACAGTAGCGGCCAATTTGGCGGGATTACCTGCTTTATCTATTCCAGTTGGATTGCATCAACAGCTTCCCATTGGGATGCAGTTGATCGGATCTCATTTTGATGAAGCCACGTTACTGCAAATCGCTCACACATATCAAACAGCAACGGATTGGCATACAAAAATTCCAAATGCTTATTTATCAGGAGCAGTATAATGACATGGGAAACCGTGATTGGCCTTGAAGTACACGCACAATTGCATACCAATACCAAATTATTTTCTAATGCCCCTACTCGTTTTGGATCAGCGCCCAATTCTCAAGCAAATATTATTGATGCAGGCTTCCCTGGTACTTTACCTGTTTTTAATAAAAAAGCCCTTGATTTGGCTATTCAATTCGGGTTAGCAGTACAAGCCACCATCAATCAACTGTCTTATTTCGAACGTAAAAACTACGTGTATCCCGATTTACCCAAAGGCTATCAAATCAGTCAATTCAGACGCCCTATCGTCAGCGATGGGCATATCATGATCCCCAATGCAGGGGGACAAATGATGCGAGTGGATATTGTCCGTGCTCATTTGGAAGAAGATGCTGGAAAATCCATGCATGTTGCACAACACACCGCCGTTGATTTAAATCGTGCAGGCATACCCCTATTAGAAATTGTTACTTCTCCGTGCTTATCCTCCGCCACAGAAGTAGTTGCTTATTTGAAAACGCTCAATCAATTATTACGTTTTCTGCACCTATGTGATGGCAATATGCAGGAAGGATCGTTCCGCTGTGATGTCAATTTATCTCTAAAACGCATTGGAGCCAAAGAATTAGGAACGCGAGTAGAATTGAAAAACCTAAATTCTTATCGTTTCATTGAAAAGGCCATTGCCTTTGAACAACATCGTCAAGCTCATTTATTAGAAAACAATCAAGCAGTGCTTCAAGAAACACGATTATATAATGAAACCAATCAAACTACGGTGTCGATGCGAGATAAAGAAAATGTCTGTGATTATCGATATTTTCCCGATCCAGATTTATTACCTATTTTTATCGATGATAATATGCGCGAACGACTTAGTTCAAGCTTACCAGAATTACCCGAATCTATTCGTATACGTTTAAGTAAGGATGGCATTTCGGGCGATGATCTTGAGTATGTACTATCTTCACCCGCTTTGGTTCAATATTATGATGCCAGCAAACAACATAGCCAAGCCCCAGCAAAATTGATCATCAATTGGTTAAAAGGACCTTTGGCTGCAGAATTAAAAGACCGGCACCAAACCTTTGAAACAATTACGGTATCGGCTAAGACTTTTGCCGATTTATTAAGACACTTGGCGGATAAAAAAATACCCGACAAATTAGGCAAGGATATTTTGAAACAATTATTTCAAACAGAACAGACTGTAACGGATTTAATTGCTGCCAGTGGTTATCAACCTCAGGCTATTTTTGATAAAGAGAAGCTGCAAGAAGAGCTCCTGACGCAATTCTCAGAACAAGTCGCTCAATATCGATCTGGAGATCAAAAAATTCTATCTTTTCTGATAGGACAAGCCATGAAACTCACCAAAGGTCAGGCAGATCCCAAAGAAATTCATGCCTTTTTATTGCAAATATTGGGGTGATACGGCTTCAAGGGTTTAAATCACGGGTAAATGAAATAATTGCAGATATAAAAAGAGTGCGCGAACGCACTCTTTTAGGTATTTATAAAGGTTTTACTTTGTAAGTAACATATTGATAACGGATCATTTTTCCGTTAGGTTTCATCACATCCATTGTACCTTGATCTTTAATCCCTGTAATAATACCAGTTCTGTTGGTGGTCATATTCGTGATGCGATCACCTTGTAAATTGTAACCCACAGCCTGACCATAACGAGGATTAGAGACAACATAACCACCATATCCGTTGTTAACGCCGTCTAAAACCACGTTATTCATATGTCTATTGGTCACCACATAATTTTGCCCACTGACGACTCGGGTGCCTACCATACGATTACTCGCAGAGTGTTTGTTAAATACCCAGAATGGACCCTGTTTTACAAAATTAGTGGCGCCTGTAAATACCCCCACAACAGGCGTTGTGACAGTATTGACTACAGTCTGGGCCTGAGCCCAGATTCCTGAGCTTAATGTTAACGCTGCGATACCTATAGTGACTTTTGTGAGATTCATTGATCCTTTCATGATACACTCCTTGTTTATATATTTATTTATTGGATCATATATTGACCCACAGGAATAACAATAGCACACAAGCAGAGTGTTCACAAATCAGTCTAATTTATTTTATAAATAAAAACCCAAGTTTCTTAAATAATTTATAGCGATACCAATCCTTTCTTCAAAGGTTTTCATTAGTATCTTAAATAGCTTTAAAGCGGCATATTGTAAATTCAAACCTAATAAACCTGGAGATACACATGGAAGCTCATTCAGATAATGTGGTTAGAACAGAAGATATTATTGGCAAAGAGGTAAAGTCACCTTCTTTAGAATCTGTTGGAGAAATCAAAGAAATAGTGCTAGATAAATTAAGTGGCCAAACACGCTATGTCGTCTTATCTTTTGGTGGGTTCTTAGGCTTAGGCGAAAGCTATTTTGCTTTTCCCTGGAAAAGCATTAGTTACAATAGAGAAGAAGAATGTTTTATATTAAATGTTGATAAATCAAAACTCAAAAAAGAATATGGATTTGACAAAGATCATTGGCCTGACATGGCAAGCTGGACAAATACAGTAGACAGATATTATCTATAAATGATCTTAATGATCAAAGGAAGACCTACCTCTTCCTTTGACTCAAACGCCTTGGAGTAGGCTTGGTGTGTACGTCACCGCCGTTTTCGACCAACATTAGTTCCCACCTCAATACTATAGTTGTCATTGGGGCGATGGGAGTAATGGAACGGTTAACCGACTTAAGGATTATTAAAGCCTCTAAAGATAAAAAAATCCATCATCGGTCCAAACTATGAAATGCAACTTAATTACTGCCCATTGGGTGCATTGTCACATTTAACGCATCTGCCCAAGTTGTTCCTGAATCATTTTTATCGGTTTCTAGAATATAAATGTCTTTTGTATCCGTAAGCAAGTGGCATTGTGAGCCAGTGGAAGGATTACATGTTAATTGAACAATATATGATGATTGCAATGTTTTCGCAGGTTCGTGCCAAATGATCGTACCTTTCCAAGCTTGTCCTCCGTCATTTGTTCCATAAAAAACAAATGCTTGACCATTTAGGATGGTGACTCCCATTAAGCAATTTTGGAGATATTGATCACAAGCGATTTTCATTCCTGCAGAACCATCAAGTTTTTCATCGGAACCAATATGAAGATAAAACTCAGTATTAAGCCTATGCCAATTTTCTCCCGCATTATCGGTTCGATAGAGCATCAATGAATATTTTTTTTCGGGATTATGGCTTAAACCCAAACAATGTACCCCTGAGTCATCACATGCAATCGATTTGAAATGTTTATTTTGGATGATTTCTTGCGTTTGTGATAGGTTTGCAAAAGCTGGCAGAACAAGAATAGATAGCATAGCAAATAATATATAAGAATTAATTTTCATTAACATAACTTACCTTTCAAAGAAAATGACCATATATATTACAACAATATATAAAATATAGCCAATATGGCTTCCTGGAGAGACGAAATAAATCTCTATTGATCATCTTGCAAACGACATCCCACACTACTACACGGATGATATTACGACTTAATTCCGGGTATTCTTTTCCTAATTCTTATTTTAGCAGTAGTTTTTTTGCAATCAGTTGCCATTGTTTAACCATGATCATGCCACGCCTTAGAGACGCGGCATGATCTATGGGATTAACAGGAAGTGTTCGACACAACCGCGTAAGCGACTGCTGCTTCTGGGGCGCTAGGACTAACACGAGCTGCAACCGTCGAGCGGTAATCCCCCCATTTTTAACCGAAGCTAAAAGTAGAGGATTAGGCAACTAGCGCCAGTTTTTGCTTTGGAGTAATTCCTCCAATTGCAGTATTAGGACGTTCATTGTTGTACGTCCATAGCCATTGTGTCGCATGTAGTTGTACCTGGGCAATACTTTCGAATAAATATTGGTTTAACCAATCATACCTAACCGTGCGGTTATACCGCTCAATATAAGCATTTTGCTGTGGGTTTCCTGGTTGAATAAAAACCAACTGTATCTGATTTTTATGGGCCCATTTTTCAAGCAATTTACTGATATATTCCGGG
>PEQK01000006.1 GCA_002786165.1 Legionella sp.
TTTGACGCTCAAGCCTCTGAGCCTGCTAACAATGCACTCTCATCGTCAAGCGGTCTCCTACAAATAAGCCCCCTTGCAGCCGATTTACCTAACACTGAGGACGAGCTATTTGCACTTGAGCATATCTTGAAAAACTCGGCAATAGCAACTGATTCATAGGTATCAATCAGAGTAGACTGATTTTTGTAATATAATTAACCTACAAGATTATTATTTAACAAATAATATGCCAAATATCCATAAGATTAAAGTAGTTGATCCCAAAGGAATAGAGCGGGATGTGTGCGTAGTAAATGGACAACCTTTTTACTGTCCTTCATTTTCTAGTCTGCGAGGTACCCCTAGCCAAGAGAATGCCAGTATTGCTACGATACAGAAAGTAACTACTACTTCGGCAAGCACCGCCATTAATCCTGAAAGCAAAGATACCTTAAGCCCTACAATAAAAAAATAAAGAGAGCAATAAAAAATTATCGTTATCCAGGAATCGGAGGAAATGCCGTTCTTGCAGTATCCATAGGAGCAAGTAAAGATTCGTCGATAAGGTTGCGAGAAAGCTTCACTGATTTGAGAGTACTATTCGATTGAAACGCGGCTAAACTTTCAACAGTGATGTTGTTCAGTTCCAAATCGAGCTCGCTGAATACTTTATTGTCTGCGAGCATCATGGCACCTTGATCTCCTATGCGATTACTGCTGAGATCACAAATTTCTATGGTGGTGGTTTTTGCAAGTGTTTTTGCACCTTGGCAGGTATAAAGATTAGCTCCCAATTGCAGGACTTTCAATTTTTTCATAGTATTAAATATTGACGCGGTGTTATCACTTAATCGATTGCGTTCTAGTCGCAGCTCCTCTAAATTAGAATTGTTCTCAAAATGGGCGATTCCATTATCATCCATATCATTCGCACTTAAATCGAGTTTTAAAAGACGTTTATCCTTTGCCAAATAAGATACGCCTAAATTTCCAACATTATTTGCACACAAATTTAGCTTGGAGATATGTGTTTCAGTAAGTGTTTTTGCCCCCTCATCGGCAATACTACAATAACTAGCATTTAAATGTTGGAGAGCTTGGTTATGCCTAAATGGTTCGATCGCTGAGTCGTCAATATTAGGATTAGTCTTGATACATAAAGATGTGATATGACTTAATCCAGCTAAAACTCGGGTACTTTTTAAACCAAGGCCATTGGCCGAAAGATCCAAGGTAGTGACATAAGAATTGGTATTGAGCACGTAACATAATGCGATAACATCGCTGTCTTCGATTCCCATATTGGCAAGATTAACTTCAGTCAATGAGTTGTCTTTGGCTTGAATACGGGCAAATAGCTGCTGAAATTTGACGGGTTTATTGGGAAGTTGTTCCCTCACGTACAGATCAAAAGTGTCTTGCTCAGTTTTAGACGGGGCACGAGGCTTGGTTTGTTTCAGTTGTTGAGCGCTTTTCTTCCAGCTCCAGAAACTCAAAAAATCAAACATATATATCCCTTAAAGTGCTGAGTCTATCTTGAGAATTATAGCATTGATTGAGTTAAATTTAAACAAAAATAAGTTATATATATAAAGAAATAGTCATCCCTTTTTTAGCCAAAACTAAAAGCAAGATGGGGGATGACCCAGAGATTATTATCATTAGTCACTCAATGGAAGAAATTGATGAAAACTGAGGCAAATAAGGTTAGCTAAAGGATAACTTTGGCACTGAACCCCTTTTCCTTGATGACACTGCAACTTAAAAATATCCACAGCCATCAAGGCTTATAAGAAGCAACATCTGCTTCAATCTGAAAAGGATCAAAAGTTAGTTGAAAATGTACATCGGCAGCTAATTTATTTTCAGGATCTAGCCTTAGTGCTTCAACAACTTTTTTTTCTATCCCATCCAATTTAACTGGATAATATCGAAGTACAGCATCTGCATGCTGGGCATACACTGCAGACACTGTTTTCTTTTGTTCAGAGGATAACTCTGCACCATTATCATTAGCCGCCAAGACTTGGTCAGACAATTGGCTGGCTTCGCTTAAAGCAGCAACATGTCGTATATAATTAGGCTGATTGAGTGCCAGATAATTGTCCGCATCCTTTACTTTTTTTTGAATGGCGTTGAAACTGCTTCCTACAATACTGGATGATAGGTTCGGCAGAAGTATTTTTTGCTCATGTTCTGGTAGGGCAGCGAAAAGTTTATATAGCTGACGGAATTTATTGATGTTATTTGATCGGAACATTCCCACATTCATTTTGCTTCTCCTGTTAACACATACCTTAAGGTTTGGGACTATTATTGGTTGAAGATATATCGGGCTTTGTTGAAACGTCCGACGAAGCACTAGATTTTAATGCTTCTACGCTACTTTGAGGCTCAGTACCACTGATTTTTGTCATGTGAACACAGTTTGCTTTTTGGGAGGCAGGAAACGCTGTCTGATGAGCCTCAGATGCTTGTTTGGTAGCAGGAAGCTCTGCCTGATAAGCCTCTGAGGCTTGACTGAAATCACGGGCCATACCAAGATTTTGTTGGATCGTCGCAGTATCGTTCATTTCTTTTTCAGCCTCTGGTTCAGAAAGTCCTTTGCCTTTTATAGCCTCGAGAGAAGCTGAAAGAGTTATCTGTTTAAATGCAGTCAAAGGGTTAATTGTGTCTCGTTTTCCAAGAAGTACAAGGCTAGCAGCAGTAGCGCAATTATCTGGCTTGTTTTGGTTTTTATCAGTCGCACTTATATTATAGGCATTCACTTTGCGACTGGTATCAACATGAGGAAGGTTTTCATCTGGTATAACTGCAATATAACTATCAAGACCAGGTGCATCCATAGTGGTTTTTATATCCTGTTTCAATGAAGATTTTATATTACGATGGCTAACTACTTCGGTCAACTCACCTGGTTTTGAACCAGGGCGATAAGCACCAATATGACCAGGAGTGTGAAGGTTTTGCGTTATTTTTACATTTAGCGCATTATATTCTGGATTCGTTTTATCTAATGTTTTTGATTCAGCAATGAGCTCTTTTACTGTCTCAGCGCCTTTTGCACCATTTTTTGCTACTGAAGGCGTGGCAATAATAGTCGTATGTCCTGGTTTTGATACATTTTGAATAAACTCCTGATTTTTCTCGAAATTTTGAGCCTTAACACGATAATAAGTGCCTCCCGCAAACTCTACAGGTTCCCCTATATAATTTCTCATATCCAGTTTGGCATGAAGAGAACGACCAAAACGTTTTAACTCCCTTAGACCTTGCATCATCAATCCATTAATTATGAGTCAATGAAAGTAATATTAGTTGCCTTTTATAAAATTACAAGTTTTGGTCTGTCCTAAAGATAGACAGGTATCTTCAAATCCAGTCGCATCATCATTTAGAAGCCAATCCAAAAGCTGAGCTCCAGCCAGCCACATCAGCGTGATGCATATGGGGTGAAAAAACCAAATGTGCATTCTGTCCCAATTCATCTCCTAACAGCCAATCCAACGCTTCAGAATCAATCCCCTGCTCCTTCAACGCCTCTTCCAGTTTTGCACGATCACATTGGGCAATACCAAGGTTTGCAGAAGCACTATCCAATAATGGTTTAGAATATGCCTCATTTACAAATAACAGTAGCTCAGGATAAGCATCAAAAACGACATTCGCTGCGGTTGCAATCGCTTTGGTATCCAGCCCAGCTAATGGAGAAGGCATATTGATAATATTAATTCCAATCACATTTTCTAACTCATGAAGCTTGATCTTCTCTACCAATACCGTCATGTCCTGTTGATATTGAGCCAGATCATGTACAGCACCTTCTTGCATACTATCATCGGGATCAGGCCAATGAGGCATATCTATCACCACATTCATTCTATTATTTTGCATTTCATCCAAAACCCTCCAAAAGGCATCTTTTGGAGAAACGGCTACTTGGCAATGAGGGCCTGTCCTTTCCCAGGTTTTACAAAATAAACCATTGCCTTCTCTTTGATGATTCACATCAGTAAATGACAGGTCTACGCCCACTGTCCCATCTATGTCATAGAGTATGCCGGCTTGAATTGGGATATGGACTGTCTTATGTTGCATAGAATCAGGTACGTTAGAATTTGCAACCAATACATCCATCAAGCCGTAATCGCGTTTATGAGAAGGTATACCGTAGAAAGGATTCGATTGTAACCCTTGCAATATCCTAGTGTCTTGAAAACCGGGCCATGACACACCCCTGATCTGAATGATGTCGCCCTCTTCTGAATGAATCTTACCTTGCTCAGTGTAATAAGCGGCTACATCTAAAGATATCAACATCAATAAAGCATGTACTGTTTTATAAATCATCTGTTTCTCCATGAATCAGGACGAAAAATAAGACACGTCTAGGCTTAAAAGTAGGTATTTATTTAGTGTAGCATAAAAAAAACCCGCCATTCGGCGGGTTTTAAATTTGGTAAAACAGGCTTACATCATACCGCCCATTCCGCCCATGCTACCCATACCGCCCATGCCGCCCATACCACCAGCGTCAGCAGAGCCTTCATCTTTCTTTGGCAACTCAGCAACCATACATTCAGTGGTCAACATCAAGCTGGCAACAGATGCTGCATTTTGTAATGCAGTACGAGTTACTTTAGTAGGATCTAAAATACCCATTTCAACCATATCGCCATATTCGCCAGTTGCTGCATTGAAACCAAAGTTTCCTTTAGATTCAGCAACACGGTTAACGACTACAGAAGCTTCGTACCCAGCGTTTGCAACGATTTGACGTAATGGAGATTCAATAGCACGACGTAGAATGTCGATACCCATGTTTTGATCATGGTTATCACCTTCTAGATCATCTAATGCTTTTTGAGCACGAACCAATGCAACACCACCACCGGCAACAATACCTTCTTCAACAGCTGCTCTGGTTGCATGCAATGCATCTTCAACACGTGCTTTCTTTTCTTTTACTTCAAATTCAGTAGCGCCACCAACTTTGATCACCGCAACACCGCCAGCTAATTTAGCAACACGTTCTTGTAGTTTTTCACGATCATAGTCAGAAGAAGTATCCGCCATTTGTGCGCGAATTTGTGTGATACGTTCGTTGATGTCTTTGGCTTTGCCATGTCCATCAATGATAGTCGTATTGTCTTTGGTGACAACCACACGTTTTGCAGTACCTAAATCTTCCAAACTTGAAGCTTCTAAGCTCTTGCCAATTTCTTCAGAAATCACTTGTGAACCAGTAAGGATCGCAATATCTTGCAACATTGCTTTACGTCGATCACCGAAACCAGGCGCTTTCACAGCACATACTTTCACAATACCGCGCATGTTATTAACAACCAATGTGGCCAATGCTTCGCCTTCCACATCTTCAGCAACGATCAATAAAGGACGACCAGATTTCGCAACGCCTTCTAAAACAGTCAACATATCGCGAATGCTGGAAATCTTTTTGTCTACCAACAGAATGAACGGTTGTTCTAATTCTGTAGTCATGTTTTGTTGATTGTTGATGAAATAAGGAGAGATATAACCACGGTCAAACTGCATGCCTTCAACCACAGACAATTCATTCACCAAGCTGTTACCGTCTTCAACCGTAATCACGCCTTCTTTGCCAACTTTTTCCATTGCTTCAGCAATGATAGAACCAATTGCTTCATCAGAGTTTGCAGAAATAGTACCTACTTGCGCAATGGCTTTACCATCTTTGCAAGGCTTAGACATATCTTCTAATTTCTTAGTCACAGCCAAAACTGCTTTATCAATACCGCGTTTCAGATCCATTGGGTTCATGCCAGCAGCAACTGCTTTATGACCTTCAACCAAAATAGCACGAGCCAAAACTGTTGCAGTTGTAGTACCGTCACCAGCCGTATCAGATGTTTTAGACGCAACTTCTTTCACCATTTGCGCGCCCATATTTTTAAAACGATCTTCAAATTCAATTTCTTTTGCAACAGACACACCATCTTTGGTCACAGTCGGTGCACCATAAGATTTTTCAAGAACAACATGACGTCCTCGTGGACCCATTGTTACTTGAACCGCATTTGCCAAAGCATTCACACCAGCAAGCATTTGTTGACGAGCATCGTCGCCAAAACGTAGTTCTTTAGCCATTTGATATTCTCTCCAATTAATCTATTAATAAATAGTAAATTACTTTTCAACCACAGCCATGATGTCATCTTCACGCATCACAACAAGTTCTTGATTATTCAGTTTGATTTCAGTACCACTGTATTTGCCAAATAGGATCACATCACCTACTTTCACTGCCAAAGCACGTGTATCACCATTATCTAATAGTTTGCCAGTACCAATAGCGACCACTTCTCCACGCATTGGTTTTTCAGCAGCACTATCAGGAATCAAAATACCACCAGCTGTAGTGCGCTCATCTTCTAAGCGACGAACAACAACACGATCATGTAAAGGACGAATGTTCATACTCATACCTAAGGTCTCCTGTTTGTTAAATGTTTCGAAGTTGAATCGGTGGCTCTCAAATGAGAGGTTTTCCTAAACAACTTTCATACTTCAGTGTTAATTCACGCTGATGTGTAGCTATATGGGGGTGATAGAATCTGTTTTCAAGAGCTTTTTAAAAATTTTATTTCTTGATTGCTCTTGCGGGCAAACCATAACAAAGAGTACTTGCCTCAATTTTGCGACCTGTTTAGACTGTAAAAATGGACCAAGGAATGGATACCACTCTTTTGAACAAAAAAAATCTTTTTATGACGTTCGGTATTTTATTTTTTTTACTGTTATTGGTAAAGCTAACCACGCCTCTGCCTATCACAACGTACCACGCCACCGATTTACATTATAAAGGTGAAAAATCAGCTTCAAAATCAAGTGATTTTATAAAAATAACGTCATTGCAGCACGTTGTGAAACCCAAATTTATGTTGATGGATTTTAATTTCAAACCCTTCAACCTGGATAATAATCCTTTATTTCAAATAGGCCACCCACCCCGTGCACTTCGGATGGAAATCACACCCCCAGGTATCCTTAAACTCATTTTAGGGGATGGACAGACCCTGGTTTTAGCAAAAAACATGGAAATCAATCGCTCTTATCATATTCGATTATTGACTGACTTTAATGACTATCTCAAAGTTGATCTTGAACAAGACAAATATCGTATGTCTCATCCTCAATTAAAAACATTGGCTTACAATTTTTCTGAATTGGTAATAGGAGCTGGCTTTTCTAAGCTTCAACCATTTGAAGGCGAACTTCAACATGTCAAGTTTTCTCTGATTTATACTCAAAAAACTTTCTTTCACAGCGTACTTAATGGTCTAATTAATGTCAGTGTATTCTGCTTGGCAATATTAGTTCTATTGCAATTAAAATCAAGTTGGCCAGATAAAAGCACCTATCCATTGTCTTCTTTGGTGACCCTTTTTGCAGTCACGGGCTGGGGACTGGGTTTTAGTGTATTGAGCTGTATCATGACTCATTACACTCACTTGTCTCAATCGATTCCCTACGGGATTTTTTTGATGTCCTACGCATCCTTGATCTTTTTTCCTCAAAAACAACGTAAACGCCTCGTAACCTTTATTGAAAAAAATCGTTGGTTTTTTGGTGTAGTCACGCTCTTAACCCTTGTTTTTTTTCTGATCAATATGGCATGGATTCCTTTATATTCTTATCCTTTATCTATTGATAGTTTGTTGTTATCCAGTATTGTGATTTCTGTATGTCTCATGGTGAAGCTCACCAAAGCACCTGATGATTTCTTCAAACAGCTACCTCTTGTTTTGATGATAGCTAGCACCCTATTCTTGGCTTGGATATCTATATTCGAAAGCCCTAAGGGGTTGGACATTATGGAGCAAATAAAAACCCACTCTAGCACTTTAAGTTTGGGATCACTGGCTTTGTTATTAACCATCATATTTATCTTCCAGGACAAACCAGACACGCTATTACAACGAAAAGTAGCTAAACGGGCCTATTATCTTATTGACGTGGCTGCCATTTTAGCTTTTTTATGGATCAGTTTACGGTGCAACAACGCCGAATGGCAGAACAGTGTGGCATTATTCGCAGCTGCCTGTATAGGATATGGTATGGCAGCAAAGTATGCCAAATATAGCCTATTTAATCGTATCATCGCATTGTTATTGATTATTTCAGGATTGTTTTATGCAGAACCCGGATTATACCCTTGCAATTCGATGATGAGATTTTTTTGGTGTTATGGACTGATTGCGTATTTTTTATGGAAACCAGTTTATTCAGCAAAACATGCCTTAGGCACTACTCTTTTATGGCTGGTTGCCGTTGTAGGGTCTCCAGAAAACCTCCTATATGCCACCTGTATATTTTTCTCCGCCAGTGTTGCTCAATTTTATTTGTGCTCAACATCAAGAAGCATTTCTTTAGCTTCTTTGATCCTTCGACACTTTATGATACCGCTAGGATTATTGCTTATAACACTCAGTGTCGCCTCTTTTTTTGATACCACCAACCCTTACCATTTACTCGATGTGGCACGTATTCCCTGGAATGGTTCTATAGTGTATGTTGGGCTTTTATTTATTGGATTGATTCATCTTTACATGGGTCTCGACAAATCATTCAAAAAGAGTGCGTATCAAGTCCCTATCGCGGCAATGTTGGGTGGTTTATCTGCCATGGTAATCTATAACCTAGGAACAGCAGAACTCTGGAATATACTGCCCGTCTTCGGATTCATGATGTATTTTGCTGTGTTGATGACAAAACATAAATCCTTAGGGTTATATAAAATCACGCTGCAGCTCACGGCCATCCCTTTGTTGTTTATACTTCTTATGAACCCCTTATTACATCAAAGCTACTATGTGTAAACCTGTAAAAAACACTATGCTGTGTCCTATGACTTAGGTATGATCAAAGACTCCCTTTAATTGGTTTTTTGATGCGCATACGAATCAGTTTGTTTTTATTATTGTTTTGGTCTTTAGGATGTCTTGCAGCGCCCTTGCCACAAGATGAGGCTTTTCGTTTTAAAATAACGCCTTTTGATGCAAATACGGTACAATTAGATTGGTCGATTAAAAAAGGGTATTTTTTATACCAAAAACGAATTTCAGCACAAAACGCTCAGCAAACCTATTTAAATTTGGGACAAATGACGTACCCAGATCCTCAAATCAAACTCTCCAAACAAGGCGAGCAAATTCTTATTTATAGACATAAATTACGCTTATTTTTGCCCGTACTGGCGCATTTAAATGGAGAGTTTTTGGTTCAAATACAGTATCAAGGTTGTTCAGATGAAGGGTTTTGCTATCCGCCTCAAACCAAAAAAGTCATACTCACGTTTGACAAAGACCGTGCCCTCAGTCAAATTACGCCCGAAACCGCACTCGATACAAAACCTAAATCACAAGTCACAACCTTACCACAAAACACCCAAGTCAAATCTTTATTTAGTACGTCTAATCCCTTGTGGATCATGTTGAGTTTTTTTGGCTTTGGTGTGTTGATTGCATTTACGCCCTGTGTCCTACCTATGGTACCTGTACTATCAAGTATTATTGTGGGACATGGCCCTACTATTTCGACACGCAAGGCGTTTTTATTGTCTTTGAGTTATGTGGTGAGCATGTCGGTTACGTATGGCGTTATTGGCGCAATAATTGCCAAACTTGGCGCTAATCTACAAGTTTTGATGCAGTCGCCCTGGGTGATCGGATCGTTCAGTCTGATTTTTGTGATCTTAGCGTTGTCGATGTTTGACATGTATCAATTTCGTTTACCTCTTGCATGGCAAGAACGTATTGCAAACATCACACGCAGCAATGAAGGTGGCCACTATTTGAATGCCGCATTAATGGGCTCTATGTCCATCTTGATTTTATCCCCTTGCGTCACACCACCGCTTATTGGTGCATTAACTTATATCGCAGAAGCGGGATCAGTGATGCTTGGGTCATTCGCCTTATTTTTCCTAGGCCTTGGCATGGGCACACCCTTGTTATTGATTGGCACATCAGCAGGAAAATTATTACCCAAAACGGGCCTGTGGATGAATACCATCAAATATATTTTTGGCATGGTGCTGCTAGGCTTGGCCATCCATTTATTGTCACGATTGCTGCCACCCTTTATCAGTATGATGTTGTGGTCCGTGTTGTTTATTGTTTCTGGGGTGGGGCTCAAACCTTTTGTCATGCCCACCTCAGGCCGTACATTTTTACTTCAAGCCATTGGCATCATGCTTATTATTTATGGGGGATTTGTTTTTTATGGTGCTAGCGTTGGGCATACTGATCCATGGCATCCATTGTCCGCTGCCGCCTCTAAACTCGATAGCCCAATGGTTCAATACGACAAGATCGTGACAAATGTATCAGATGCGCAACAAGCATTGTTAACGGCCAAAGAAGCCAAAAAACCGGTGGTTTTAGACTTTTATGCATCCTGGTGTGACAGCTGTCAACATTTAGAAAAAACCATATTACATTCCAAACAACTACAAGCCCTTCAAGATAAAGTCATGCTCATTCAAATTGATTTATCTAAAAACGACGAACAAACTCGAGAAGTACTCAAATATTTCAATGTGATAGCGCCGCCCACTTTTCTATTTTATGATGAGACAGGACATCCTATGCCAGAATTGCAATGGGTAGGTATGCTTTCTATCGATGATTTGGTCCTTAGAATCGAAGAGCTCGTAAGAAAGACAACCCTTCAAAAATAAATATCAAAGCGAATGTTTTTCCCACTCATGCTGTCTTTGGGTGTGATCAAAGGTGGTAATCGTTGGGGCCATTTTACCACCACTTTTTTCTTGGTTCTCTTGAGTGCTATCCTAATCAATGCTTCGGCATCGTCATCCGGACCAAATAATTGTTGTAACGCTTGCATGTCTTTTTTGACCAGTGCTGATTTTTGTCGCTCTGGATGCATAGGATCAATATAAATGATATCCGGATACTCTTCTGAAGAGAGGGCTTCCAAATATATCAAGGCATCTTGATACACCAAGGACAAATGCAAGTGAGGTGTGTGTAATCGTTGTAATCCATCCGCCAACAAAGCAGCCATCATGGCTTGACGCTCTATAAGCGTTACGTGTGCGCCGCAATAAGCCAATAACGCAGCGTCCCTTCCCCAACCTGCCGTCACGTCAAAGATGTTCATGCCCGGCTTGGGTTTACAAGCACGGATGAGGCTATGATGTTTGTCTATTTTATGATGCGATTTTAATTCAGCTTCGAAATCAACCATCAAAGGAGAAAATCCTTTCATTAATAAAACCAGGCCTTTTTCAGTCATCTGTAACCGAGGTAAACACGCCTGATCGAGATGCAATTGATACAACTTCGCTATGGCCAATGCTTGTTCAGCAACAGCTTGTGTTTCATATCCAATTGGAACATTGTGTTTCATGACCATACTCTGTTTTCCGTCATTGCAAACGCAATGACGGTTCATTAAAACAATGAGATGCTTATTGTTTTGCTGCTTTATGAATCAAATCTTGTAAAGTCGCTTCACTGGCTGCGCCAGGAATAAAAGAAGTTTCCGTACCAGGTTTGAATTGCCCTTTGGGCGTTGAAAGCACCACAAAAGCAGGTGTGCCCATCAAATGAATCGACTCAGCAAGCTTACGGCTTTCGTCTAAGGTATCAGTCACTTTTTTACTATTGATGTCTTTTTTCAAAGCGTTCATATCCAAACCAACACTTTTTGCAATCGCCATGATTTTTTGTTCATCTAAACGATCATCGGCTTTGAACAAAGCACTTTGCAATGCCATATATTTACCTTGCATGCCGGCAACGATCGCAACTCGAGAAGCCAACTCAGATTCTTTACCAAAAATTGGGAATTCTTTGAAAATCACACGCAAATTAGGATTTTTCTTGATCAATTCGTTGACCACTGACTTCATTTTGATACAGTGAACGCATTGATAATCAAAAAACTCGACCAATGTCACATCACCATTGGGATTACCCGCTACCGTTAAGGTACCGCTGACCAAAGCACTACCATATTGTGCGATGGCTGATTTGGCTTGTGCTTGCATCACATCTTGTTGTTTTTTCTGTAATGCTTGTGAGGCTTCTACCAATACTTCAGGGTTTGTGACCAAATAATCATGGATAACTTGTTCTAGTTCTTTTTTTTGAGTGACTGAAAGGGATGTATCTGCATGAGCAGCTGACATGCCTAACGCTATAGCCAATAGGCTCATAGGTAATATTTTGTTGATTTTCATTTATAGTCCTTATCTGAAATTTCAACTCGCACCGTAGCATTTGGATTATGAAAATTCAAGAGAGTGACAAAAATTTAATAACTCACATGCCATAATAGCTACACATGAGTTATCTGGGGCGAGGCACAGTCGAAAAAGGAGTTGGGGTATTTGAATTTTTTTGTTCCGGATCTTTGGGTTTGGGCTCTGGTTTGGGTACTGGTAGTACTGCTTTGGACTCAGGGTCTTGTTTTATGGTTTGCATTTTATCTTTAAATTTGTGTTCATTTACTGTGTCAACAGGACCTGGATTATTATATCGAACATTTCTTTCGGCATCTGTATCTACCGGACCATGATTATAATACCGATAGTTAATTTCCCCCGGAGTGTCTACAGGTCCACTATTAGCTATGTTTTCATGGTGGCTAAGATAACGGCGACGATTGGTCGGGCTAAGAGGTGACATTTCTGCTATTTTCTGGTCCTCACGTTTTCTCTTTCCCATCATAAATCCTTAGAAGATAAGTTTATATGACTAATTTTAGACCTGTTTGCCTTTTTGTCAAATGCTCTAACGCCAGTCCATAATAATTTTAAATTATAGCTTTGGTCTAAAGAATAAATCATTTATAATACGGGCGCCGCTATAAAATAGTCATGTCATGGAATAGAACGCCTGTACGGGATCTACCTCTAAAAGTATAGGGTATCTAAATGATAATCATAACATCAACATTTACCGCCGATGTGATGCACCCGCATCTCAAAATGCTATTAGAAAATTTTTCCGATCAAGAACCATTATTCATTTATAACCAAATTTTCCAACAAATGTTGATGCCGAGCAGCGCTCAGAACCAAAACAAACAGGGCATGAATGTTATTTTAATTCGCCTCAGCGATTTGTTTCCGGTGTCAAAACCATTTGAAACTCAATTGTCTGACATGATGCAAGCCCTTCAAAGCATGCAAAAAACCATGCATGTTCCTTTATTGATGCTTATCACCCCTTCTTTAGCTTTAACGCCTGCTGATCAATTATTTTATGACACGATTGAACTGCAGTTCAAACAACAGGTGGATGCGTTACAAAATATCATTTTATTGACTTCAAATGATATTTTAAGTCATACAGAACCTGAGTTGATTTTTGACTCATTCACCGAAAAACATGGGCATATTCCCTATACCTTAGACTTTTACAATAGTCTCAGCACCTTAATAGCCAGAAAATACTCATTGTTGTCACGAAAACCTTATAAAGTCATTATCTTAGATTGTGATGAAACATTGTGGAGTGGTGTCGTTGAAGAAGATGGTATCGATGGTATTGTCATCGATCAACATGATCTAGCGTTACAACAATTCATCCTAGAATGTCACCAAGCAGGCTTTCTGCTTTGTTTATGCAGTAAAAATAGCGAAGACTCTATCTTCTCAGTATTCAAACACCGCACCGATCTCGTGTTTGATCTCGAAAAACATATTTGTACCTCTAGAATTAATTGGCAACCCAAATCACATAATATCCAATCTATTGCAGATGAATTAGACTTAGATCCCAGTAGTTTTATTTTTATTGATGACAATAAACTAGAATGTGCTGAAGTAAAAAGCCATTTCCCTGAGGTATTGGTCCTTGAATTACCCAAGCAAAAAAAGGATAGGCTTTCTTATTTAAAACACATTTGGGCATTTGATTATCAACACACCGGTGCGGAAGACAGCAGCAGAACTGAGTTTTACCAAAAAAATAAATTACGTCATCAATTAAAATCAACCAGCGTCTCTTACAAACAATTTTTAAAAACACTAAACATCAAAACTCACATTCAAACAGCAACAAACGAACATTACGAACGCGTTATTCAGTTGAATCAAAGAACAAACCAATTTAATCTTTGTCCAAATGCAATGACCAGTGTAGCCTTCCAAAACAGCATTGTTTCAGGCACACCCCAGTGCTTAACGATTCATGTTTCTGATAAATATGGAGAATACGGACTAGTCGGTGTAGTGGCACATCACATTGAACACACAGAACTTAAGATTCACGCGTTTTTCCTGAGTTGTCGTATATTAGGTCTTGGGATTGAATACGATATTTTAAAATACATCCTGACGCTCGCAAAAGAACATCAAGTCAAAACAATCACTATTCCTTTTACCATAACCGCCAAAAATATTCCGGCTATAGAATTCCTTAAAAAAATCAGCGGTTTATCGACACTTCCGTTTGAAACCCCGCTGACACTCAACGTAAGTGATATCATCAGCCATGCTCCTGACGTGCCCAATGAGCCCCTGCAGAACAGCACAAAACCAATTCAACGCACTCATTCTGCCTCTAACGATTTTATGATTGATATCGCTCAACACAGTATCAAAGCCTCTAACACTATGCACGCTGGAAAAGGCAGTCCCAAAAAAAGCAACACATTCCAATCTATCAAAATAAATTTATTAGAACGCTTCAAGCAACATGACTTGGTTATCGCCAATATGGATAGCTCGTTCCTTGATCTCGGCATAGATTCTCTGAAAGCAGTGCTCATTGCCAGTGAAATTTTTCAAACCTATCAGATTGAAATCAATCCATTTGAGCTACTTCATCAAACAGTTACCGTCAATAAATTAATCAAACAATTATTAGAGAAAATTGAACATCCTGATACACACCCCATCTCTACATCGAACACTATGGTGGACATCCCTTTGTCGAATGCTCAAAAAAGACTCTGGTATGATGAAAAACTTTCGGAAAAAACCAGCAGAAACAATATGTTTTTGGCGTATGAACTTCCTAGTGATGTTCATATAGGATGCATGGAACGTGCTTTTTTAACCCTCATAGAACGCCATGATGTATTACGTTTTGCATTTTACGAAAAAGAAGGCGACCCCTTTATCAAAGTTCAGTCAATGGACAGTTTGAATTTTCAAATGCAACATGTGGTGCTGTCCGATCCATTAATGGTACAAACTTTTGCTGAAACGTTTCAACATCAACCGTTTGAATTGTACCATGCCCCCCTATTGCGAGTAGCGCTGGTGCAATGCGGTCGACAAACCCGACTATTGATAAGCATTCATCATATCATCCATGATGGATGGTCTTTGAATGTGCTGTCACAAGAACTCAGCCTATTTTATAATGCTTATTCAAAAAATATTGCGCTTCAGCTTCCACCACAAACATCTTCTTACGTAGATTTTATCTATTGGGAAAAGGAACATATTTCTCATGATGTTTTATTGAACCAAAAGGAGTATTGGGAAAAATCGTTATACAAACTACCCAAACTCGAGTTAATTTACGACAAAATTAGAAAAGAAAATAATGACATACAACTCAATCATCGTATTAATTTCAAACTTGATGAACAAACAACACGTCAATTAAAACGTTTGTCGATAAACCAGCATGTGACTCTATATGATTTGTTGATTTCAGCGTTTGGATTACTATTGTCGCACTATACCAATCAAAGCGATGTCAGTTTTCTAACAGCAGTATCAGGTAGACATCATGCGCATACCGCAAATATGATGGGTTTTTTTGTTAATTTGTTATTGGTTAGATTTCAAATTGGATCAGATATCACCTTTCAAGAATTGCTTAAAACCAATAAAAAAATATTAAATCATATTTTTGCCCATCAAGATCTGCCTTATAATGAAATTCTTCAATTTACTGGAGAAACCGTTAATTCTAAAGTTCATGCATTCAGTCAAGCAGGATTTATTTTTCAAAACTACCCAACCCCTGAATTGACTATTGATAACGAACCATGCCAGCGCGTCTACGACGCTCATGACACCTCGCTTCTATATGATGCATGTAGAGAATGTCGTTTTGGTAATCTGGTGTGTTTTATGCAAGAGTTAGGGTCTCATATTCATGGCGTCTTTGAATTTAACACATCATTGTTTCATAAAAATACTATTGAACACATGATCAAAGCCTTTAAAACCCTACTAAAACATATCACACAGCAACAAAACATCCCTGCTATCAACATCGAACTGCTAACCGACTCTCAAAAAAACACGTTATTCCATCACTGGAATCCAAAAATTACGACTTATCCTAAAGACCAAAATTTAATCTCAATTTTTACAGAACAAGTCACTAAAAATCCGAATGCTATTGCGATTACGTATCAAAATAAAGCGATAACATACGGCGAGCTTGATAAGCAATCCAATCAAATGGCGCATCGATTGCAAAAAATGGGCGTCACCTATGAATGTCCTGTGGGTATTTTTATAAAAAAGGACATTGAACATATCGTGGCCATGCTTAGTATCATCAAAGCAGGTGGTTACTATGTACCTTTAGCAAAAAGCCAACCTCAAGCCCGAATTCAATACATCATCAAAGATGTGGGGTTGATATTTCTTATTACTGATACAGAATTTAGCCAATATCTAGAACCCTCCACATTGGCACCTCTCACAATCCTCAATGTAGAAGACGCCTCTTTACAATCAGAATCACATGAACAGCTTATGCAGCATACGCATCCTGAACAATTGGCCTATGTGTTATATACCTCAGGCACAACGGGCGATCTGAAAGGCGTTATGATTGAACAAGCTGGTATTATAAGATTAGTAAAATCAACCAATTACATCAATATATCCGAAAAAGATCGTTTTGCTCAAACCTCAAATGTCCTGTTTGATGCAGCCACTTTCGAAATATGGGGCGCTTTATTAAATGGCGCACATTTGGTATTGATTGATAAAAAAACGCTTTTGGACGCTACAAATTTGGGTGAATTTCTTAAAAAAGAAAAAATCTCCATTTTGTTTTTGACCACGCAACTATTCCATTCTTATGCATTCACTGAGCCTAGTTTGTTTCAAAAACTTAAGTATTTGGTCGTAGGGGGAGAAGCTGTCTTGTCTGAGGCGGTTCAACATGTATTTGATCAAACTAATCCGCCTACTTGCTTCATTAATGGCTATGGTCCGACAGAAAACACCACTTTTTCTACTACGTTTTCCATCAAAAAATCAGCAGATATTAATGATCCTATTTATATTGGTAAACCCATCACAGGTACCAAAGCATATGTCTTAGGTAAAAATTTAAAGCCCAAACCTGTGGGCGCTCCTGGGAGGCTATATCTCAGTGGCATTGGATTAGCACGTAAATATTTAAACCAAGACGCGCTCAATCAAGAAAAATTTATCGAATACGAACAAGAAAAATTATATGACACGGGGGACATTGTTGCCTGGCAATCCGATGGTCACTTGAAATACATGGGTCGCGAAGATGACCAAATTAAAATCAATGGATATCGCATTGAATTAAATGAAATTGAAGCGCAATTAAAAACCCATCCTATGGTAGAGCAAGCCATTGTTTTAGTGGTCACAAACAATCATCATCGACACCTTGCCGCCTATATTTTATTAAAAGATCACCAAAATCTGGCTGAGGTTAATTTATATCACCACTTAAAAACCACGCTCCCTAAATATATGTTACCTAGTTTTTATTGCCAGGTTGATCATTTACCTATTACCAACACGGGCAAAGTTGACAAAAAAATGCTCATTGGCCTTAATTTAAAACACATCACTTACACAGAATATGAATCTCCAACAAGTTTGCTACAAAATAAAATCATTTCAATATATGCTGAGATATTACATATTGATCCCCAATTAATTGGAGTGAATTCTGAGTTTTTTGATCTGGGTGGCAACTCTATTTCTGCGCTTAGTTTAATTCGAACGCTTAATGATCAATTTCATGTCAAACTTAATTTCTCAATTTTATACGAATATGCCAATGTGAAATTATTGAGTGAGCAAATCAGTCAATTGCTGAGCGAAACTCATTTTACACCCGCCATTGACCATGAGCGTTTATATGAAAATTCGCTTAAAAAAATCAAATCAGGTCGCCCAGGTAGAACACCCATTGTATTTGTACATCCGATAGGGGGTACGGGTTTTTGTTATTTGGATTTGATCAAACTGCTCCCTGAAGAACAACCTTGTTACATCATTCAAGATCCAAGTATTGATTCCAATCAAATTTTATTTGATGACATCGTATCTATGGCTAGTTTTTATAATCATTTATTATTAAAAAAACTACCCATTAATACTTTTATGCTCGCAGGATACTCTTTTGGAGGCATGCTGGCATTAGAAATGGTCTCTCAACTTGAACAAAAGAACTCTGCAGAGTGTGTCACTGGGGTCATATCTTTTGATACTTGGGTCGTGTCCAATTGCGCAGATACACAAACCAAAGAAGCATTGAAGCACAGCATCATGCAACAATACCATCGTGTGGCTACTGATTTGATTCAAGAAAACTTCGATCCGCAGCCATGGATGGAGCTCTACTACTATCGATTACAAGATTTGGGTATGGCATATACCCCCCCTGTCATTCATAAAAAAATTATTTTATTTAAAGCACAACACCAAAGCGGAGAATTTTCTCTGATGAATCATGATACAAATTATCTTGATTTACATACCACCAAAGAGGTAGACATTCATTTGATTCCAGGTAACCACGATTCAATTCTTAAATTACCTCATGTAAAATCTATCAGCGAGATCATCAGCCACTATATAATGGACCCTATAAATGAGATGGCCTAATATTAATATTATCAACTTTATCTACCATAAACTATTTGATCAATGCCCTAATCCCGCATACTGGATTGACCGCAAAGGACAATATTTAGGGTGTAATCAACAGTACAAGCAATTGCTGCAAATACCGCTTAAAAGTAAATTGATTGGCTTGAACGTGAATCAGTATCTTGAAAACTTAGCAATACGCGTTGAATATACCAATCAGTCATCAAAAAAGTGTAAATCTCTTCAAAAAACGTATTATTTCGGCACTCAAGCGCATAAAACATTCCAAGTCACACAGTTTTCTTGTTTTGGGGTCACTTTTTTTCTAGAAGAAAATTTGCAATTTCATATCAAACGTCTCCGGGATTTAGAACAAAAATACGCCGTTTTAAAGCATAAAAGTGATAAAACCAAAGCTTATCTTAATAATTTAATTCAAATTGTTCCAGCAAGCGTGTATTGGAAAGATACACATAGCATTATTTTGGGAGGCAATTTAGCACATGCTAAATTGGCAGGATTTTCTCGCCCTGAAGATGTGATTGGTAAAACAGAGTTTGATTTTGTATGGCGGAATCAAGCAGAAGATATCATTGAAAATGACCAAAAAATTATGACCTCTGGGGAAGGATTGAAATTAGAAGAAATCGCGACATTAAGTGATGGCGCCATTCATACGTTCCTTACATCTAAAGAACCACTAAGAGACAAAAATGGCAAGGTCATTGGCATCATTGGTATTTCCTTAGATATTACCGAATTGAAAAAACTTCAAGATGATCTTCGTAAAGCAAAAGAAGCAGCCGAGGTAGCCAATCGTGCTAAAACTGAGTTCATTGCCAATATGAGCCATGACATTCGTACGCCGTTAACGGGCGTACTCGGTATGGCGCAAATTCTTGAAGATACTTTGGTGGATCCTAAGCAAAAACAGTACGCCCAATGGTTAGGTGACAGCGGTGGTCAGCTGCTGAAAATGTTAAACGAAGTTTTAGATGCTATCTCAGCAGACAGCGTCCATGAAAATCAGGCCACAGAAGAAGCATTCAATTTATCGGAATTAATCTATTCCATCGTCGAATTAGAATTGCCCTCAATTATTGTTAAAAAGATTGAACTACTCACGGATATTACCCCAAATCTTCCCCCTATTCTGATCGGTGACAAAAAGAAGATTTACCATATTCTATTAAATCTTTTAAGCAATGCCGTCAAATTTACCAAAGTAGGTCACGTCAAAATCGAAGTGTATCCGATCAAAAAAGACCCCAAAACCATCTTATTGCAATTCGATGTTTCAGACACAGGTATTGGCATTCCTTATGATGCGCAGGACAAAGTGTTTGATCGATTTTTTCATGTCAAGCCTTCTTATAAAGGCATCTATGAAGGTCGTGGATTGGGCTTACATATTGTCAAATCCTACATTGAATCATTAGGTGGGAAAATTACAGTAGAAAGTATTCCAGACGTCGGAACCAAGTTTTCTTTCCAGCTTCTGACAAAAATTGGCCACCCAAATTTATTGCCAAGCCCAACACAAGATGCATCAATTACCGAGAAAAAACCTTTTTCTTCTCAAACACTGTCCAAAATGCCGCATATCTTAATTGTGGAAGACAATACCATCGCATTAACCATTGTTGAGTCAATTGTACATCAAGCCAAACTCACGTCTTCTTCTGCAACCGATGGTGAATCAGCGCTTGAATTAGCTAAAACACATTCGTTTGATTTGATCATGACAGATATTGGATTACCAGGTATTTCCGGATGCGACTTTACCGAACAGTTCAGAGCATGGGAAAAATCTCAGAACAAAAACCCCATTCCAATTGTAGGACTCACTGCGCACGCTGAACATACGATTCGCAATAAATGTTTACTTTCGGGTATGAACGATATCTATTGTAAACCTTTAACGTTATGTGCTTTAGAAATGATTATTTCTAAATTTTTCTGTAAAAGCATCTTGCAAGAACTCACTCAGTGCACAGACTCACCAAACAATCAAAACCCCATTGATGATCTTCATTTGCCCACTAAAGAAAAACAACTCTTTCAATTAGACCATTTTCCATTGCTTAATAAAGAATCAGCTCTGATCAACTTAGGATCTAATAAAACCTTACTGATTAATATGTTAAAAGAATTCATTGCACATGCGATGCCCGCGGATCGAAAAATATTAGAAGCCGCTTTTAAGAAAAAAGATTGGGACAAAATTGAAGAGCTCACCCACAAAATCAAAGGTGGTGCGGTGTATCTTGGCCTTGATCGTATGCAATACGCTTGCCAATATTTAGAAAGATATCACAAAGCAGGACACACCAAATTACTCGTGCAATTGTACGAACAATTCATGCGTATTTTTGGAGAAACACTGCATATGATTGAAGAATGGCTTGAGTTAGAACAAACGCCCTCTTAGAGACTAATATGAAATCTCGATTACTGTATATTGTATTGATCCTTTTCTTTGCCGCGACAGCCCTAATATGGTTTGTCTGGCCAACAAAGGAACCTCAGAGCAAAGCTCAAAATATGACATTGAAAGCAATCGATTTTGCTGAGCTTCCGCATTGGAACTCTTCGTCTTTGATCCATTCTTTGAAAACGTTTCAAATATCTTGCAGATGTTTTTTAAAACAAAACCCAGAACGCCCGGTTGGTAATCAATGGTTTGCGCTACAAGCCAAAGATTGGTTTCCTGCGTGCAAAGCAGCTTTAAGCATAGACCCTAAGAACGCGCAACAAGCCCAGCATTTTTTTGAGAATTGGTTCCAACCAGCTGAGTTTTATCAAAATAATACGCTCACCGGGCTGTTTACTGGGTATTATGTACCTGAGATTGAGGCCAGTTTACATAAGACGACTGAGTACAACGTACCCATTTATGGCACACCTACGAATTTGGTCAAAATTGATTTAAATACATTTGACCCAACATTGCCTACTCGGCAATTATGGGGCAGGCTTGAGCATAATCGTATGGTACCTTTTTATTCTCGTGAAGAAATTGACCAAGGTGCAATACAGCATGTAGCACCAATTATTGCTTATATTCGCAGTCCTATTGATCGCTTATTCATTGAAGTTCAAGGATCAGCGCTGCTAAGCTTGCAAGACGGAACCAAATTAAATTTAGGGTATTCAGGAAAAAATGGATTGCCCTATACTGCCATAGGACGTGTCTTGATGGACCGCGGTATTTTAAATTATGACACCCTTTCCAAACAAAACATTGAAGCCTATTTGAACGCTCATCCTGAAGAAACAAATGATATCCTTCACAAAAATCGTTCTTTTGTATTTTTCAAACCTCTTGCAGAAAATGGCGCATTTGGCTCACAAGGTGTACCACTCACACCAGGATATTCCTTAGCAGTGGATCTCAATTGGGTGCCTATTGGCATGCCTATTTGGCTAAATACCACATTCCCAGATCCTCAGCAAACTACGCATCACTCATTGAATCGATTAATGATCGCTCAAGACACGGGTGGCGCAATCAAAGGCACGGTTAGGGGCGATGTATTTTGGGGCAATGGCGAAGATGCAGCCGCAATTGCAGGTAAAATGAAAAATACTGGGCGTTATTGGTTGTTGATTCCAAAAGCAGCTTTCAAACAGATAGCTTTAGCCAAATCATATTGAAATATATATTATAAAGTCGCCTCAAACTGATGTGCGTCAGAGGCACCGTTTTTTTCGATTAAGACTGATCGCCCGCAGCTCCCGAAAATTCTCCGCCAATTTTTCGTAAATTTAAATAATCAAATTTGCATAAGCTACCACCAACCATTTGGTGCCATGATCTCCAAATTTAATCTGCACACGAGTATGCGCACCACTTCCTTCAAGCGCCAAAATCACCCCAGAACCAAAATGCGCATGCCCCACGGATTGGCCTAATTGCAAACCCGATTCATGTGCGGCACGAGAAAAAGCAGGTTTCACAGCTACTGTACGGCCACTGACTCGAATTTCTTCTAACAATTCCTTGGGAATTTCACCCAAAAATCTAGACGGACGATGATACTCTTCTCGCCCGTATTGCCGTCGGATTTCAGCATAAGTCATCACCAATTGCTGCATAGCACGTGTCATGCCCACGTAACATAATCGGCGCTCTTCTTCCAATCGACCTGGTTCGTCTGCTGATTGTTTGGCGGGAAACAACCCTTCTTCCATGCCCACTAAAAATACCGCAGGAAACTCTAAGCCTTTAGCCGCATGCAAAGTCATCATATGCACATATTCTTCATGCTCTTCAGCCTGCCATTCTCCTGCTTCAAGCGAGGCATGAGACAAAAATTGGACAAGAAGTGGTAGTTCTTCATCATCTTCATAACGAAATTCTTTGGCGGCACTGACCAATTCTTGTAAATTTTGTAATTTGGATTCTGCCAAATCGCCTTTGATCTTGGCATAATAGGCATATAACCCAGATTGATTAATCACTTTGCTGATCTGTTCTTCCAAAGGCAAGCCCAAAATATCATCTTGCAAGGTTGCAATTAAGTTTAAAAAAGCTGCCAAAGCACTACTGGCACGCTGCGGTAATTGAGCAGCAGATAAAATAGCCAGCGATGCTGCCCATAAGGAAATCGACTCAGTTCGGGCAAAGGTTCGAACCGTATCTAAAGTCTTTTCGCCAACGCCTCGCGTCGGTAAATTCACCACACGTTCGAACGCTGCATCATCATCTCGATTCAGGATCAGCCGCAAATACGCCATGGTGTCTTTGATTTCTGCGCGTTCAAAAAAGCGCACGCCACCATGAATACGATAGCCTATGTTTGAGCGCAAAAAGGCTTCCTCTAATACCCGTGATTGGGCATTTGAACGGTACAACACAGCTATGTCTCGTAAAGGACGGCCACGTTGATGCTCCATGGCGACCCGTTCGCTGACAAAACGAGCTTCTTCTAATTCATTAAATGCTGAAAAAACAACAATTTTTTCCCCTTGCTGACCTGAAGTCCATAAAGACTTACCCATTCGCGCACTGTTATGAGCAATTAATGCGTTAGCTGCTTGAAGAATAATGGCACTCGAACGGTAATTTTGCTCCAATCTAACAACCTGGGTATCCTGAAAGTCTCGAGAAAATCGCTGAATATTTTCAACTTTGGCACCGCGCCACCCATAAATAGATTGATCATCATCACCAACGACCATCACTTTCGCGTGTTGTCCCGCGAGCAAGCGAATCCAAGCGTATTGGATAGTATTCGTATCTTGAAACTCATCCACCAAAATAGTTTGAAAACGGCTTTGATAATGAGCTAATAAAGAGGGATTATCTCGTAGTAATTCATGCGTTCGTAATAAAATTTCGGCAAAATCAATCACACCAGAAATTTGACAGGCTTTTTCGTAAGCGGCATAAATTCTGAGCCAAGTTTTGACTGGACCATAAGACAAGGCAACGACTTGATGGGATCTTAATCCTTCGTCTTTGTTGCCATTGATAAAAGATTGAGCTTGCTTCACCGGCCATTGCTCAGGATCCAATTGCAGATCACTCATAACACGCTTGATCATACGGGCTTGATCGTCACTGTCTAAAATTTGAAAGGCTTCAGGTAGTTTGGCATCTTGATGGTGACGACGCAATAATCGATGACAAATGCCATGAAATGTTCCAATCCATAAGTCCGATAAAGATTGATGCAAAATCGCAGACAATCGTGCTTTCATTTCTCCAGCGGCTTTATTGGTAAACGTCACAGCCAATACGCCATCTAAAGACACGTGTTGTGCATGCATTAAATAAGCAATGCGACTGACCAATACCCGAGTTTTACCAGAACCCGCGCCAGCTAAAATTAATAAATGTCCCAGAGGGGCTGTCACTGCAGCCCATTGAGCCTCATTCAAACCCTCTAGCCAAGGCTCTTTTATATGTTCCTGTGTTGGCATGACCACTCAACAAACCTCATAAATTAAATCACGCCAAAGTATAACAGAAAGTATCCATCATCATCGAATCAAAAAAACCTTTTTAAGCGTTGTATCTCTCAAAAAAACCTGGCACACTAATGTCACAACTCATTTTTGAACGTGTTGAATATGGATTTTCAAAACGATCTTGAATATCAGCGGCTTCAAGCTGCCATTGAGGCATCGGCTGCTGATTTAGAAAATTGTTCTAATGTGGACTATGTACCTCAAAAACGCAGATTACACATGTGGGCTCTAGCTGATATGGGCGATTTTTTTTATAAAAAAGGCCTATATTCTGACGCATTACCGTACTACACCCTTGCCAAGAAATTTGATTGCGACGAAACTTCCGTCTTGAATCAAATGGGCATCTGTTTGATGCACCTTGTAAAAATTGAACGTGCTTTATACTATTTTGAGCAAATGTGTCAAAGAACCGATGCACCCTCTGATAAAGCCTTAGCATGGTATAATATCTCAGTGTGCTATCGCAGTCATACATCGAAGCCTATGTTACATGAAGCTATTCTTGCTATGAAAAAGAGTGTAAAACATTTAGACAATGAAGAAGGGAAAGCAATATTAGAGCAATTGAAACAACTGCATTCTACTCAACATTATCTGCATGCTCGTGGCACATTATTTTCTAGCCAAAAGAGAGCACCGAACGAAGAACAAAACGTATTACATAAACACCGAAGCCCATCAATGGCGATGGAGTAACGATGGCCAGAGCTGGAGGTTAGATCTTAGTCGCCTTGATGCAGCGCTGCATCAAGGCGACTAACTGCCAAAAAACATTTTATGATATCATCATGCTATTCTTTTTCATGTATGATTTTCATGCCGACTTCAAAATTACGTATCGCAACACGGCAAAGTCCTCTTGCGATGTGGCAAGCACAATACATCGCACAACAACTAGCCATGACCTGGCCTCAGCTTGATATTGAATTAATCCCTATGGTGACCTCAGGTGATCGTTTCCTTAAAAATATAAACGTTCCCAAAGGGGGTAAAGGTTTATTTGTAAAAGAATTAGAAGATGCGCTGTTGCACAACCGCGCAGACATCGCGGTGCATTCCATGAAAGATGTGCCCGCGCATTTTCCACCGAACTTAGGTATCATGGCCATCTCTGAACGAGAAAATCCATTCGATGCGCTCGTCAGTGAGCATTATGAATCCATACACGCCTTGCCCCTGCATGCTAAAATCGGCACATCGAGCTTACGCAGACAATCACAATTATTAGCTATACGCCCTGATCTTCGCGTTGAAACATTACGAGGCAATATCCAAACTCGAATTGAAAAACTCTCTTCAATGCCGTTTGATGCCATTCTTCTTGCTGCAGCAGGACTCATTCGCATGGATCTCCAACAGCAGATCAAACAAATTATTCCGGCAACCCTCATGTTACCAGCCTGCGGCCAAGGAGCATTGGGTATTGAGTGTCGCTTAGACGACCAAGCAACCCATACGTTGATCAGCCCATTAAATCATCCACTGACAGCGCTTTGTGTCACCACAGAACGTCAAGTAAATGCAGTATTGGGTGGCAATTGTCATGCGCCTGTTGCTGTATATTGCCAAGAACATGAACCAAACGCCTTACAGATTCAAGCCAAAGTATTATCTGCCGATGGCCAAAAGGTACTCTCGGCATCCAACTCAGGTTCTATGAACACAGCACCTCAAATGGCTGACCAGTGTGCGCAACAACTTTTAGACCAAGGAGCACGACAATTACTCGATTGCATTTAAATGGGCTACGAATTCTCAATACCCGCCCCAAACATCAAGCTGCTTTTTTAAGCACTAAGATTCATGAGGCAGGGGGGATATCTATTGAATTACCCACTTTGAACATCGACCCCCTATCGCTAGATTGGATGACTCATATGCCCCCGTTGTCTTCAATCCAAAAAGCTATTTTTGTGAGTGCCAATGCGGTAGAGTATTTTTTTCAAGGCCTAAAAGCACTTCGGTTAACCTGGCCAAATACCATTGAGCCCTTGGCTATTGGTCAGGCAACTGCCCAAGCCCTGGCACAGCACCAAATCACAGTGTCTGAGCTTCCTACAATGGCGGACAGCGAGCATTTTTTGAAGTTAGACGCCTTACAACATATCCAGCAATCCTCTATATTATTAGTTTCAGGCGAAAACAGCCGCCCCCTCATTGCATCTCATTTACAAAAAAAAGGTGCTATTTTGCACACTGCGACAGTGTATCGTCGTAGCTTACCTGAAAAAAATCTCTCTTTTACGCATGCATTATGGCAAGATGACGCTGTGGATATTATACTGATGTTAAGTCATGGAGCGATTGATAATTTATTTGTCTTATTTGAGGAAGCAGCAAGACCCTGGATTCAATCCAAACCTTGCATTGTGATAAGTCCTCGTTTGGCAGATCTGGCGCATCATTATGACATGCAAACTGTTATTTTATCTCCTTATGAAAACCTTTTAACCACATTGGCGGAACTGACACATGGACAAGGACGACGTGCCATCTGATTCAAAGAAAGAAACAACTTCTACCCCTAAAGCACACACTGTATTGTGGGGCACGCTGAGCCTGTCTTTGCTTGCTATTATGCTGAGTATCTACGCAGTGGTGGCCCATCAACGTACGGTTCTCCCTCTGCAAGATCTCAATCAGAAAAATCTTGTGCAGCAACAAAGAGATGACATACAACATTTAAATAATAAAATTAATGAGATGGCTCGCGCTACGCAAAGCTTATCTCAGAAAATGGATGCAAACGAACAGACCATTAAAACACTTCTGAAAAACGCTTCTCAACCAACTCATGACCAAGATTGGCAAATTAAAACGGTACGATACTACCTTGGATTAGCACAAATCAATTCAGAATGGACTCAAAACATCTCAGCAACCATAGCTTTATTAAAGCACGCAGATAGCCTACTAGCTCAAATTCCGAATGTCACACTGCTTAAAACACGTCAAGCCATTGCTCAGGATATACAAGCACTTGAACAACGTCCTGTTATTGATGTGAACAGCTTACTCAATAAAATAAAAATCATTCAAAAACAAATAGATACTTTAAATGAAGTCCCCGCTGACACACTGATAAACAAATCTCAGACACCCTCACCTATAGCGTCTACTTGGCGAGAGCAATTACAAAAAAATCTTCAACAACTACGTGGTTTGGTAGCTATTCATCATCAAGATGATGCGTTTCAACTGCAATTTGGTCCTCAGTATGTTATTTTTTTACGTGAACAGATTCGCTTAGAGCTACAACAAGCTAAAATGGGTCTCATGACCCATCAGCAAATGATGTATGATGCCTCATTAGAATCAGCACTCAATGTGATATGTAAGGGTTTTGATAGAAATGCACCTAAAACCCAAGCCATTATTCATGCCATACAATCCTTACAAAAAATCGACATCGTTCAAAATAAAATTGTCTTAAGCGATTATATGCACTTATTAGATCATGAAACTGCTATATCACAAGATGAGACACCATCATGATACGAATCATTGTTATTTTTGCTGTATTGTTGGCATCCGTATATTTGGGTCTTTGGTTACAACATGAGCCAGGGTATGTTGTGGTCATGATCCATCATTGGACCATTGAAGCTACTTTTTGGGTAGCTCTGATAGCTCTCATTTGCTTCATAGTATTGACGAATCTCGTACTATCAACGCTAAAATACATCAGTGCCCTACCCCATGCTTGGCAACAGTGGCGCGCCCAAAGACGTTTGAATAAGGCACAAACCAAAACCAAACGAGGTTTGATTGAATTCAGTGAAGGGCATTGGAAAACCGCAAAAAAACATTTGATTTCGGCTGCAGCTGATACTGATTTGCCATTGATCAACTACCTAACAGCTGCCAGAGCTGCAGAAGAATTGGGTGAACCCGCATTGCGCGATCACTATTTACATCAAGCACAAGCGGCAGAACCTGATGCTTCTATTGCCATTGAGCTTACGCAAGCAACGCTACAATTGGATCATCATCAATGGGCAGAGGCTGCTATTACATTACAGAATGTACAAGCGCTCAGTCCAGATCATCCGTATGCATTAAAACTTTTGCTCCGCTTATACCAAGCCACCCAAAATTGGTCAGAGTTAATTCATATTTTGCCAAAACTTACATCCCATTCTATCATTGCAGAACACTCGTTAAGAGAGATCGCGCAAAACGCTTATGTACAAGCATTGCAGATCTATGTGCAGCAACACAATGATGATGAGGTCGACCTTTTAATATCACATTTACCCAAAGAATTACGCCATAATCCAGAGATTACCGCCACATATTCTCGTTATTTATTAAGTAAACACCAAGACGAAGCCGCCGAAAGCAGGTTAAGAGACAGTTTACAACATCAGTTAAATAACCAATTACTAGACTGTTATGGCCAGGTCCATATCACTAAAGCACGTATTCCTTTCATTGAGTCTCTGCTTAAAAAAAACCCGAATTTTGCTCCATTGCATACTTGTCTCGGACAACTATTTGCAGCACAGCAACTTTGGGGTGCAGCCAAGACCCATCTCACGCAAAGCATTCACATCCAACCCTCTTTTGAAGCTTATTATGAATTGGGCAAGCTATCTGAAGCGTTGGATGATCAAAACGCGGCATGTCACTCTTATCGTCAGGCTAGTGAGTGCATTAAGAAACAAAATCTGGGTGTACAGCATGGCTGTTTCACTACGAGATGATACTTAAGTACCGCGGCTTGTCCGCGGTATCTCATTACAGTTTAAGCAAAATCACAAAATCTGCACCAATGCCCATCTGCTTCAACTCGCAGGCTCGTCCTCTGAACCATAATAATTGACACCAATCTTAATCCGTTCACGATCATTGCTTTTGCGCCACGCATTCGTATCCCTTAAGGAATAAACACACCCGCAATATTCTTGTTGATAAAAGTTTTCACGTTTGGCAATCTCATACATACGTGCAGCGCCACCTTGTTTGCGCCAATTGTAAGTCCAATATACCAAATTTGGATAACGCGCAGCAGCTCGAACACCAGAATCATTGATTTGATTCATATCTTTCCACCGTGAAATACCCAATGAACTGCAAATCACAGGAAAGCCATGTTCGTGCGCGTACAGTGCAGTACGTTCAAATCGCATATCAAAACACATCGTGCATCGTTTACCGCGCTCAGGTTCATACTCTAATCCTTTGGCGCGCGCAAACCAGTTGTCTTTGTCATAATCTACGTCAATAAAAGGAATATTATGCTTGTCGGCGAATACAATATTTTCTTGTTTTCTAATTTCGTATTCCTGGACGGGATGAATATTAGGATTATAAAAAAAGATAGAAAAATCAATATTTGAAGCCACTAATGCTTCCATCACCTCACCTGAACAAGGTGCGCAACAAGAATGTAATAATAATTTATTGGCCCCATCCGGTAAAACCAATGACTCACGTTCAAGCATGATGATCCTTGATAAAATGTTGTCGATAGTAACGTAATTCTGCAATAGAATCTTTGATATCATCCAAAGCCAAATGCTTGGATTGTTTTTGAATACCTGATGCCAGTTGTGGCTGCCAACGCATCATCAGCTCTTTTAATGTACTCACATCCAACTGACGATAATGAAAAAAATCAGACAAATTAGGCATGTATTCGCATAAAAAACGCTTATCTTGGCAGACGCTATTTCCACAAATAGGTGATTTACCCGCATCAAGCCATTGACTCAAAAAATGGATGGTTTGCTGCTCTGCTGTAGCTTCATCAATGATGCTGGCTTTGACTCGCTCTACCAATCCTGATTGGTTGTGCTGTCTGGTATTCCAAGCATCCATCCCATTTAACCGCTCATCGGATTGATGAATAGCGAATACCGGACCTTCCGCTAAAATCGTTAAATTAGAATCCGTCACTACTGTTGCCAATTCAATAATGCGATCTTTTTTGGGATCGAGGCCCGTCATTTCCAAATCGATCCAAATCAAGTTTTGATTAGATTTCATTCAATTCCCATGTTGTATGTTCGTCACACACGCAACGCGTGCGGCATGTAAGGCTTCTTTGATCGCAACACCCACTAAACCCTGGTCTATCCAAGTTTTTGCGTGTAATTTACGACATTCAGCCAACATTATACGCCAGACTTGCGCCGGTGGATAATCCAAAGAGATTTTTTTTGTTGTAGAAATACCACGTCCACGATAATCTGCTTCACATACCAAAAGCATGTGTTCAAAGTCATTAGGATCACGAAAAGCATGCGTGCGATCGAAGATGTCTACTATTTTCTCTGCCGACAACTCGACCACACGATGAATATGTAAGTGCCATTGAGCCACCATCAACGCCAAAGCCTGATACCGTTTTGGTACAGCAAGTCGTTGACATAATTGCTCAATAATCGGCAAACCTAATTCATCATGGTTTTTTTGCGCGGGCCAATGTTTTATAGGCGTAGCTGCTTTACCCAGATCATGCAACACTGTGGCAAACCTTAAGATAGGATCAGAAGACAGCTGAGTTACCATGTCTAGGGCCATTAAAGTATGGATGCCAGTATCTATTTCAGGATGATGAGTGACTCTACTAGGCACACCGAACAGCGCATCGATTTCAGGTAAGATAGCTTTTAAAGCACCACACGCTCGGAGCGTCTTGATAAATGCCGATGGATTTTTTTCAAGCAAACTTTTCTGCCATTCTTGCCAGACGCGCTCTGGTACCAAATGCGCTAATTCTCCATCTCGCACCATACGCTGCATGAACACACGGGTCTCCGCTGCAACTTCAAACCCCAAATATTCAAAACGCGCCATAAACCGTGCAATTCGGAGCACACGTACAGGATCTTCTACAAATGCTTCTGATACATGTTGCAAACGTCTTGCGTCTAAATCTTTTTTTCCATTGTAAGGATCAATCAATCGCCCATCACTGTCCATCGCCATCGCATTGATGGTCAAATCCCGCCGTGCTAAATCCTCTTCTAAAGTCACGTAACTATTTGCATCACATTCAAACCCATAATAACCAGAACCACGCTTTTTTTCTTTACGCGCCAAAGCATATTCTTCACGCGTTTTTGGATGTAAAAAAACCGGGAAATCTCGTCCTACTTGCTGATATCCTAGCTTTAGTAATGCTTGAGGCTCCGCCCCAACCACAACCCAATCTCGTTCTTTTATGGGTAACCCGAGCAATTGATCGCGAACAGCACCACCTACAAGATATATTTTCATGTTATCCTCTTTGTAATCTTCTTATTATATCTGATCTATCTATGAGTAAAAGACGCATCAACAAGCAACAATCATCACGCATTGCGAAACAACACCAGCACTATCGTCATTCACATGAAAACAATGCAGACAAAACATTGTGTGAAGGCTTGGTGATCAAACGATACAGTCGCCACGCTCATATTGAAGATGCGGAGGGTCAAGCGATTCATTGTGCTATTCGGCCTAATCTGGATTCTCTCGTCGCAGGTGATCGCGTGATCTGGCAACTGGAAGGCCCAGGTCAAGGCATTGTTCTGAGTGTGTATCCACGCCAAACCGTTTTGGGCAGGCCAGATGCTCACGGTCATGTCAAAGCCATCGCAGCAAACATCAGTCAAATGATGATCGTCATCGCACCCGCGCCTCCTATTTCTTGGTTGCTTTTAGATAGTTACTTGGTCATGGCTGAATACCTAAATATACAGCCGTTCATTATTCTGAATAAAACCGATTTAGACACCGGCGGGGACAATCGTCAATTTCTTTTGCAACATTATGAACCATTGGGCTATCCATTACTGTTTACCCATATCAAATCGCAAGAACTCAATACACTTCAAAAATCTCTACGAAATCAAATTTCTGTGTTTGTCGGCCAGTCTGGTGTTGGAAAATCGTCTTTGATTCGCTATCTACTACCCCATGAAGCATCACGGATTCAAACAGGTGAAATCTCAGCCCAAAGTCAATTGGGGTGTCATACGACAAGCAATTCCCATTTGTATCACTTACCCAGTGGAGGAGATTTGATTGACTCACCAGGCGTGCGAGAATTTTCTCTATGGTCTATGCCTCAGGCAACGATTGCTGCAGGCTTTCGTGAATTTAAACCTTATGTCGCCCATTGTAAATTTCGTAATTGTTCTCACTTTAATACCCCAAATTGTGCCGTCATTCAGGCCGTAAAAACCCACCAAATTTCGCTGAAACGTTATGAAAATTATGTTAAAATGATAAACAATACTAATTTGGGATAAATTGCTTGATTTAAGCATCATGAATTTTTAAATGATCCATACACCCTATGATCATTTAAAATAAATCCATTGTAGAGCAACCCATAACGATATGTCCTATACCTTGCATATAAACACGGATTGAGCTGCAGCGCTTGTGCAGGCAAGATATATAAAAACTTACTATAACACGGCTTATCCAGGAGAATCTTTTGCTTAAGTACTTTTCTTTTTCTAATATGACTGCCGGTTTTGTTGCCGTGTTGGTAGGGTTTACAAGTTCTGGCGTTATCGTTTTTCAAGCTGCCAGTAATGCAGGCGCTAGTCCCGCAGAAATCAGCTCATGGCTCTTTGCTTTAGCCTTGAGTATTGCTATCACGTCTATCGGATTTTCTCTACATTATCGCATGCCGATTTTAACTGGATGGTCTACGCCAGGTGCGGCATTGCTTGTCACCAGTTTAACAGGCATTAGCATGCCTGAAGCCATTGGTGCCTTTGTATTTGCGGCCCTACTCACTATTTTGTCTGGGGTTACCGGTCTTTTTCAAAAAGTGATGGAACACATTCCGCGCGCGTTGACGTCTGCCATGCTCGCCGGTATTTTGCTGCATTTTGGCATCAATGTCTTCACGGCCATGCAAGATCAAGCGTCGATGGTATGCGCTATGTTAATGGTGTATTTGATTGGGAAACGATTTTTCCCCAGATATGTCATTATTTTAGTATTGATGGTAGGTATTGTGGTTGCAAGCGCTCAAGGCTTGTTTCATATTGATCAATGTCATTTTGCATTATCTACGCCCATTTTCATTACCCCAGTTTTCTCATTACCAGCCTTAATCAGTATTGGTATTCCTTTGTTTGTGGTAACAATGACCTCACAAAATATCCCTGGTATCGCTGTACTGAATACCTCAGGGTATCAACCACCGATTTCTACGGTTGTAGGATGGACTGGTCTTGCTACACTTTTATTTGCACCATTTGGATGTTACTCCATTAGTCTTGCAGCCATCACTGCTGCCATCTGTACAGGTAAAGAAGCCGATTCTAACCCTGCTCAGCGCTTTAAAGCGACTATTTTTGCAGGCATATGCTGGTTGGGCATTGCCATTTTTGGCGCTACAGTGGTTGCTGTTTTTTTTGCTTTTCCAAAAGAATTGATTCTATCTATTGCGGGACTTGCCTTGTTTAGCACGATTGGATCCAGCATTAATGTTGCATTGGGATCAGAACAACATCGCGAAGCATCTATCATAACTATTTTAGTATCTGCATCAGGATTAACTTTATTTGGTATAGGCGCTGCATTCTGGGGATTAATTGCAGGTATTATTGCAACCCTGCTATTGAATTGGAATAAAGCTGAAGAACCCATTGAAATGACGCGCACAGCTTAAGATTCAGCCTATTTACGTAAGCGTGAATTACTTACAAGAAACATTTGGTGTTAAATCAACAGATTCCTCCTCGGTATCTGTTTCACCAGGGGAGTCTGTGTACGTTTCTTGAGGCGGACTGAAAATACCCAAACTCCAGGAAACCCAGCTTATTACCGTTCCTGCCAAATCAGTACCATTACTTTCACGATAGGTCAAAACTTCATTAAGATCTTTCTCGGGATCACATATATCATTAATAATCATATCTTTTCTATATAAATTTTGTGAGTTTTTACGAGCATCAACTAAATACAAAGTTTTTGTGGGATCTTTGGGATAGTTCTCGATATATTTACAAAATTTCAAGTTTGGAAGATAATTTAAAATTAAAATTGCAAACCATTTGCTTGCACTGGCCAGGCACTTAGGATTACCACCTAACCAAATTTCAGAAAACATACGTACGGTGTCATTATGAAATATTATGGCAACTTTATTCAAATTTTCACGCTCACCATTAGGAAGTTCATAATAAAATTCTCTGAATTTTGTATAAGCTTTACATATTTCATGAAACCTTGACTTTGAGTAATCGGGATGAGTATGATGATTATTTGAGGTAATATCTAATATATAATGTAACTTTTGATACGTATTAAAATTCGAAAACTCTTTAAACGCTTCTATCGAATCAAAAGAAATCTCTCCTTCTCGAATCCCATTCACCCAAGAATCTCTGACTTTATAAACAACTGTATTGCGTTCAATTATTCTCTTAAAATATATACACTTTGAATTGAGTTGAGAATTATTAGGAATACCTTCTTTAAGGTGATAATTATCTTCTAAACCAGAATAATCGAAGGTTTCATTGACCAAGTTCACCAAACTTTGTAAGGTACTAGCCCGTAACCGATACATAATGTGCTCAGGAACACGAGGAAAATGTGCAAATTTTTTGGCCGCATACGATTTTACGTGCTTATATTCCTTCACTGTTAATGCACGGCGAGGAACTGCGTTCGCATTATAAAAACAGTTGTTTTCCGCGGCATAATTATTAGCAGAATTAAACAACCCAATCAAATACGTACGATCATTCTCTGGCCAAACATAATGAGAAAAAGGTCTTGTTGACCAAAATTCACCTGAGACAGGATCAAATGAAGTTTTCAAAGTCGGCATTAATAACAAAAAATAATCTTCAATGCCTTGTTGTTCTAAAAAACCACTGCCCTGTAAATATTGCGCTATACGGATAAACTGTTGATTGATGCCTCTACGTTGATACAAATATTCACATGGATGATCGGGGCTTGAGTGAGTTTTATTATATGCGTCTCTATTTAAAAATAGCGCTTGAATACTGTTAGAGTTTGATTTGGAGCCTTTAAAAAGCATTGAATCAGGTATGTCACTATTAGATAACTTGATAAGCTCTTCAATCATTGACATTTCTTCATCTTCTAGACTCTTTCTAGATCGCTGTAAAATATACAGTTCACTTCTTAACTTTTCACGAGTAAAATAGGGGCCTAATTCTTTTCTTTTATAGATAAGATCTACATCAGGGTGCTCTGTGAGCATAGCCGGATTTTTTTCTGTAATCCATACCGCCAAAGCCACCATTTTCGGTAAAATTTCATCTAACTGATAGCGCTTTATATCCGTCAAAATTTCAATCAGAACATATGTTATTTCTTTGTGATCAAAATTAGGTATTTTTTGCCCATAAAAATAATTAGCTTCAACATTTTTTAAAGATTTTAATTCATCTTCATACATGAGCTGCAGTAAATTTCGTATGCCATCACTTGAAGTTTCATCTTCTAAAGCTTTAAAATAAGCTTGCACTAGGTTAAAAAGCGGGTAGATTAAATCATCAATATAAAAATTAGAAGGATTAGTCCAATTTGGAATATGCTTATCACAAATTTCTTGCCAATACGTTTTTTCAGATCTTATGCTGAGTTGAGTTTTATTTTGGATTTGTATCGCTTCGTCAAATGATAATGGATAAAGCTCACCTTTTTGATTGTAACTACCAAATTGCTGAAAATCATCTTCGGACAAGCGTTTAAATATAAGAGAGAGCGACATCAAGCGGGTATAAGAATCATTATAATATAAATCCTCATAATTTTTAGGTCTATCAATGAGCCCCAATTTAACTTTATTAGAAATTTCAATACTTGGAAAAATAACATCGGTAACGCTCAATTGATACAATTCTGCTATTACTTTTGCCAGGGCATACCAATGGTAATTAGCATGATCTTGGTAGAGGCTCCAATGCTCTTTTGGATCTAAAGAAGAATGAGTCCAATCATAAGAACTCCCTAATAAGGTTTTTTGTCTTTCTTGGAATATAGACAGCCATTTGTTTTTATTATATGCATACAAGCTTTGTAGAGGAGTTGTTAGAAAACCACTATCGAAGTCACTTTTGAAATTGCATGTTTCGAGATCATGTACAAAGACTTGAATCCGTTCTTTTTCTAGAGTCATTGTTTCTACTTTGAAATATGTAATCTATATTTTACAACAAGACTATCTTCCATGGGAGTCTTTATTGCACTTATATGTAAGTATTTACCGCAGTGAACCTGCGGTAAACAAGG
>PEQK01000008.1 GCA_002786165.1 Legionella sp.
ACCTGAGTACATTAGTCACTTACTGGCTCAGTGGGCTGATAAACATCAAATAACATTATTGTTTATTCAGCCAGGTAACCCACAACAAAATGCGTATATTGAGCGTTATAACCGAACGGTAAGATACGACTGGTTAAATCAATATTTATTCAGTACGATCGCTGAAGTGCAAGATTTTGCTACCCAATGGCTTTGGTCTTATAACAATGAAAGACCTAATATGGCTATTGGTGGCATTCCACCAAAGCAAAAATTAGCTTTGGTGGCTTAACCCTCTACTTTTAATATCGGCTAAAAATGGGGGGATTACCTTCTATTATATATGAAACGAATCCTGTGCCCTTGGCAACCAATGCAATTGGATATCCTTTGGCGGCATCTGGATCAATATCGGGTGGAGTGGATGTTTCTTTAAGAAAAAATTTATCAATTCAAGCGATATATAGTTACGGAGCGTTTCTTCCGAACTCGCCTATTAACAACGCGAATAGTGTCGGAACAATTAATGCTCGTTTCCAAGCAGGAGTTCTTCAGCTTGTTTACAAAACATAAAATTATAAGACCATTTTCTGATTGCATGGATAATATGTACTATACTATATCTTCTGTCATAGTTTATCTCTTGATTAATGCTTATCCCAAAATAGGCAGATCATATACTATGACTAATGACACAAAATTATTTACAGAACCCTCCAATCGTTTTAAAACAGTTGCCATCTTGGTTTGATAGCGGCAATTCCAGAGCCTAACTTAATAAATATTTATTTTTGCCAACAAAGAGTCCTTATTCTTGACCTAAATAAATATCATAGAATACGATCTAAAGTGTAAATCATGTCTTGTCGCTAAACACAACGCCTCATCAAGGGATAGCTAGACAAACATTCTTTCCTCTTGTACAGTACATCCAGTCGTCAATCCAACCTGACACGATATGGAAATCATCTGTTTTCTTTTAGGGATGCTGTATTTTTATACGCACTCGAAACTCCCCTTATGTTTCATGCTTGCCTTGATGTTTTTACGTCCGCGCTGGATTTTTATCGGTGTTTTTCTGCTGGCATATGGTGTAGGTTTGTTCCATCAGTGGTTTACTTCTGACCAACATATGCCAGTGCAAGACGTGCTTCCCCGTGTTGAGTTATCTGGGGTGGTTGCTTCGATTCCCAATCAAACGCCTGAAAGAATGAAATTCGAATTCGATGCAGACTGTCTTAATGCTTCTCCCATAAAAGCGCGTGTACAATTGGCTTGCTATCAACATTGTCCTGTCATAAAAGTCGGCCAATATTGGGTTTTGCGCGCAAAATTGCGTCGTGTTCATAATCTTAATAATCCGGGAGGATTTGATTATAAAACGTTGCTCGAAGGTCGCCATATTCGATGGACGGGCACGATTCAAAAAGGCTCCATGAAACAAATACCTAAACCCATTTCTTTGAGTATTTTGAGCTTGAGAGAAAAAATGGCAGCTTCTTTGGCAAAAAATATACCGGATGAAACCACATTAGGGATAGTCCAAGCATTAACAATCGGTGTCAGCAGTCATATCAGTCAAGCATCATGGACTTTGTTTCGTTGTACTGGGACTACCCATTTGATGGTGATTTCTGGTGCTCATATTGGATTGATTGCTGGCTTGATGTTTAAATTGGTTTTATATGTTTGGTCTCGCTCAAAGCGTCTATGTTTAAGGTATCCCGCACAAAAAATAGCAAGTTTTGCCGGTATGATCAGTGGGATACTGTATGCCTTGGTTGCAGGGTTTGGGGTACCGGCTGAGCGGGCAGTGGTGGCATCGGTATTTATGTTTTACCGTTATTTAGGTCAGCGGCAATTTGGTGCTTGGCAAGCATGGCGGTATGCATTACTGGCCGTATTGCTTTCAGAACCGCATGCAGTGTTGATGCCTGGATTTTATCTTTCTTTTATGGCAGTAGCAATTTTATTGACCATGAATCGTCGTATTGTGACAACAGGTTGGCAAAAATTAGGTTGGATTCAAGTGTCGTGCATGATCGGCCTGCTACCCTTCACCGTATATTGGTTTTCTTATGGTGCGGTGAGTGGTTTGTTGGCAAATATCATTGCGATTCCTTGGGTCAGTTTTGTGATTGTACCTTTGGCTTTGTTGAGTTTAGGCTTGGGTCACTGTTTGACCTGGTTAAGTCCGCTTTTAAAAGTAACCATTTCTGGATTGTTATTGTTTTTACATTGGATAGATGGATTGGCTTGGATAAATGTGCAAATGAGTTATGCAAATATCCTGTTGCCATTGATGTGGATGTTGGCTTTGATGATTGTTTTATTATTGCCGTTGAAAGCCTTGTTTGCCACAGCCTTAAGCCTGTTCGTCACAACTTTTTATCCGCCTCATTCTAGAATTCCAGCTCATGAATTTGAAGCGAATATTTTGGATGTGGGTCAAGGATTAGCTGTTGTCATCCGCACACAACATCATGTCTTAATCTATGATACAGGCGGACAACTGTACCGTGGATCAGATATGGGGCAATTGGTGATGGTGCCTTATTTGAAGTTCTTGGGCGTGCACCATTTGGATAAAATTGTTATTAGCCATCCTGATTTAGATCATAGAGGGGGATTAGTAAGCGTGGAAGCAAGCTATCCAAACAGCGAGTTGCTTGTAGATGATCCTGGGTTTTATCGTCGTGGCCAATCCTGTCATACCTATGCAGATTGGACATGGGACGGTATCCGCTTTCATTTTTTTCCAATTTCCAAGATCTTGGGGAGTAAAAATAATCGTTCTTGTGTGTTACAGATTTCGAATCAATCTGGCCAACTGTTGCTGACAGGTGATATTGAACAGCAGGCAGAATCATATCTGATTCAACAATATGGCACATCCTTGCATTCCAGCGTGATGATTGTCCCACATCATGGCAGCCAAACGTCGTCTTCAGGCCATTTTTTAAATGCTGTCGCACCCCAATATGCCATATTGTCGTATGGATTTGATAATCGCTATCATTTTCCGCATGCCAAAGTCATTCAACGTTATCATCATGCACATGTTCAATTATTTTCCACTTCACAACAAGGTATGATTCATGTGGGATTTCAGCGTAATAAGATCAAAATAACCCCTTTTTTAACTTGAAATTATATCCAAGTTGTCTTAAAATATTGCAATTTTTTTGGGATTCACATGATAATGCTGCAACGTTGGATAGGGTCGTTGGTTTTATTGAGTCACCTGTTTTTTTCTGTTGGTTTTGCAGCTAATATCAATACCTTAGAATGTAAACAACGCCATTGTTTGGCAGTAGTGGATGCGGGCAGTACAGCATCTAGGCTTTATGTCTATGCTTATGATTTGAATGAACAAAAAACGCCTATTCACATCGAACCCATTTATGAGAATAAGATAGCGCCTGGACTAGCGACTATGTCTAGGGATAAAGTCTCTATAGATACTTATCTGAGTGCATTGATGTCAGCGGTTTCACAACACCCTATTCCTGTGTATTTTTATGCGACCGCTGGAATGCGCTTACTGCCAACTACTCTTCAAGATCACTATTATGCAGACATAACCACGTGGTTTTCTACCCATCCACACTGGCAGTTGAAGGAAGCACGTACCATTTCTGGCGAAGAAGAAGGCCTGTATGGGTGGCTGGGATTGAATTATCATCTCCATACTTTGGAGGATGCTTCGCAACCCTTGGTTGGTTTATTAGAGATTGGGGGTGCGTCTGCTCAAATCGCTTTTCCAGTGCAAGATGTAGAGGCAATCGACTCTAAAAATATACGACATATACAAGTATATGGACGGCCTATTACGTTGTTTACTTATAGTTTTCTTGGTCTGGGTGTGAATGAACTATTTGCTCAGTCTAAAGGTCGTTCAGCCTGTTTTCCAATAGGATATCCTTTGGATAATGGCGAATTGGCTTCCGGAGATGCAAATAGCTGTCAAAAAGAATTGGGTCAAATGATGAATGACTCTTATCAAGTCAAAGCATTGACACAAGCAGCATTGGATAAACGTAGCAATCAAGAATGGTACACGGTAGCCGCAGTCAGTAAGATGATTCTTCAAAAGCCTTTTGTATTTTCTGGAAGGGCTTTTACACTTGTTGATTTGTTGCAACAAACAGATCAAAGGCTGTGTCATCAAGAGTATAGTTATTTGACCAAACACTATTCGCATAATGAATTTATACTCAAAAATTGTTTGATTGGCTCTTATTTTTATGGACTTTTGGTCCAAAGCTACGGATTTGATGGCCAGCAATCAGTCGGCTATTTACCTGATTCAGACGTTAGTTGGACTGTGGGTGCTTTGTTGTTGCTCTGAATCATGCTCGTCTAAGCAGTTTTTGATCATGAGTACCTGAGCGGTATTGCGGTCATTGAAAGAATTGTTAGCACTCCCAAAAAAGAGAGCACTACTAAAAGACGATCCCCAACGGGGATGCCAGGAGGTCTCTTCTCTGTTTGACGCTGTATCATCGTCGTCCATAGATATAAGTGGTGACGTATAATCTCCCGATCTAATAGGGTAAGGGTTTAGTACAGGTTTATATCTATGGAGAGTATCTCTGGATGGCAGACAGGTTTGTCTTTCATTGACGACAATACAACCCATCCCAAGCGCTACGAGACAAGCGCCAATCCAATTCGGTGCGTGATATCCATATCCATGATGAATGGCCAAAATAACTAAAAAGATGCCAAAAGAAGCGCCAGCCCCGTATGCGAAGCTATTGGCCGCTTCGGCGAGCTCCGTGCCTGACTCAGCTTTGGAGGCGGTGTAAGATAACAAAGGATTTGATACGGCGTAACTAATAAATCCGCTCATTAAAAATGTCAATGCCGCAGGTACTTTATAATCAATTGTGAATGTAAAAACGATAAGAGTAAGGACATACAGGCTGAGTAACCGTCTCGTGCTTTTTGTCGCGCTAACATGAGAGATTTTTTGACCTAATAGTGTTCCAAGAACAGCACTAATACCATATAAAATACTTAACCAAGGAAGATCTTTTTTTGAATAGCCAGCCAAATTAATCATCATTGGAGCAAAGAATGTATAAGAAGCTAACATGCCGGCATACACCAGGGTTGATGCGCATAATGCAAGCCATATATCCTTTTTTTTAAAACTATCTAACTCTTTTTGTCTTTCGTCTATTTCTCGTTTACGTTGCAAAGCGGATTGTGCTTCGTTTTTATGAACATTTTTATTATTTAAAAATAGCACTATACTGCTTGCGGAGCATAAAGCCAATCCAACGATTGGCCAAAATGTTTGTCGCCATTCAGTGTGTTGACCCAAAAGCGTATCCAAAGGGACCCCTACAATACTCGCTAAAGCAGGCCCAGCAAAAAATAAAGCATTGGCACGGTGACGTTTGTGCTCAGGCACTGTATTCACTGCTGTGAGTGCCGCAGTTCCGATATAAGTCGCATGAGCACATGAGGAAATCACTCTGCCACTTAATAAAATTGCAAAATTTGGAGAGGCTGCACATATAGCTGCGGACACTGCCAACAACCCTTGTAGAGCAATCAAAAGGTGATAGTGATCCATGGGTGTGGTTGCCCACATGGCGACGGGTAAACTCAGAGATGAACCGAGCATAAAAGAAAACATAGCCAGAGCCGTTGTATCAATTGAAATAGAATATGAATTCGCAATTTCGGGCAGAAAATTTAAGGGAATAGCTTCATTAAGTCGTACTGCAAATGCACCTAAAGCTAATGCAAGAATGGCCAAACGTTCTTCTTTATTGAGGATAGTGCTTTGTTGTGTGGATTGATACCACAGCAGATTGTCTGCTTCCGTGGGGGGAGTTATTTCTATGGTTGTAAGATTCCCCTTTGCTACGTGAGTGGCATTTCTTTTATCAGTCATTTGAGAGTTCCCTGCTAGACGATTGATCGCTGGGCGTCATTGCCCTCTGGGGTATATAAAAAACCAATGAAAACCTTAGTAAAAGAATGTAAAAACTATCACACAGGATCAATCTAAGCAATGAGTTCATTTATCCAAAATATCGCTGCAGATCATTAAGAAGCAAATTGATAAAAAATACACATAATCCAATGAATACCAAACGATGCAATAAGAGTTCAAAAGCAATCGACATGGGTTTGCCACGCAGTTTTTCTATCAATGTATACACAATCGATCCACCATCTAAAGATGGGATAGGAAGAAGATTGACCAAGGCGACAGCCAGGCTTAAATGTGCAATGAAGGATAAAAACACCACCAATCCTTGGAGAAAAGAATCAATCATAGTGATGAGTAAGCCAAAGGGGCCCAATAAAAAAAGAAAAGGGATTGCGCCCGTGATCAATTGCTTTAGAGTGATTACGTAAAATGTTAAGAGTTCAGTGATGGTGATCCATGCTTGTTTCATGGCTGCTAATACAGGAATGCCTGATACTTGTTGTTGATATTGTTTGTGGTTATCCGGCTCGATACCAATTTTAGTGAGTAAGGACTGCGTGGGCTTGGTCGTTTGCCATTGCTGTAAATTTAAAGTGAGTTGTCGACATGTTTGCCTCGCATCACACACAGTGACCCCCGTTGCAGCGTGCCCTAGATTCTCGAGTAATTGCATTCCAACTTTTTGCCAAGAGGGTGTGGGTTGGGACGCAATCGTACTGAGTCTATCTCCCTGTTTAAAATGTGCTTGCTCGGCAAGGCTATTGGGAAGAACACGAGCAATGATTGGGACGGTTTGTGGATACCCTAAGCAAAATACGAGGGTCAACGCGAGCCATGCCATTAGCATGTTCGCGCCTGCACCTGCTAACAAAATGACGACACGTATCCAAATGGGTTTTTTGTCAAAGCAATGGGGATGGTGTTGCGCGCTCACCGCGGTGTGTCGGGTGTTGAGTAAGTGCACATATCCGCCCACGGGCCATACGCCCCAGATCCAATCACGGCCTTTGCGATCTTGCCAATGAAATAAGGGTCGTCCAAATCCAATGGCAATAGCTTTGATCGATACGTGACACCAGCGGGCAACTATTGCGTGCCCGAGCTCATGGATGCCAATGACCAAAATTAGGCTGAGTATGATGGCGATGATGGCTAAAATCAGATGCATCATTCAGCGCGATATTGTCTCAATAGTCTTTCAATTTGTTCAATATGATGACCACGAGAATTGTGAATCGACGGCATATTTTCTGCTTCGGCAGTTTCTCGAAGCTCGATGTCGTTCAACCAATTGGTTAAAATTTTAATTTTTTCTTCCACCGTTAAAGTTTTGTCAAGCGCAACTTCGTCTGGTATCTTATAAAAGTTAAGAGGATTTGCGATTTTGTCGTCCGTTATCGTCATAATCATATTCCATGCTAAGTCTTCTGTTGATGTAGCTGCATTCCATCCTCAGTATTAAGGATGCATATGAAAATAGCAAGTAGATGCGGGAGAGATAGATGCTGAAATACGCACTAGGTACTCAGCTGCAACATAAACAATCTGCCAATATTGTGATGATCACCTTTTGGAGTCAATTTGCCTCTTATGGGTTGAATACCATCTTGATTCTTTTTTTAACGCGCCCAATGTTGATGCACGGACTTGGTTACACACAGGCCAAAGCTTATGCGTTCATTGGCGTGAGTCAAGCGACTGGCTATTTGATGCCTATTTTAGGTGGTTACATGGCTGATCAAGTATTGGGTTTGCGCCGGAGTATTCTTTTGGGAAGTATTCTTCTGGTCTTTGCCTATTTGTTGATCATGCTGAGTGGTATGAGTATTTCGGAGCATGGCGATACCTTATTTCTTGCCGCGTATGCTTTGACGCCTGCTGCAGGTTCTTTATTAATGGGCACTGCTTCTGCGATGGTATCACGGGTATATCAGGATGATGATGTCAAAGTCAAAGCGGCTATGACGTACTATTACATGGCGATTAATGTAGGTGCTTTATTGGCCACTATGATAGCGCCTTCGCTCTTAGAAAGCCGTTATGGACCTTTGTCGGTATTGGCGTTGACGTTTGTAGGCAAAGCCATTGCCGCATTTAATTTTTCATCCCATTATGCCATTTACGATGGCATCGTTTGGGGAAAAGATAGGCGATCTTTGTCGTGGCAGTCGGTGGTACATGTGACGGTGTATTTGATGTTGATTTATGGATTCACGTTATTTGCCTTTTCTCATATTTTTTTGGCAAGTATCATTATTTCCATAGGATGTACCGCGGGGATGCTTTGGTTTTTAGTCAAAACGTTTATGTTACAGGGCGTTGCTAGGACCAAGCAATTGATTGCGGTGTTGTTGATCATGGAAGCGATTATCTTTTTCATTGTTTATAATCAAATGAGCACGACTCTGGTATTGTTTGCGAAACATAATACCTATACTCAGTTTTTAGGGTTTCATTTTTCTCCAGCGCATTATCAATTACTCAATCCCTTATTGATCATTAGTTTGGGACTATATTTGCCAAACTTCTACCAAAAATTTCCGAACTTTTCTATTCCTTATCAATTTGCATCAGGGGTTATACTTGCTAGCCTTGCTTTGCTTGTATTGGGATGTGCGCCTGCTGCACAGAACGGGATGATCAGTGGTGGGTATATTGCCTTTACCTATGTGTTGATCACATTGGCTGAATTATGGGTGAGTGCGATAGGATTGAGTATGATTGGATTGTATTGCGATGTAAAAATGCTGGGGTTTGCGATGGGCGCGTGGTACTTGGCATCTTCCTTGTCTAATTTATTTTCAGGATATCTTGCTCACTGGGTCGCCTTACCAGTACATGCAGTATCTGCACTCGAAAGTTTAAGTATGTATCAAACATACTACTGGTCAATGGGACTAGGAGTGCTCGCAGTGAGTGCTTTGATGATGTATGCGGCGTTCAAATTACATCAGGTTTTGAGGTACAGAGGGATTACTTTACCTTAAGGCTACTGAGGGCAAGAAGAACTCATCATGAAGCCCAATTCAGAGATTGTATGCGTTGATATCTTGACTAAATTGCATTATTGGTTAATAATCAACCATTTTTAATCATTCCACGATTCTTACTGCGGAGAATATCTATGCCAAGTCAACGTTTAGAGCGGTTATCGGCTCAGATTGAAAACGAAACCACTGATAGTTTTGGTAAGTTTTATTTGTATGCTTCTTTGTTAAATGTCCTTACTGTACGAACAAAATCTTTCTCTGATACGCTTCCAAAAACAACAGGGGTACTGAGTCCTAACATCAATATCGGCGGAACGTCACGGGTTGCGAACCACGCCGATTCATATGCCCGCGAATTTAAAAAGACTCCTCCGGGTTTACATTACTTTATTCAGGAAATTATATTGTCTTTTATGCGACAAGGCAAATTGAGTGATTTGTTTTTTATCATTGGGAAAATGAATGAACATCTGAAGATGAATACCCTACAACAAAATAGATCATTACATAGCAATATTTCTTTTGGGGTCCGTCAAACAGAGATCGTAAATTTGTTAAAAAATGTGCAACAAATGGCTGAATGTACGCAATATTCAATCGATAATTCTGTATACATGTTTGCTGCTATGGTTGGACTTATTGTCATACCATTGCTTGTCTCTGCTTTAATCAGTGCTTGGATGGCTATTTTGGCCACTGTTACCACAGGTTATATGATTTATTTCTTTTCTAAAAAAATTCAAAGTGCTGCAGAACAAATGAAAGATGCTGTGGAAAGATATGATGCTACTATGGATGATTTGGTTCGTGAGCAAACAATAAATATCAATACACCAAATAATTTAAGTTATTTCATCCACAGTATCGTCATGCCGATTTCTCATCTGGGAATAACCATGCTCGAACAAACGGTTCTTCGAGGTCAAAACACGACAAAGCGCAAGGACTTGTGTACTCTGTTTAAAGAAGTAGATGAATGCTCCAAATTGACTTCTGTGCAGGCAATAGAAACAAGATTTTCGTCCTTCGGTATTCATAAATGACGTTGAAATATATGACATAAATTTCCCTTTTTATGTCATATTTATTCGCAATTTGTGCTATCATATGCATTTTTTCACGTCTAAGTCAGTTGAATTGACTTAATATATGTAGAATGAATAGGGTGTCCATGTCAAAGAAAATAGGATTTTGGTCGGTTTTTGCGATTGTGACGGGTAGTCAGATTGGTTCAGGGGTTTTTATGCTACCTGCGAGTCTGGCATCGTATGGAAAATACAGTATTTTAGGCTGGTTGGTGTCTGGTATTGGGGCTATTTGTTTGGCACTGGTCTTTGCTGGGTTGTGTAATCGTTTTCCTAGGACCGGTGGCCCGCATGCCTATATCAAAGAAATGTTTGGATTATCACCGGCTTTTTTCACAGGCTGGACTTATTGGATTATATCTTGGGTAAGTACTACAGCAGTCATTATTGCTAGTATCAGTTATCTGAGCCCCTTTATTGGCTCTCAATCGCCCTGGGTGTATCTGAGCTTAGAGGTTTTATTATTACTCGCTGTGACTTATTTGAATTTAAAAGGGATTCAAGCAGCAGGTGCTGCGGAGTTTATTTTATCGGTTTTAAAAATATTTCCCTTGTTCTTATTGCCTTTGGCAGCGATGTGGTATTTCAACGCGGATAATTTTACATTATCTCCTGCTATTGAAGCGTTGCCATTGTCTTCTAAATTATCTCAAGTGGTTCTTTTGACGTTATGGGGCTTTATTGGTCTTGAAACAGCGACTACTCCAGCTGGATCAGTACATAATCCGTCTAAAACCATTCCTAGAGCCATTGTGCTAGGAACATTGTGTACCGCATTGTTATATCTGATGAGTAGTATTGGCATCATGGGGTTGGTCCCTGGCCACATTTTAGCTGCTTCAAAAGCGCCTTATGTGGATGCCAGCCAATATTTATTTGGTGGTAATTGGCATTTATTGGTTGCTGTTATGGCGTCTGTGGTTTGCGTGGGCACCTTAAATGCGTGGATGTTGGCGAGCGGGCAGATTGTGCTTGGCTTGGCAGAAGATCAATTGATGCCCGCGGCGTTTGCAAAAAAAAATGCCGCAAATGCGCCTGTGCTTGGATTGGTAACCAGTTCTCTAGGGATATTGCCTTTGTTGTTTTTGACCATGAGTTCGAGCATTGCACAGCAAATCACAGCCATCATTGATTTTTCTGTGGTCGCTTTTCTTTTTGTCTATATGATGTGTGTGTTGGCTTATCTAAAGGCTTTATGGGTTGAAAAATCCAATGCATATCATTGGATATATGCCATAGGGGCTTTGCTATTTTGTGGTTGGGTCATCTCGCAAACCTCTTTGACCACCATTGCTATTTCTTCTTTATTTATTGTCAGTGGAGTGCCGGTGTATTGGTTTTGGTATCGACGCACGCTTAAAGCGAGTGTCATCGATACCGCATGTCATATCACGCTCTAAGTTCTTGGTTGCCTACTTTTGTAAGGCAACCAAGGTTTTATATACATCGGCAACATGACCATCGACTTTGACTTTACGCCACTCATGCCGTATTACTCCTGTTGGATCAATCAAAAACGTACTGCGTTCAATACCTCGAACTTGCTTGCCATACATGTTTTTAAGTTTGATGACATCAAATTGTTGACATAATGCTTCATCGCCATCACTGAGCAAATCAAACGGAAATTGTTGTTTTTGTTTGAAGGTTTCATGGGATTTTACTGAGTCACGTGAGACACCGAAAATAACGGTATTCAAGGCTAGAAAATCTGCATGGGCATCTCGAAAATTTTGGCCTTCCGTGGTGCAGCCTGGTGTGGCATCTTTGGGATAAAAATAGAGAACGATCCATTGGCCTAGGTAATCTTGCAGACGGATGGTTTGATTTCCAGTGGATGCGAGTTCGCAAGCAGTATGAGTCATGATAGGGATCCTTTTATTTGAATAGCGATCACATTAACGAATCTGCAACAATTCCTCAAGGGTCTCTGGCTTATATTCTTTATACTTGAAACGTTTTTCATCAAATGGCTTTGTGCTAGAATATGTTTTTTCTCGTAATGAGGTATGAGTAATGACGCTGATTGTGTTTTCTCTGGGTCAAAAAATAAACTCTGATTTTAACGTTTTGCTACGTAATTTAAGTGAACTATCTCAAAATCAACTTACTTCTGAGCAAGCAAAATCATGGGTTACCCCTCATTTGAAGGCTTTACGCTTAGAAGCGTATTATGTTGAGAGCTCAAGCAAATACCAGGCGCTATTGAATGATGTTCTCCCTATTGATAACGGGTTGGATAAGGTGCTTCGTGCCTTTAATCAACAGTTCAATCTCAATGTTGACTATGATGCTTTCCTAGAAAAATGGAATGAGATGTGCCGTATTTCTCCAGAAAAATTAGGTGAGTTGCAGCATGAGTTACATCTGCTAGATCAATCAGAATCAGTACAAATGCTTTTGGTAACGCATACCAATCATTATCATCTGCGTTTTATTTTGGATCAAATAAGAAACTTTGATCCAGCTATGGCTCAAAAAATAAATATCTTTGATCAGGCGCGTTCTAATCGCTCCTCTAAAGTTTTAATGGTCAGTTCTATGCATACACAACAGATTGATCATTCTGATATGTTAGAGAAAGTGTTACGAGATCTTAATGTGGGTATAGATGAAAAAATCGCCTGTTTCCATAATGCGATTGAATTAAAAATTCCTGTCAATCTCAGTTATCACAATCCGGGTAAGACGATGCAGCATGCCCATGCATTGATTCAAAGTCTTAAACCTATTCATCCTGCAAAACAAAAGCTGGTTATGAGTTTGGGCGAGATTGTGAGACAAGATCGTAGAAAAGCCATGGCTCTTTTTCTTCCTTTGATTCCTGAAGAAAGGATTTCTGCACTCATGCTGTTTCTCAAAGATGCGGAACACAGTTGGATTAAGTCTTTTAAAGAAGGTGCTATGACTGAAGAGGCATTTGATGCCCAAATGATTGCTGATATTAAAGATTGTACGGGTGTTGAATTGTCTGTTGAAACATTCAATAGTATTTGGGCCGCAATGAATCCTTCGTTTGAAGAGGTTGTTGCGACCTTAATGACCCTAAATGTTGATGAATTACGTCAACAAGGGTATGAGCTAAAAATAGTCAGCTATACCAATCTTAAAGATATTCGCCATTGGCAACAAGAATTGGAAAAAAATGATCAAGCTTATGTATTGCATAAGGGGCACCTGGTTGGATTTTCAGGATTTGAATTGGTTTGTAGTTATCAAGTAAAGCAAAACAAACATCAGCTATTCCGAAGTTGTGTGGAAAAGCGTCCTCATTCACCAACATTTTCTTTTGCGTCTACAGATGGTGCATCACCAGTGTGGTATATCACTTCAGCACCATCTACGCATTCGGATGTCTGTGATATCAATGCGATTGAAGGTATTGAGGTGAAAGCGGATTGGGATGGCCAGACTTCTTTAAGTACTTGGTTAGCAACTCATAGTTCTCCTGAATCATTAGCGGCCATTATATAGATTATGGTGGCTTGAATAGTGATCCTTGATTACGCTGCGCTGCATCAAGGCTACATGTTTTTAGATATAGGTGGTTGGTTTGAAAAAATCTGATTTTTATTTTGATTTACCAGAAGCACTGATTGCGCAGTTTCCTTTGCCGCAACGTGCTGATTCTCGTATGTTGGTGTATGCACGCGAAACGCAGAGCCACGAACATCGTATGTTTCGTGATTTGCTCGAGTACCTGCATCCAGGCGATCTATTGGTATTTAATGACAGTCGGGTGATTCCTGCGCGATTGTTTGGTCAAAAAGCCAGTGGTGGCCGGGTGGAGGTTTTTGTAGAGCGTGTGCTGTCTGAACATCAATTTTGGGCGCATATTCGTGCCAGTAAAGCTCCAAAACCAGGTACTGTGATTTATTTAGGAGATTCTTGGTCATTAGAGGTGTTGGAAAAAAAAGATGATATCTATTTGTGCCAGACCTCAAACAATGTAGAGGATATGCTAGAAGCAGTAGGGCACATGCCGCTACCTCCGTATATTGCTCGTCAAGATGAGGTTTCTGATTTACAACGATATCAAACCATTTATGCCAAACACAAAGGCTCAGTCGCTGCACCCACGGCAGGACTTCATTTTGACGAGCCTATGTTTGCCCATTTAGACAAAAAAGGTGTGCAGGTCGGATATGTTACTTTACATGTGGGCGCAGGGACGTTTCAGCCTGTGCGTAGTGATGACATTAGTGATCATAAAATGCATTCAGAATGGTTTACAGTGCATGAAACCTTGTGTGAAAAAGTGGCTAACGCAAAAGCACTGGGTGGACGGGTCATTGCAGTGGGGACCACAGCATTGCGAAGTTTGGAATCTGCCGCAATTGAGGGTGTATTGCATCCTTGCCAACGAGATACTAGTATTTTTATCAAACCAGGATATCAATTTCAAATTTGCGATGGTTTGATCACCAATTTTCATTTGCCTGAATCGACATTATTGATGTTGGTTTCAGCTTTGATTGGGTACGAACAAACCATGGCGTTGTACGCTACGGCCATTGAACAGAAGTATCGATTTTTTTCTTACGGTGATGTGAGTTTGTTATTATGATGACGTTTGTTCCGCAGATCACAACCCCAGCTGGCGCTTGTTTGACTGTGCTTAATTGGGAAGAGCTTGGTATGGATACTGCCGTTTGTTCTATGTCTTCTCTATTGATGAAACCTGGTCTGGCGCATTTACAAACCCTTACCCATCTGGCTCATTATTTAGGCTGGAATAAAGATTTGGTACTTGATGCTAGCATGTTGGTTTTGAAAAACCATACTCATTTTATGATTCAATCTGTGTATGATGGCATGCGTATTTCTGTGAGTCTTGAAGAATTTTGGGGCTTGGTACAAAGTTTACAACCCAATATTGTGTTGCTTCCTAAAAATCTTTTAGAAAAAGATATACCACAGCTCCCATCTTCTATATTGCCTTTTTTTTCTTTTGATGCCACACCAAAAACTTATGATAAACCCTTTGGTTTATATGGTTCTGTAAATAGCGCAAGGGACCATCATGCCTCTATTCCGATATATCTTCAAGATGATGAAGGTCATTGTTCTGTTTTAGAAGCTGATTTTTCTGTACGTCATTACTATGCATCAGATAAACCGGCTGCAGATGCTTATCACGGGTTGGTGTATGAGGAGCACGGAACGATTACAATTTCTGAGAAGCAATTTGCGACTCAATTTGAATTGTTGGATTCCAAATGTACCTGTTCTACTTGCAAACAAGGCTTTACTCGCGCTTATTTACATCATTTATTTCATAGTACGCCGCTTCTTTGCCAACGATTTTTGATCATCCACAATATGACTTGGTTTCAAAAAGCGCTTTCTTTAAAGGCTGGTGGCTAGATAGAATGGGTGTAAAGTGTTGAGAGAACAGATGAACAGCTTTCGACTCACGCTACATGATTAAATTGAAATCACCAATCTGGTAGGGTATGGAATATTTGCGTGGGTCAGCTAAGAAACTCATTTACGCTGACCTTAAATCTCGCTATGATGTGACAAAATTTATGATGAAACGTAGGAGTGATGTATGAGTTTTTTGATTAGTGATGCCCTAGCAGTCGGCGCCGAAGCGGTCTCCGCTGGCCCTCGATCCGACGGATCATTTTCGCTTATTATGATCTTAGGTATTTTTGTTTTGTTTTATTTTATGATGATTCGTCCTCAAAACAAACGCGCCAAACAACACAAAGAATTGGTTGGTAAATTAAAAAAGGGTGATGAAATTGTATTAACTTCAGGTATTTTGGCAAAAGTGGACAATTTGGTGAATGACGTTTATTTAAAAGCTACTGTGAGTAGCGGTGTGGATATTCTTGTTCAGCGCGATGCTGTTACAGCCGTGTTACCTAAAGGTACTCTTGATTCACTGTAAGCGAGCTTAAAAGAAATGCAAAACAAATATCCGCTTTGGAAAAATGCATTGTTGGTGCTACTGGCAATTATAGCTATTATTTACACAATCCCAAATTTGTACAGTGAAGATCCGGTGGTGCAAATTTCCACTGAAACCGCCATCGATCCTCATGCTATCCTCAAACAAACCCAAGTTTTGTTGGAAGATGCTCATCTGCCATATCGCTCTATTAAGATCCAGGGTGATGGTGTTGAAGTACGGTTCTCATCAACTGATACTCAACTCCAAGCAAGAGATGTGATCAACCATGGATTGGGTAACAACTATATTGTCGCATTAAATCTCGCGCCTTCTACACCCAAATGGTTGTCTGCTATTTATGCTGAACCCATGAAACAAGGGTTGGACTTGCGTGGTGGGGTGCATTTTCTCTTAGAGGTGGATATTGAGAGCGTCATTCATCGGCGTTATGAAGGACTTTTAAAATCGATAGGCCAAGACTTGCGTGAAACAGGCATTCGCTATGCCGGTATACGTTATTTCCCTCATCAAGGCATTGAAATTCGTCTGCGCTCCCAAGAGTTGACGGAAAAAGCGTTGCATGAATTAGACTCAAAATACCCGGATTTGACTTTCAAAGCGGCTAAAAACAAATCCTCAGTGATTGCTAGTTTGTCAGCAAGTGAGCGACATAATATTCGTCAATCTACGATTGATCAAACGATGGGTATTTTGCGTAATCGTGTGAACGAACTAGGTGTAGGTGAGGCGGTTGTTGTACAACAAGGTGCTACGCGGATTGGGGTGGATTTACCTGGAATTCAGGATGCTGCTCGCGCCAAACAAATTTTGGGTGGGACTGCGACGTTGCAATTTTATCTGGTTGATCAGGACAATGATCCTTTGATTGCCGCTAAAACTGGAGCGATTCCTGCGAGTTCAAAATTATTACGAATGAAATCTAATCCGATTTTATTGAAACGCCAAGTGGTTTTAAGCGGTGACTCAATCACATCGGCAGTGTCTAGTTTTGATCAACAAACCGCGACACCTGCGGTGCACATCCAGTTGGGTGGTGGCGGTGAAGCATTGTTTAACAAAGTCACTCGAGATAATATTGGCAAGTCGATGGCTATTGTTTTTGTTGAATCCAAAACCTCTGAGCACATGGTCAATGGTGTGTTAGAACGCAAAACAATTCGTGATGAACGTATCATATCTACAGCCGTCATTCTTTCGGCCCTTGGCAATAGCTTTCAAATCACAGGTTTGTCCGACAGCAAAGAAGCCAGTAATTTGGCCTTACTGTTGCGGGCTGGTGCCTTACCCGCTGCGATTTATCCAGTAGAAGAACGCACTGTAGGGCCTACGTTGGGTAAAGAAAACATCAAGCGCGGGATATTTTCTCTAGAAGTTGGGCTTGGGTTAATTTTAATTCTGATGTTGGTCTATTATCGATTATTTGGATTGATTGCTAATGTTGCTTTGGCTTTAAATTTGATGTTTCTGTGTGCCTTGTTGTCGATGTTAGGTGCCACATTAACCTTACCTGGGATCGCAGGGATTGTGTTGACAGTGGGCATGGCTGTTGATGCGAACGTTTTGATTAATGAGCGTATTCGTGAAGAATTGCGCAGTGGATTGTCTCCTCAAGCTGCTATTTATGCCGGGTACGAGAGAGCCTTTTCTACTATTTTAGATGCCAATATCACCACATTAATTGTTGCCATTGTGCTCTTTTCAATTGGTACGGGTCCTGTGCGTGGTTTTGCGGTGACGTTATCTTTGGGCTTGATCACATCGATGATCACGGGCATTACTTATACGCGTGCCATCGTAAATTTGATTTACGGGCATCGGTCAGTCAAACGAATATCAATTGGAATTTGAGAGAGGTATTGATGGAGTTTTTTAATCCCAATTCAAAAATAGATTTTATGGGTGCACGTAAGTGGACCGCCTGTTTTTCTATTTTGATATTCTTAGGGTCAATCACTGGTTTGATCGCCAAAGGTCTGATTTGGGGCCTGGACTTTACAGGTGGTACGCAGGTGCAAATTTCTTATCCTGCCGCTGTAAATGTTGCCGATATCCGCAATCAATTGTCACAGGCTGGATTTAAAGAGGCTCAGGTCGTAAGTTACGGGACCTCAAAAGATGTATTAATCAGCATAGCGCCACACGCTGATGTGAATCAAAGTGTTTTGGTGGATCAATTGATGTCAGCTTTACCGGGGGCATCAAAACAACAAGTTGATTTTGTCGGTCCGCAAGTTGGACAAGAATTAGCGACCAAAGGTGCACTGGCCATTATTGTTTCACTCTTAGCAACCATGCTTTATATTGCGGTGCGGTTTGAATATCGTTTGGCTATTAGTTCGGCCATTGCTTTGATCCACGATCCTGTGTTGATTTTAGGGATATTTGCTTGGTTTGGCATTGAATTTGATTTAAAAGCCTTGGCTGGTCTATTGGCCGTCATTGGTTATTCATTAAACGATACCATTGTTGTGTTTGATAGGGTAAGAGAGAATTTTGTCAAAATTCGGCGTTCTACCTCTATCGAAATTATGAATACGTCAATCAATCAAACCTTATCTCGTACCATTATGACTTCTGTGTTGACGCTGTTTGTGGTGGTTGCTTTGTTTGTATATGGCGGCGAAACCATTCATGGATTTTCTTTGGCTTTGATTATAGGAATTGTGATTGGAACTTATTCTTCTATTTATGTAGCTGGTGCTTTAGCAGTTGCGATGGGATTGTCCAGCAAAGATTTTATGAGCAGTAAGAAAAAAATATTGGATGATAGACCTTAGGTTTACTTTTCAATAAATTGCACGCAAATAAAAAAGGCTGTTAGTGATAACAGCCTTTTTTATGACATCATCTAAAACTTAGCTATCGCTGCCAGTTCCTTGAGAAGTAGCATCAGTTGGTGTTTCTCCAGAATTAGAATTGTTGCAACCAGAACAACCAGAACAGCTGCTAGAAGGTGCTGCAGTATTTTGATCAGGTGTCATTGTATCTTCTGCATAGACTGGTGTGATAACGGCAGTTGATAAAGCAGTTAATAACGTAGCAATGGCTAGGGTTGTTTTTTTCATATTACTTTCCTTGTGTGGTTAAAAAGATATATAGCTCGTTACAATCTATTTTAATTTTTTCCTGACGTCAATATATTAAATTGGATATAATAGGATGATGGAAATAATTACTGCTGACCTATGATGTTAAAACATTGGCTATTTGCTGGAATAGGCTTGATTGGGCTATATGTTAATGTTTCGGATGCATCGTTAGGTAGTGCAACACAACCATTTTATAGCCAAATTCGCTCTATTCCAAAATCTCTCCAAACCCAAATGAAACAATATACTTGGCACAAAGACTGTCCTGTAACCCTGGAACAACTGGCTTATGTAGAGCTTAGTTATTGGGGGTTTGACCGACATCCGCACCAAGGTGCGTTGATTGTCAGTAAGGACCTCGCACAAGAAGTGGTTGATATCTTTCAAACGCTGTTTCAACAGCAATTTCTTATTCAAAGCATGATGCCAATAGAGCAATTTTACGGTAATGAAATGGCTTCGATGGCAGCCAACAATACCTCGGCTTTTCATTGCCGGCCAGTGACTGATCGACCTTATGAGTTTTCTCAGCATAGTTATGGCCGTGCAATTGATATTAATCCAGTTCTTAATCCTTATATTAATATTATAAAAACCATAAAAATTTTACCTGCGCAAGGAGAGGCGCATTTGAATCGTAACGAAGCTGTACCTGGAAAAATTATTGAAGGGGATATGGCATATCAAGCTTTTATCACGCAAAACTGGGATTGGGGTGGATACTGGTATGATGTGAAAGATTATCAACACTTTGAAAAAAGAGCGAATGGTGAAAAACGCAACATTTATGGATACGATGATTTTTTATATAAAAAATAGTCAAATTGAATTGTTATCATTCTCGAAGTATAAATGCTATAATCGTTATTTTTGAGCGAATGATGTTTATCTAGAATAAAACAACACTATGCGTCTATGATGGCATAGTATTCAATGAATTCGCTATAATTTGCCATAATGTGATGCGGGAAGACGAGATTTTATGATTGATTTACACTGTCACAGTTATTATTCAGATGGTTTGCTTTCTCCAGCCATGTTATTAGAACGTGCGCTACTATCTGATGTGAAACTTTTGGCGTTGACTGATCACGATACGACAAATGGTGTGACTGAATTATTACAAGCGGCTCAAGGACATGATATTCGTATCATTTCAGGGATTGAATTAAGTGTGTGTTGGAAAAAATATGATATACACATTCTTGGTTTGAATTTGAATATTGATGATCCCACCTTGAAAGAAGTGATTTCGAGACAAAGTGCTAGCCGTATTGCTCGGGGAAAAGCGATTGGCGAAGCCCTAGAGCGTTGCAATATTACGGATGCTTATCAAAAAGCGTGTGATTTGGCCGGGCATGATCGTGTTGGACGCTTACATTTCGCACAGCTTTTATTGCGTGAAGGCTATATTCAAGAACCAAAAGCGGCGTTCAAGCGGTATTTGGGCAAAGGAAAGATTGCGTATGTGCCCTCATCTTGGATAAACTTACACGAAGCAGTAGAGACTATTCATGCTGCTGGCGGACAAGCAGTGATTGCGCATCCATTAAAATACGGATTAACACGCACTAAATTACATGAATTAATTCATGATTTTAGAGCGGCCGGAGGCAAAAGTATAGAAGTGGTGTCCGGTGATATGATGGTTGAAGATATCCATAAAATGTCTAGATTGTGTTATGTTTTTGATTTGTTGGCGTCATCTGGATCGGACTATCATGGAGACGGCATTTCTCGAGTTCCATTAGGTCGACAAAAATTATTACCGAATGACTGTGTTCCTATTTGGAATGCATGGATGTGATAGAATGATACGTTAGCGTGTGGTAGACATGAACGTAGACTGACAGGAAGCTAAGATATATCCCACTATCTCATGACAAAGAAGGATCAGGAAATGAGTCAAATTTTTGCAGTGCATCCAGATAATCCTCAATCACGTTTATTACGTCAGGCGGTATCGATCATTGAAGAAGGGGGCTTGATTGTTTATCCCACAGATTCTGGATACGCTTTAGGATGTCGTTTGGGATGTAAATCGGCATTGGAGCGCATCAAAGCTTTGCGTCAATTGGGAAAACATCATAATATGACCATGGTAGCGCGCGATTTATCGCATTTGGGCACTTATGCACGAATCAGCAAACCTATTTTCCGTATGTTAAAAGCTTTTACACCAGGGGCTTATACGTTTATTTTAAACGCTACGCCTGAAGTGCCGCGTTTGATGTTGCATCCAAAGCGTAAAACACTAGGATTCAGAATACCTGCTCATACCATTACCATGGCTTTATTGGAGTGTCTTGAAGCGCCATTGATGAGTTCAACGTTGATTTTACCAGGTGCAGCTGCGCCTTTGAGTGAACCAGAGGCTATTTATGATTTGCTGGGGAACAAGGTGGATTTGGTCATAAACGGAGGAATTTGTAGTCACCAACCTACTACCGTAGTTGATTTGACAGGGGATGTTCCTGTCATTTTAAGGGAAGGAAAGGGGGATCTTAGTCCGTTTATGGGAATTAATGAAAAGTAGAGGAATTTGATGTCTGTATTTGGTCATAATAAGCGTGTTGTTTCTGGCATGCGAGCTAGCGGAAAATTACATTTAGGTCATTATCATGGTGTGATTAAAAATTGGATAAAATTACAAAATCAGTATGATTGTTTGTTTTTTGTAGCCGATTGGCATGGTTTGACAACTCATTATGACAATCCAAGTCATATTCATGATTCCATATGGGATATGGTGATTGATTGGTTAGCCTGTGGCGTTAATCCGGGATTATCTCGTTTATTTATTCAATCTTGGGTTCCAGAACATGCCGAATTGCATTTATTGCTATCGATGATTACGCCATTAGGCTGGTTAGAGCGTGTGCCATCCTATAAAGATCAACAAGAAAAACTTCGTGAAAGAGACTTAGCTACTTATGGGTTTTTGGGATATCCTCTTTTACAAAGTGCGGATGTATTGATTTATAAAGCAGATTTGGTGCCGGTTGGCGAAGATCAGGTGGCGCATATTGAATTGACGCGTGAAATAGCAAGACGTTTTAATTTTTTGTACGGAAAAGAGCCTAATTTTGAAGCATTGGCTCAAGAAGCTATCAAAAAAATGGGCAAAAAAAATGGTAAACTGTATGACAAATTTCGAGTGGCTTATCAGCAAGAAGGCTGTCATGAGTCTTTAACAACAGCTCGAGCTTTGATTGACTCGCAACCCAATATATCGATGGGTGACAAAGAACGTTTATATGGGTTTTTAGATGGCTCGGGCAAAATAATTTTGCCTGAACCTCAAGCCCTATTGACCGAAAATTCTAAGATGCCTGGTCTTGATGGACAAAAAATGTCCAAATCATATCACAATACCATTAGTTTACGTGAAGAGCCCAAAGAAATAGAAAGAAAAATTCGTACCATGCCCACTGATCCAGCTCGTGTCAAACGCACTGATCCAGGCGAACCGACCATTTGTCCGGTATGGCAATTTCACAAGATTTATTCTGATGATGCCGTCAAACAATGGGTAGAAACTGGATGTCGTTCTGCCGGTATCGGATGTTTAGAATGCAAGCAACCAGTGATTGATGCGATTAAGAAAGAATTAGCGCCTATTCAGGACCTGATCCAAGAATATGATGCTGATTTAGGTATGGTAAAACGCATTGTATCAGAAGGCAGTGAGCAGGCTCGAGACGAGGCAGTAAAAACATTAGCGAATGTACGCGAAGCTATGCATTTGGATTATTAATGTACCCTATGCAGCAAAGAGGATAGAATAATGAGCAGTGAACGATTACAGAAAATTCTCAGCCAAGCTGGGTTAGGTTCCAGACGACAAATGGAAACTTGGATTGAGCAAGGATTAGTGCATGTAAATGGTCAGCCAGCTAAATTGGGTGATTCAGCAAATGCAGATGATAAGATAAGTGTTCGTGGTCGAGTGATTGATAACCCGTTAAAAATACAATCTAAAACCAGAATTTTGCTGTATCACAAACCCGTTGGTGAGATTTCCAGCCGATCTGATCCTAAATTTCCTAAAACAGTTTTTGATCGTTTGCCCAACTTAAGACAAGGGCGTTGGGTTCAAGTGGGTCGGTTGGATTTGAACACGTCTGGTTTATTGATTTTCACCAATAATGGTGAGTTGGCCAATCGTCTGATGCACCCTAGGTATGAATTAGAACGCGAGTATGCGGTACGTGTATACGGAGAAGTGAAGCCTGAAATCATTAGAAAATTGCAACAAGGTGTTGAATTAGATGATGGTATGGCAAAATTTAAAAAAATTGAATCTCGCGGTGGCGAAGGGACAAATGCCTGGTACCACGTGGTTTTAAGTGAAGGACGTAATCGTGAAGTACGTCGTTTGTGGCAATCTCAAGGCGTGGAAGTCAGTCGTTTGATTCGGATTCGATATGGCTCATTAACCATGCCACGCTTTCTAGGACGTGGTGAAGTGACGGAATTGTCTCCTCAAGAAGTGGACGCTTTTGTTGGGAAATTATAAATGCATTGTAAGCAGCGCTACATAGATCAATGTAAACCCCAATAGTAAATGGCGCTACTTCCATTAAAGTAAAAAATGGACACACACAACAAGGAAGAACAAATGCTAAGTACTGTACTTTTGATATTGTTGATCTTGTTTTTGGTTGGAGGATTGCCGACTTGGTCACACAGTAGAGCGTGGGGTTATGGTCCAGCGGGTATCATTGGGACTGTTTTGTTGATATATGTGATACTGATCTTAATTGGTACCATACCTGTGTCTTTTTATCATTATGGTCCTCCATAGGATAAGCGGTTTATTGCTTTTTAAACGCCTTCTCTCCCTTGGGAGAGAAGGAAACTGTTTTGTTGAATCACGGTTTTATGCTTAAATACCATTTTTGAAATGATGGCGTACTCTACCAAATGTCTAAGAAGTCCGGTTCCAAAACTCCTGTCACAGCGACTACAACTATTGAAAAATTTTCTCATGATGGCCGAGGTATTGCGCGAATTTTAGGAAAAACCACGTTTATTGCAGGTGCCTTACCCGAAGAAACGGTAGATTTTGAATACACGCGCCGCAAAGCAGATTATGATGAAGGACGTGTGTTATCGGTCACTGTACCCTCCCAAGATCGTGTTGAGCCTCATTGCCCACATTATGCTTTATGTGGAGGATGTTCTTTGCAACATCTCTCAAGTGAGGCCCAAATCCGTAACAAACAAGCGTTACTATTAGATGTATTAGCCCGCATTGGGCACTGTCAGCCGTTGACTATTTTACCACCTTTAGTGGGTGATGCTTGGCACTATCGTAATAAAGCACGCTTATCTGTGCGCTATGTTGAAAAAAAATCTGCTACCTTGATTGGATTTCGTGAAAAACTGAATCCACGTTACATCACTGATATTCATCAATGTCCCGTGATGCATGCTGAAGTTGACGCCCAAATTGATGCGTTACGTGGTTTGTTGGATGGTGTGGAAGACAAACGGTGTATTGCGCAAATTGAAGTTGCCGCAGGCGATACTGAAGTGGCTTTGATCTTACGAAATCTGAGTGCATTGACCCCGAATGATGAAGCATTATTGAAAGCGTTTGCTCAGAAAACTGGGTTTCGTTTGTATTTACAACCTGCAGGCCCGGACAGCGTCTATTTGTTTTATCCTACCGATGCACAACCGTATTTACAGTATGCACTACCCGAGTTTGATTTGGTGTATCGTTTTTATCCCACAGATTTTACCCAAGTGAATGCAGGTATCAATCAACAAATGGTTAGCTTAGCGGTGCGCTTGCTTGATTTGCAACCTTCAGATGTGGTGATGGATTTGTTTTGTGGGTTGGGTAATTTTACGTTGCCAATTGCACAGCGTTGTGCCAGAGTGATTGGGATCGAAGGCAGTGCGATGATGATAGAACGTGCTGCAATGAATGCTGCCGCCAATCATATTCAACATGCGGAATTTGCTTGTGCCAATCTTGAAGAATGGGACATGAGCCATTCATTGACCAATGGTGTGAATAAACTTCTATTAGATCCGCCTCGTTCTGGTGCCTTGGCGATTGTGAAACAAATGCACGTGTTACGCCCCGAGTTGATTGTGTATGTCTCTTGTAATCCTGTCACTTTGGCGCGAGATGCTGAGGTGTTGATTGCACAAGGATATACGTTACATTCGGCAGGTGTGATGGATATGTTCCCTCATACGTCGCATGTGGAATCTATTGCGGTGTTCATCAAAGATTGATGCTGAACCGGTTGGCAACCAAGGACGGAAGTATGGTTAAAATCACCAAGGATGTTCCACTCAAAAATGAACCTGTTGATATCGATCAATGGTTACAAAAAATTGCAGCTAAAGAGTATTTTCAAGATCTAGAGCCTTTGCGATCTGCTTGTGTATTAAGTCAATTGGCGAGCCAAGACCATGCGATTGAAACAGGTGAGTCTTGTTTACAGCATGCTCTTGCTATGGCAGATGTTCTGGTTGATTTGGAAGTTGACCAAGATACTTTGGTAGCGGCAGTGCTGTATGTCAGCGTGCATTATGCTGAATTGGCTTTAGAAGATGTGGCAGAACAATTTGGGGCGCCTATTGCTCATTTGGTTATTGTAGTTGAAAAAATGAGCGCTTTATCACAAATAAGCTCAGAATCCACTTATCCAAACAGCAAACACCAAATCGATAATATGCGAAAAATGTTATTGGCGATGGTGGATGATGTACGTGTGGTGTTGATCAAACTAGCGGATAGATTATGTGTGTTACGTTCGAGTTCCCCTATTTCAACGTCTATGCGCCAAAAAATAGCACATGAAGCGATGACAATTTATGCGCCTTTGGCCAATCGGTTAGGGATAGGCGCTATCAAATGGGAAATGGAGGACTTAGCCTTTCGATATTTGCAACCCGATGCGTATCAGGCCATTGCCAAAGATTTGAATGCTAAGAGAGTTGAGCGCGATCAGTATGTGCAACGGATTGTTGAACTCTTAAATCAATACCTTAAAAAAATGAAAATCGAGCATGTTGCTGTCTATGGTCGTGCCAAGCATATTCATAGTATTTATCGAAAAATGGTCCGTAAATCGGTGCCTTTGAATCAAATTTATGATGCGACCGCGGTACGCATTTTGGTGGATTCAGAAACTGAGTGTTACGAAGTGATGGATTTAGTGCATCATTTATGGCCACCAGTGTTAAAAGAATACGACGATTATATTGTAAAGCCCAAACCCAATGGCTATCAATCGTTGCATACCGCTGTGCAAGGCCCTGAAAGTCGAATTTTTGAAGTGCAAATCAGAACATTTCAAATGCATGATTTGGCTGAGATGGGTGTAGCCGCGCACTGGAAATATAAAGAAAATGCCAAACAACTCCAAGCCAGTCATGAACGAAAAATAGAATGGTTGCGTCAAGTATTGGCTTGGCATCAAGACATAGCGTCTCATCATGGCGAAACCATGATAGACCCAGGTTTTATGGAAGACAGAGTATATGTCTTTACGCCCGATGGCGATATTCTTGACTTGCCTGTGGGCGTGACTGCTTTGGATTTTGCGTATCATTTACATACGGATGTCGGGCATCGGTGTCGAGGTGCCAAAGTGAATGGGGCTATCGTATCGTTGACTTACGCGTTGCAAACCGGCGATAAGGTTGAAATTTTAACCGGCAAAGAATTAAAACCGTCTCGAGATTGGATCAATCCTCATTTGAATTATTTAAAATCCTCACGCGCAAAGGCCAAAGTGTTGCATTGGTTTAAAATGCAAGATTTTGATAAAAACTGCGTGGAAGGGCGTGAGATTTTAGACAAAGAATTAAAATCTTTAGGCATCAAAACTCAACAATTACAGCAGCTATTACCGATTCATAATGCTAATACCTTAGAAGATGTCTATGCTGCTTTAGGACGAGGCGATCTAAAATTATCTCAAGTGGTGAGTCGATTGACGCCTGGAGATAAAATTGAACCGCCGTCGATTTTTAGCAAATTAACCCAATCTATTGCGACACGTAAACCGAGTCTACGTATTGAAGGCGTGGGTAATTTATTAACCCATATGGCACGTTGTTGTCAGCCATTGCCTGGTGACAATGTCATAGGGTATATCACTTTAGGCCGAGGGGTATCTATTCATCGTATCGATTGTCCTAACATCTTACGCGCTAACGCCAAACAACAAGAGCGTTTCTTGGAAGTGAGCTGGAGTGAAGGGTATCAGGACATTTATCGTGTGGATATCTTGATCAAAGCCTTTGAGCGTAGCACTTTATTGCGCGATGTCACGACATTATTAGCGAATGAAAAAGCGCATGTCCTCTCTTTAAAAACTGAAAAAGAACACATCGACAACCACAGCTTGATTTATTTGACCATTGATATTGATGGCTTGGCCAGTTTGTCCCGATTATTAAATCGATTGGAGCATATCCCCAACGTGTTGGAAGCACGGCGTTTGGTGTAAGATCGTTATTTATCCTTTGACGCCGTTAGAATGATCCCTAATGCTACAGCTCGTTTTTCTCCTAATAAAATATTAAAAGTTCGGCAAGCAGCGCCAATCGACATACATTCAAGACCTATTTTTTGGGTAGATAAATAGCTTGCAATGGCGGGAGAGGGCCAATGATTAGAATCGTGACCAAGGATGATGACTTCGGGTTTTGATTGGATCAATGGCGCTAGATCATCGGTGGTAAGAGCTGTGATAGATTGAATAGGCCACTCTTTGTGAATAAATTCTTTGCATATGACACAAGAATTTTGAATGGTTTCACTTCCAATAGTGATACTATGAGGCCCATAAGAGCGCACTGCATGTTGTTCTTGGGATTCTAATTGAATTTCCATGATAGTTTCAGTACTTTATTATGTGTTTTGCAAAAATTATAACTTGATATACAGGAAACCGCTACAATGGATATTATTATCCCGCATGCGCTAGTGTCTGATGACGATTTAAAGGTCAAAGCCCTGCAGCTTGTGCGCGGGACGTGTTTGGATCTGAATGATGTAGAACAGTATTATCTTCAACTGTTACATTGTTTACAATACCCTGAAACAGCCCCACCTATTGCAGATTTGTTGCGTCGCTTACATCACTTGACGGGATCGTGGTTGGTTGTCTCTCCTATTTATTGGGAGGCCTCACATAATGATGCCATGCTACTTGCAGTTGGTGAAGATCTGGCTTTGTCTGATGAGGAAGGCTTGGCTTGGTTTGAAGTATTTGCAACGTTTGCAAAAGAAGATTTTGCCGCGGTTCATTATCATGATCCCTATACCTGGCTGATCCAAATCGACGATCAACCTCTTACCAATGCAAAGCCGCCTTATAGGTTACATCATCAATCCATGATGCCAGAGTTGGCTGTGCTGGATAGTACGTTATTTTGGCAAAAACGCTTAACTGAATTTCAAATGTTATTCAGTCAGCATCCTCTTAATCAAACTCGTAAAGGTAAAAAATGTCCTATCAATGGTATTTGGGTATGGGGCCAGGGGGTATTGAATCCCTCTACACATCGATTGATCGTGGCCGATAGCCCTCAAAATCAACGTTTAGCGCAGGTGCTTTCGACCCATACAGCCCAATTGAGTGATTTGGATGTATATCCAGATACGGCGTTGATCTTGTTAGAGGATAAAAACAACCTCTTAGATGTTCAATTAAAAACTAATCGCCAGATCGTGAATTGGTATTGGCAAAACTGCGCGTACCAAACAATCCCTAAGGGGTGGTTCAAGCGCTTATGGAGTGTTCTATGTTGATCAAACGTCGCCAAGCTCTGGCCTCGGATGTGCTGAACGACCTGCATCCTATTTTACAACGTATTTATGTATCACGTGGCATAAAACATGAATCTGAATTAAGCATGGATTTACATGCTTTATTGCCTTTTGATGCCTTGATTGACATCGATAAAGCCTGCGTACGTTTAGAGCAAGCGTTGCGTTTGCAGCAACGTATTTTGGTGATTGGTGATTTTGATGCGGATGGCGCAACCTCTACTGCTTTAGCAGTAAGTGCTTTGCGCGCATTTGGTGCACACCACGTAGATTATTTGGTACCCAATCGTTTTGAGTTTGGATATGGATTGACCCCAGCCATTGTTGACGTAGCACGCTCTCGATCGCCAGATGTGATCATCACCGTTGATAATGGTATTTCTAGCATCGAAGGTGTTGAAACGGCAAATGCTGCCGGTATTGACGTTGTGATCACGGACCATCATTTACCTGCTGAACGATTACCTGCCGCGTATGCCATTGTGAACCCTAACCAGCAAGGGGATACCTTTCCTAGCAAATCAATGGCAGGTGTTGGCGTGATTTTTTATGTGATGCTGGCATTACGCCGGCATTTACAACAGACTGGCTGGTTCGATAGTCAACAACTAGAAAAACCCAATATGAGTCAATTTTTGGATTTGGTGGCATTGGGTACCGTCGCGGATGTGGTGGGTTTGGATCACAACAACCGCATTTTAGTTCGCCAAGGCGTACACCGGATTCGCAAAGGGTTGGCGCGGTGTGGCATTACTGCCTTGATGGATGTAGCTGGTCGTCAAGCAGAGCGTTTGCGAGAAAGTGATTTGGGATTTGCAATTGCACCTCGATTGAATGCTGCAGGTCGATTAGATGATATGTCCTTAGGGATTGAGTGTTTGCTCAGTCAATCTCTTGAGGATGCTCGAATTTTAGCGCAACGTTTGGATGCTTTGAATGTGGAGCGTCGCAAAATTGAAACTGAAATGAAAGATCAAGCACTATTGGCACTGGATCAATTGGTATTAACAGTAGAACATGGTGCGTTGCCCTCGGCGTTATGCTTGTTTGATCCTTCTTGGCATCAAGGTGTGATTGGTGTTTTGGCCGGTCGATTGAAAGAACGTTACCATCGGCCTGTGATCGTATTTGCGCAAGTCAGTGACTCAGAATTGAAAGGGTCAGCACGCTCTGTGCCTGGCTTGAATATTCGTGATGTCTTGGCAAGCGTGGATAAATGTAAGCCCGGTTTGCTGACCAAATTTGGAGGACATGCTATGGCAGCCGGCATGAGCATGCATCCCTCTTCTTTAGCGGATTTTAAAATAGCTTTTAATGCTGAAGTTGCTGCATTGAGCGATGAGACATTAGGCACTGATGTGATCTTGACCGACGGTGCTTTGGTTCAAAATGATTTGACACAACATTTGGCCTCTTTATTACATGAAGCAGGGCCATGGGGTCAATTGTTTCCTGAGCCTTTATTTGATAATGTGTTTGAGGTTTTGGACCAACGCTTGGTGGGGCAACATCATTTGAAATTAACATTGAGTTTACCACCCAACGGCGAACCGATTGATGCCATTGCGTTTCAAGTCGATTTAAAAAACTGGCCCAATCACCGTGCCCGATTTATTCATGCTGTTTATAAGCTGGATATCAATACATATCAAGGACGTAGTCGTTTACAATTGATTGTGGCCAATCTTCGTGCCAAAGAAGAGGCGTTGTGTGAACTATAATGCTTTTTGGATTTTACTGACATGGAGTACTTCTCTTTGGCCTGCTACCCATCATCCGCAAGCTTTTTTAGATAAAATTTCTGGTACCAAAACAGAAGGAGAGGAAGTGGTGAAGCATTTTTGTGCCACTTGTCATGCTACTCATCCCTTAATTCCCTTAGGTGCACCTCGTATGGGTATTGCTAATGATTGGGTGCTGCGCCTCAAACAGGGCAAGGCAGTCTTGTTTCAACATACCGCTGACGGCTTTGGTGCTATGCCGGCTCGCGGTGGGTGTTTTGAGTGTAGTGATGTGCAATTAAAACGCGCTATTGCCGTATTAGTTTCCACGCCTTAAAGCTCAAAGAAAAACATATTTGAATTATTTTTAATCAAAAAGCTAAAGTTTAGATCAAATCATCCGACATATATTCAAACAGAGGAGGATTTGATCATGAAAACATCTTTAATCGTAGTATCATCCGTAGGATTTATGTTAACTGCATGCTCTAGTATGAATGGTGGGAGTTCCATTCCTATTATTGACGATGCTGGCCACACGCATTATACCATGAATATGAATTCCGACCAGAAAGGTGCTTATTATTTCCCAGAGACACGCCAAGCCACAGGTCGTAAAGTATTTATTTTCGATCCCAAAGCGACTGCGTGGGCAGCTTATGATGCGCAAGGTAATCGCGTGGAAACAGGTAGTGCATCAGGGGGGAAAGATTATTGTGCGGATATTGGTCGTTCTTGTCGCACTGTAACGGGTACTTACCATGTTTATTCGAAAAAAGGGGAAGATTGCACGTCTAGCATCTATCCTGTAGAAACACATGGCGGCGCGAGAATGCCTTATTGTATGCATTTCAATGGCGGTTATTCTATCCATGCTGCATACGACGTCCCTAACTATAATGCCAGCCATGGTTGTATTCGTGTATTACCGGCTGCTGCAAAATGGTTGAATGAAGATTTTATAGATGTGGGTACTACTGTTATTGTAAAACCTTACTAAAATCATCATGACACACTGATCTCACCCCTACGTACCGCGGCTTGCCCGCGGTATCTATCTTTCTGAGTTCAAGATTCCGCGCATAAAGCGCGGAACGTGGGGGTTAGGTCTTCACCCATCCTACGTACCGCGGCTTGCCCGCGGTATCTATCTTTCTGAGTTCAAGATTCCGCGCATAAAGCGCGGAACGTGGGGGTTAGGTCTTCACCCATCCTACGTACCGCGGCTTGTCCGCGGTATCTATCTTTCTGGGTTTAAGATTCCGCGCATAAAGCGCGGAACGTGGGGGGGTAGGTTCTTCACCCATCCTAACGTACCGCGGCTTGTCCGCGGTATCTATCTTTCTGAGTTCAAGATTCCGCACATAAAGCGCGGAACGTGGGGGGTAGGTTCTTCACCC
>PEQK01000011.1 GCA_002786165.1 Legionella sp.
TAGGGATTATAGAACCATCCCCTCCTACGTACCGTGGCTTGTCCACGGTATCTAGCTTCCTTAGTTCTAAGATTCCGCGCATAAAGCGCGGAGCGTAGGATTATAGTCTACTTATAAACTATGCTGCGTAAAATGAATGAATATGATATAAATACCGCAATACAAATGGCCTTAGTGACCAAGCGAGCATCATGAATTCTAAAATAATAGGTGGCGTATTACTGATTTGTGGGACGTCCATCGGGACCGGAATTTTAGGAATACCCAGTGATACGGGTGAAGCAGGGTTCGGCTGGAGCCTTTTATTGTTTTTACTCTGCTGGATTTTTTCAACGTTGGCAGCATTGCTATATATGGAAGTCCATCTATGGCAAAAATCGTCTACATCCAATTTATTGAGTATGACTGATTTTTTCTTTGGTCCTAAAGCCAAATCGTTGGTTTGGGTGATCTATCTCGCATTACTCTATTCATTGATGTGTACTTATTTATTAGCCGGATCTAGTTGGATTATCCAGTCGCTTTCTTATCTATCCCATATCACTCTCGGACAAATTCCTGGTATGTCGATATTTATTGGCCTGATCGGTTTGTTTATTTTTTTCGGCATTCGTCTTGTGGATCATGTCAACCGCGTCATGTTGGTGGGCTTAGCGCTGACCTATATTTTAATATTAGGCATCACGCTCCCTACGACTCAGAGTCAATTACTACTTCAACCAGCACAAGATCTATGGCTTTTGCCAAAAGCCATCCCACTACTCATCACAGCGTTTGGGTATAGTATTATCGTACCGTCTTTAAGCACTTACTTTGAACGAAATGCTAAAATGCTCCAAAAAACTATTATGATTGGCAGTGTGATCACCCTAATCATTTATATCTTATGGGAAACAGCTACCCTGGGTAATATCCCTCTGCATGGCCCTCATGGCTTACGTGAGATTGCGCATGGTTTAGATAATGGTACAGAAGTCGCCAATGCATTGATTCATATTACGCAAAATCCTCATTTGACTTATATCATCACCTTGTTTGCATTATTCGCTGTGATCACGTCTTTTTTGGGGGTTTCTATGGCGTTATATCATGCTTTAGCAGATGGATTGCAAGTGGAAACACGTGGCATGTCAGGTGGCTTATTGCTTCTTTTGACGTATATCCCACCCATGATTTTTTTATTGATCATTCCCACAGGCTTTAATCAAATTTTAAGTTGGGCTGGCGTATTAGTCGCATTTTTAATGGGCGTATTACCAGCGTTGATGATCTTAAAAGGACGCTATGTGTTACAACTCAAAGGATATCGTGTACCCGGAGGGATCGTATTACCTTGTGTGGTTTTGCTATTTTTTATGCTTGTGATGGGTGCAGAATTTCTGAATAAATAATCAAGACTGCGTTCATTGATAACAATGATGTTTTAAAATATAGTGATGGACTTCGGCTGTTAGACCTTCAGGAATAATGGCCGTATTTTTTTGCAGCTGATAATGAGCACGGATAGATGTGGCAGAGCTAGGCATAATGCTAACAGCCGGATCGTCCACAAGCATCACATGGGACATCCAATCCATTTGCGCCATATCCAAATGCACACGACAAAACTCGTAAAATGCCACCTTTTTGTCAGAATCTGAAAACACTATCTTTACAGAAAAACCTGCTCGGCAAAGCGTGAGTAAGCACGCCAGATGATATTCTGTAAGCAACGTTATGCCTTGGCGCGGGTAAAATACAAAGGAACATAAATCTTTCAAATCTTGCCAACGATACCAATTCGATAATTGTGTCACATGATCGTATCCACAAGCCAATGTATAGCGCTCTTGCCCTTGTCGCAACAACACCATGGCACTAAGCGTGACGACCATGCGTGATGGCGGAGACCGATCAATTTCTATGCGTTCAATAGATAATCTTTGGCGATCTGTGGTATCAATATGAGCCGCTAACATCATTTGTAATATATGCACTCGATCAGAGATAGACGCATACGCTTTTGCATTTTTTAAAGGAGATTGGCCAGTAGGAATCAAACGCACAAAGTCATACGTATCTGGATGTCCCTGTAATAGCAACCGAATAAACTCAATATGACCTAGCGTGGTAGGATTAAAACTAGCACCAAATAGTACAACGTTTTTTAGGGATTTTTGGTTCTGAATATCAACCATTGTTTTCGCTTTATCTATCACATAAGACTCAATACGGTGATCTTCAATGGCAAGGTCAAGACATTTCAGCAAGGCAGGTCTTTGAGATTCGTCTGGAAGAAAAAAAGGATATTGCACCACAAGATCAATCAAAAAACGAAGATCTACCTCATTGAAAAAGGGCGAATCACTGGTTTTCAATGTCAACACACGCTGCAATAGGTGATCCTCTCTACCCTTTTGTAAACGTAATTGCGCCTCCAACCCCATCAAAATGTCATTCAAATATCGTATCTCATTGAGTGCCTCAAGTAATTAATATACCATGCCGCGATCTGCTTTCAAATCGGTCTGAGGTCGAGTAGCATAAGCACAGGATGTTTTTCTGCCTAAACCAATGAACAAAAATAAGATTAAGGATAGGGTATGGTATTTTCTTCAAAAAAAATAAGCGCAATAACCGTTCTTTTGATCGCCAATGCGAGCTTTGCTGGCGTCATGGGAGAGGCAGAGTTTGATACCTATACAGGCTATTATGTGGGCTTAGACGTAGGCGTATCCAATTTAATTAATTCAGAGTCGACTGAAAATCCGTTGCAATCTCATCAACTCAGCGCCACAGGCATCATCGGCGGTGGACTGGTTGGATATGATTTTAGCCTGTACAATCGCTTTAAAATTGGCTTTGAAGGGTTTATGAATGCCAATGGATTACACATTGCAACCAGAAGCTTCACACCCCCTAGTAATAGCTTTACCACAAGCTCTCAATATAACGCCGGCTTGCGGGTTCTTCCAGGATTTGAATTTTCTCAAGATACGGTTGGCCATATCTTGCTAGGCTATTCTAATGCGAAGTTTACTATTCAAGACTCCGGCAATTATGGATACATCGATCAAGAATTAAATAAAAATGGATTTCAATGCGGGCTAGGTATGAAAACAACCATTACCAAACAAATATCCATTCGAATTGATGCGTTGTATACTACTTATGGACATATTTCATCGATTGGAGGCAGTAATACGCCTGGCTTTACCTATCAAACCTACCATAATAATTTCAGTACAGTAGAAGGCGATCTCACGTTGATCTACAAATTTATATAGTCTTGTTTACACTCTCGACCAAAAGGATACGTTATGATGTCACATTGTAAAAAAATACTCATTACTGCACTGATTTGCCATGCTCTACCTCTATTTGCCGGTGTCATGGGATCAGAGAATACCCCTGCTTCTTATGACGGTTTTTATGCCGGAGCGACGCTTGGTTTGAGCAATCTTACAAACAAAGAGCAACATATTATTACTCCAGAATCTCATCAATTAGGAAGCCTGGGTATTTTAGGGGGCGGTTTTGTAGGCTATGATTATCATATCAATGAGATATTCAATATCGGATTAGAAGGATTTGGGAATGCAACGGGCCTAAATGTGTCCATCCAACATGATACACAAGGCACCTCTTACACAACCAACTCTCATTATCAAGCAGGGTTGCGAGTATTGCCTGGTTACCAATTTTCGCCGAGCATGCAAGGCCATATTATTTTAGGCTATTCCAATGCTCATTTTCAGGTAAAAGATAGCGGTAATTATGGATATATCAATACTGATTTTCATAAAAATGGCTTACAAGGCGGCTTGGGTTGGACCACTCAAATCATTCAAGGCTTTGAAATTCGCGTAGACATGATGTACACCGCTTTTGGTTCTCAATCCAGTACTGGTACAGGACTCCCTAGCTCAGGAGTACCCCAACAGGTGTATACAAACGACTTTAATACCTTAGAAGGCGATCTTTCTCTGGTTTACAAATTTTAACCTGTTTATGGCACAGGCATGTCCAAAGGCTGTGATCTGACGTTCGCTTTCACCTCGTCATAGCCTTTGCGATGATTGGCCATATAAATCAAAGACCAAGCGCTCACCATAGAGCCATCACCAAACACACAAATATCTGACTCACCATTCAGAGACGCCGAAACATGGTATGAAGTAGCAATACCACCGAGATGTTGGCACACTGTATAAGAAGGATTGCCTGGACCAGGTTGCATCAAAGGAGAATCTTCTTTTAATTCCGATAAACGTTTCATATAGGTGGCAGCGATACTAGGATTTGGAGATGCAAACGCAGACAATCCTATGACAATATAGCCATTGTCACGATAAAACGTGCAGAATTTTGTCGATACATTTGTCTCAGCAGCATGAGCTGGTTTCATCAGCGTGACCTTACCGCCTTTTGCGTTACAATAATCCTCAAGCGCAGAAGCATTTGCAACCACCGATTCAGCACAGACAAATCTGCTCATTACCATCAACAATGCCAAGCCATACCGTTTTATCATGGGGTCATGCCTTAATCCAATAAATGAGTCATTAAATGTTGTAACGCTTTAGCACGATGACTCAAACTGTTTTTTTGTTCCGTTGAGAGTTCAGCCAAAGTCTTATGGTATGCCGGTAAGAAAAAAATAGGGTCATAGCCAAAGCCCTGCTCTCCTTGTACAGTCAATGTAATATAACCATCTAATCGACCTGTCGCAATGATGGGCGTAGGATCATCCGGATAACGAACTAAGGCTATGGCGCAATAAAAATAAGCTTGGCGATTAGCGGGCGCTACATGTTCCATTAAATGCAATACTTTTTCAATATTATCGTCATCAGACGCATGGTTTTTGGAAAATCGTGCTGAATAAATCCCCGGACGACCATTCAATGCGTCTATGACCAATCCTGAATCATCCGCCAAAGCAGGGTACGTGCTATGCTGACTCGCATGTCGCGCTTTGATAATCGCATTTTCAATAAAACTTAAGCCCGTTTCCTCAGCCTCTGGAATATGCAGCTGATTCTGCGCAATGCACTGAATAGGTGCTAACAACGTCTTGAGTTCCGCCAATTTTCCCTTAGAATTTGTCGCTAAAATCAATGTATCCAACGCTTAACTCCGATGATGAAATATATCTTGCCAAGATTTCAATAAATGTTCCGATTGTTTTGTCCATAGTTCCGTAGTTTGTTGCATCCCATGTAAGTAAGGATGCATATGCTCTTGGAAGCCCGACAACAGCTGCTCTAACATATCTTTATACTGTTGGCTCAGAGGATTTTGGGATAATTTGATCAATTGGCGTAAAATTTTAGGCGACAAAATCTGAGCAGAATTGGCCTCTAGCTCTACAAATATTTGCAAAAGCGTGGCATTGGTCAAGTCTTTACCAGTATTCGCATCTATGACTTTGAAATCAATATCCTGGAATACATACGAGTGTAATTCTTCGATCGTAATATATTGGCTACGATCAAGATCATACAAACGCCTGTTTTTGTATTTTTTGATCAATTTGACAGATGGCTGTGTTTGTTCTGACATATAACACCTCAATACATGTGAATTCCGCCATTAACGGCTAAATTCGATCCTGTGATAAATCCACTTCGCTCGGACACCAAAAATGCAATGGACCAAGCAATTTCTTCAGGGGTTGCCAATCGACCGACTGGAATGCCAGCGATGATGTGATCTAAAATGGGCTGACTGATCGAATGAACCATTTTGCTGTCTACATAGCCAGGAGAAATGGTATTGACCGTGATACCATATTTGGCCACTTCTTGTGCCAAAGATTTGCTAAAGCCATACACTCCTGATTTTGCCGATGAATAATTGGTTTGCCCAGCCTGTCCTTTTTCCCCATTGACTGAAGACACATTGACAATCCGACCATATTTACGTTCAATCATAGAATTAATAAACTGACGCGTCACATGAAACATGCTATCCAAATCAGTGTGTACCACATCATCCCATTGTTGTTTTGTCATGTTACGCAATAACCCGTCCTGAATGGTACCGGCTGCATTCACTAAAATATCCACGGGTCCAATACGCTGGAGGACATCTTTTGCCACCATTTCACAACTTTCAAAAGAGTTGATATCCATCAACACATAGTCAAACTCAAATCCCTCTTTTTTTTGGGTTTGACACCACGCTTCACCGCGTTCCGGTGATACATGATCAGCTGCAATGACTTTGATGCCTAATTGGGCCAATTCACGGCAAGTGGCTGTACCTATATCCCCTACCCCTCCAGTGATTAAAGCAATACGTTCCTTCATAGTCATTCCTTTTGATGTGATATCAATTTATCCTCTCACAAAATAAAAAGGTTTACGAGCGCTTGTGTACATAAGTTCCGGGTGCATTGTCAATTGCTGGTAAAGCCGCCCTTTGTGATGCAAGCAGTTGAGGGCCACTATGGTGCTCTAGCCAAGGCAGCCAAGCTGGCCACCAAGATCCGGTATGAGTTTGGGCAGCGTCAAACCACGCTTCAGGCGTCTCAGCGTCAACTGGATTGGTGTAATACCCATATTTTTCTTTGCCAGGAGGAATTACAATGCCTGCAATATGCCCTGAGCCCCCCAACACAAATGTTTTTTGACCTTTCATCAATTGAAATCCCCGATAGACACTTTGCCAGGGTGCGATGTGATCTTTTTTGGTTGACACAAAAAATGCAGGACAATCAATCGCATGAACATCTAGTGGCGTGTCATTCACCACAATACATCCTGGTTTGATCAAATCATTGGCCAAATACATCCATCGCAAATATTCCGAATGCATTTTTGCAGGCATATTAGTGGTGTCCATATTCCAAAATAACAAATCAAAAGCTGCAGGCATCTGCCCTTGAACATATTGTCGCGTAAATGCCGACCAGATCAAATCAGTAGGCCGCAAGGCGTTAAAGGCGGTAGCCATCACGTCGCCTTCTAAATAACCTTGCAGTTGCATCCGTTGCTCTATAGCTTGAATTTGTTGTTCGTGGATAAAAACACCGATGTCACCCGGATCGCTGAAATCGATCAACGACGCCAAAAAAGTCGCAGAACTAATCACATCGTTATGTCGTGCTTTATAATAAGCCAGCAACATTGATACCAAGGTCCCTCCAATGCAAAACCCTAAGACAGATACACTAGACACTTGTAATTGAGTCTGAATACACTCAATCGCAGCAATAGGACCTAAATTCAGATACTCAGCCAATCCCAGGTTCGCATGACTTTTATCAGGATTACGCCATGACACCATAAACACGGTGATACCCTGTTCCACCAACCATTTCACCAAAGAATTGGTTGGACTCAAATCCAAAATATAATATTTATTGATCCAAGGTGGTACCATCAACAACGGAATGCTTTTGACTTCTTTGGTTTGAGGTTCATATTGAATCAACTCTATTAAGTCATTTCTATAAATAACTTTCCCTGGCGTGATGGCGATATTTTCTCCCACTTTAAACGCATGTCGATCCGCCAAAGGTATCCTCCCTGGCTTCACACCCTCTTCAAGATCATGTAAAAAATTGCGCAGCCCTTGTAATAAATTTAATCCTCCGGTTTGCAAGGTTTCAGACAATACTTGTGGATTAGTCAGAAGAAAGTTTTCTGGAGACATAGCCGCCATATAGTGTTGCATGAGAAACTGAATGCGTGTGGTCAAATGCGAATCGGGATGATCCATGTGTTGAATCAGAGCCAATATATGTTGTTTGAATAACAGATAATGTTGGCTGATGAATAAGAAAAAAGGATGCTGCGTCCATTCCTCTGCTTTAAAGCGCTGCGAATCCATACTTGGCGGTACACCATCAATGCCTAGCCAATAATCATGTTGTTGTTGCAACAAAACCCGCGCTTCTTGCTGGTACGCTGCATAGTAGTGCGTCATATGGTGCGGGTTGTTTAATATATAATTTGAAAAAGCATACGCATCACTAAAAACAGGATGTGTCTTTTCAATGAAGGGCAGCACCTCATCCAAATTGAATTCAAACCGTGCCAACACATTAGTGCTTTTTTGAAGGATCTCACGAATGACAGACTCGAACGTCACCTGGAACTCATTGGCATGTAACCATCGTTTGATTTTGACCTAAGCCCATCAAATGTCAACCACTCAAAGGAAACCCGCAACATATGCGGGTCATTGTCGATACTAAGTCTATTATGTCTATTACTTTCTAATCTCTTCTTTGGCTTCTTTCACACACGACAGCATGGCTCTTTCCATAATGTGAAATGATTTTTGCATATAATCCAAAGCTTTGTGCCCATTTGCAAGCGCCACTTCCACTTGTTTTTGCAAAAATTCTTCGGGTTTATTAAGTTTGGTAAAATCTTCAGGCTTTAAGTGTTGAACGTTTTGTACTGTTTGCATGTTCAACTCAATAAGTTCTTGCATCGGTTGTTGAAACTTTTTAAATACATCAGAATATTTCTCGTAGTCGTAATTAGGCTGCACCATGATAGTCTCCAATTTATGTTGCACTGCACAATAAGTATAGGAAACTCTCCTGGTGTTTGTCAAATTAAGGTCTGCCTTAACTGATCAAAGTTTTATCGTGCCACCTATGCCCACGTAAGCGTTAAATCCACCCAAGTACCCACTTAACCGATGAGAAGCCTCCACATCGATGGTGGCATTTTCTGCGACCAAAAACAGCAGTCCTCCATCAACGTTAAACCCACTACCTAAAGTTGGACTCACTTTGGTTTGCCCATAGACTTCGGTAAACAACATAACAGACGGATTCAGCGCCACACTGATCAAAACATCTGGCATTAAGGCGGTATACTGGACGTCTTGCTGACTCCCTGATTGGCCTTGGTATAAGAAACTCAACATCCCCGTCACGCTAACAATACTCGTGACATTTTTTTCGATAAGCAAACTCACTTTAGTCCCTGGGCTTTGTACCCCAACATAATAACTTCCAGAAGACGGATACAACTCAGCAAGCATCGTTGCCACAAAAGACTCAGTGAAGAAAAATTCATGCTTTAAGCCCAAAGTAGTTCCTGTCACACCTTGATTCACATCAAGTGGAGAGTCAATCACAGAGGGGAGATAAGTAAAAAATTCAGTAGCCTTTGGAAGACCAAAACGTAATTCGATAGATGGAAAAAGATTCGCGGCCGAGCCTTGATCGCCAACCAAAGTCCTGTGTTGATAGCCGCCTTCTATCATCAATTGACTCGATGGTATAGTACAAGGACTGTCTATGTTGGAAGGACGATTGATCAAAGAAAACATATTATTGCCAGATCCATGACACGGATGAGCGTAGGCAAACACAGGCAAGAATCCCCATAGTATAAAAATACAGCACACCCCTATGGGACAACGTCTTTTAAGTCTTAGCATTTTTTTCCAATTCCCTATGAGGTTTTTATTGTGGCTGTTTCTTTGTAAAAAGTAAATGAGGACAAATTCTCGTTAAATCGTTATACTATTGGCTTCTTTTTATATGATGATGTGACATGAAACAACATTTGGAATCATTATTACACGCTGCTCTCGAACAATTGGTCGCGCAAACGAATACATCACTTCTCTTAGACGACTTGCAAATCTCTTTAGAACGTCCACGTGACCCCAGTCATGGAGATTGGTCAAGTTCGATTGCCATGGTCTTGGCCAAGCCACTCAAACAAGCACCGCGTATAATTGCTGAGCAATTGATTGCGCTTATGTCTACAAACCATCAGATTGAAACCATTGAATTGGCAGGTCCGGGGTTTATTAATTTCAAATTAAGCACCGCTTATTTACAAGAACAACTTGAACACATCTGGTCTTCTCCCAATTGCGGCATTGCAGTGATACCCCATCCCGAAACGGTGGTTATTGATTATTCATCGCCTAATTTGGCCAAAGAAATGCATGTAGGCCACTTACGTTCGACCATTATTGGCGATGCGCTGGCACGTATTTTAGCGTTTCAAGGTCAAAACGTCATTCGACAAAATCATATTGGCGATTGGGGTACGCAATTTGGCATGTTAATTGCACATCTAGATGAGATGCAACAAGAGTCGAAAGAGAATTTTAATCTCACTGATCTAGAAGGGTTTTATCAAACGGCAAAACAACGCTTTGATGCAGAGCCGGCCTTTGCCGACACTGCCCGGGCCTGGGTGGTCAAATTACAAGCGCATGACCCACATGCTTATGCTTTATGGCAACGCTTTATCTCTTTATCTCTAGCGCATTGCCAAAGTTTATACCAACGACTAGGTGTATGCTTACAACCCTCAGACATACGTGCTGAAAGTGCCTATAACGAGGCACTGCCCTCAGTGATTAGCACCCTCCAATCTCAAGGTCTCTTAACCGACCAAGAAGGCACCAAATGTGTATTTTTGGAACAATTTATTGGAAAAGATAAGCAACCGCTGCCCATCATCGTCCAAAAACGTGATGGTGGCTATCTGTATGCAACGACTGATTTGGCGGCCTTGGAATATCGACATCAGAAGTTACAAGCAGATCGTGTGTTATATGTAGTGGATGCCCGTCAATCTTTGCATTTCCAACAAATATTCACCTTGGCCCTGCAAGCTGAGTTTATATCTCCTAGCATGCGCTTGGAACATGTGGATTTCGGTATGATTTTGGATAAAGCCGGTAAACCATTCAAAAGCCGTGAAGGTGGTGTCACCAAATTGGTTGATTTACTCGATGAAGCTGAACGACGTGCAGCCGAGTTGATCATAAGTAAAAATCCTAATATGTCTTCAGAAGACTGCCAATCCATGGCAAAAATTATAAGCATTGCTGCCGTCAAGTATGCGGATTTGTCTAAAAACAGAATGTCAGATTATGTGTTTGATTGGGATACGATGTTAAGTTTTGAAGGCAATACAGCACCCTATTTATTATATGCCAACACTCGAATTCATAGTCTGTTTCAAAAAGCAGCTTTACAACCTGAACAATTGACTCAAGAATTTCAATTACAAGCGGAACAAGAATTAATGCTGGGCAAACATCTTGCTGTATTTCCTGAGCTCATTGCCACAGTTGCCATGAAAGCGACACCGCATTTGTTATGTACTTATTTGTATGAACTTGCTGGCTTATTTTCTTCATTTTATGAAGCTTGTCCTATTTTATCTGCAGCTGACACCTCTTCTCAGCAATCGCGTTTAAAATTAGCAGCTTTGAGTTCTAAAATTCTCGAACAAGGGCTGACACTTTTGGGTATCCATACTTTAAAACGGATGTAACGAGACACTTATCATGCCAGAATTACCTGAAGTTGAAACCACGTTATTGGGGATCAAACCACATCTCTTGTATCAAACCATTCAAGACATCACGGTACGCCAGTATCAGCTACGCTGGCCTATTCCTCAAGACATTCACCTCAGTCTTCAGGGACAAAAGATTCAATCGTTGAGCCGTCGTGGTAAGTATTTGTTGATAGAAACCACAGACGGTACGGTGATCATTCATTTGGGCATGTCAGGACGGCTTAGCCTTGTCGCCCCTGATACGTTGCCAGGAAAACACGATCATATTGATTTACACCTAAGCAATGCATTATGGTTACGTTACACTGATCCGCGCCGCTTTGGCGCGTTTTTATGGTCTAAGACACAACCTATTGCTCAACATCCCTTACTCTGCAAATTAGGCCCAGAGCCATTTGATCCGCAATTTACGGGTGACTATTTGTGGCAACGCGCGCAAAACCGTTCCATGGCGATCAAAACATTTATCATGAACCATCATATCGTTGTAGGGGTTGGTAATATCTATGCAACAGAAGCCTTATTTACCACAGGCATTCATCCCGCAACACCAGCAAAATTTATCCCCGCCGCGCAAATGGATCATTTGGTGCCGGTCATCCAAGATATTTTAAAACGCGCCATTACACAAGGCGGCACCACTCTGAAGGATTTTTTAGGATCAGACGGTAAACCAGGTTATTTTAATCTCAAATTACAAGTATATGGCCGCGCAGGTCTAGCGTGTTTTCACTGTAAAACCCTTATTCAAAAACTCAATATTGGCCAAAGAACGTCTTCCTTTTGTCCTGTATGCCAACCCAGCTCAGATCCTGCTTGTGCGTACCTTTGTGACTAAAAAATCCAAATAAGCGCCGATGATATCCACACCCGTCTCTGCGGTAATTTGCCTTGCACACGTCGGACTGGTCACATTGATTTCAGTGACGTAATCCCCAATCACGTCAATCCCTACAAAATATAAACCTTGAGCTTGTAAACCAGGTGCTAATTGTTGACATAACAAGCGATCTTGTTCCGTAATGGGTACGACTTGTCCAATCCCCCCGACTGCCAAATTAGCGCGTGCTTCTCCTTTAGGAGCGAATCGGGCAAAAGCGTAAGGAATAGGCTCACCGTTGATCAAAATAATGCGCTTATCCCCATGTTGTTTGATTTCAGGGATATATCGTTGTGCCATCACGCACATGGTTTGTTGCGCAGTCAACACTTCTAAAATCACCGGTAAATTGGTTCCCTCTGGCCCCACATGAAATACCGATTTACCACCCATAGCATCTAAAGGTTTGAAAATCACCGAATGATGTTGTTGCCAAAATGCTTTCAAACAATCAATATTTGCGGACACCAAGGTAGGTGGACACACTTCAGGATAGTGTAATAAGCTTAATTTTTCATTGTGATCACGTAAACTCTGCGGTTTATTGGTCACCAATACCCCTTGGCGCTCTACCAATTCCAACAGTTGTGTTGCGTACAAATAAGCCAAATCAAATGGGGGATCTTTACGAATCAAAATGATATCAAAATCGCGTAACGGCTGCACACGACCTGTTTTTTCAGTCCATTGACAGGCATCATCAACCTCAATTTCAGTCACACAGGCAAAGACCTCTCCATCCTGACAAAACAAATCAGAAAATGTAAAGTACCCACAATACCATCCACGAGCACACGCATGACTCATCATCGCCAAGCTAGAATCTATGTCTGGATCAATATCATCGAGATGATCCATAAATATTGCTAATTTCATGCTGTTTTCCTTAGAGTTAAAGCCGCTGCTTCTCGTGCTGCAGCCAATGCTGCCAATCGAGCAATAACCCCATACGCATAAAAACGATTATGCTCATGGACCACATCTCGTCGTTTTGAAGGCATGTTACAAGCTTGCGCGAAAGCCAAGGGTTCAAAGTGCATGCCAGGGGTATTGAGAATATCATTGGTGCCTAATTCGCGATGTACGCGATAAAAACCACCCACCACATATTGTCCCATCATGTAAACCACAGGTTCTGCCACAGCCCCATCGGCCATCGTTTCAAAACTATACACACCCTCTTGAATCATGACATGACTCACTGTTTGATTACCTTTTGATTTGGCCATTTTGGTGCGTTTTTTGCGATTCAAATGAAGGATTTCGGCCGCATCATGGACCATCATCACACCCATACCATAGGTACCATTATCTGCTTTGACCACCACATAGGGCTTTTCCTGAATGCCAAATTGACGATATTGTTCACGAATCCGTTGTAAAATAACATCTACTTCAGTGCTTAAGCGATCAACCCCAGTTTGCGCCATGAAATCCACATCTTCTACCGCGGAAAAAATAGGATTGATCAACCAAGGATCTAAACCAATCAAAGCAGAAAACTCTCGTACCACATCATCGTAATGGCTAAAATGCACTGATTTTAAGCGTGAGGACCATCCCAATTGGGGGTTTGGTTCAACGCGTTGTTCTAAGCCTTGTAAAATATCGGGCACACCAGACGATAAATCATTGTTTAAAATCACCAAACAAGGATCATAATCCACCAAACCAATTCTTGATCCTTGTCGAATCGCAGGTTCTAATAGCAACGGTTCACCATCCAATACAGGCACCTCTATTGGGGTCGTAAGCTCAGCATTAAATTGACCTATACGCACACCATACCCAGCCTGGAGCAAAATATCGCGCAACACACTCAAACTCTGTAAATAAAATTGATTGCGAGTATGATGTTCAGGTAACAATAAAATTTTTTGGCAACTGGTGTTCAACGTAGATTGAACGGCTTGGACGCACAAAGACATAAAATCAGGATTGAGATTATTAAATCCTGCGGGGAATAAATTGGTATCCACTGGCGCTAGTTTAAATCCTTCATGACGCAAATCAACTGATGACATTAAAGGTGCTGGTGTTTTTTCCCAAGACTGACGAAACCAAGATTCAATTGCGGTCACTTCCTTGATGATCAAGGCTTCTACTGGAAATAAGGGACCACTCTGTGCTGTCGTCAAATGCGGTACGGGATTTATCATGTCATGTCCATAATAGTAAATCATTAAAACGTTTTAGATGAGATGAGGGCGAACGCATCCAAAAACAAGTTGATAAGATAATAAAATTATCATCAGGAACAGAATTTTTGAAGAAATCCCTCAACTCAGTTACTATATCTTACATTTTTCAAATAAAGCATCCTATGACCTCTAAACTTTGTATCAAAACTATTTCAGTTCAAGCGTTAAAACAACTGTGTGATGAAAATCCAGATCTTCACCTTATTGATATACGCGAACCACAAGAATGGGCGGAGGTGCATATTCCTGGCGTCAGACATATCCCCAAAGATCAGCTTGTACAAACACTCACTGAACAATCTTTGCCATTGTCTCAAGACATTTATCTACATTGTCGTAGTGGCATGCGTTCTTTGGCTGCAGCAGAGCAATTGATCGCACTGGGATATCAATCCGTTTATTCCGTGGACGGTGGTATTGTGGCTTGGGCAAATGAGGGGTATCCCATCACTAGCTTCTGTAATTAGCGCTTGATTGATAAGATAAATATGGCGATAATCCTTGCTACTTTGTCAATTTAGGATTTCATGTGGAACATGTAGGTCAATTTATCAATCACCACTGGCAACTTGTTTTGGCATTTGTCATTATTTTCATCATTGTTTTTGTTTATGAAATGTTGTCATTAAAAAAACAAGGAAAAAGCCTAAGTACAAGCCAAGCCATAGAACAAATCAATCATCATGATGCCGTGGTTATTGACGTACGCTCCGCTGAGCTTTATAAAAAGGGTCATATCATTGGCGCGATACGTGCTACCGAAGCAGATTTTAAGCTGCCTAAAATGCAAAAATACAAAGAAAAACCCATTGTTTTAGTATGTGCTCGGGGAATTGAATCACAAACGTTCGTACAAAAGCTTCGAACACTTGGATTCACCCAACCCATGGTCCTTGCGGGCGGTATAGAAGCTTGGCAAGCAGCCCAATTACCTGTGGTGAAAAAATAATGCCTAACGTGATCATATACAGCACAGCTACTTGTCCCTATTGTGGGCGTGCCAAACAACTATTAAAAGAAAAAAATGTCTCTTTCACTGAAATTCGTGTGGATGAGCATCCAGAAAAACGCACTGAAATGCAAGAAAAGAGCCAACGACATACTGTGCCGCAAATTTTTATCAATGACCATCATGTGGGTGGTTGTGATGATCTGTATGCATTAGACGCACAGGGACGTTTAGATGAACTTTTAAAATAAGGATAAGCAAATGACTGAAGAAACAAACCAAGAATTACAACAATTCATGATTCAAAGAATTTATATTAAAAATTCTTCTTTTGAAACAACAAAAACACCTGAAATCTTTCAACAAAAATGGGAACCAGAATTAAACCTGGACATCAACACCGATCACAAGGAATTAGACACGGATACGTATGAAGTCACTTTGTCGGTCACTGCAACTGTAAAAAACAACCAAGAAACAGCTTTTTTAGTTGAAATTGAACAAGCTGGTATTTTTACCATTCAAGGTCCAAACAAAGAACAGCTCAATCATATTCTTGGTAGTTTCTGCCCAAGTATTCTATTTCCTTATGTGAGAGAAACCATTTCTTCTGCGGTCACCAAAGGCAGCTTCCCTCCGCTGGTTTTATCTCCTATCAATTTTGATGCACTCTATATGCAAAAAATGCAAGCAGCTGAACAACAAGCAGAACATGTCGACTAAAGACTCTGTTGCTATTCTTGGTGCCGGTTCTTGGGGAACGGCTGTGGCGATTTTTTTGGCTGAAAAAGGACATCCTGTTCTTTTATGGTCAAAAGATCACGATCACGTTCAAAGCATGCAAGCACAACAATGCAATGAACGGTATCTGCCCAACATTTGTTTTCCTCAACAGCTCACTGTCAGCGCAGATCTAGAGGATTGTGTTGCAACAGCAACACATGTCCTCATTGCAGTACCCTCTCATGCGTTTGCCACTGTATTAGACAAAATTAAGAAACCCAAACACGGTTTGGCTTGGCTCACAAAGGGCATTGATCCTAAAAATCATCAGCTCTTGAGTGAATTGGTCAAAGAAAAATGGGGTGAATCGTATCCAACTGCGGTCATTTCAGGACCATCCTTTGCAAAAGAAGTAGCTGCAGGACTACCCACAGCTTTGGTTGTCGCAAGCGTACATCCAGACTACCAACAAGCCATTCGAAATCTATTACATGCGCCTAATATGAGAGTGTATGTATCAGACGATATTAACGGCGTACAATTATGTGGTGTGGTTAAAAACATCTTAGCCATTGCTTGCGGTATCAGTGACGGCATTGGCTATGGCGCAAATGCGAAAGCAGCATTGATCACACGCGGTTTAGCAGAAATGCAACGTTTATTAACCACCTATAATGCACGGATTGAAACCTGCCTAGGATTAGCTGGCGTAGGCGATTTGGTGCTCACATGCACAGACAATCAGTCCAGAAATCGACGTTTTGGATTGCTTTTAGGCCAAGGCATAGAAGCGACACAGGCAGAAAAAACAATTGGCCAAGTGGTAGAAGGCAAACACAACGCAGCACAAGTCTGTGCTTTGGCCAAACAACATCACATTGAGATGCCCATCTGCCAAGAAGTGGAAGCAGTATTATCTCTCAAGCGCAGCCCTCAAGAGGCGGTGTCTTTATTGATGAGCCGCCCGCCAAAAGAAGAGTAACTACTATACTTCACCCGTGATTACGCTTTGCTGCATCAAGGATACTATTCATGGTCCAAGTAGCAAAGCATAATCAAGGGGGCACTCTTTTTTAAGACTTAGCATCAATCAATTCAATATCATGAGTTAATAAAGATTCTTGTAAAAAAATCTCACCCACAGTTTGAAAGCGTTTCACCGAATCTGTCACCATATAGTGGACCGAGCCTTTTTTCTCAAGATCATCATAGCACAAATGTCCTGCGATCAATTGCTGTTTGAGTGCATCAGCGGTGGCATCTGCTGAATCAACCAAACGGATATTTGAAGGTAACAGCTGTTGTAAGGATGTTTTAAATACCGGAAAATGGGTACATCCCAACAAAATAGTATCTTCATCCGTCAAGCCGGACAAATAGTGTTTGAGCGTCTCACGGGCGATGGCATTATCAACCATGCCTTCTTCTGCCAAAGCCACCAACACACTACACGCTCTAGAATGGATCATCACATTGGGTAATTTTTGGCGAATCAAATTTTGATAAGCATTCGCTGCAATGGTCGTCTCTGTGGCAAATACCGCAATGCGTTGATTTTGGGTCGCACCTACGGCAGCAGATGCACCAGGTGCGACCACGCCTACTACAGGTATTCCAACCAAAAGTGATTGCAAATGCTCTAAGGCAGCAGTAGTAGCCGTATTACAAGCAATCACCAAAGCTTTGATATTTCTTTCAATTAATAATTGCGCCATTTGTACCGAGTATGCTTTCACTGTATCCTGAGATTTGGTGCCATACGGCAACCGAGCCGTATCTCCAAGGTAAATAAAGGATTCGTGAGGCAACTCACGGCGTAATGCGCGTAGAACGGTCAAGCCACCCATACCAGAATCAAACACCCCAATCGCTAATTGTTTATTCATGTGTCACCCTATCTCTTATGATCTTGGCCGTCGTGATTGCTCGTGGATCGGTTCATTATCTACAATATAGTTATTTTCGTCTTTTATTGTTTTAATTTTTTGTCCCAACTCATCTTGTGCATGATGCGCATCAATCACTTTCTTGATCTTTGCTTTATAAGGCTCAACAGCAGACATAGACCAATCAACGATATCTACTTCAATATCTCTTATATCCAATGCCATACTCTTATTCCGCTCTGCTTCCACCAATAAAGCCGCAACCACTAAAAGTGCTTGCTCCCTAGACGCTTGAGGTCCTCTGAGATGAATTTTTTGTTCTTGACCTAAAGCCCTATCCAGCAATAATAAATTGGCCAATTTGATGGCAGCAAGCACTTGATGTGCTTGCGAGACTTTTGTTGGGTCTGTTTTATTCACAATTTTACCGCTACTGTCTCTTTCAATCAGGATTTTACTCTCGGGTATAGTATAGCGAATACAGGTACCAGGTTTTAAAAGAACGCCATAAGCGACACTATACCCTTCTAAACCGGTTCCCGGCGTTACAGTTGTATTCCTGTCTTTATGATCAATGGTACCTTTAAATCCATAAAAATCTTGTTGTTCAATAATAGCATTGGCAACCTCTAGCCAATGACCGGGAAATTGATGGGAATGACTATCATACACCTCGACAAGATGCTGATAACGCGCTATACGTTGCGTATTTGCTAAAATGCCTGCACGCAGCTCAGACAGTTTCTCTTTACATTTCTCTATACGCTGATACGTTTTCTCATCTGCAGCGGTATCTACTACTTGATTCATTCGTTTACTATCAAGTTCCTGCGTTAAATGAGCGATAATTTTTCTTTTACTCACCATTTCCTGATGTTTCAATTTATCACTGTCTTGCAGTTTATCCATCAAAATTTTGACTTTTTCTAAAGTATCGACCACTCTGTGCCAATGTTGTTGTTTTTTAAACGTAGAGGGATGAGACCACATCGCGAGCTTTTCTTTAGAGTAGGCTTTTTGAGCAAGGTGTAATTGAGCCCGAGCATGTTTGATTTTTTGATCAAGCGCTTGTTTGGTTTTTTTAAGATCATCAGCCCTGGCAGACATGATTTTGGCAATGTCTTCACTCCAAGCTTCTACATCCTGTTGCACTAAGTCTAATTTTTGTTTCATCAACAATGACCTCTAGGGTGCCAAAGACCGGCATTCAGGACCTGCGCACATTCGGGATACTTGAAGTGCTGGTCCTCTCATTGTTTAAATTATAGCAAAATAACACAAATAAGTCTCTGCTTACTGGAGAACTGGCAAAATCTGTGATTCAGGTTGGCTTATTTTTTCAGACAGCATCTTCGCCGAAGATGTGATACAAGAAAACAGCGAACACCTAAAAGCAGGTGTTTTTAGCAGACTCATAGTCAAGTATAGAACTTTTTCGTAAACAACTTAAAGATCGATAAGATTAAAATTATATATAAAGATAAATTTTATGCCAATAAAAACCTGAAATTGCGTTGAATTTCAGCAAAGTCAAATTGATCAAGGTACAAAGAAAAACCCAACCAAACACTAAGGGAAGAGAGATCGCGAAATTGTTCGGGCAGATATCTGGGTTCTGCAAGTAAGCCTTCAGCTTTCAATTCTAATAATAACGGCACATCGTCTAGGGTTAATTTACCAGAAAACAAAATAGGAACCACATCGATCCGTCGCTCACTGATGGCATAACACAAAAAATTGTAGATCAACACAAATCCTTTGGCATATGCCAAATCTTTGGTAAAAGGCCCACCGGTGGGAATACTGCCCCGAAAAACCCGAACACTTTGTTTGTACGCATCGTCTTCGCTCAACCCACATTCTCCGAAATAACGAAAAATATCCATAAAGTCTGCGCCCTGAGTGACTTTTTCAATCGCGATCACACGATTCGTAATTTTTCGCATACGGGCCGGATAAGAAGAAAACGACACGACCTCCGTCATCACGGCCAGACCTTCTTGAATCACAGAGCACGAAGGCGCGCCTTTTGATAGAAAAAAACAATAAGGCTGTAGCCCACCATTGATGGTTGTTCCTACATGGACCCACCCTTCATGCACTTCCAAATATTTCAACTCGCGATCGGTGAATTTGGCTTTATTGCTTAATTTGATTTTATCCGCACCCGCAGCCGCATCCGCGATCATGCCATCATTAACCATCACCTTGACTTCATCATCCACAAAAAACGTATTCAAACGCTTTTGGAGAAGTTTCTTGGCTTGTTGGGGGCTATGCCGCGGAATATCTTGATCTGAAACCAGTTGCACATCTAACGTGGTTAATAAATCAAACAAAAAACCACCCATTTCAGACAAACGTGGCCCACCGACATAAAAGACATCATCGGGGCTACCATATAATTCTTTTGATAACTCCACAAATACTGGCGTACCGCGTGAGTCCAACATCCGAATCGCACGAATATATTCATCACATTGACGTTTGATAAGGCGTGTGATGGGTGAGTATTCGCCCATTTGGTTGTGCGCGTCGCGCAAAATACCGCGAAATTCTTCTACTTTATCAACCGCTAAAAAAGGTAAGGGATTTTTTTGATAATAGTTCTCATCCACTTTTGGCATACGCTTGGTTTTGTGGCGAAAAAATTCTTGCCGGATCGTATCATCCCATTTCACTTGATCAAGGATGCGAATACGTCGTTGTGCGTCGACAATGCGTTTGGACAACCCCTTTATGATCGCGCCTTCAGATTTTTTTATAGCCATAACAATGGGTTACCTCATAATTGACAAACAGCCAAATCAATCGCAGATAAACTGGGTTGTCGTACTTCTTGCATAGAATAAGCATCACACAAGCGGATACTCAAGCCATGATGTCCAATTTGAATCTTCGGTACGATGTTGGCATCTTGTCTCATCCGAATCAAAATCAGTTGATACGTTGAACGAGCTGGCAAAGAACATTGATAAAAGCCATTGATCAGTTTAATTTGTTCAAATTCGGCTGTATCTCGTAATAGTGCCAAATAAATAGTGACCGTATCCCATAAGACTTGTAACTGCTCCAACCAATGCACCAAATTGTCCTGACGATGTGCAGTAGTATTTTCTAACCAAAATAATAGTTGCGGCGCATGCAATTCGCAATCACTCGGATGAGCCGATTGCGCCAAGCGAATGGATTGTAGGAAAGGATCTTGGTGAATGGCGCCGCCAAAGCGACCAGCAATATGGCTTAATACTTGCACTTGGACAAAAAGACGAGCATAGCGTGCATCGGACATTGAAGTATGTGATTTGTTTACTGCATGCTCAATGCGCATCAATTCTTTGACAAAACGACTTTTTAATTCGGGTTTTTCCACAAGCTTGATGATTTCAATGATGTTTTTTAAAGCATAGTGATGAATGATAGGATTGGTTGAATTGCAAGCTTGTTCAATGGCTAAAAATAAACGCTCCAGACGCAAGGCAATTTTAGATAAAAAACTCACTGCCAATTGAAAAAAAATCTGATTTTCTTGCATTATAGGCGCGATCCCTTGCCGTTTAGCTTAAGAGTAGCATATCCTGCGTAGCTAGCACCACTATTTTAACGTTGACTTAGGGTCCAAACGTCTGACGAATGGTCTCGGGATCAATTTGAGAGTCTATGGATTGTAGTAGAGTATGAATCGAACCTTTATAAGAAATATTAGTCATCTTAGATCGATAAAAATCAAAGCTGCCTGCAAGTCCTTCTTTCATTGGAGGTGTTAAGTTATTTAACTCATCACTCGGTAGCGAATATAGAGTCCAATCTAATTCAGAGTCTTCTGGAGGTTCAATCAAAATGCAGTCGGTAAGATCATCAGAAGAAGGAAGAGATATGGTAATTGAGGAATCAGGCAATTCACTTAGAATTTGTTGGCTTAATTCGGTTGCATAGCCCAACATAGGTTTTTTCGGATAAATATCAGAAATTAATAATTGTATAGTTGTTACATGAGTTAATAGACCACATTCTATTAATTTATTAGCCAATATTTTAGGATTCAACAAACGTTGCTCACGGCCATTAGCATCTAAATTCAAAATCGTCAGTACGTGATCATCTTCTTCAAGACTAGTCCTAGGTTCAACTTTTTCTAAAACGGCTTGTGCCCGTTTTTTTAATAACGCGTCTACAGCGCGGTTGTTGATAGAAGAAGATGACAATCGAATGATCATAATAGACTCATATTTATAATACTCATACAAAAAGTATAGCCTAAATGACAGAGCTGATTCAATTTAAATAAACCAAACCATATTGGTCTATAATAAAACATATAATCACGTATTTTAGTACAAAGGATATAACAAATGATTATTGCTTTGTCCACCGACACTGATACGATACGCGCCACCAGGGATTTAAAAACATTATATTCCAATGAAACTGCTCGTCGCATCGATCAAATCATAGCATTGAATCATGATTTATCTCAGTTACGCGAACATCCTATTAAACGAATCACTTTTATAGGTCATGCTCATCATAACAAATATGGGAAAGTAACAGCCAACATTTTTGCCGAACATCTCATTAGCATTCTTAAAGTCAACGAAGCAAGATCTCCTGACTTTTGGAAAAATTTAGAAGCTATAGATTTATTAGGGTGCGAAGTTGGATTAGTCACCCAAGATCGAGCATCCTTTGCGGCAGAAGTCACAAAACATTTGGAACGTGAAGGTTATCACATTCCTATTAACAGCTTTACCAACCAATCACAGAATCATCCTGAAATGAGCAAGTCTATTCTTATATATATGGAGAATAAATGGTTGTTTTTTGGATTTTCTTCTGAAAAAAATTTAAAAAAATTCAAAGATCTTACTCGAAAACATAATAATATTGTGGACAATATGAATGAAAAAGGTGAAGAAATCTGCGAACATATGGCAATAATAGAATCTTTACAAACTAAGAATGAAACCTTACAACATAAAATTGATTGGTTTTATAATGATACACAAAAAATAATGAAAGCCGAGGAATTCGTCGAAATGATGAAAGCAGAAATCACACAAAATTCAATCAAAATATTAGAGGCACAAACGGCAATATCTAATATCAACGACGTCATTCATCAATTCAATGAAACACGCTTACAGGTTATTGAACAAAAAAATACCTTTGCACATCTTATTGCAACCACCCAAGATCCTCGTGACTATTTTGATGCGCATCCAGAATGTAATTTTATGAAAAAACCAGACACCATTGGTATTTCGAAAGCCTACAAAATCACACATTCACAGCAGGTCAAACGTGAAAAAGTGATTGAATCTGAACATCCTCTACATATACCAGGTACCAGACATTAACATCCGGAGGAACCCCTTGATGCACATTGCTGCATCAAGGGAATACACCCTTAAACCGCACTCAACAAATCAGACAAATCACCCGCGTGATCTTCCTCATCTTTTAAAATTTCTTCTAACATGCGGCGTGTGGTACTGTCGTGTAAACCGAACCATTCGATCAAATGACGATAGACCATAATGGCAATACGTTCGGCTATCAAATCTTCTTTGATTAATTTCATCAAATCCTGGCCCGAGCCGTATTCAGTCGCTGTGCGCCCAGCAATCGTACTAGGGTTGAAATCCGGATCACCGCCCAATTGATTGATGCGTTCGGCAATCATCATCATATGCCGTTCTTCATCCAACGCATGCTCTAAAAATTCAGCGGCCACTTGCGGACGATTGATTCCTGTAGCAATAACCTGGTGGTGGCGATACCGTAAAACGCACATGATTTCTGTTGCCAACGCATCATTCAACAACCGAATTGCTTCGTTGACATCCAACGCGTAGTCTTGGGTGACAGCCCCTTCTTGAATGGATTGTTTGGCTTGCTCTTGGATTTTTGCAAGATCAAAAGGCTCTTTACTTATTTTTAATTGACTCATGATTTATCCTTGATTGTGTAGATTATCCTATATCTGATGATAGTACATAAATTTAAAGTTTGTTTATAATTGCATAGATACCGCGGACAAGCCGCGGTACGTTAGGATGGGTGAAGAACCTACCCCCCACGTTCCGCGCTTTATGCGCGGAATCTTGAACTCAGAAAGATAGATACCGCGGACAAGCCG
>PEQK01000018.1 GCA_002786165.1 Legionella sp.
TACCTGCAATGACATCAAAACAATGGGTACCATATAATCAGGCAATAATTGCGATAAATAATTTAAAATAGCTGACTGCTCTATCAAAATATTCGACACATAATAACCCACCAAATATGAACGCTCTTGCTCCTTCTCAAAAGTTGGGTGCACTAATACGACAGCTTGCAGAATGCCAGGGTAAGATAACAATGCTTGCTCTATCTCTCCGCATTCAATCCGATAACCTCGTATTTTTACTTGGGTATCCTTTCGACCTATATATTCAATCGCTCCATCAGGCAAGTAACGACCCAAATCACCTGTTATGTATAAGCGATCATTTTGTTTATGTATTTTTTCTTCGGTAGTTTGAAAAGGGTTTTTTATAAAATTTTCAGCTGTTAATTCTGGCTGTTTTAAGTAACCACGCGCAACACCTATACCACCAATGTATAATTCCCCTATCGCTCCTATCGGTAACGGATTGAGGGCAGCATCTAAAAGATAAATTGTATTATTGAGTATTTCTTGTCCAAGATTGCTTCTCGAATCGTTTTGCTTATAAACATTCCATGTAGTACATACCGCACATTCTGTGAGACCGTATTGATTAATGATAATAACATTCTTAAGCAATCGCCCTGTATACAAGCCTCCCCCACTAATTAAGACTCTTAAGGAAGAAGGAACAGGTTCTATTAAGCTAATTTGTGATGCAACAACACTGGGCAAAACCACATAAGAAATGCTATTTTTTTGAATATACTGGGTTATCAAATAAAGATCTTTTTTTATTGTTTTACTAAGCAAATGGATAGTATTACCATTCAATAAAGAAGGGTATAGCTCTACATTCATAGCATCAAATGTGTAATCAATATAACCTAAAACGATATCTTCGGGGTGCAGAAAAAATTGTTGATGTTTTACAAAATTAACAATACTTCTATGCTCAATCATTACGCCTTTCGGTTTTCCAGTAGTACCGCTTGTATATATGATATAGGCCAAATGATTAGAGATATTTACTGTGATTGGATTGTCTTTAGGATAATTAGATAATTGAGATTGAAATGAAGGTGCTCTAAGAATGATACTCGAGATATTTTGAAGCACAGGAATGTCCGAAATAAGGACTTTTGATTCAGTTTTTTCAACAATATACTTAAGTCGCTCAATGAGACAAGTCGGATCCAAAGGCACATATGCGGCTCCGGCTTTTAGCACACCTAATATAGCAATGATCATATATTCGGAACGCTCCAAACATAAAGCGATACAATCATCTCCAGTAATTACATATTTTTCACGTAAATAATGTGCTAACTGATTACTCCGAGCATTCAAGTCACAATAGGTGAGCTGGATATCTTCATAAACCAAAGCCACTTTCATGGGAGTACGATTCACTTGCTCTTCAAACAATTGAGGCAGGGTTTTATCAGAAGAGCTCCCATTGTCAAAAAATGGATATTTTAAATAGTTGTTCTCATGATACAAAATATCATAAAGAGGACAATTTTTTTGATTAAAATCAATCCATTTTCTATGGAAATTATCTATCAAGGCCTCTAAATTATCTAAAAAATAAAAACTACTAGGATATTTGATATTCAAAGTATTTGTTTGAGAGTTAAAATTTAAAACAAATGCATAATCTTCTTTTTCGAAACCATCCCTATCGTAATTAATTAATATTTGAGAAGATAAAGGCGTTCTCTTATGAAAAATATAAAAGCAATTATTTGCGATTTGGTATACTTCTTGAGAGATAAGTTGTGATAATTGACTATATTTGAAGTTTGTTTTCAAATTTATACATTTTGTTATTATTTTTCCATTGATATTTAAATCATAACAATACAAAGCATCTGTGCGTGAATTGAATAATGTTTGCCAATATAATGTAAAAAACTCAAGTTGCTCGGGGCTAAAAAAATATTTATTTGAATAAAAATTTTTATAAGAAGATTTTATGACAGCAATATTAAATTTAGATTCATGAGCCTCAAGCTGATCATAAAATTTAGATAATTCGATTAATTGCCTATCAAGCAATAATAATTCACAAAAAAAGTCTCTTTCGTTTGAATGACTCACTGTTTTCAATGGTTTTTTTTTCTCGTTTCTTATAAAGAAAACAAATGAATCAATAAAAGACTCTGCTATTTGTTCAAAAATAGAGTCTAAATTATCGTGAATAGTAGAAAAAGACATTTCCACACGTGACTGCCAGAAAAAGAATTTTTTTGTTGTTATGCTTAAAATAGCATGATAAGAATTTTCCTGACGAATAAGATGAATGACGCCCCGAGGAATAGATGCATTTGGTAAAACGTCGTTCCAATCTAACAATAGATCGTAGTCAGAATCATGAACATCATCTATACTTACGATATCCAAATTATAGTCAAAAAAACACAACCAATCTTCATTTTGATTTGTGTTGATAATACTAACAAAATGTCCAGCATCGATTAAGTAAGTTATAATGCGTTTTGCTAGTTGACCATATTCAACAGCAATTAAAACTTTTAACACTTTCATAGTAAAACCCAATAATCAAAACCATAGAAAAGAGAAAGTGTTTTTATATATGCAAATGATAAGCTTTAAATCCTTGGCGAACATCTTCAGAATCTAAAATACGCGTTTCTCTCAAAACATTTAAAACATTTTTTACAATAGGCATTTCTGAAGAAAGTTCAAATCCATAATAGAGTTTATCAATACTATTTTTGGCTTTTAGTTCGTCTTTCCATAGATGTGTTAATAATTGAAGATTGTAAGCCTTTTCAGAATGAATACCGAGATATAATTGAACAAAATAGGCCAAATTAGATCCAATATTTTTCTTAAAATCCTCTGGTAAATTAGCCCAAGTATCCCTCAGTAGATTACAAAAGAAGCCATAATGTCTAGATTCGTCATTCATATGATCTTTTACATAATAACGAATGGAAGGATGAATATTTTTACTATCAAAATACTCCACTAACTCGCGCACTAATGTTGTTTCAAAAATACATACAGCGATGATTTCAAACATATCGTGATATTTTTCTTCTAACAAATTTTTTATTGTTATAATTGCATTGTTAGCATCAGATTCAAGATAATCTAATTGCATAAAATTATTAAAAAAACCACGTAACTGAAAAATCATGTCATAAGCAATGTACATATGGTAGTACTCATCAATAATAATGGTACAAGCATTGAGTTTAATAGCGTCCGAATATTGGACAACTAATTTTTTGTCCATAATATGATGGCATGCCATATATATCCATTGCATCTCAAGATGAACAATATCATTTAAGTACTTATAAAAAGATTGTACAAGAATTTCTTTTCGGACGCTTTCACCTAAAGAAGCAATTTCCGGCACCAACAATAAAGATTGTTTATCTGCCGGAAAAAAATCACCTTCTCGAGTAAAATCAATTATTTTTCTTGGTCGGCTACGGACAGAACTTCGCGATTCCCAAGTGTCTTGATACATATTCATAGGCAACTGTTTTAATTAAATTTATAAACCAAACCTATGTCGCCTTCCACAGTATGTTGTGAATATCCAGCATAAGCACTGCGTGTTTGTCCATCTGGCGATATCACTGTTACGGGCCCTTCATTTCTATTTTGATACCCAGCATAAATAACATCACCGCGCAGAGATAGATGCTCAGTAATATCAATCAGTGAACCAACACCCAATTGGTAACCATTTAAATTTAACGAAGAAGAACTAGAAGGAAAATTAATAGAAAAAGTACCATTGGAAATTAAACCATTACCGTTAGAGTTTTTTAGATGTGACCGAACATAACCCACAATACCGTACACAGCTGCTTGCGATATTACCTGATAACCCGGCAAAGCTCGTATTCCATACATAGATTGCAAAGTTGATGTTGTTGAATAAGATAACCTATTTTGATTGATAACTTCAGTTGCTGAAATAAATGAAGAAGTATTTGTTAAGTTTCCAAATATTTCAGCACCCAAAAATAAACGATTTGGCAAATACCAACCATACCCTACCTGTAAAGTACTGTTTAATCCAGCTCCTCCCGTATGTAGAGATTCTGATTTTTGTGCTATTAATCCACCACTTGAAGAAGATAAGTTTCCATTACTATTTTGTTGTAAACCAACGCCTCCTAAGCCAACCCCTACATACAAACCATTTTTTTTAACAACATCTTTCTCTATAACTGAAGAGACAGCATAAGTTTCAGTATTCGCAGAATAACAAAAGCAAGAAAAACCCCAGCTCATTAACAATATTGCTATTTTTTGGGTATTATTCATCAACTTTTACTCCTTTTTATTTTACAATCCATGAAGTTTTATGAAAAATTTGATTTAGTGCTTTTTTCCTGTGTTTCAATTAAATTAAAGTAACCTAATGAAGAGGTCAAGTAAATTTTTTTACAAAAAGAATGTCCATTTTAGGCGATAGACGTTTAAGAATATTCCTAGCAAAAAATCATAAATCGATACTCTGCACTGTTGTGTGAAATTAGCTCTTTTCTTTTGTTATTTTAAAATCCTGCATTTTAAAGACAACATCTACAAAATCACTATATTTCCTGTAAACTCTGTTCCGTTTGTACACGTACTGAATCATCGACCACTTTAACCACACATGCATCGGACCAGACATTCAAAGCAGTTTCAATCATATCGATGATGCTATAGAAAGGTAAAATCACACCCATCAAAGTAATCGGTACAGACATACTTGCCAGCAAACTCATGCTCAAGAAAAAACAACCCATGGGTACACCAGCATTCCCAATAGCTGCCACCGTCGCAATGACCACCCACAAAGCCATCGAAGTCAGTGAAAGATGAATACCGTGATTTTGCATCAAATAAATGACGGTTGTGAAAATAAATGCAGCGCAACCGTTCATATTGATACTGGTGCAAAGTGGTAACACAAAACGACTGATTTCCGGACGAACCTGCAATTTTGATTCAGCGGTATCCATCGTAACAGGCAGTGTGCCCACAGATGATTTAGAGAAAAAAGCCAACGACAGTGCCGGCAACATCCGTTTCATCATGACAAAAGGCGCTACCCCTTTCCATTTTAACCATAAAGGTAAAATAACAAACCCTTGAATCACATTGGCCAACACAATCACCAATAAATATTGCCCCAATCCTTTGATATCAGCGCCTTGACGAAATTGGACCACGGTACTGGTGATAAATCCAAATAAACCAATTGGAATCACCGCAATCACCCAACGTGTGATCACCATAAACAACCCATGTGCGCCTTTAAAAAATTGAGTGATGGTTTGTTTGGCATCTTCATCAGGAATGAATCGAATCGCAATCCCAATCACGATACCTAAAAACAAGACTGAAATAACTTGGTTTTCAAGAAAAGGAGAAAAAATAGTGGTTGGTATCAAAGCAGCAATATGATCGAGATAAGAAATCGATTGCGCAGGCTCAGGTAATATTGCAGAAGCCGCCTCCCCCACCATCATCGCTGGAGAAATAATTTGGTACAAAAGAAAACTCACACCGGCCGCAAATAAGGTTGTGCCTAGGGTATAACACATGGTGCGACGCCAAACGGTTTTCATCATACCTTGAGAGGAATAGCCAGATAACGTTACAATGATCGACAAAGCAATGATCGGCAAGCTCATGCATTTAAAAATACGAATAAACACATCGGCAATTAATAATCCTAAGGACTTAAACACAGCAATATCTGATATGCCCGCCAAAACGCCTAACCCAATCATGATCAAGTACACGAAAGGCGTATTCAAAGATAAGATTTTTTTCTGACTTGCTGGAAGACACATTGGTATCAACACTCCCAAATATATGCAATTTTTGCACAAAAGTTGCTATATTTTACCATTTTATCAGGATGATAGCAAGGAAGACCCGGTTAAAAGCGATGGTCAAATCAATGTGCTATCTTACATTGTCTCATCATTTTGAATTCTAACTGGCGTGGTGCACCCCATATCGAGCACACCTACATGATCGCAGATCAACTAAATGATCTAATTACAAACAATGCTTCACGAAGAGATCAGGATTTTGCATAAGCCCTGTTGCAATATCAACCCTCAATACGTTATAAAGAAAAAAACAATAAGGTCTTAACTGAATGAATATTCTTACGCTTGATTTTGAAGAACCGCTGACCGTCTTGATTGCTGGGCAAAAAGTTCGAATTGTCGCTTTTAAAACGCAAGAACCAGGAAATATCAAATTTGGTATTGATGCACCACGCACCGTTCAAGTACATCGTGAAGAAATTTACCAAGCCATCAAACTCAAAAAAGAGCAGCATGAATAAAACATTCAAGCAAATTCGCTTCATTGCCCTTTTAGCCAGCATCGTCATGCTGCTATCGGCTGTTTCGTTTGCTTGTAATCACTGGTTGTTTCATTATCCCGGTAATAACTATTATCCAGAAAGCAGCTTTCGGATTGGTATCACCCTTCTTTTATTTTATATAGTTTCCTACATCCAAACAGGCAGTTCAAGCAAATGCAGTCAGATCATAGCGCATGTGTTGGCTTACTACGGGCTTTTGGCTTTATTGGCACTCCTAACAAATGCCGCCCAATACACCCCTTTTGAGGTCATAGACCAAAGTATTTCGGCAGCAGAGCCGTTACATCTGTTACCCCTAGTTGCTTGGACCAAAGCGCATGTTTTCTTTAGACATATATTGGCTTTTATTTACAATTCACTCACCTATGAAATGGTGATTTTACCTATTTTTTTGGCGCTGTGTCTTAAACGAACGTATTTATATGAATATATTATATTAATGCTGCTCACTGCTTTGATTGGATTTGGATTTTATTATTTTTATCCTAGTTCTGGTCCAGCTACAATTTACAAACCTGATTATTTTGTGCCTTGTCAATTGGCGACTGGATTGAAGTTTTTTCAAATTCATCATTATATCCAGCCCAGCACACTAGAAGGCGGCTTGATTGCGCTACCGTCTTATCATGTTATCTGGGCATGGTTATGCACTCATTCTGTTCGTTATATCAAACCACTATATTATATTCTACTCCCTTATAATGCCTTGATTGTTTTAGCCTGTATTTTACTCGGTTGGCACTATTTTCTTGATGTTTTGGGAAGCATCTTGGTCCTTAGCTTCGCTCACGGTCTTTGTAGCATGTATGGGGCCACCGCGAAAAGGAGCGAAGCCCGTCGCGAAAACCATTCCGACATCCAACAAGTCGGCGTCGCCGACAACACCTTCTCGTAAGCACGTTTGCGCTTCATGCACCATCGCGTTGATCAGACGGGTTGCTAATTCAGGATGCTTTTGATCTACCGTTATTTTTTTCTTAATGATGTTGCCTTTGCTATAACGATAAAATCCACCTGCTTTAGATTTTCGACCTAAGTGCCCACTTGCTACCATGGTTTCTAGTTTTTCAGGTACTTTGCCACCAAAGTGCGAGGTCAAGTTTTTTGCTACGGCCAAACAAACATCTAATCCTACTGTATCCGCCAATTCAATGGGTCCCATCAGCATACCAAATGTGCAAGCCGCATCATCGATCACTTCTGGTGCATACCCCTCCTCCAAAAGCAGCACAGCCTCCAATAAATAGGGCATAAGTACACGATTGATTAAAAAGCCAGGGCTGGAAGTCACAGGCAAAGGTAATCGTCCTATTTGGTTTACAAACGCACAAGAACGCTGAATGCTTTCTTTGGATGTTTTGGTATCATAAACCACTTCCACCAATTCCATTTTAGCCACGGGATTAAAGAAATGAATGCCCACCAAACGCTGCGGCTGCTTCATCACTTGATTGATCTCATGCAATGGAATACTCGATGTATTGGTAGCGATAATAGCATCTGGTTTTGCTCGATGCTCGATGTCTTGCATGATGCTTTGTTTGACGTCTAATTGTTCAAAAACAGCTTCAATGATCAGATCTGCACGGTGAATACCATCCCCTTGTGGATCAGGGATTAATCTGTCCATAGCAGCTTGAATCAAATTCGTTTTTCGTAATTGTTTGGTATACAAAACAAATGCACGTCCAATGGCCGGTGCTATTCGTTCTGCGGTTTGATCTTGCAAAGTGACCGTTAAACCCCGTAACGCACACCAAGCTGCAATATCCCCGCCCATCACCCCAGCGCCAATCACATGGACGTGAGTAATGGTGCTAGTAGACTCTTTGGCAAACCCTTTCAATCTTTCACGCAATAAAAACAAGCGGATCAAATTATGCGCTGTTGCTGACTCAGAAATCAATTTTTCAACTGAATCTGCCTCTTTCAAATAGGCACGATCATCAAAACCACCTTCTTTTTCCCATAAATCAATTGCTGCATAAGGCGCAGGATAATGATGTTTAGAAATTTTTTCGGCTACTTTATACCGCAACCCTTTGGCGACCCATTGCCTCACCCAAGAAAATTGACTCAAAGATTGCAACATACTGGGTTGATGTACTTTGGGACGATGTTGAATCAAATACTCTGCTGCACGTTTTAATTGGCGTTTAGGTACCATATCGTCAAGAATACCCAACGCTTTGGCTTTTTTAGCGGGTAATGCTGCCCCTGTAAGAATCACTTCCGACAACGCTTGAAACCCACCAATCAATTTTGGCAACCTTACTGTTCCACCCCATCCCGGGTGAATGCCAAGTTTGACCTCAGGCAGCCCCAAACGAGAGTCTTCAGTCGCAATGCGATAATCACAAGCCAAAGCCAATTCCAAACCACCCCCCATACAAAATCCATCGATCATGGCAACCGTAGGGTATTTCAATCCTTCTAAACGAGCTAAAACGGCTTGTCCTTTGCGTAAAAAATCCATGATTTGTTGATGTGATTTAAAATGAGCAAATTCATGCACATCAGCCCCTGCAATAAAGCCTGTTTCTTTCAACGAATAAATCACCAGACCTTGAGCATCGGGGTAATGGTTGACCTCTTGCAAAATTCCATTCAACTCATCTAAGACCTCATTATTGATGGTATTAACAGATGCGTGTTGTCGATTCAATCCCAACCAAATGATGTGTTGTGCATCGACATTCAACTTCCAATGTTTATGTTGGCTCATGCGTTCACCTCTGTTGTTCTTTCCAAATACATTGCCCCACCTTGTCCGCCCCCGATACAAATTGACGCCATGCCATGTGTACCACCTGATTTGGCCAAATGATTCAAAGTGTGTAAGACAATACGAGCACCGCTAGCACCTACTGGATGTCCTAAGGCAATGGCACCCCCTTCTAAATTAACAGCGGACATAGAAGGTGCGCCCAAGGCTTTTTTAAGGCCTAATTCTCGCTGGCAAAAAGCAGGATCATCCCAAGCAGCAAGACATGCCAATACTTGTGCCGCGAACGCTTCGTTGATTTCCCAGTAATCAATATCTTTGGGGGTCAAATGCTGACGCTCTAAAATGGATGTTGCGGCGTAGACCGGTCCTAATCCCATTATTGCAGGATCTAACGCACTCCACTGAGAATCAACAATGCGCCCCATCACGGGCAAATCATATTCTTTCACTGCTTCAGCACTGGCTAATAATAAGAGACATGCGCCGTCTGTGATTTGTGAACTATTGCCGGCAGTGACCATTCCATAGCGTTTATCAAAGAAAGGTTTTAATTTTCCCAAACCTTCAATGGTGCTATCGAGGCGATATCCATCGTCTTGGGTATACACCCGCCCTTTGCTATCAATGATAGGGATGACTTCACCCATATCCCCTTCGGCATAAGCCCGTGCAATTCGCTGATGGCTTTCATTAGCAAAATCATCCATTTGTTCTCGGGTCAGTTGAAATTGATACGCGAGATTTTCAGCGGTTTGGCCCATATTCAACCCAACGATGGGATCACTTAAGCCGCGCAATAATCCTATAACTGGTGCCAAATATGACAATCGCAATTGGGTGAGTAGTTTTGCTTTTTGGCCTATTGTTTTTGCACCAGCCCAAAAGCCTAACCAAGCGACCATTTGTTGATTGAATAAAACAGGCGCATGGCTCATGGCTTCGGTGCCACCTGCCAGAATCAAATGGCTGCGGCCACTGGCAATTTGGAGGGCGGCACTATCTAATGCTTGCATGCCAGAGGCACAATTTCGCATGACCGTAAACCCTGGCACACCATGTCCACAACCAAGTCGTAGAGCAATAATACGAGCTATATTGACTTCATCAGGCCCAGCCATCACACAACCCATGATCACTTCATCAAGGGCATTAGGTAAAAAAGGTTGTCGCTTGAGTAAAGCACGCCCTGCTTGCACGGCAAGATCAGAGGCTGTGAAAGGCCCGATACCTTTGGCTTTTAAAAAAGGGGTTCGCGCGCCATCGACCACATACACGGCTTTACCAGTAAGGTTTGTTGACTGTTTCATGGTATAGGTATCCTCCTGATACGGTGTGTCCAAAACCCAATAACTTTTTTTGAATCCACTCATCGGCCCTACGGGGCAAAGAGCGTTTTAAATTATCCTATTGAAATCTGACCATTATTTATTAAGATATCAGGATTCTGTGCGTTTGGTAATACGGTTTTACACAAGATAGATAAAATATCAAAACAATGATCACATCTTTATTTGATTCAAAAAAATTTCCTGGTATACTTCGCATCCTCAGATTTACAAAAATCATTTTTTTGTAAATTGGAGAGATGGCCGAGTGGTCGAAGGCGCTCCCCTGCTAAGGGAGTATGGGACAAAATCTCATCGAGGGTTCGAATCCCTCTCTCTCCGCCAAAAGTATTGCGCCCGTAGCTCAGTTGGATAGAGTATTTGGCTACGAACCAAAGGGTCGGAGGTTCGAATCCTTCCGGGCGCACCATATCAAACACGCACAACCAATCATTCTACAGCCAGAAACCCACACTCGCTCGAAAATTCATATCCCGGAAGGGTTGGAACCGAAGAGGTTCGACTAAATACGAAGCGAAGAGCGCGCAGCGCGGCGAAGTATTTAGGACGCACGAAGTGCGCCCGTAGGGTGAGGATGGAACGCAGTGACAGACGAATCTATCCTTCCGGGCGCACCATCTATTACACGCACAACCAGGCTGTTTCGACTCTTTCCCATTTGCAGGGGCACATTCTCAAGCACACAATACTTTACCCTGATTCTATAATTTTCAAAGTGTCTAAAGCCATAAGCTCGTCTTTGAATCAACTTCATCCCTTCTGTAATCCCATTAGACTTTCTAAATCGCCACATGCGAGTAATCTCATCTCTCCATAAATAAAGTGTTTTACCTAAGGAAGCTAAAGCTTACCTAAAGACCAAGCATTTGTATTGGTCAATAGCGGAGAGATTTATAAAGTTAGAATACTATTGCCATTGAACGATGGATTGGCGCCAGAGGATATTAGCTATGTGATTTATCAATTAATCACATAGCTAATTTAGAGAAGAAACATGAAAATCAGCAACTTCAAAAGAGCATCAAATAATAACACACAGAAATTCGCATTCAGGAATATGCGCCCTATTTCCCAAGACAAGATCACGAGTGCCTTTATATTAATCTAATAATAAGATCTCATACCTACTTTAAAAAGAAGGGGGTATGAGATATCAGGGCTATCATTACATTAATCTCAAATTAGCGTTGCATGGTCATCTCTAGCATGGGATTTTTAGCACCGCTTGCATCATCTTTTGTATTCAAAGATTGAGCTGGAATATTTTTTTCAGGTGGTGCAAAAAAACCACAAACTTTCAAAGCACCAAATATTGTGAGACAGGGACAACAAGAGACGCAAACACAACAATGCATTGCTGTACAACTTTCTTTAGTTGCCTTATTTGAATTAACCTCAGAGGTAGCATTCTTTTTTAGTGTCCTGCTTGAATCATTTAACTTAGCCTTGGCTCGCTCTAAGTTACCAAGACTTCTGGCAATATCAGGATGATTCGAAGTTTCACTATGAATCACACGCCTCATGGCTAATGAGGCTTCATAATATTCTATGGCTTTGGGGTAATTGTCTTGAGAGTCATACACAACTCCTAAGTTATTAAGACTTTCGGCAATATCAAGATGGTTCGCCGTTTCACCATGAATCGCACGCCTCATGGCTAATGAGGCTTCATAATATTCTATGGCTTTAGGGTAATTACCTTGACAGTAATACACGCTTCCTAAGTGACCAAGACTTTCGGTAATACTAGGATGATTGGCCGTTGCACCATAAATCACACGCCCCATGGCTAATGAAGCTTCATAATATTCTATGGCTTTGGGGTAGTTGTCTTGGGAGTAATACACGTTTCCTAGGCTATTAAGACTTTCGGCAATACCAGGATGGTTCGCCGTTGCACCATAAATCACACGCCCCATGGCTAATGAAGCTTCATAATATTCTATGGCTTTGGGGTAGTTGTCTTGGGAGTAATACACGTTTCCTAGGCCATTAAGACTTGAGGCAATACCGGGATGATTCGCCGTTGCACCATGAATCGTACGTCTCATGGCCAATGAGGCTTCATGATATTCTATAGCTTTGGGGTAATTGTCTTGAGAGTAATACATAAGTCCTAAGTAACCAAGACTTCTGGCAATACCAGGATGGTTCGCCGTTGCGCCATGAATCGCACGCCCCATGGCTAATGAGGCTTCATAATATTCTATGGCTTTAGGGTAATTACCTTGATAGTAATACATGCTTCCTAAGTAACCAAGACTTCTGGCAATCTCAGGATGGTTCGCCGTTTCACCATGAATCACACGCATCATAGCTAATGAGGCTTCAAAATACTCTGTGGCTTTTGGGTGATTGTCTTGAGAACCATAAACGCATCCTAGGTTATTAAGACTTTCGGCAATACCCGGATGGTTCGCCGTTTCACCATGAATCACACGCCCCATGGCTAATGAGGCTTCATAATATTCCATGGCTTTAGGGTAATTACCTTGACAGTAATACACGCTTCCTAATCTACCAAGACTTACGGCAATATCAGGATGATTCACCGTTGCACCATGAATCGTTTTATACAAACTTAATGACTTGGTAAGGTGTTCGAGGGCCTTGGCATAACGCACTACATGATATTCACCATAACCCACCCGACCCAAGACCTCAGCCTTCCAAGGCACAAAGCTTCGAGCACATTGGTCAGTTGGCCAAGCAGCAGAAATAGCCGTCATATGATTTAAAAATGTATTGCCATGCTCAACCCCTCTTGCAATAGCAAACACATCTTGGGTTGTGTCGACGTCCATTGGAAAATCAACAGCAATCGCATCCCAACTGTCTTTCAAAAAATCCTGCCAAGCGGCTTCGTTATTGGCAAATGCTTCCACCAAGCCTTCACGAACCACTTCTTGCAACAACCGATGTGCACTCCATGTTTCTATGGTCTGCTCACCCTCTACCAAATCCACGCGCTTTACAAACGATTGTTGTCTTAACAATCGCAAAGCTTGGCTTAAACGGGTTGCATCGTTTTGAACAAGGGGTAATAACACCGCACGCGCACTACCCTGCGGGTCAATAAAACTAATCACTCGCAATACGTTCAGTGCATCTGCGGTTAATTTGGGTAAACCGTCACTCCACAAAGCAGTGATAGCCCGATGCACATTCAATTGCGCCTGACTTTGGGTAGGTGTTGATGTGCTTAAAAGTCCCAACCCATGACGCGACAAGCGGTCTTGATAGGCTTTCAAAGACACTTGGTCTAAACAAACCGCCGCCATGGCTAATTCTAGTGCCAAAGGATGATACCCCAAGCGCTCCGCCAATGATTGAGCGGCTTTCGGTTCAAAACCACGGTGGTCTGAAACTTCCATTTGTTGTTGAATATAGGTTAACGCTTCTTCTTTGGTATACACATCCACTCGAATGGGACGCGTCCAACTCGTCTCATCTCGAGACGTGATAAGAATATGCTGTTGTGTTGTTAGGCAAAATTTCGACAAGCCTTCTTGAATCGCTGCGTAATTTTCAACATTATCAAACACAACCAACCAATTCTTATCTGCTATCTTTTGAGCAATCATCACCCATAGTTCTGATATGGATTTTTTTTCATAGGGCAAGCCTAAGGCTTTGGCCCAACTTTGAAGACTACCAAATTGTTGCAGCGTATCCATATTCACCCAACGAACGTATTCATAACGTCCCGCTTCTTTTTGTGCATACGCCCATTCCGATGCAAGGCTTGTCTTGCCCATGCCGCCAAGACCACTCAATACAACAGGCGTTGAACGTGAGTTTGCAAATCGTGTTTCAAGTTCTGACCATAGCCCAAGTCTTGGCTGAAAACACGCATCTCGTGGATATACAAACTGCTCCCAAGTACTAGAAGCTATTGGCATGCTAATATAACGCTCTTCAAGCTCAATCAAACGTCTATCATGTGTGCGTGTGGCCTCTTCTAAGTTTTTTATATTTTCTTCTACAACATCCATGCGTTGCTCAAGCTTTAAACGCGCCTGATATTCTTCATTTAATCGCGTTAAAAACGTCTCCTCCGGTGGCGACATCTCATGCATTTCTGCCCAATCCCATACCGCGCCAATCGACACCATATGTTGCAAAGAGCAACGAGATAATTTGGCGCCACTTAACAATGCTTTACAAAAATCAGAGCCCGCAAAATCCACATCTTCCCAATAACTTTTTTCAGCCGTAAGATTTTGACACGAAGTGCCCTGTAATACCGTACGCTTTGAGGCACTACCCAATTTCGCTTCATCTAAATGCCCACCATCCCAGCGTGTATATGAGATATCACAGTCACTCAAATCCGCTCGTCTGAAGTTAACCCCGCTAAAATCTCCCTTGCTTATATCCAACCCCTTTAAAGTGTCATCATGGCATTCAGCAATACAACGCACCCCAAATTGTTGGCTAAGATAGTCGTTCAGGCTCAAAGACCATTTATTATTCGATACGCGCACAACTGCTAAATAAGCTTCCACCAAAGCGCGTGTAACGGTCATATGAACACATAAGTATGGCGTGATATCTTTGGATATAGCACTTAATGCCGCAGGATTTGTAAGATTTTTTGCATGTCGTTGTTTTAGATAAGCATCAAGACAAACATCAGGTAACACCATGTAGCCATATTTAGACAAGGTCGTCTCTTGATTAAAACCTAATTGCTCCTCTGTGCTACTCGCTTCTCTAGACGACGCATAAAACACCCAAGACCCACTTCCTGCCTCAGAAATGCTCACTTGCGCCACACGAGCACGAGCATAAGCCCATTTCACATACATCTTTCCAATCAAGTCGCCTTGTGGCATAGCATACTTATTCATCGTTAGTAATTGCGTCGGATGACTAACGTTTTGGTTTAAATGATTCAAAACCGCTTGTGCCGTTGGCAACTGCGTACTTAAAAACGGTACAATATATTTTATCGTCCGTGCAGCACCATAACGCGCAAATTCCGCCACACCCACATCTGTCAATAATCCATCCACCATATGACAATATCGCGTACTCGAAGCCACACTCGCAACCTCTCTGCACAATAATAATATGGATAAACGTTGTTGCACCGCATTCAACTCATCCGCAGATAACGGCTTCGCCTCTTCTCCATTACGCTGCTTTTGTACAAATTTATAACTCGCATGCCCAAGCTGCAACAAGCTAATCACCGCACCCGCCGCAGGCAACGACAATCCACCAGATGGCACCGCCGCAACAACACCTATCACATTCAATATCGTAGTAACCGAACCCAATATGGTCGTCGCTGTATTAACCCCTTGCTCAGCCATACCCAATGCTTTCTCTAACGTATCCGCTTCATCCGTTCCCAGCAAAGACAACACCCGCTCAACATGCTGAATGAAATGGCTAATATAATGCTGCTGTTTACGTGTGTAAGGCATAACAAGGAGTCCTTCTAACGGTGTACAGGGTCGAAGATGGCCAACCATTGCACATAATATAAAGTTTAGTGCGCGATTTTATCATAAATTGTATTTTTATTCTTCTGGTTTTTAATCGATTTTTAACCGCATTTCATTACAAAAATGCATCAGACCGCATCGTCACTGCAGGATTCATCAGCAGTGACGATGCTTTTGAACCGCGTATTTTTCCATGTTCTATAAGCACTTTATGCCTGATTGTCCTAACGCGCCATGCGCGATAGGACAAAATTCATACCCATAATGCTTGCCTCACAAGCATCACTTCTGCTAAATTTTTATTAAACACAACTGATGAGCCAGTGAAATACTGGCGAAACCCTAGGGTCTTGTGAACAGCCATTACCATTCCCTAATCTCATTGGTAATACAGTGCTCTTTCGGGAATTGAACTCACCACATACCTGTATTGATTCATCCCCGTGATAAAGATTGCCTATCTAACATTTAACCTTAAGGAGAAAAACACTCAAAAACCGCAGTACATCGGCCCCATCGTTTGCCTTATAACGATTGCTTTACCCTATGTTACGAGCTTTATGGCAAAAGCCAGGTCTCACCTTTGAGTGAACCGCTCGACCAACACTAAACCAATTCTGGGTAAATAATTCTTTTGAGATTCTCATGCGAAAATACGCCTTAAGACAAACCGCCAATCGATACTTAAAAACAGATAATCGTGGCAATGTCAGAAATAAAAAACATCGTACATTCGTCATTCATAAAATGATTAATGATTTGTTTGTTATTGGAAATGTGCCTTCGTCTTGGCAATCGCTAAAAGCGCTTCATATTCAACAATTGGTACAGCACTGGCAAAAGCAGAAAATCAAACTCGCTACCATCATGCGATATATGACCATTATCAGAGATTTTTTAAACAATATAGAGTGTTCATTAACTGGAATTGATAATCAAAGCTTGCATCTGTCTCGGCTTTACCGAATACCCAAAAGAATAAATATACCAGCTGATATCTTGCAAACTATCACGGAGCCCTGCGCATACTTTATCATGGCACTCCAAACACAGTTTGGTTTAACGCTCAGTGAAGCCATACGCTTGGCTCCTGATATTCACATCAAAGAACACTCGCTCTGGATAACTCGAGAAATAGCGTTTAATTCTGAAGACAGAATCATTCCATGTCGCTCGGATGAACAAAAATCAATTCTCCAGAATTTAAACAGCCACACTGAAGGCTCCAAAAGTCTACTCCAACTCTATGGAGATAACGGCATTCGCTATCACTGGCAAAAAGCCCTATCTGAGAACAAATTACCAAGCAATAAAAGCTACCGCTATATCTATGCACAACAAATGAAAAAAAACCTATCCCCTCTTATTGGTCATTATCAATTGAGCTGGTTGATTCGAGATGAAATGGGCATCAAATCTCGCAATACCCTCTGGCGATATCTCAATGAGTAAAACAAAGCTTCGTAGCGCTCAATACTCCATTAACGAATATTTAAAGCAAATCAAAGGCTATTCTTTTGCATCCAAAGCAGATATGAAACACATATTAAATCGTTGCATTAAAGACTTGCATAAACTGGGATTCAACCTCACACACATCAAAGGACTGAAACCTAAGCATATTCACGTGCTGGTCAAGCACTGGACAGCACAAAACAAAAATCCAGCCACAATCAAAAATTATATGGCCAAACTACGAAAAATGGCGATATTAATAGACAAGCCTGAGTTGCTAAAACCCAGTAACGATGCTTATAAAATTCCTAACCGAAGCTATGTACCAAAACATAATAAAGCCATTCATCAAACGGATTTCTCAAAATGTACCGACCCAATGATTCGCTTATCCCTTGAAGCACAATCCCTGTTTGGGTTACGCAGAGAAGAATCCATGAAACTGATTGTCTCTGAAGCATGGATTGGTGATTCATTGAGAATTAAACCATCTTGGACCAAAGGCGGTATCGGACGCACCCTTCATATTACAAATCATGAACAACGACAATGGTTAATCAAAGCAAGCCAGCAAGTACCTCCAGGTCTTTCTCTTATTCCCAAAAATAGAACGTACAAACAACACTTAAGCCACTATCAAACTCAAACCAAACAAATGAGACTTAGCAAATGCCACGGTCTACGCCATGCTTATGCTCAACGACGATATCACGAGCTTACACAAGAATTTGATCCACACAAAAAAGGTTGGCTTTGCCCCATTGCCGGCGGTACAACCGCAAAATCACTAAATGCATCTCACAAAGCTATAGACCGAAAGGTTCGTGAAATTATAAGCCGTGAATTGGGGCATTCCAGGCGATCCATTACTAAAATTTATTGTGGCTAGCAAATGATTATTAGAAATTTTACATTTCTTTTTTTGAATACGGCTCGGAGGGAGAGCCCTACTTTTTAGGTAAGAATTTGCAATCCATGCTTTTGCACTAATGCTAATAATTTCAACGCCATTCCGCTGGGATGCTTTGCCCCAGATTCCCATTTTTGAATAGTCGGTTCACTGGTGTTCAGATATCGAGCAAATACTGGTTGGCTTACATGATTATTTTCACGTATTATTTTGATTTGGGATGGCTTCATATCCGGCATATCCAGCAGACACGATTCATTAAAATCTTGCATAGTGGATTTATCAATAGCCCCTATTTTAAGCAATGCTGAAGCCGAAGAATGAATTGCTTCAAATGCATCACTTTTATACTTAGTTTTATTTGTCATAATATATCTCTATTAATGATTTGTTTTTAACCATATTTTTCTACTTGCCCGACAGACAACCCAGCATATAATTTAGCCAGCTTACGAAACTCATGTAATTCACTATTATCAAGATTATCAATACTATCACAAGGTATTTTATCAAAAAACGGATAATGCGCGGCACGCTTGATTTCTGATACAACTTCCACACTTACTGCTCTATTGGTTTCTTCAATCCACTATCCTAACCTCAACATGTTTCCCCATAGCATTTGCCGTACTAACTAATGCTTTAAGACTAATATTTGTATTTTCTGGATCCAACAATCTATCCAACTGAGAACGACTGGTTTTCATTTGCTGTGCAAATTCTGTTTTTTTAATATGATTCACATCAAGAAAATGTTGAATCTGCCATGCAAGAATACGTTTTAACGCCTCTGCAGACGAATCCGTTAGTAAATTTTCTTCTTCAAGAAAATCATCGAACGAGCTACCTATATGTTTATTCATACCGTCCCCCTAAGCATTTAACAGTTGATCTCGCCTATTTTTAGCAATATCTAAATCATTCGGTGGCGTTTTTTGTGATTTCTTTTTAAATGCATGCAAAAGTACCATTAATCCATCTTTCACTGTAAAAAATACTCTGGCTATTTCTTTGTTCGTCAGATCAATCCTTACTTCCCACAAATTTTTCTCTAATTTACGAACAAGCGGCATACCTAACGGCCAGCCATATTCTACTGTTTTAATGTCTTCACCAATAATTCTTTTATCATCTCTACAAAGCGTTTGTAGCCACTCTTTCACTGGCTCATTTCCCGAGGCAGATTGATAAAACTTAACTGTTATTATTTTCACATTTAATTGTACCACATATGGTACGATCGTCAAGTCGCTATCTATTTCTAATTATTGTCACAGTGACGCAAACATGCCTTAACTGTGACCGTGCTCCGCCGTTCTAGGCCGTTTTTTACGAGTTTGACGCATCGTAAGGTGTTGATTTTAATGACGAAAACGTGCCCGATACTCTTTCTACAGCCAGTTGCAAATGAGCACTCGACAAGTGAGCATAATGCAGCACCGTATCATAATCAGACCATCCACCCAATTGTTGGACTCTTTCCCATTTGCGGGATCACTTTCTCAAGCACATAATACTTAAACCCTGATCCTATAAAAAAATCCCCTGTTGCCAAGTTGGCGCATGAAAAATATACCGGGGCTAAGGTTTGGAACATCAGACCTATAGAGAAAGGATGCTTTAAAGAGCAAAAGAGTGCGCGGATTGACTGAGATTTGTGTTTATTAACTCAATCAATTGTCCAGTTGGACGATCGTTGATAGTGTCATAATGACTCGCACCATTATAACTAATCACCAATAACCTTTGTTGATCAAAATCATCCAACGTTGTGCCGGTTGGTAAGTACATTCTGTTTTCAATGTGCGTTGAATTTTTCATCATATCTGGATGCAGAACGAAAATCGGAAGCTGTAGCACATTGG
>PEQK01000022.1 GCA_002786165.1 Legionella sp.
CCAAGGAAATTGCGTCGTTAACTATTGCCGATGTGACTGATCCTAATTATGGCCTTCTTGAAGAGATTTGTTTAAAAAGAGCTATAACAAATGGGGAAAAGCAGCGTTATGCCTATCTTACTCATAAGAAAGTATGTGATGCGTTGGATGAATACATCAAATCGATCGGGCCTATTGATAGAAGTAGGGTATTGTTTCAGACGCAACATAAATCACGATTTACGCCAAATGCTATGCAGAAATGGTTTAAAGCTTTATATGATAAAGCAGGTATTGTAGGCGCGAGCTCACATTCTGGGCGCCGTACTTTTATTACCCGGTTAATTGAGCAGGGCGCTGATATCAAGGCTGTTTCAAGGCTTGCTGGGCATGCTAGCATTGTTACTACGGCAATTTATGTTGAAGATAACCCGGATAGATTAAAGCGGTTAACTAATCTCGCGCTATTGTAGTGTAGCGTTAAGTAGCATACATGTAGCAATGTTGTTGCTACATGTATGCGGATGCAATAATGTAGTACTTATATAGGTTTTCAGACTCATAATTTGGTAAATTAATTGTAAGTAGCGGTGTAGCATGGTGTATATCTTGAAATGAGCCATATTACTTATCACTCAAGTGAGTAAACCAAGTATGCAGATAAAAAAATCAAAAACATCACTCGGAGCACAGAACCACACTGGGTAGGAGACGGGTTCCCCGTTAACAGTTTAATGTCTTATCAAAGACAAGGCGTAGATATTAGTCCATTTTTGTTGCTTGACTATTTGGGTCCTGCAAGGTTCACTCCATCTGAGCCACCGAGGGGAGTAGGGCAACACCCATATCGCGGGTTTGAAACAGTTACGATTGTGTATCAAGGCGTAGTTGAACATAAAGATAATGCAGGTAATTCCGGTAAAATAGCCCCTGGTGATGTGCAATGGATGACTGCTGCCCATGGAATTCTTCATGAAGAATTCCATGGGCAAGATTTTTCAAAAAAAGGTGGTACCTTAGAAATGATCCAGTTATGGATCAATTTACCCTCTGACCTCAAAATGTCCCCGCCGCATTATCAAGAAATTTTAAGTGGGCATATTCCTATCGCGAAGCTAGATGATAAGGGGAGTATACTAAGAGTTATTGCTTGCAATTATTCTGGTGTTCTTGGTGCAGCAAAAGCATTTACGCCGGTTAATCTATGGGATTTACGGTTAAAAATGGGGTATAAAACAGATGAGTTGCAGCTGAGGCTTGGTTTCAACACGCGTTGCTGGTTTTAAAAGGTACGGTATTGATCAATAACATAACCTCAGTTAAAGAAAAGGAATTGGTTTTCTTTGAGCGTGTTGGTGACTATATTACTCTTGAATCAAGCAGTGATTCGACGATTCTGATATTAAATGGCGAGCCAATTAATGAACCTATCGTTGGACAAGGCCCATTTTTCATGAACACACAGGAGGAAATTGATAAGGCTTTTATGGACTATCGCACGGGACATTTCTAATTATTTCTACTTTGATTGATCTTAGTCATTAAGTGAAGAAAAGGTTGTGTCGCCTGTGTACCGCCAAAAAGGATTACAAGCAGAAGAAGTTGAAATTTTAGATTTACAATCTATTAATGGTCATATAACTAGGAGAGTTAAAAATGGATGTCAATTCTAAAAAATATCGATGGATTTTAAATTTAATCATATTCGCACTATTTGTATTGCAAAATGTCATTGATAAAGTGGAAGCAGTGCATGCGCGTATGAAGAAAATCTTACGATCAGAAGAGGTTTTTGGATAGGGGCGTGAACTCAACGGGCCAAACGATTGAATGAGGATTTCATGCAGTTGAATGAAGTTTTAGCAAATGTACGTTTGATTTATATTCCTCAGCACTACGAAAATAATAATTCAGAATTAAATGCTATAGCAATTCGCATGGCACAATTATCTGCCGCAGACTACAGTGTCCCCATGACTCAGAAAATTGATAATCTCAAGGTTTAGTAGCCGGAAATTACCTGTTGCCTATCTCATTGCTGTCTATTACCTTATGTTTTTCATCTGTAGGATCTTTAACATTTTTCTCTGAAGGTTTTATGACGCCAAAATTGGCTCAATCAGTACAATAACTTCTAAAAATGGCACTATGAATACTCTAAAGAACGGCGCATGTCCGCATAGGGTTTGCTCCATGTTTGAAATGACTTTGTGGTATCGCGGCCAGCCAGCAGCAAAGCGGATTGCGGGTTTTATTTACCAAAGCCATCACCTTCGATATTTGAACAGGCTCCTTCCATACATTCTTTCATATAAAAAAATAATGGGAATCTTCTTCAAGACTACGTCCGGTTATGAACATATAGAAGCTAAATCTGGGCTAGACTGAATTGCCGCTGCATCAAACAAAGCCCAGTAATTTCTGTCAGCACATAATCCATTTTTAACCGTTCTTGTTCTGACAGTGTAGGTAATTGTAATATAAGTTTTTTTATTTTCTGATGATCGAAAAATGGCAGATTAAGTACAGTATCGCTTAAAAGTTCATCATGCATCAATTGGTAAAGGTGGCATTGGCTTGTCTTACGCGCAGTGGGCGGAGCTCTGAAATAATGCTTTTTCCTTTGATAAATGACATCCGGTAGATATGGTTTCATTGCTTCTCGTAAAATAAACTTCTTCGTATCGCCTCGGAGTTTCATTTTTACAGGCAATCTACAAATCAATTCAACCAATTTATGATCAATAAGAGGGGGTCTGCCTTCAATACTACCACCCATTTCCATGCGATCTCCCAACGTACTTAATACGATGTTTGGTAAGCAAGTTTTGGCTAATAAATACATGGATCGATGAACTGGAGAACGACCAATAAGCTTTGTCTGATCTATTCGATCAAAAAATTGACGATAGCCGTCGATATTATCGTAAACACGAGCATAATCATCATGAAACAAAGCGGTGATAGGACTGACTAATTTAGATTGTGCTTCTAACCATGATACACCGTGCGATAAGCGATTTTTCATCCAGATTAAATCATCGGGGATATGATCTTGATTAGCCATAGAATCAAATGCATGTATTCGTGCAAGAAGTTTTTCATGCATAGACGGATCTAGTTCTTCGGGATCGTATAAAACCATATCACGGCGAAAATGGGGATAACCACAGAAGATCTCATCAGCTCCCTCGCCGGTTAAAACAGCTTTGACGCCTGATTGTCTAATTGCTTTACACAAGATGAGTTTGGCAACACTATGGGTATTAAAGAATGGAGTTTCTGCGTGCCAAATAGTGGTTGAGAAATGATCGGCGAGATCGGATCTTGTGACTGAAACAGTCTGTAGTCTCGCTCCATGATGTTGGGCAGCAATGTTAGCAAATTGACTTTCATCATATTCCGGATCATCAGCGAAGGATAAATGAAACGCATCTAATGTCTTGTTGGTTAGTGTGGTTGCAACGCCCAATACAGCTGACGAGTCGAGGCCACCACTGAGACTGATCCCAACTGGCACATCCGCTTGTAGTCTAATCTTTACGGAATGTTCAATTTCCTGACGTACTTGCTTGATTATGTCGTTTTCATTTGTGGTATCAAATTGAGTATCTTGTTGTTTAGAAAAGTCGAGATCCCAATATCGACCACTTTTCAATCCTCCATCATTAATCAATATCCAGCTTCCCGGCTCTACTGATCGAACACCCTTAAATAGCGTTCTATCCTGAAAAAGAAAGGCGCGTGAAGCATAAGATTCTAGATCCCAAATAGCAGGGACGCCTGCTGCAATTAATCCTTTGATTTCTGAGGAAAAATACCATGCACCATCATGCTGCGCATAGTACAATGGTTTTATGCCCAGTCTATCTCTGACTGCTAGAAATACTTTACGACGTTTATCAAATAACACTATCGAAAATTCTCCGCGAAGGTGTCGCAGGCCATCAATGCCGTAGAGTTGATATAAATAAATAGCAATTTCACTGTCTGATGAGGTTTTGAATATGCATCCTTGTTTTTGTAACTCATTGCGAATATGTTGATGTTCATAAAATTCCCCATTAACCATCATGATAAGTTCCTGATCAGGTGTAGTAAGAGGTTGCGTCCCGTTGCTTAAACCAACAAGGCTTAAGCGTACGTAACCAAATGCCACGTACCCTGCTGGATCGAGCCATATTGTTTCTTCATCAGGGCCTCTATGGTGTAGCATTTTTAGTGCATGTTTTATTTTTTGGATATTAAATGTTCCAGGTTGCTGGCGTACTATACTCACATAACCACACATGTTTCACTCCTTACATTATCTGCAAACTAGAAAAAATATCTTGAATATAGTTATCTTCAAGAATTCCATTCGATTTAAAGACGGTTATAAGTCCTGAGCAATTTATTTTAATAGACTGTATATTAGAGGATCTGCAATCTTCAATAATTTCTCTAAACTTGTTTACTTCAAGCTGTTCTAGTACCGATTTCCATACATCTAATTCATTATTACGAAACCAAGTGACAGCTTTAGCTAAATAATAAGAAAAAAATTTCTTCTGTTTGGACGAGAGCCGATAGAAGAATTGGGGTAATATCAACGAAAATAATTTGCTGTGCGCTAATTCATCATGTAAATGAGTGGCCACTGTTAGTCTATTCATGGGTTGAATAGTTGTACACACAGATAGATCCGATAAATATTCACTAATGAGTATTTCGGTCACAGTTGCAGTGGCAACCTGTAACAAAGGTTTCATCCATATTTCGTCGCAGGTTGCGTAGGCTTGCCGCATTGCCGTGTTGAGATTGAAGGCAGGATACGTGATATGATGTAAATTACGGTGTAACCGCGTCATTTGATTAGCTTTTTCAACAAGTAATGTATGATAAGCTTCATCTATTATTGTTTGACACGCCGCTAATCGCACGTCATTGGTTTGTAATCCTATTATTTTTCCATCTATGATATTTTTACAAGCAGGATTGACAATATCACTCTCAATCATAATGGTTTTTTCATTGTAGATAATCCAACCACATGACAAACAGTTAGTACGTTGTTGGCTATCTAGTTCACGATATATTGGATGAGCGTGAAATGGGAGTAAATTTTCAAGGAAATCGTCTCGATCTTTAATAAATATCTCTTCGATGAAATCTCCTCGTATTTTTGCACGTCGCTCCCATCCGTGAACGATGCGTTTCAATAATAACAAACCTTCATTCTGCTGCTGTTTCATCTTAATTCCTTTCTCGGTCTTGATAGCGTAATCATGAGTTGCTCTTTTCTACGATGCTGTTACTCGTAATTCACCAAAACTAAACAGAGATCTTAGGTGATACATACTCAATGACCTCATCCTCAAATGCTTCACTTTGAGGATGATAATTTTCGACAACGTCCTCCAATAACGGAGTTCTAAGATCAGAAACTACTCTTTGGATTTGAATTCTCTCTACACAGGGCTTAAAAATATCGCGAAATAATGTGGCCATACCGGGTGTTCCAGAGCTTGCTGCATAGACAACCGATGAACTAATTCTCGTCGCGACGGCGAAAGTTCCTAAACGACCAAACATATAAGGTGTTTCACTTACGGATGCACCGACAACGGCAAGAGAGTAACCGGGAATAACAAAAATAAATGCAAGTAACGTATAAATGTCTGTAGGATCTTTTATATCCCCCTGAGCATCGGCAACTCCTCCGTAGGTTAGTTGCTTTAACCCCCGGTGTATCCAATAAAGAATTAAAGGAAAAATTCCGATAGCACCCAGGCTTGCAGAAAAATAACTAAAGATACTGGCAGAATTCTCTGAAATCTCCATCCATTTGGATACAATTTGAGCTGCAGCATAAATTGCGTCAGTTGAAGCTACTGCGTAGCCAAAACTAAAAAGCACCGTAAATAGTAACCTAGCTATCTCAGGATAATTTTTTTGCGTCTTTGCATCGGTCCAAGATGCCTGAATTTCTTGAATCCGACCAGGGAACTTAAAACAAGAATCTACACAACCCAGAATTCGAAACCCATACAAAAAAGCACCTACCATGTCTGCTTGTGTGGGTGTAAAATATCGTTTTCCTCCCTCAACGCCACCTGTGAGAAAGCCAAACCCTGCAAAAGGAGCTAAGACTGAAATCATTATTTGTGCACGACTGGGATTTTTAAAGTCTAAGCTTGCTAATGTTTTATAAAAAAACATAGTGTAACAAATTCCTGCTCCTATACAAAAAGCATCTATAGCACTATTGGCTTCATTACCATTAATATCGAATTCTTCTTTCATATTTTCCCCACCCGCTTGTGGAATCGTTAGTGCAAACAAAACCCCATTTGTAAGTGCAATCATCATAGACAAACTGATTTTAGCGCAGGCAGTTCTCTCGTTATTATTAAACATAATTCCCCCTTAAAAAGCACATTAAGTTTTCCATATAACTTGTTACCATATCATTTACTTTTATTTTGATACGCCTTACCTCTGATTCATTGAACATTGTGGTAAAGCCGAAACTGCGTGCAAACCCTAAAGCATGCACTCTGCAACTGCCTGGTCATTTTCAGCTTCAGACCCAGACAGATGCTCAATAATCTGTGCTTTATCTTCTGGTTTTCGATTTTGGCTGAGTTTAAATTTTCCAAAAATACGTGTTGTATCAAATTGCACAATCGCTTTGGAGTCATCACCAGCGTTGAGAAACAAATCTATCAACCCCTCTATATAGACTGCGGTATAATTCCAAGTTGGGACATTGGCTGCAGCTTGGTAAAAGCGAGGTGAAACATAACAATGCGGTCCAGTTACTATAATAAAAGCCTGAGTGGTCTCGTGCGGCATTAGATTATCAAGTACAAGCATCTCTCCAGATAAGTTGGTTGACTCTAGTTGACGTGTCAAATTGATATGTCTCACATAAAAACGCTCTGGGCTATACATGACAACCAATGCCAACGGATGATGGTCGACAAATCGCCAAAGCTTCTCTGCATCATCTTCACAAAAAAATGTTGGAATATGAAGCAGTGATGCTACTGGTATTATTGGTGTACTCTGGACTTCTTGTTTTTCTTGCCAGGTGTTGGTAGAACGAATGGGTAACACTTGATGAAATTGTTGTATATTAAAGCGGGTAATCCTAAATGCTAAACACACAATGGCATCTAACTGCAGTACATACCGTCTGTCATCCCAACGGACATGCCAAGGATTTGGCCGATGTTCTTCATTATGTTGTACTAAACGATCAAGAATTCTCTTTTTTTCTTCAAGCTCATCAATGACATATAACTCACCATACACATACGCTGCATGGTGTGCATCGCAGGAAATGACATCTTGGCTAAATATCGCAACTGCTTTTGTTCCAGCAGTGAAAGCCTCACATTGGGGGTTAGCGCGGGAAAGATGGCCATACAAGACACTTTCATCAGTCTCATCACATAGAAGATTAAGATGTGATACTCCAAGATGAGTCGCATAAGTTATCAGTGTGGCAAAGGAGTTGTGATTAACAAATTGTGCTAATTTCATTATTTATCTCCTTTAAATTCTCTCGGATCGCAGTCTTTTGGATAAAGATTGCACAAAACGCAGTGCGCTGCCTTCGCTAAATGGGAAATTGAGTGAAGGTTCACAGATGTCCAATTCCAACACCATCGGGTTTCCCTCATAATCGCGGATCAGGTCGACACGCCCATAGAGCAATGCGTGCTCAAGACGTAAATGCGATGCCGCAGCAACAAGTGCGGCAGCGGCAACCCTGCATTCGTTTTCGTCAGCGGTACAAGCTTTTCTGAAATCTAGTGTGGGTACATTCACCGTTCCATCTGACATGAGTAGAGCGCTCTTGCGTATTGCATGGCTATAAATACCATCGAAATAGATCAAATTGGTTTCTCCATCGTGATCAATGGATTCGAAATAAGGTTGTAATATCACCTTATTTCCGTGTCGCAGTAGTTTTGTAATATGTTCGGCAGCTTCAGTTTCCTGTGATCTGGTGAAGCGTTTTACACCTCTCGAGTAAGAGCCAATGGTTGGTTTTACCACAATTTCTTGGGTCTGAGCGTAGGTAATGAAAAACTCTCGAAGAGCTAGAACTGGGATTGAATCTGAGTCAACAAATGTGCTTGGTACAACAGGTACTCCATATACGGCAAGATCGGCTAAGTAATGCTTATCAAGTGCCCATTTTGCGACTGGCAAAGGATTGAGCAAGGTTGATACACTGTCTACACGTTCGCACCAATCTAAAAATTTAGGCAGGTTTTCTATGCAATTCCACGGCGATCGAAATACAATGGCGTCATAAATCGACCAATCAATAGTAGTGTCTTCCCAATTACATACTGTGGCAGTAAGGTCGGCCGCTTTACATGCATCAAGCAATAGTGGCATATCATAATCAATAGGAAGGCTGCTTTCATCGGTGATTAGGGCCAGAGTTTTCATGTTGTAAGTCCAATGTTGAGCCGCAGTTGCAGCTGGTTTATAAATATGAGTATTTGTGAGATTAATCTCACAATCTTTAAGGCGTGCATTACCACGGTAAAATTTCATCCATGTGAAGGTAAGACCCGTTTGGCCCATCATTAGCGAGCAAGGCCATTTTTACACTGGTTTTGGCACCAGTTGCGATATCAAATATTCCTTCGCCTTCATTCATGTCGGTTTTGGTATACCCTGGATGCACTGCGTTAACTTTGATCGAAGTATCACGTAATTCATAAGCCAAATGCACTGTCCAAGAATTCACTGCACTTTTTGAAGCGCTGTACGCCGGAAGAGATTTAAACATGGGACTATAGATATAAGAATTTGGATCACTATGCATGGTCAGTGATGCGAGCAAACTTGAGACATTGACGATCCGACCCGCAGAAGATTTACGAATGAGCGGCAGGAAAGCGGTGGTTACTTCGACAACACCAAATAGATTAGTTTCAAATGTTTTACGCCATTGCTGCACAGTTTGCTTGGAAGGCTGTTTGCCATATTTCTCAATTCGAATGCCGGCATTGTTGATCAAGATATCGATATGGCTATACTTACTTTTAATTTCTTTGAATGCAGCAACAATGCTCTGTTTTTGCGTTACATCAAGGGTGTAGGCTTCAACTTCAAGACCCAAGCTCTGTAATTTCTGTGCGGCTTCAACAACGGCTTCACGATTACGGCTGGTTAGTAACACACGAACACCGTTTTCGGCAAGTTGACGCGCAATTTCAAATCCTATGCCACGATTAGCACCAGTGATGAGTGCTATCTTGCCTGAATGTTTGTACATAGTGATTTTCTCCTGTTTGTTTACTAAGACAAAGTGTAGTTAGCTGCGGTCTAACATGATAATGCTGCTAAAAAATTAGTGATGGGTGGTCCGAAACGGTCGGCATCCACTAGGAAAGCATCATGACCTTCCGGGGATTCCAATGCATAAAACCGTACATTTCTGCCTTGAGTGCTCAAGCCTTCGGCAATTTTCTGCTGTTGTTGTATAGGGAATAAAAGGTCGGTTTGTACCCCCATCACTAACGCATTGTCTAGGCAAAGCCGGGATAGTGCTTTATCAATAGAACCATCACAGGATGCGCCTAGGTTAAATAAGTCCATGCACCGGCTAAGGTAAAGGTAGCTGTTAGGATCGAAACTACGCAAAAAACGCTGCGCATGGTGGTCCAAATAGGTTTCTACTTCAAACTCATGTCCGAACCTTGTTCTGTCTTTACGAGAATCTGAAGCAAAGCAAGTGCTGGAAAAACGACTGTTCCATTCCATGGCTGAACGATAAGTGAGCATGCCAAGTTTTCTGGCTGCCATCATCCCATGTAGCGGATAGTGTGCCTCATCGTAGTTTCCTTGGTTCCAATTGGGATCAAACCGGATTGCTTCGCGTTGTAAAGATCGCAGTGCAACCGAAAACGGTAGTGCTTGCGCTGCTCCTGATATATTAATATGATTGCGGGTTAAATCAGGATGGCGTGTTATAAAAGAGAGTGCAGTCATCCCACCCATAGACAAACCAATCACACATGCCAAATGCGCAAAACCTAATGCACGTACTGTAAAAGCTGCAGCATCAGCGATGTCCTCTATGGACAAGTCTGGAAATTCGAGTCGATAAGGTTTCCCTGTGTTTGGATTGAGTGAAGCCGGGCCAGTAGAACCTTTACAACTCCCCAGAGAATTGACGCAGATCACATACCAATGATCTGTATCTATGGGTTTTCCTGGCCCTAACATGTTTTTCCACCAACCAGGAGCGGTGTTTTCCTGGTGAGCAGTAGCATGGGCGTCAGGCGAAAGACCGGTAAGAATTAATATCACGTTATTGCGTTCTGCGTTTAATTGCCCGAAAGCCTCATAAGCGATGCGTGCTCCATGTAGCACACCTCCGTTTTTCATCTCAAAATCACGTGGCAATTCAATAAAACGCGTTGCAACAGGAATAAATTCTTTCATGGTACCTCCTATTGTGAAATGACTTGATCTGTGTTCAGAGAAGCCAACCATGCATCGTCTGAGCCTTCGTTCACGCCCTCAAGCAATGACGTGGACAGATAACGTTCCCCAGTGTCTGCCAACATTGCGAGCAATACTGACCCATCTGGTGCATGTTCTGCGACACGCAGCGCTGCAGCTAAAGTTGCTCCTGAGGAAATACCGGTAAAGATCCCTTCTTCAGCTGCAAGACGGCGTGCGATGTCACATGCTAATTGATCATCAATGCATAGGATTTCGTCGATGACGCTTTTATCAAGTACGCCAGGAATAAAGTTAGGCGCCCAGCCCTGTATTTTATGTAAGTTCCATGTACGCCCAGACAATAGAGCTGCATTTTCCGGTTCAGCCGCAACGATGTGTACGTCTGGTCGCGCCAGTTTTAACATCTGCCCGACGCCAGTAAGCGTGCCGCTGGTTCCGAAGCCAGTAATAAAATAATTTAATGGCTTCCCAGCAAAATCTCTTAAGATTTCTGCTCCTGTGGTTTCACGATGATAGGCTGGGTTAGCTGGGTTTTCGAATTGATTTGCTCGAACCCACCCGTGTTTTTGCGCGAGTTCATCAGCGATACGATTTCCACCACTGCTCCCTAAGATGCCTGGAAAGAGAATCACTTTACCACCATAAGCGCGAATTAATTTCCGCCGCTCTAGTGAATAAGTGTCGGCCATGATGGCTACAAATTTATAGCCACGTGCTGCGGCTACCATTGCCAAAGCGATACCGACGTTGCCCGATGTGCATTCGGCAATCGTATCACCAGGTTTTAGAAGTCCCTTTGCCTCGGCGTCAAGGATGACGGCGAGAGCAAGACGGTCTTTGACTGAACCACCAGGATTGAACGCCTCTATTTTTACATAAATAGTAGTATGCTTGGGTGCCAATCGATGTAATTTTACGATGGGCGTATTCCCGATCGTATCCAGAATGTTATGATAAAGAGGCATAAGAAAATTCTCCTTCAAAGATAAAAGCGGTTGGCCCGGTTAAGATCATTGGTTCAGCAGCATCCGGCCAGTAGATGTATAGTTCGCCACCAGGTAGCGCAACTGAAATATGGCGATCAACGCGCCCTTGTCTCATTAAAACTGCGGCGGCAGCACAAGCGCCGCTACCACAAGCCAGCGTCTCCCCAGCACCGTACTCATAAACACGTAAATTAATGTGGTTGCGGGATACGATTTCAGTGAAACCGACGTTGACTGATGGTAGAAAAAATCGTGATTTTTGGAGAATTTTTCCGATCTGAGTAACAGGAGCAATATCGATATCATCCACTTCGATCACTGCATGAGGATTGCCCATAGAGACAGCAGAAAAAATAGATGTTAATCCATCTCCCAACTCCACTTCATATAAATCTTGTTCTTGATCGAATCCGAATAGGGGAATCAACCCTGGTTTAAATTGAGGTATCCCCATGTCAATACGAAAAATGTGCTTATCTAACATATGTATTTCTTGTGTGCCACTTGGGCCATCAATTGAGAACGTCTTGGAGCCTTGATTCCATCCTGCGCGAACAAGCCAGGCTGCAATGCAACGGGCTCCGTTACCGCATTGCTGTGAAGATGAGCCATTTGGAGTCCAGATCTTGTAGGAGGCCACAGACTGTTCATTGCGGGGAGAGTTGATACCAAGAATCATATCGCAACCAATCCCAGTGTGGCGATCAGAGAGGGCGCGACACAATTCTGGTGAAGGTGATTTTTTGTTACGCAAATCAAGAATAACGAAATCATTGCCGGCACCGTGCATTTTGCTGAAATGTAGCGTCGATATAGATTTCATTACTTTGGCTCCCATGCTATTTGCTCTATTTCTAAGATAGGAGAAATAATATTAAGAATTATTGAAATAGCTTTTTCACAGCTTTCATCCTCTAAAGGTGCTTTAAACTCTGCCAGTTCGATTCCAAGAATTTGCTCTATGGGAATTGCTTTAAATAAACTTCGAAGTTGTGCTGGCAACAACCCGTTTGGAACTTTGTAATCGGCAGGCACAAATCCTGGTTCAAGCACATCCCAATCGACATGCAACCAGACTTGAGATCCTTCAATAACCCTCAAGATATTTTCCGGAGTTGCTTCGCTTGGGGGGATAATCCGGACACCAGAACTTTGCAGAAGTTCGAGCTCATCCGGATCTATGTCGCGTGCTCCAACTAAAATGACTTGCTCAGGTCGCAGACCACTCCCATAACCACTATCCCAAAGCCCGCAAGTGGCCGAGAGAACCATACCTCCAAGATAACCGGTGCTGGTTGTCTCTGGCGTGTTGAAGTCGCCATGTGCGTCGATCCACAGCACGATAGCATCAGGATGTGCCTGAGCTACTTTGGGTAGTGAGGCAATGCTTGCAGGACAGGTATTGGATATCATGACGGTAAGATTATTGTTTTGAATACTTGTAATAACCGCTTGCCCTAATGCAAGCAGTGTCTCTTTGGCTTGAAGAAGGCTCACACGCCAATCTTCATTGGCAGGCGGTGTAGGTTTGCCAATATACTGTCCTTTTATCGCGTATTTGCGCTCTAATGCTTGTGCGGTGCGTGCTGCGCCTACGATGGTTTGTGCTGTTTTATCAGCCACGCGGCCTTGAGAAACAATAAGATCAATCATCAATTAAACTCCCAGAAAATTAAGTCAACCTACCCGAGCTAATGCCTTATGGTGACAGCAAAGATTTCATAAATTTGAATGGACATTTATCTTTTCTTTCTGTGTTGGTCTCAATAAGTCCGTATTGCCACCATTCTTTGCCACCTATACCATAAGAGCCGAGTTGTAAAGCATGGTTGATACCATCATAGGAAGTGATGCGTTTACGAATATTGGCTCTCACATTACGACCGCCTTGGTGGTCACCGGCAAAGATATCAAAGCGTTCTCTTGGGTTGATTACGATGGTAAAATGTTGTCCGAGATTGCGGCTTCTTCGGACTCGATGCGCAGGATTGCTCATATTGCAAAAGAGTGGCATGCCGTCAAAACAGAACGCCCAAGATTCTGACTCAGAATCGTGGGCCACTTCCTCTGGCCAGGGTTTCGGATCAATTTCATGTAATTTCTGCAGAACTTCCCATCCTAAGGCCTGATAACCTTCGACAGATTGCGCATGAATGGCTTTCAAAGAGAAGGCCACGAGGAGGGGATATGCTGTATCGAGTGTCCCTTCCCATTTTCTGGAAAGATCGATATATTCCTGAAGACCTTCTGATAAATACTGGATGCCCTCTGGATCAATTGTTTCCACAAAAATGAATTTTAAAAGTTGCTTGCGAAAGGCGTTTCTAGAAAATATGCATGGAAAACCAGTGTCTCCAGTAAGTCGAGTGGCAATGTCTTGATACACATCACGGTGCCAGATTTTGCCTTCTTCACAGACTTGTGCTTGAGATATGAGTTTCATGTTGAGTCCTCCCGGTTACAATGGAAATGATATATTGGAAATATTGACGCTAGATTTTTTCCATAGCGTGATAGCAACCCAAATGATGCTGATCTGAATCGTTGAAAACAGGATCATTGCTGGTAACAATCCGAAAATCTCAGCCAAAACACCGCTGGTGATAACCGGAAGTGAGAATCCAACATAGGCGTAAACAAAGAGTCCAGCTGTTGCTCTTGCACAATTATCTTGGCCTTTGGTGGAAAACTCGTTCAAAGAAGCAAGATAGGTAAAGCCGTAACTCGATGCGCTGGTGATGCAAGTTCCTAGCAGAACCAGACCAATTGAAGCGACCCATATACCATGTAGTAAAACAATAAAGCCAAATGGGGTAAGAAAAAATCCTAAAGCAAGCGCGTGAGAATTGTTCATACGCCGTGCTATAGGTTGGCATAGAAACCCAATGAAGATGGCCAAAAAAACGATAAATCCTGTCCAATGACCCAGGGATTGAGCTTGAAGGGCCAGCGGTACGATAGCGATTGTCATTCCAGTTGTTGACCATGCTAAGGCCATGGCGATACCGAATACCCATGTCTCTTTTGGGAATACTGGAAATCGAAATAATGAAACACGTTGCGGTGTATCGATACGTGGGAGCATGAGCACGACAAATGTAAGGAGTGGTGCCATGATAAGCACTGCAATGAAACTGGCTGGCATGAATGTTGGGCCTTGCAGGCCTAGACTTATGCTTGTGGCCAAAGCGCCTCCGCCAAAACCGAGCGAGGTGGCAGAGGTGACTAACAGAGTGGCGCGTCGAGCATTACCAATCCCCATCATCTCAATCATATAGGCTGAGCCTGATGTAGTGGCCAGTGCAGTGCCAATGCCAAGCAAGACTCGCGCGATAACAAGACTTTCCCAATTGGGTTTTGCTATCACCAGGATGGTTGCGGCTGTTCCTAATAATAAGGCTAGCGCAATAGGTAAGCGGCGGCCAATAATGTCCGATAATCCGCCTAGCAAGAGTAATGTTGGCATCAATCCTGCGACATAAGCAGCAAAAGCAATGGTGACAGCGGAGATACCCATATGGCTTCTTGAAGCGTATATGGCATAGAGAGGCGTTTGAAGATTCACAGCAAATGTTGCTATAAATAAAGATACAGCAATAAGAGTTGAATACAGGAAATTTGACTTCTTATTGATTAAATCAGTCATGCTAAGACCTGACATGGTTATCCCCAGTGTTAACGCAATGAATTTTTTCTTTTCTATCCCTTCGTAGTCGAATACTATTCAGAAAAAATGGTCAAAAACACCGTATAAAATACCTAATTATTTTTTATTCTCTAAAAAGCCAGTGAGTTAAAATAATGGTTTTATAACAAGAGAATTGAGATGGCAGATGCTTGGTACCGAGATTTTGCATTTAAAATTGTTATTGTTTACACTATCCGAAGTTTATTTTTTAAACGAGTGAAACATGTACACAACAGAAGCTTCAATGAGTGATGTATCGGAAAATAAAGCTCGTAACAATCTGAAAGAACTGACTTTTAACCAGGCTATTTATAAGGAGTATGAACACGGTATATATTATTGCACTACCTATACCCCCGCTCGATGTTCTCCAAAATCACTTACCATAGATGGCAAAGTTTATACCAGATTTTTAGATTTTATTTATATGCCTTGTGAAACGCATGAACTTACTAACGAACAATGTATTGCGGTCAATGACATTAGAAATATCTATTTTGAAACGCACAAAGATATGTTGATTAACAGAAAGGTTAAACAGCATATTGCAACACTTATTAACCAACTTTGTGCGAACAAAAACATGACCTTGCTTGAATATGGTTGTGGGTATCAAACTATACATGGATTGCTGTCTGTCAATACCAGCTATATAGGTACTGATATCAATCATAAAGTGGTTATAAAAAATAAAAAAACCGATCCAACAGGTCGGTTCTTTATTATGGATAAAGAAAATATTCCAATCAATAACGGAACGATTGACTTTATAGTGAGTATATTTGTATTTCATTTCAATGTAACGATCCAACAACTATCTCAGCTGTTTAATATGCTCAGTGACAATGGAGTCATGGTGTTTAACCTTTATCTACTGCCTAAAAATCAACGTCAGGCCTTATTTTTGAAGATTGAAAAAATTGGCTTTTTTTATCATAGAGAGATGGATATTGATGAGCTATGTCAAAATCATGAGTATTGTTTTTTGGCCAGAAGTCCCAATGCATTACTTTTTAAACAAGCCGTTACTTTATTCAAAACGAATCACAATGGCATGATAAGTAAATCATCTTAAATGAGGTCAAATCGACAAGTGAAACAACTTAACCAAACTAATATGACCATGGCTTTTGATTCATAAATCGGTTTCATGCTTCAGTAACCACTGTTTAATGGCTATGCCACCATTATAACCTCCTAGTTGTCCATCACAACGAATGACACGGTGACATGGTACAATAATAGCTAACTGATTTGCGCTATTAGCATTTGCAACTGCACGATAAGCTGTTGGTTTTCCAATTGATAATGCTTGCTGAGCATAAGTTCGTGTTTCACCAAAGGGGATATCGCACAAAGCTTTCCAAACTTGTTGTTGAAATAAACTACCCCATATATGGTAAGGGGTTTCAAACTGCTTCAATTGCCTACTAAAATAAGAAGTCAACTCAGCCTCAATCAATTGCAGCGGTGCTGTTGTGCCAGGTATGATCGCGAAGCCGATCTATTTCCCGTTCAAGACCATGTCTTGCCACAAATTCTAGCAAATAAAGAGATTCCTCATTTGCTATAGCAATCATAGCCCCCAAAATAGTATCAATCCATACTGTTTTCAAGACAGTACGACGTATATCCAATGGCGATTGTGTATCATTCAAAATCAGATCCCGAAAATCATTTTTAGACGCATATCCATTTACTTGGATATCCTTGCGAATTTCTTTCATTGGATCTCCTTTCTCACCATTTTATCCAGAAGAGTACAATTGGCCACCAAGGCTCACATGATTCTGTTCGAATAAAGATCTACTCCTATGTTAAATAATTTATTAATAAGTACAGATCGTGATGTGCAATTCAGTTTTGACTTAATGTTGTCAATGTGAGATTCGATAGTGCGAACGGAGCGACATAACACATTCGAGATTTCTTTTGCGGATTTTCCAGAGATCAGACCAATGGCACATTGTAATTCTTTTTTAGTTAAAACAACTTCTTGTTTTTCGAAGTAAAACCTATATTTTTTCGTGCTAATTGATTTTAAGAAATCAATTTCATTACAAGCAGCGATCTCATCACCATAACAAGAAATTGTGGCGATATCTGGTTTTGGGGGCAATATTATTTTTTGGTGCTCAGCATCTTTTATGATTTTTCGGGCCTTTTCTTTAAAAGACTGAGCAAATATTTTTAATAGCTGTATATTCTGATGATAATCAAGTAGATATTTATTACTTTTGTCAGAAGTAAACCAAAATAATTCTCTATACTTATCAAAGTCTTCTATTAAAAGAATTCCGTCACCAATATCAAAAAATTTTTTACAAGATTCAAATGTCTCACTGTGTTTAGCTTGATTGGCTATGGCTGAAGTTAAAGTCACACCGGGAGGCAAACTAAAAATTGTTTCTTGTTCACCTAACAAGTGAAAATTATTTTGATAATAGTAAGCAAGCCACCCAGGTTGGTTCGTTAGTTTGATTTTTTGGTTGTTGTGGTAAATTCGCTCATACGTAAACTCTTTAATACCTAAATATTGATCCAATGGCTGTGCTATATCTCGAATATCTCTTGCAGACGAGTATAAGATGTGTCCAGCGTGGGGAGCTAGATTTTTTTCTTTATGGTCTACAGTGGGATGACAACTTAGATCGCTAATCAATTTATCCATAACCAAGTTAAATCCTTGTCATTTTAAAAATGCTCTTATGAGATTTTCTATCATCTTCAAGGAAATTACGGCGATAGAGGAGCTTCCCATTTTATATCCTCAAATAACGCTAAAATTTGCTTCCAAAAAATTTTTTGGTTGAGCTGATTTCTATCAAATAGTTGAGATGAGATAGGCACTTGATATGGAACGGCTATGATTGGAGATCTATTGTCCACATTTGATTTTTCCATGAGTGTGACGACCATTTCATTATCTTCTATCACTGTTTCGTGAAAGATATTTTTTGGAACACTATAGATTTCCCCTTCGCATATGGTTTGCTCTTCAACAATATCCATATCCACCCTACCCAGAATCTTGTCTTGCATGAAAGCACAATAGTCTTGTTCGCAGGTCGCTTGAGTCAACTTATGAGAACCATTAGGATTACTTCGTGGTAAGTAAACAATATTTTTTATTTTTCCTTTTAAGATCCTACTCGTAAGATCAAAGACATGGGTATGCGCGAAAGGCCCTCCAGTAGCCACTGGTAATTTTGGCATCCAAATGTGGAGAAAGAAACCGTTGGACGCATTCGGCTGATCACTCAACGCGATACGTATCATCCCAACCGGCTGGGCTTGGAGGGTCTTTTCTTGTTTAGACAATTCCGTTATTTTTCCGAATAGATAAGGGAGTAAAGCTTCACGTTCCCATAATAGAATGGATTTATCGGAGTGATGGTGCATAAATTTCCTCTTTAACTCTTCAATATCATGCCTTCGTTTTATTCACAGGACCCCCGCAGAAAAATTGCGAGATACTGCATAATGGTGTTTAAAACCCAGTATTTAATACTGGTGTTTTTAAGAGCTGAATCGAAATAGCATTGTACCAAAAGTAGTATGAAAGTAAAACAATGCGAGTTTGATGACAGATTTTTTTAAACCAAAAATTCGAAAGTCACAGACCTTGATTACGGATTTTTTCAAGCCGCATCTTGAAAAGAAAATACCTCATTATTCTGTTACACGCGATTACGCTCAATCCTATATGATCTTGCCCTGATTTGTCGGACACCCTGCTAAGAGAGTAAAATCTTAGACAGAGGTGAAAAATGAGCAATAATGATTTAAAACAAAAAATAATCAGGAATAAATATAGTCCTCAATTTAAAGATCAAGCTCTAGAGCGGTCAGATAAAGAAGGCTTACCCCAAGTAGCAAAAGATCTTGGTTTAGCTGAATCGCTTTTGTACTCATGGCGTGCTTAACGGAAGCAAGGTGGTAATTCTTTAGAAAACCAAAAACTTCAACAAGCGGAATTAGCTCGTTTGAAGCGAGAAAATACCAGGCTTGCTGAGGAGAACGCTTTCTTAAAAAAGCGGCGGCGTACTTCGCCAAGGAATCCAAGTGAGGTACGCTTTGATCAGGGAAGAAGCC
>PEQK01000021.1 GCA_002786165.1 Legionella sp.
CTGTGCATAAAGCACGGCATGTAGGGGAAAAATCCATCTTCCAACGTTCCGCGCTTTATGCGCGGAATCTTTTTATCTTGAGATGAGTAAGATGCCGTGCATAAAGCACGACACGTAGGGGAAAAATCCATCTTCCAACGTTCCGCGCTTTATGCGCGGAATCTGCATTATCGTAAAAACTCGCCACGTAAGCATATGTAGTATTTTTTCTAAATCTTATGGTAATCTTAAATTCTACAATTCAGTTTTTATTCTGATCATTACTTCGAGGAAGGATTCTCATGGCATTCAGTTTTTTTTTGCTTTATCTCATTTTTAATTTGGTGGTGTTGACGCGTGGTCTAAGTCCTGTGGTCTGGGAAATTGGCTCAGGCATTTATTTGTTTATTGCGACGTTCGTGATTGGTTTTCCTTGGATAGCAGGGGCGCTGATTTGGAGCGTAGTGATTGGTGTTATTTTGATATTACGTCTTGATTCAGTCCGTGCGGTCATTGCCGATCTATTGTTTCGTAGGGCACTTAATACCATTCCCAAATTATCCAAAACAGAAGAAACAGCCTTAAATGCCGGCGATACTTGGTTAGAACAGGATGTGTTTCGAGGTACGCCAGATTGGACGCGTTTGTCTAACATTAAAACAGAGTTAACGGCTGAGGAACAAAAATTTCTAGATCGGGACACGCAAAAATTGTGTGCCATGTTGGATGAATGGACCATTGAACAAGAGCATGATTTACCTGCTACCGTTTGGGCCTATATCAAAAAACAGGGATTTTTAGGATTGGTCATCCCAAAAGAGTATGGTGGCAAGGGATTTTCAGCACGTGCGCATTCCGATATTGTGATGAAAATATCCAGCCGTTCAGGCGTGGCCGCAGTGACAGTGATGGTGCCCAATTCATTGGGACCAGGTGAATTATTGGTTCATTACGGTACGGAAGAACAAAAGCAATATTATCTGCCTCGCTTGGCACAAGGCATTGATATCCCTTGCTTTGCTTTAACGGAACCTCAAGCAGGTAGTGATGCTACTTCTATTCAATCTGAAGCTATTGTCGTCCAAAAAATGGTCAAAGGGCAGTCTGTCTTGGGATTGTCGATCACTTTAAACAAACGATGGATTACTTTGGCCCCGGTGGCGACATTAATTGGTCTGGCTTTGAATTTGAAAGATCCGGATAAATTGTTGGGTGAGCATGGCACAGAAGGGATCACCTGTGTGTTAATGGGCCGAGATACCCCAGGTTTAGAGATTGGCAATCGTCATTTACCCATTCAACAACCTTTTATGAATGGCACCATTCGTGGCAAAGATCTGTTTGTACCTATCACTCAAATTATTGGAGGACAAGGCAATGCCGGTCGTGGTTGGGAAATGTTGGTAGAATGTTTATCGATTGGTCGCTCAATTTCTCTACCTGCTTTGAGTGCAGGGGCATCGGGCATCGCCTATTTAACGACTGGGGCATTTGGACGGATTCGCCGGCAGTTTAACGTTGAAATTGGTCAGTTTGAAGGGATAGAAGAAAAATTGGCCGAAATTGCGGGACGACAATATTTGTTGAATGCAACACGCTTACTGACCTTGGCCGCTGTGAATGAGGGGAAAAAACCTTCGGTGGCTTCTGTCTTGACCAAATACTATAATACTGAATTAGCTCGCATGACCATCAATGATGCTATGGATATCCATGGCGGTCGTGCTGTGGTTCTTGGGCCTCGCAATTATTTGGCTGCGTATTATGCGGCTATTCCTATTTTTGTGACGGTGGAAGGTGCGAATATTATGTCGCGTAATTTATTGATTTTTGGTCAAGGATCAATGGCGTGTCATCCTTTTATTCGAAAAGAGTTGTTGGCTGTGCGCCAAGAGGACCGAAAAACATTTGGTCAATTGATTTGGCAGCATGCGTACTATTTCTTGCATAATTTTGCCAAGGCAGTTTGTGCAGCATGGACAGGGGGTCGGTTTATCGATGCCCCAGACGGTCCTTTAAAAAAATACTTCCAACGTTTGGCTCGATTAAGTTACGCATTTGCTTGGCTTGCTGATTTTTCGTTGATTTTTTTAGGCGGTGCTTTAAAACGCAAAGAACGATTGTCGGCCCGATTAGCAGATGGGATGTCTTATTTGTATATGGCGATGGCTGCTTTACATTTGGCCCAAGAGAATCCTGACAGTGAGGATCATCGTATTCATGCGATTTGGGCTGTGAACTATTGTTTTTACTGGTCACAAAAAGCGATGTTGGATCTGTGTCACAATTTTCCTTCGCGAATTTTGGGGCTACTATTACGCTGTTGTGTGTTCCCTTTTGGGCAAACCATGCCATATCCCAGTGATCAACAAAGTCATCGTTTGGCACAATTGATGCAACACCCCAACGAATATCGAGATTTATTAAAACAATCCGTGTTTCTCAGCGGAGACGTAAGCCAACCAGTCGATAGAATGGAACATGCATTTCATTTGCTGACCGAGCATGAAGAGTTGTATCATGATATATTGGTGAAATCGCGGGGTAAACGTGAGGATTTCCAAGAAAGACTATTAAAGCAAGTCGAAGAGGGTCTCATCCAACCTACTGATGTGGATAAACTGCTTGCCATTGAGCAAGCGTGTTGGGATGCGATTCAAGTCGATGAATTTGAGTTTGCTGTTGTCAACTCTAAACATTGTGATCCAGTAGACGTATGAGGAGTAAAGATGCCAGATTTACCTCAAGCAGAGTGCATTGGTAAAGCCACAGAATTGGCCCGTTCTAGTAAAAATGTAATGGATTTCATGTCCACCAAACTCCGATCCATTGTGACGAAATATAGAGCCGATGACGAGTATGGTTCTGTTTTAAGTTTAATGGATGAAACGTGTAAAGTGACGGAATTAAGACATAACTACCTGCAAGCCATTTCGAGTAAATGTTGGACAGCAACAGCAACGCCCGTTGATTTAGAAAATATCAAATCGCATTCTGGGGATTACTTGATCTTACCTGCGATGGAAGGGGTCAAAGAATTGAATGCAGTACTAGGCGAAGACAATCAACTGTCCAATATTGTCATGGCCTATTACATTGATGATAAAGGACAATTCAATCGTGGATATGTGGTCAATGATCAAGTGGTTGACGAACATAATGATGAGCATAAAAAAATGCTGGATGTCATCGATAAGATGTTTCACTCTTGGCTGGTCTCACACAATATGGCCAGTGACGCGCAAGGGGTGATTCATCACCGCAAGAAAAATGGTGATCTAGGGTCCATTATCAAAGCAGAGGAAGTGACCGAATTGTTGAATCACGAGGAAACAGGATTTCAAAATACGATTACTCAAGTCGACCCCAATATCCAATTAGAGATGTTTTGGTCACCGCCTATGGATGAGCCAGCAGTTGAGTTGGAGGCAACACAACAAGGCGCAGGGATTGATGCGAACGCACCAAAATCGAAATGAAACACGACTAATATTTTTTTGTAGCCTTGATTACGCGTTGCTACATCAAGGCTACGGGCATCAGCCCGATGTCTTACTTCGACAAATTCATTTTTTTCTTTTCGGCCATACGCAATTGTTCAGGTGTTCCAATATCAAACCAAGTCCCTTGATGTACTTCACCTGTGATGTGATTCAATTCAGTCAACTGACGCATCAGAGGAGTGACCGAATACCGCCCTGTCATGCTGTGTTTAAAAAACTCAGGACGATATACGGTGAGACCTGAAAAAATATAGTCTCTTTCTGTATTATTGAGCGTACCATTTTGAGATAAGCCATAATCTCCCAAGGTACGATAAGATGGTTTTTGCACTAAAATCACATGTGCTAAGCTTTGTGCAGGTAAAGAAAGTTGTGTTAAATCATAATCGATATAGATATCAGCATTTAGGGTGATGAAGGGTTCTGATCCTAATACATGTAACGCATTGACAATACCACCACCTGTTTCTAATCCACCAGGTGGTTCAGGAGAAAAAACAATCTCCAACCCATGATCATGATAATAATTCACAAAACGTCGGATTTGATCACCCAGATATGCATGGTTGATGATCACGCGTTGATAACCCGATTGTGCTAAATTTTGCAAATGATGTGCAATCAATGGTTTATTATATAAGGTGCAAAGTGCTTTGGGGTGGTGATCCGTGAAAGGGCGTAAACGCTCACCTCGACCCGCCGCCAAAATCATGGCTGTTTTCATGAGCAAGTGCTCATAAAGCGAGCTTGTACTTTTTCTTGTAACCACTCACCAAATACTTCAAATTCTGAATAAGTCTGAATACACGACGTCACATAATGATACGTCAAAGGTAGATCGTTTAAATAATTGGGCTTTCCATCTCGTAAATGAAGGCGACAAAAATTACCTAAAACCTTAAGATGACGTTGCAGACCACACCAATCAAAAGCACGTTGAAACTCAAAAAAAGTAAAAGACTGAGCTAAGGTCGATTGCCCATAAAAATCAGCCAACCAAAGCGTGATCTGATCTTCAGGTAGCTGAATGTAACAATCTTTTAATAAAGACACCAAATCATACGTGATGGGTCCCAGCATGGCATCTTGAAAATCAATGATTCCAAATTGAGGCACAGGTGTGTCGGTCACATCTAATAACATGATGTTGCGTGAATGATAATCACGATGAATGAATGCTTGAGGTTGATTCGCAATCTGTGTGGTTAATTGGTCAAAAGTTTGTGCCAGTAATTGGTGTTCTACTGGACTAAGGGTCAATCCTAAATAACGATCTAAAAACCAATCATGGAATAAGTTTAATTCTTGTAACATGAATGCTTGATCAAATTTAGCGAGTTGTAAGGTCTGTGAATTGTTTTGCATGTGATTGATCACGGCAAGCGCAGAAGGATAAAGATGATCAGGGTTGTGGTGAAGCAACGCATCCCGAAATAATACATTCCCAAAATCTTCTAATACGGCAAATCCCAGTGTGTCGTCTAATGCATGAATATGGGGGGTATGTAGTCCTTGTTCGGACAGTAATTGTTGAATCTGTATAAAAGGCGCAAGCGGTATTTTATCTGGGGGAGAGTCCATGACAATGCGAGACAGATTAGCGTGTTGGAGACGGTAATATCGTCGAAAGCTAGCGTCGCCTGCCAAAGGGGTTAATGTATATGTTGAATCATGATAAACGGTTTGTAACCATTGGTGGAGTGCGTTTTCACGAGTTTGCATGTTATACTCCCGGCCCTTGTCTGAACGTTTGGCGTTTTTGGTGATTCTGGATAAGCGATATTATACGATAAGCCAGCTGTTGTTCATAGTTGTTGCATGCCTCGGAATGAGTTTATATTCGAATTTTGGTCATGCGAACGCGGAAGAGGCTGAATTTATTCAAGCATGTGTGCCTGACGCAACAGGGTTCGGCGCCCATCGATCACGCACGCAAATTGCCGCTTGTTTAGGGTGGCAAACTGAAACTGCTACCTCTTTTTGTCGTGGGTACTACCAGCCTTTGCCATTAAACCCATTAACCGATCCTCATGCCATCGAATTAAAAGCCGACCAAGTATCGTTTCATCCTGAGGGGCAATCTACCCTTCATGGCCATGTCCAGCTCAAACAAACCCAACGCATGGTCACAGCCCAAACTGCAAAAGTGTATCGTGATGCAAATACCCATCAAATCAATCGCATCGAACTAGATACGAATGTTCATATGATAGAGCCAGGCCGGTTGATGATCGCCGACCATGCCACATTGAACCCACAAGACAAATCAGGCAAGATTGATCAAGTTATTTATCGATTTGATACAACGCGTTCTGCGGCAATTTTACCAGCTTGGGGTACCGCAGAATGGGTCAAACGATTTGCCAATGACAATTATCAATTACATGATGTGACTTATACCACATGCTCACCTGACAATAGAGCGTGGCAAATTCAAGCCAATGATATTCAATTGGACCAGGCAACCCAAACAGGCGTCGCCCGTAACGCAGTATTGCGTTTAGGTAAATTACCGATTTTGTATACGCCTTATTTGAGTTTTCCTACGAGCTCTGCTCGAAAATCAGGATTTTTAATGCCTTTGGGCGGATACACAAATGTCAGTGGGTTTGATCTTGCGTTGCCTTATTATCTGAATCTTGCGCCAAATTATGATGCAACCATTGTGCCTCATTATTATTCGTTACGAGGATGGATGATGGGGGGTACGACTCGATTTTTAACCGAACACTCCTCAGGAATTGTTGGCGGGTCGATTTTACCCCATGATACGGCTTTGCATTCTTTTATCACTCAAAATGAATCAAAATACCCGCGTCTTCAGGAAATTTCGGATGATCGCTGGTCTGTTCTAGTTCGAGAAAACACACAAATTCTTCCGAATTTGAATTTGAATATTGATTTCCAACAAGTGTCGGATGATTATTATTTACAAGATTTTAATACCAATTTAGCGATGTCGAGTGAAAATCAATTATTGCGTCGTGGTAGTTTGGTGTATACCACGGATCATTGGTTGTTTGGTGGTATGTTACAATCTTATCAAACGCTTCATCCCATTAATCAGTCTGAAGTTGCAAATATTTATGATCGCTTACCTCAATTGTTGGCGGAGGGAGAATATCATGATCTACCCGGGCAGGGTGATTTGAGGTTACTAGGGCAATATGATTATTTTCGTTGGACCGGCTTGGATCATTCTATACCGCAAGGGTCTCGGTATCATGCGAACCCCATTCTATCTTTTCCGCAAATAGCACCATGGGGATATGTAACACCTTCTATGGAATTGGTCGAAAATAATTATGGGTTGTTTTACAACACAGATATCTATGGCAATGGCTTGTCTCAATCAGAATCATTCAACCGATTAGTGCCACGGTTTTATGTCGATAGCGGTTTAAATTTTGAGAGAATGACGCATTTGTTTTCGAACGCAATGCGCCAAACTTTAGAACCTAGGTTGTTTTATCTGTTGGTGCCTTATCAGAATCAAAGTCAATTTCCAGCATTTGATTCGGCATATATGATTTTTAATACAGATCAACTCTTTCGTACCAATCGGTTTTCAGGATTTGATCGCATTACAGATGCCAATCAATTGGCCTATGCTGTGACTTCACGGTGGTTGTCGCCTCATTTAGGCCGTGAAAAAGCCAGCGTCACAGTAGGGCAGCTGCGTTATTTTTCAGAGCGCAAAGTGCAATTGTGTTATCGTCAAGACGGGCAATGCATGGATAGTCCATTGTTTTTGGGATATACCTCGCCGACCACGTTGTGGTCCCCGATTGCTACAAAAGCCAATTATAATTTAAATGCTGCGTGGTCTGCCAGCACTGATTTTGTCTGGGATCCGAATACCAATACAACAAATAATGCAAATGTAAATCTTCATTATCAACCCACCCCTGAGCGTATTTTAGGCTTGGGTTATAACTATTTAGCGAGTGGAAATGTGATTGTGGTTCCTCGAGGCAATCTGATTGGTGACTCGTTTAATCAGATTCAAGCGTCCGGTATCAATGCTGCTTTGAATCAAATTACGGCTTCTTACGCGTGGCCACTTACTGATCATTGGAGTAGTTTGGGGGTCTATAGCTATAATATTTCGAAGCAATATGACATGCTGACATTTTTTGGATTGCAATACGATTCTTGTTGTTGGGCAGCTAGATTGATTGGAGGACGTACTTTTAAAAGCTTAGGTCCAGACTCTTTATCCCCCGAATATAATAATAATATTTATTTTCAGATTTTATTAAAAGGCCTTGGTTCAGTGGCTACAAGTAATCCGGCTACAACCATTCAAAGTTATTTGCCGGGATATCCTAATCTTTTTAAATAAGCCACCTTGTTTTTTTAATAAAAATGACCTAAATTGCATCAATGTTTCTTGTGAGGTGAATGGCATGCGAATGCTGGGATTTGTTGCGTTAGTGCTATGGTCTGGATTGAGTTTGGCTGAATCAGTACAATCGTTGGATAAAGTTGCGGCTGTGGTGAATGATAGTGTGATCACACAGCATGAATTAGATACTCAAATGGCTTTGTTACGTAAGCAGTTGACAGCTAAAAAAGTGCAAATTCCACCGGAAGATGTGTTGCGTAAACAAGTGTTGCAGCATTTGATTGACGTGGATTTGCAATTGCAGCTTGCGAAATCCAATGATATTACAGTGGATGCTACTGAACTGGATGCAACGATTGCCAAAATAGCTGAAGACAACAAACTCAGTTTGACCCAATTGCGCGAAGCGATTCATCAAGAGGGGATGACCTGGGATGTGTATCGTGAAAGTTTACGCAAAGAAATGGTGATGTCGCGTTTACAACAACGGTTGGTTGGTCATGATATCGAAGTGACGCCGCAGCAAGTAGATGATTATATTAATACTGAAGTAGCTCATGATAAATCAAATGTGGTGTTTCATCTTCAAAATATTGTCATTCCTTTGTCTGAAGAACCCACTCCTAAGCAAATCAATCAAGCCAAACTTAAAGCCAAGCAATTATTGGAAAAAATCAAACAAGGCCAAGATTTTAGTTTGATGGCGATTGCAGAATCTAGCGACGAATATGCCTTAGAAGGCGGTGATTTGGGGGATCGTCATTTGGCAGAGCTTCCAGAAATTTTTGCACAATCGGTGCAAAAAATGAAAGTGGGTGAGGTGGTTGGCCCTATTCGAACAGGCAATGGCTTTCAATTACTGAAATTGGTTTCAATGAGTAATAATGATGAACATCATCAGATTACAAAAACACATGTGCGGCATATTCTATTGAAACAAGATGTGAATATGACGACGGATGAAGCACTAAAGCAAGTGAATAATTTGTATGAACAATTAAAATCAGGTAAAGACTTTGGAAGTATGGCTAAAATGTATTCTTTAGACGCTGCTAGTGCAGCCAAGGGTGGTGACTTGGGCTGGGTTGTTTCAGACGAACTGGTCAAACCATTTGCTGAAGCGATGGCGGATTTACCATTAAATACGATCAGCAAGCCTGTAAAATCACAATTTGGCTGGCATTTGATTGAAGTGTTGGAACGCAAAGAAGTGGATGATTCTGTGGCATTCAAACGTCAACAAGTACGTATGTTTTTACAGCAACGTAAATTTAATGAAACCGTTCAAAATTGGAAACAACATGTTCGTGCGCAAGCATATGTGAACATTTTTGATAAGAAACTGGCATGAATCCCATTTTGGTCAGCTCCGGAGAGCCATCTGGGATTGGTCCGGATGTGTGCCTCGCACTTGCAGGCTCTCCTTGGCCAGTGGTGGTTTTAGGCGATCCGAACGTATTGCAAGCGCGTGCTGCTTTGATACAATCAAAGACCGAGATCATTGAATATCAATTCGGTAAAAAAATAGTACCACTTCCCAACCAGTTGGCAGTCCACCCCATTTATTGCCCAAGTGCTGTAACACCGGGTATTTTGAACCCAGGTGCATCGACTTATGTGTTAGATATCTTGACGTTTGGGGCACAATCTTGCCTCTCTGGCTTAGGTTCGGCATTGGTGACAGCGCCCGTGCATAAAGCTGTCATCAACCAAGCAGGTATTCCTTTTACAGGTCATACCGAGTTTTTTGCACAGTATACTCATACGAGTACAGTGGTGATGCTTTTAGTGAGCGCACAAATGCGGGTGGCCCTGGTCACCACTCATCTTCCTTTACACGCGGTAGCTGCGACAATTACTCAAGAATTACTGACAGAGCATTTGGATATTTTATCTCGAGGATTACAAACACAATTTGGTATTCCTCATCCTAAAATCAAAGTGGCTGGATTGAATCCCCATGCTGGAGAAGATGGGTATCTTGGACAAGAAGAGCAGACTGTGATCACCCCGGTTATTCAACATTGTCAGCAGCGCGGCATGGACATTGACGGACCCTATTCGGCGGATACTTTATTCTTGGAAGCTAAAAACTGTGATGCCTTTGTAGCTATGTATCATGACCAGGGTTTGCCTGTGATTAAATACGCTAGTTTTGGTCAAGCCGTCAATGTGACTTGTGGGTTGCCATTTATTCGAACCTCCGTTGATCATGGCACCGCACTATCTTTAGCAGGTACTGGACGTGCATCTGCAGATTCTTTATTGGCAGCAGTGGCCTTAGCAGCAAAAATGTCTCAACATCGAGAACAATTATGATCAGTTTGATTGTAGCCATGGATGAGGCACGGGGAATTGGGAAATCTAATGAGTTACTCTGCCATTTACCTGCGGATTTGGCGTTTTTCAAGTCGCAGACAATGGGTAAGCCCATGATTATGGGACACCGAACGTTTCAATCCATTGGTTTTCCATTGCCTGGAAGACGCTCTATTGTATTAACCACGCAGACTTTAACTATCCCTGGAGTCGAGATTGCCCATACCGTTGAAGAAGCGCTGTTTTTGTGTCGAGAGGCGGCTGAAGTGATGGTGATAGGGGGAAGCTCGGTCTATGCGCAGTTTTTACCAGTAACGCAACGTATCTATGTGACCCGAATTCATCACACCTTTGAAGCAGATGTTTTTTTCCCACAGTTTGATGAAAAATTGTGGCAATATCATGTGATAAATGTGCGACCTGCCGATGTTAAAAATGCATATGATTTGACATTTGAATACTATGAACGCTTATAATTTCAAACAGACCCTTGACAATGCTTTGCGGACTATATAAAATCCGCCCTCTTTATATTTACGTTAAACAGATCAGCAAAAGTTGGAGTTAACACTACATGGCTACCATAAACCAGCTTGTAAGAAAGCCTCGAGTTCACACAAAAAGAAAAAGTAACGTTCCGGCTTTACAGTCGTGCCCACAACGTCGTGGCGTTTGTACTCGGGTATACACCACTACCCCTAAAAAACCAAATTCAGCTATGCGGAAGGTTGCACGGGTGAGATTAACTAATGGGTATGAAGTGTCTTCTTATATCGGTGGTGAAGGCCACAATTTGCAAGAACACTCCGTGGTGTTGATTCGTGGCGGTCGGGTAAAAGATTTACCAGGGGTTCGGTATCATACGGTTCGTGGTAGCTTGGATACATCAGGCGTGACCGATCGTAAGCAAGGCCGTTCGAAGTATGGTACTAAACGACCAAAAGACAAGAAATAATCTGAACGTAGGAAAATGATATGCCAAGAAGAAGAGAAGTCCCCAAACGTGAAATATTACCAGATCCAAAGCATCATAGTGAGCTTTTGGCAAAATTCATCAACGTATTGATGGTGAGTGGTAAAAAATCAACTGCGGAAAAAATTATTTATGGTGCTTTGGATGTGTTGCAAGATAAGTTGCGCAAATCTAAAAAATCAGACGACGCAGAAGGAAGTGATGGATCCGAAGGTAGTGGTGGAAAGAGTTCTGCTGCTGCAACAGTTTTGCAATTCTTTGAACAAGCTTTGGATAATGTTCGTCCGACTGTAGAGGTTCGTTCTCGCAGAGTTGGTGGCGCGACATACCAAGTGCCTATCGAAGTAAGATTAGACCGAAGCATTGCCTTAGGCATGCGTTGGATTGTGCAATCAGCACGCTCACGTGGTGAAAAAGGCATGATGTTGCGACTCGCCGGAGAGCTTGTTGATGCGGCGCAAAACAAAGGTGCATCAGTAAAAAAACGTGAAGAAATGCATAGAATGGCCAAAGCCAACCAGCCGTTTGCACATTTCAGATGGAATTAAGCGAAAAGAATTGAGAGGATAATCCTGTGGCAAGCACACCTATAGAACTTTATCGAAATATTGGCATCGCTGCACACGTAGATGCGGGAAAAACAACCACGACAGAACGTGTTTTGTTTTACACGGGTACTTCGCATAAAATTGGTGAAGTTCATGATGGCGCTGCAACAATGGATTGGATGGTTCAAGAGCAAGAGCGCGGAATCACAATTACATCAGCAGCAACGACTTGTTACTGGTCGGGCATGGATAAACAATATCCTAAACACCGTATTAATATTATTGATACACCTGGGCACGTTGACTTCATGATTGAAGTAGAGCGTTCTTTGCGTGTATTAGACGGTGCGGTTGTTGTGTTTGATTCGGTGTCTGGCGTAGAGCCTCAATCTGAGACGGTTTGGCGCCAAGCTGATAAATACGGTGTTCCACGTATTGTGTTTGTAAACAAAATGGACCGTATGGGTGCAAACTTCTTGCGTGTTGTTGATCAAATCAAGCAACGCCTTGGCTCAAACCCAGTAATAGTTCAATTGCCGATAGGTGCTGAAGAAACATTTGTTGGTGTGATTGATTTGATTAAAATGAAGGCTATTGAATGGGATGAAGCAAGCAAAGGTATGTCGTTTGCTTATCATGATATTCCCAAAGAAATGCTGGAACAATGTGAATCACTACGTGCAAAAATCGTTGAGGCTGCCGCCGAGTTTTCTGAAGAATTCATGGAAAAATATCTTGAAGGCGAAGAGTTTTCTGAAGAAGAAATCAAAAAGGCTTTGAGACATCGCACGATTAATAATGAAATCGTGACGGTATTCTGTGGTTCAGCATTTAAAAACAAAGGTGTACAAGCAGTTTTAGATGGTGTTATTGATTTTCTACCAGCGCCTGTTGATATTCCACCTGTCAGAGGGTTGGATGATGATGATCAAGAAGCCTTACGTACTACGTCATATGATGAGCCTTTTTCTGCTTTAGCTTTTAAAATTGCTACCGATCCTTTTGTTGGAACGTTAACATATTTTAGAGCGTATTCGGGTGTGGTGAAATGTGGTGACACAGTTTACAACCCTGTAAAAGGTAAAAAAGAAAGGATTGGTCGTTTGTTACAAATGCATGCTAATTCTCGCGAAGAAATCAAAGAAGTTCGTGCGGGTGATATTGCGGCTGCAGTTGGACTTAAAACAGTAACAACAGGTGATACACTTTGTGATATCAACCAAATTATTACACTTGAGCGCATGGATTTCCCGGATCCTGTTATTGCTGTTGCAGTAGAGCCTAAAACCAAAGCTGACCAAGAAAAAATGGGTATAGCTTTAGGTAAATTGGCTCAAGAAGATCCTTCTTTCCGTGTGCACACTGATGAAGAATCTGGCCAAACCATTATCCAAGGTATGGGTGAATTACATTTGGAAATTATCGTTGACCGTATGAAGCGCGAGTTTCTGGTTGAAGCCAATGTAGGTAAACCACAGGTTGCTTATCGTGAAACATTGAAAAATGCAGTTGAACAAGAAGGCAAATTTGTTCGGCAATCAGGTGGTAGAGGTCAGTATGGACATGTATGGCTCAAAATTGAACCACGTGAACGTGGCGAAGGCTACGAATTTGTCAATGCAATTGTAGGCGGCGCTATTCCTAAAGAATATATCCCTGCTGTTGACAAAGGTGTCCAAGAACAATTGCAAAATGGTGTGATCGCTGGTTATCCAGTGGTTGACGTCAAAGTAACATTGTTTGATGGTTCTTACCATGATGTGGATTCAAGTGAAATGGCATTTAAGATTGCTGGATCACAATGTTTCAAACAAGGTGCTCTTAAAGCAAAACCAGTATTACTTGAACCTATTATGAAAGTCGAAGTGGTTACGCCTGAAGATTACATGGGTGATGTCATGGGTGATTTGAGTAGGCGTCGTGGTATTCTTCAGGGTATGGATGAGTCGCCTGCAGGTCGAGTGATTCGTGCAGAAGTTCCATTGGCTGAGATGTTTGGTTACTCAACAGACTTGCGTTCAGCAACTCAAGGTCGAGCAACGTACACCATGGAATTTGAAAAATACTCAGAAGCGCCTGCGAATGTTGCAGAAGCGATTATTGATAAAAAAAATTAATGTCCAATATTTTAAGGTAACGAGGTAGAGTCATGGCTAAGGAAAAATTTGAACGTAAAAAGCCCCATGTGAATGTGGGAACAATTGGGCACGTCGATCACGGTAAAACGACATTGACTGCAGCGATCACCACAATTATGGCAAAGAAACATGGTGGTACAGCAAAGGCTTATGATCAAATCGATGCGGCTCCAGAAGAACGTGCACGTGGTATTACAATCTCTACAGCACACGTTGAATATGAATCAGCGAATCGACATTATGCACACGTAGATTGCCCAGGCCATGCGGATTATGTGAAAAACATGATCACAGGTGCTGCTCAAATGGACGGCGCAATTTTAGTAGTATCAGCAGCTGACGGCCCAATGCCACAAACACGTGAGCACATTTTGTTGTCACGTCAAGTTGGCGTACCTTACGTTGTTGTGTTTTTAAACAAAGCTGACATGGTAGACGATTCTGAGTTGTTAGAATTGGTTGAAATGGAAGTTCGTGATTTGTTAAGTTCATACGACTTTCCTGGTGATGATACTCCGATTGTTGTGGGTTCAGCCTTGAAAGCGTTGGAAGGTGATGAGTCTGATATTGGTGTGAAGGCGATTGAAAAACTGGTTGAAGTCATGGATTCATATATTCCTGAACCAGTGCGTAATATTGACAAAGCATTCTTACTGCCGATTGAAGATGTGTTCTCTATTTCTGGACGTGGTACGGTTGTTACAGGTCGTATTGAGTCAGGTATCGTGAAAGTAGGCGAAGAAGTAGAAATCATCGGAATCAAAGATACGGTCAAAACCATCTGTACAGGTGTGGAAATGTTCCGCAAATTGTTGGATGAAGGCCGTGCTGGTGACAACGTAGGTGTGTTACTACGTGGTACGAAGCGTGAAGATGTGGAACGTGGTCAAGTTTTGGCAAAACCAGGTTCAATCAAACCACATACTCATTTTGAAGCTGAAGTATATGTTCTGTCTAAAGAAGAAGGTGGTCGACATACGCCATTTTTCAATGGATACCGTCCTCAGTTCTACTTCAGAACAACAGACGTAACTGGAACATGTGATCTGCCTGAAGGCATTGAAATGGTCATGCCAGG
>PEQK01000002.1 GCA_002786165.1 Legionella sp.
AGTTTGTAATTGTTCTTGGGTTGTTGCGCCTAAACGAATGGCTTGTGCCAATTCAGCTTCTTTTGTTTCAAGTTGGGTTTGTAGGGTTGCGGCAAGAGTGGTTTGTGCTTCTAAGTTTTCTTTGGTAGAAGCAACTTCAACACTGAGTGTTTCAACCCGTTGTTCAAGGGTTTTAACTGTATCTTGAAGTTCTTCAATGGTTTGTTGAGCATCAGCTTTTGCTTGGGTAAGGTCTTGTCGAATTTGTTCTAAAGACTGAGTTAATTCTACATTTTCAATTTTGGAGGCATCAAATTGATTCTGCAATTGTTTCAAATTTGACTGCAGTTCTTCGATTTTTGATTGTAGATGTTTATTGATGACTATTATCTGATCACGTTCTTTTTCTAATGTTTCAAGTCTCTGACGCAATGTTTGAATTTCAACATCTTTTTGACTGAGCAAGGCTATAGATGCTTCTCCAGCCGCTGCAAGTTCAGCACGCTCTGCTTCAGCTTCTTCTAAAGCAGTTTTATTTTCTTCAATAATGATATCTTGTCTTTGATATTGAATATGTTGATCGTGCAGTAAATCTTTTACCGTACTAAGATCATCTTTTAACTTCATAACCTGTGTTTCAAGCGTTGTAATGACCATTTCTTTTTCTTGTAAAATGCCTTCATTTTTTTCAAGGGCTAATTGTGTAACGTTTAACTCTTTTTGTAATTCCTGAGCTTGTTCAGACAATAATTGTTCTGATTCCTTAAGCGTTTTTAATTTGGTTTTTAAATCTTTTTTTGCAATCGTTAGGGTTTCAGTTGTTGCTTTTTGTTGGCGTAACGCTTCAGATATAGCGCTATAATCTTGTGACTTACTATCATTTGATAATTGTAATTCTTTTAATAATTCTTGTGCTGCTTTTAAATCGTTTGATTTTTTATTGAATGCTTCTGTAGTGAGGGAAATTTGAGTTTTGGCTGCCAATAACTGAGCCTCTGCATCTCTAGATTTATGTTGTAGATCTCTCAATTCATTTTCAAGTTTTAGTTTTTCTATATTAGAATTACTCAATGCTTGCAGTACTTCAGTAATAGGTGCTGTTCTTCTAATCAGTTCAGTTTCTATAGCCTCGAAATGGTTTTTATGTTCTTGAGTAAATTTTTCTTCTGGATGTTGTGTTTTTATATGATTGGCTAGGTTTTCATAATATTTTTTTTCTTCTGCTGATATATCTTTGGCATTGGATAATTTTTTTATAAGATCGAATGGATAAACCCAGTCTATACTCGAAGACAGCATAAGAGGTGGTAATGCTTTATGCCCTCTGTTTTTAATCAACCATCTTTTATTGTTTAATAACAAACCATAATACACGCTGCACATCTCTTTAGACTGATCCCTAGGATCAGACGGTAAAATAGCAGCCTGTAATTGAGCCATCCAAGCCATATTTTCTTCTGAAGATTTGGTTGGATTATCTAACTCATTGGCCACAGGGTTATTAGGGGCTGAATTAAATAATAATTGACTCAAAATAGCGGCTTTTTGAGTTTCTTCTAAGCCTGGAATTTTTTTTATTCGAATGATGAGTTCAGGTAAAACCTGTCTAATATTATTTTCTGAGAGATAATTGGCAATATTTTTGGCATTGGCATCTCTTAGTGTGAATAATGTGATCCAGTCTTCTGGTGTTAATTGCGCCTTTTCACCCAAATCGAGTAAACGATACAATCCTGCGATGTTGCCAGCTTCTGTAGCCATCAAGCAAGGTGTATATGGTTGAGGCGATAATAAAAACTGTTTGGCGGCTTCTGGATGATTTATCCAATAAGCCCAAGGTAAAGCATCTAATGCTTGGCTTGATCTTAGTAATAAATGATAAGGTGAAGGGGTGTTGTTGCTATCATTCATAGCCAAAATGCTTTGATCAGAAAGCTTGTACTGCTCTTTTATGCGTTGAAATAATGAATGGTGGGTTAAAACTGCAGAAGTATGTAGGGCCTTATGAATGATGCTTGTGTGTTCAGCAGTATCAGCAGCTATTTGATGTAATAAAAAAGTTAATTGTGTTTCATCATTACGGCGAATAGCGATGTCTAAAGCACTACCTTGCCATTTGATATAAGGGGCTTGATGTTGAATCAGAGACATTTGATATGTTTGTTCTTGATGTGACAATGTTGCATACAGTGCTTCGGCGCCCTGATGTAATCCTTCTTGCAAGGCATAATGGAACAAATCTTGTTCTTTAATTTGAGCTTGTAAAGCCTCAGAATGATTGGCATTAAGATGAGCTAATAATGTCAAAAAAATGCTTTCTTGCTTGGCTTCAATGCATTCTTTCAGTAAATGCGTGTAATTACTGGCTTTTACGCCATTCATAATGGATTCGAGTTTTGCTTGGCTGCGGTTGATCTGATCTTCGGTGGTAGGTAACATGCAGAGATCTTTGAGTTTGGGTGCTAAGTTTTCATGCGTAGCAAAGGAGTCCTCCCATAAAGCCTGCAATCGTTCTTGTTTGGCTTGCTCACTGTGTGCCATATTTTCTGCTGCTTTTTTGGCTTCAGGATCAAGAGAGATTAAGAGTTTTTGAGCTAATGTCACAAATGTCTTTAATGACTTCTTATCTAATCCTGTCCCGTTTGCAATAGATATTGATACACTCGTCAAAATAAGTTGAATTTGTGAGTATTCTGGCGCTTGAGGGTCAAGACTGTTAGCGACTTCAGATAAGCGACGGTATAAATGTAATGGTTCACCTTCGCGAGCGTTGCCAGGAATATACATGAGTGCATCATGATAATTATTTTGTCCCACTGAGGTTACGCCAAAGTACGTATTGAATTTATTGGCATCGATGATGGTGAGTTGCCCCTCTTTTTCTTCTAGAATCCCTGGAATCGCATAATATTGATTGGCACGACCTTTAGAAAACTCTAAATATGCTGCCTTATTACACACACCAAATAACATGGTGGTGAGTGCCCAATTATCTAAAGTCTCGTCTGTAGCAGGGATAGACGACATATTGGTTTTATCGGTATATCTTTTTATTTGAGGCGTAATATAAGGCAATGTACAATGGAATTTTCCCCCTAGAATTTGCAATTGAGGGTTGACGCCGTATACAAATTCATTTGTATTTGTACGTCTTAAAAATCGCCCATTGCTATCAGAGTATTCTTTTTTTTGGCCTATTTTTATTTTACTCAATAGCGCTTTAAAATTCTCAGGTATATCTTGTTCATTGGCTACTTTTTCTTCAAAACCTCCGGTTCCCCAATCTGTAAAATTCACGTTCCAAGATCCATCGGCTTTACGCTCGGCATTGAAATTTTCAGGTTTGATATCGTTATGAGTGACTTTGACGGTATCAGAGCCTGAGCCTAATTCTATGGCTTTATTCAATAGGGCTGATGACAAGTTTAACGTGTCTCGAAGGTCATGCCTTATGGCGTCCTCCTTTTTGCCACGAGTAGGGTTATGATATTCTGGCTTGTCTCTTTGCTCTAGTTTTAAGCGATCATTGGCCATTTGTTGATAAGAGCGACCTGGTGCCCGTTTCATGATCAAATAGCCTTGGAGAGGATTGGCGGCATTAAAAATACTATGATGATCTGTGGCGCGTGGTTTATCGATGATTCGATAACTCATGGCGTGCTGTGTTTTATCTTGACCTATCAATGATTGTGCAACCACAATATCTGCTTCGACTTTAAATTGTGAATCATCGCGTGCGCTGATGGGAAGCGTTTCTAGTTGCTCTCTGGCGGATGCTTTGAAAGTCTGTTTTTGATCTTTTTGCGTCAGGTACACTTTTTTCAAAACCGAACCAGCATGAGTGATGAAATTTTGTAAAGCTTTAACGGTACCTTGTTGTCCTTCTCCCACCAATCTGAAATTTTTAAAGCCTTTCTTTCGATTGCCTTTTCCATAGGCTTTTTCTAACCCTGCAAAGGGTGCAACCACGCCGCGACTACCTCCAAAGGACAATTCAAAATTGTCATAGCCTTGGGGTTTTATGAGGGAATAGGGGAGTGGATAAGAGGGCGTGATCGTCATTTTTCGTGATTCTTGACCGATTTGAATCGTAATCTCATTAGGTACGTCTGGTTTTAATTTATGAGATAATTTAAAACCAACCTCTTTAAGGTTAGTTCCACGAGGTAGTTGTTGGGCTATTTGTCCAATCAGATCAAAATAAGCCTGATTTTCTTCATCATCCAGAATATCAATACCTTGTTCGGTGCGAGTCAACAACCGGTCAAATTCCGTTGCCATAGCGACGATGTCTTGGTGCATCTCATCAATGGCTTTTCGGTTATCTTGAATGCCTAATGTTTCTAAAATCTCAGGGCTTTGTTCATATTCTTCCGCATAGGCTGCTATGATTTGTTTACGACGTTCTGGATTAGTAGGTGCTAAGGCGGTTTGTAACGAAGCATCTAATCTTCTTTTACGTTTAGTAGACCCCACAATTTTTTTAGCCTTTTCCCAGGTTGTTTGGAGACTAGGATCTACATCAGGTAGGGCGGCAATTGCTTTATAAGCTTGATTGATCTTTTCATCTAATCCTTCTGTTTTTAATGCCGCTTGAGTTTTTGTTCGATCGCCCGAAAGCAGATCATCAATGGTTGTTTTATTTAAAAAGTGTAAGGCATTTAGATCGGTTGTGGCTTTAAATTGAAGGAGTTCTAGAAGTTTGCGCAAACGTAGATCCAGCTCAGTGCCAGATCCTAATTGTAACGAAGCAAGATCAGCGAGTTTCAGTTCAGTTCTGTATTGAATTAAATCTTTTTCGAATTTAACATATTTGTCATATTCCAGTGAAGATTGTTCCAGTTCAGTCTGAAGCGCTTCAAGTTTTATTTTAAAAGCATTGTTTGTGCTCGTATTGGTTGTTTTTTGGGGAGAAATAAGTCCACGTGTTTCATGAATTTTGTTATTTATGTCATTCTGAGTAATACTTAACGTTGCACCTAATGCCTGTTTTTTGATTTCTATTTGCGTTTGAATGTCTTCTAATGAAGTACCGTCAAATACCACAGTTTCTATTTCTGATATGACATTATAGGTGTTTTTTATCATGAAATTTGCAATGGTATTATCATGATAGCCATACATATTATTCATAGAGAACACGGTGTCTACAGCTTTTTTGGTGGTGGGTTGATATTTGCTTGCTAAAAATTCAACGGTAATGTGTTCTTGTTGTTCTTTTTTTATCCTAGGTATGTTAAAAAGATTTTTATTAAAGGATTCTTTGGTTTTTTCCGTTCTTGATTTGTTGATTGCCCATAATATTTTATCATATTTAGGCATGTCTTCAGGGCTCATTGTGACTTGATTTTGAGCGTCAATAGGATTTTTTTTAGACGATTCAATCTCTTTTTTGGTTTGATTGGTGATTTCAACCGCTTTCTTATTTTCCAACGCAATTTTATACCGTAGCTCACTGTCTCCCTCTGGAAACAGTCGAGTTTCATAAATGGTTTCAGCCCAAAACAAATCAGTGGCGAGGCGTTTTTTGGCTTCTGCAACGTATTCTCGTAAATCTTTTTGGCCGAATTTCAATCTTTGATATAACTTCTGCGTAGCTTGCACGATAGGAATGGAGGTTTTATTTTTCCAATCTATGGACTGAGGTAATAATTGTGAGATTTCAGCTTGAATCTCGGGATGAGTTTCGCTGATGTCATCCAAAATATCGGATGATTGGATATCTGGAATATGCGTCATGAGACGTTTGATTTTTGTAGCACTATCAGCATGAGAAGCGCATTCGCGATGTACCAACTCAGCAACACATGAATGCGTGATAGATTTACACCTTAATTTGAATGCTCCATTTGCTTGTTCGATAGCAGCTTTTTCTTTTTGGGCTGCGTTGCGTAAGTTTGAAATTTGAGTGAGAAGAGGGGCTTTATCTTCTTCAGTACTTAACGTTTCAAGTATGTTGCTTAATGCTTTGATCTCAAGTTCTTTTTTTTGTATGGGTTCTTCCGCCTGTTTTGTAAGATCATCATACGTTTTACGAGACTGTTCAATAAGATCTTTGAGTTGCTCATTGCTCAATGCTTGTAAGGCAGCTGTTTTTTCTTTTTCATCGGTGATTCGATCTAAAACCAAGGTGATCAAAGGCACCAATTGGGTTTTGATTTCGGAGGGTGCGTCCGACAAGGTGTGAATTAATAATTGTAAATTAGGAAAATACTGAGCAAATTGTTGATTGAAAACATGCCATAGTTTGGAATTTGGCTGATTTAATTCTTGATCAGATGGAGGCGTGTTTTTCTGACTTTTGATATCTGTGGTTAATTTTTTGATCAATGATTCTATAATGTTGAGTTCTTCTGTGATTTGGCCGTTGAATGTTCTTAAGGTTTCGTTTGATGAGATGGTTTCTAATTGTTTTTTTATGACCAATTTCTTTTGTTTTAAGTCATGTAATGTTTTGGATCGCAGCGCCTGAATGATTCCCAGTAATATTTGATCGGTGCTGGCATCAAGATGCATTTTACTGAGTTGTTCAACAAAAAGTGCATGTGGAATCATCTGCTCTTCTCCGTATGACTACGAACCAATGCTCTAAACAATTTCACAATAGATAGAGCAGTGTATGGATACCCATTTATGTAAAGTATAGACCATAAGGAGAAAATGTGGATTAATGTTAGGTTTTTTGTAGTTTAATAGCGCAATAAGGGTGGGTGTTATTTAAAGAGATCCTTCAAACAGTTTTGCTGTGTTCAGGATCTTACTTCATGCCATGTTGCTGTTGCGTGGCTTGCATGTAGGTATTTTCCTCATCTTTGAAGGAAAACCATTGAATTTCAATACGACGATTGAACGCGCTGCCGTGGATGAGATTATTATCCCCTAGCGGGAACAAATCACCAAAGCCAGTTGCTGCTAGGTGTTTTGCAGGAATAGCGTTGGCCCATAAAAAGGTGAGCATTGCATTGGCTTGTGCTTGTGTGAGACGTTTTTGAAAGCGAGCTGTGGTGCCGACATTATCACTAAATCCCGCTACATAGATACGACTCTTGGGGTATAGTTTAAGGAGCTTCACAATATTGTTGAGACCTTCATAACAAATATCATTGAGTTCCGCGGTGCCTGTTACAAAATAATGATCAGTAGGTACAATTAAGGTCATGGTATCGCCGTATTCTACATATTGGATATCTTGTTGCTGTAGCTTTTGGACAATATATTTTTTGCTGGTGCGGTACAAACGGAAATCGGTCGGTGGTTTTTGGAAATCGTTGAAAGGCGGTCTAAAACATCCCGTGCACATGAGCGATAATAAAAGCAATACCAATGCTCGTAGATAACAATGCTTAAGCAAAATACGCTCCTGTGTTCATGATACTCCTTTGTTTGCATTCATGTATATTTTGGTCTGTTATCCCTACGTAGGTGGGATTCATTCGATGCTTAGATCTTGCTTGCACGAGAATCTAGGCATCAACACATTATCATTATTCAAGATTTGAGTTCAGATCGCAATGCATTTTGACAAAGTTTTGAGGGCAGGACTTTTTGGATGTTGATGCCTCGAATGGTGGGACTGGATTTTACATTGAGTAAATAATCAACCAATGTGGGCTTATCTACCTTTTGTACGATGCTGGAGGCCTGATAAAAATACAGAATACCCTGTTCGCGTATGGCAAAACCCAGGTGTGACACATTCAAATGAGTGCCGATGGCTTTGGTCAAATCCCAATTGGGCCGGACCAATTCAATAATGGCACCATCCGGTATTTGATTGAATACGTGCATGTTAGGTTTGTTATTTGCATCAAAAAGGGCAGTCAGGGGGATATAAGGTAAAATATCTGTTTTGGTTTGAAGTGTTCGTCCTTTTTGTTGTAACTTTTTCAAAGTTTTCTGGACGGTTTTTTCTGAGGCGTGGCATAGTCTTATTTTAGATGCATTAAAATGTTGGTACCATTGCGGTGGGTCAATTTGGGTTTTGGCGTACACTGCTACGGGTTGATGATCTTGGTCCACAATGGTGCGTGTGATATCCTCTATGAAACCTTGTTGCTGATTATATGTGTTCCAATCCGGTGAAAGAAAATGATGACGTTTTGTGTACGCGATGCTCCCATTCGCATAACGGATTTTTGCTATGCAGCGTTTGAATTGTTTCAATGAATCAGATAAAGCCAAAGCCAATACTGTTTCTACATACGTTTGACAATCATAGGTATCTACACGATACAACGGCGCTTGATCAAAGTGGGCGCGTGGACCTTCGCCCAATGCGGTCCATGTATAGGGGTAATCTAAAAATGTTTGGCTAAAATATTTGATACGTGAGGAGATACTCGATAATGTTTTTTGTTGGGATTGCGTATAGACTTCTTTTATTTTTTTGTCAGTTTCATATTGAAAATTGGGTGCACAAAATGGGAAGGTCAATGGTTTGGCAAAGCACGGTATATCTAATATCAAGATAAGTAAAACGAATAAGCGTCGAGACTGATTCATATACGGGCCATTGTATGCAAAGTTGGTGGTAATTTACCGTAAGTTTTCTTAAGGAACAAGCATGTTGAATATCATTTGGTTAGCGTTATTGTGTTTATCGGTTGTGGTGGGTGTGATCCAAGGACGTTTGGATCAAGTTGTCCATGCGGTGACCGATTCTGCGAAAATCGGCTTTGAAATTGCTTTGGGCTTAACTGCTGTGATGACGCTATGGTTGGGAATCATGCGCATAGCGACAGATTCTGGTTTGGTCACCGTGATTGCTCGGTGGTTACAACCTGTCATGCGACGATTGTTTCCGGATGTCCCTGTAGATCATCCCGCTATGGGGGCTATGATTTTGAATATTGCGGCCAATATGCTGGGCATGGCAAATGCTGCGACGCCTTTTGGGTTGCAAGCAATGAAAGAGCTACAAAGCCTCAACAAGCATGCCAATACGGCCACTAATGCCATGTGTACCTTTTTGGCGCTCAATACTTCAAGTGTTCAACTCATCCCAGCAACGGCCATTGCCTATCTTGCCGCAAGTGGTTCTGAGCATCCCAGTAGTATCATTGTAACGTCTTTGATCGCAACTACAATATCGACTTTAGTTGCGATTGTGGCGGTAAAGACCTTGGCCAAGCTACCCCTGTATCGCATCAAAAAAGGAAATCATAATCTATGAACACAGTAAATGTCATGTCTAACCTGCTGTTTTTACTGTTTGTGGTTGGTATTCCTGTGTATGGCGCCATAAAAAAGATCAATGTATTTGATTCATTTATTGATGGGGCAAAGGATGGATTTTCAACCAGTGTCAGTTTGATTCCTTATTTGGTAGCCATGTTGGTTGCCATTGGGATGCTGCGTGCGTCAGGTTTTTTTGAATTATTGACGCTTTGGTTGGGACCAGCCTTAACCTATATAGGCATGCCGTCTGAATTATTGCCTTTGGCACTTATGCGGCCATTTTCAGGCAGTGCTTCTAATGGATTGATGGCAGATTTGATGCATCAATTTGGTGGAAATTCTTTGATTGCCAAAACTGCGGGTACGATGATGGGTAGTACTGAAACCACTTTTTATGTCATTGCAGTGTATTTTGGTGCTGTGAGCATACGTCATACGCGACATGCTATTCCAGCCGGTTTATTGGCGGATTTAGCAGGTGTGGTGGCATCAGTATGGATTTGTCATATGATCTTTGCTTGATCCGTAGAACCAACGCTGCAACAATAAAATACTGGTTAATCCAAACATCAGGCTAGAACCCACTTTATTGGGCCAACCCCAGTGTAATTGCCAAGCCGAAATCAAATCTAAACAGGCCAAACTGACATTTAACACTAGATAAGCCATATGGATGGCGTTTGTAGATTGGAGCTGTTTTGATTTTAAAATTTGTGGGAGTAAGGCGATACCGAATCCAAATTGAGCGATGAATCCTGCCAAATTTATAGAAGCTTCAGAAAATGGTTGCTCATAGAGTCCCTCCATCATCCATACAACAACTAAAATAAGCACGCTATAACACCTATATTCGGCAGAAAATTGTTGTTTCTTTTTAAAATGATGCGCTATTTGGAGATGCTGAAGGGTTAATAATATCCAGCCTAGGGCAGACACGAGACGATATTGCCAGGGCAGGTGCACCATAACGCCGTATAACAAATCAAGTGAATAAGCACCGTACAAAAGGAAGTGCATGGATTTGCTTAAGCCATCCAGATTAGCCTGTTTTTGATTATGGAGAATTTGGGGTACATATAAGATGGCATACATCAAACAAGAAAGATTCAAGCTGAGTTGCCCTAGCAGCATGATGTTTTATCCTGTGCGTGATTTGTTGTTGCGATGCGAGGCTATCATATACCCTGATTCGTATAATTTTAAACTGGCCAGCAAATTAGAGGCTTTACCTTGAAACGCTGCTCGATGTTTTGCAGAAATAGGATCAGCATGAGGTAATGCGATTGTCGTTGGATTTTTGGGTTGTTGATTCACATGAAACTCATAATGACAATGAGGACCTGTGGCCAATCCTGATTGTCCAACGTAGCCAATGATTTGCCCACGTTTGACATGTGCGCCACGAGACAATCCTTTTTGAAAGCGCAGCAAATGACCATATAAAGAAGAGTACATTTTGGAATGCTGAATTTTGATCATATTGCCATACGCATTTTGACGACCAATATGAACGACAACACCATTGCCAGTAGCTCGAATCGGTGTGCCAATAGGGGCTGCCAAATCCACACCCTTGTGCGGACGATAATAATTAAGAATAGGATGTCGACGAGACAAACTAAATGTTGAACTGATATGCGTATATTGCACAGGGTATCTAGAAAAAGCTTTTTTTAAGCTATTGCCATTCGGTGTATAGTAATCATGATCACCATTGGAAGAGGTATACCGAACCGCTTGGTGTTGTTGGCCGCGACTGGTATAGGTGACGGCAATGATATCCCCTGTGTTCACGAGTTTGTCATCGATATATTGGGCTTGATATAAAATGCTGAATTGATCGCCTGTGCGTACTTCTTTCGAAAAATCAATTTCCCAATTGAAAATATCCACCATTTGGCGGATCAATTTAGACGGAATGTTCATACGAGCAGCCGTCCCATATAAAGAACCTCGAACGGTTGCTGTGGCATACTCTTCATGCGTATCCATGGTACGTGATTTTACAGTAGTGACATAATGGTTGTTTTCTAAATGAACAATCAATAATTGTGTGGGGCTGTAATTGAAAATCATTTTTTCTAAAATATCATCACGCACAAATACTTGAATCTGTTGATTTGGCTTGATGTTAATCATGCTTTTGGCGTATGGATTGGCGTGTAGAATGGCCAGTAATGTTTGTTGACTCAATCCTTCTCGTTTGAAAATTCGCCCTAAGGTATCTCCTTTACGAGTGATAATAGTTTTCCAACCTGTGTTTTCTTCCGTGCTTGTTTCTGTTTCTGGCGTGGTCTGATCTGTATCGACGTCAGGCAAGCTGAGTGGCTGAGAAATATATTTTGTTTTATGTTGTTGCGTGTTTATAGATAAAAAAACAATAAGGCCCGTGACACACAATAAGGATATAAGTATCCAAAGGGTATGTTTTTTGATTAGGCGATGTTGTTTTTGTTTCATGTTTAACCTTTGCTGCAATCATGTGTTTGAAAGTGTATACTGACGCTTTCACGATACTCTCTCGAGTGTTAAGCCTTGGAATAAATTATTGAGGCGAGTGATGATAATTTTTACAATAGCAAGAATAAATCATCCGGGCTAAGATACCTGGAGTGAGCAATTAGGTCAATAAGAAGAGGCAAAAACCTCGAACTTTTTACTTGACTTTGTTGCGAATTCGAGCAAATCGTATGATGGACATTCTTTCAGCGCAAGAATGTCCGAATTTTGATCTTTATCTCATAAAATTAGGGTTTTACTACATGGTTACCACACACTTATTTACAAAAAAAACCGAAGAACATACTGAAGAACATACTAGCGTAAATTCTGATAAACCCCAAAAAACTGAGACGATTGGTCATCATCCTTCTTATGATGAGTTGGCTCGTGGTTGTGAAGAAATATTATTGCCAGAAGAGCTGCAGCAAAAATTAAAGCTTGAACAACCCTTGAAAATCAAAGCTGGTTTTGATCCAACCGCCCCTGATATTCATTTGGGACATGCTGTACTTTTAAATAAATTGCGTCAATTTCAAGATTTTGGCCATGAGGTGATTTTTTTGATTGGCGATTTTACCGCGATGATTGGTGATCCAACCGGAAAAAATGTGACGCGTAAACCCTTGAGCCTTGAAGAGATTGCCATTAATGCCCAAACCTACCAGCAGCAAGCGTTTAAGATTTTAGATCAAGAAAAAACGAAAGTCGTTTTTAATTCCGCTTGGCTCGGTCAATTGTCTGCGGCTGATTTGATTCGCTTAGCGTCCACCAGTACGGTGGCGCGTATGTTGGAGCGCGATGATTTTTCTAAACGATACGCAGGGGGACAGGCGATTGCTATTCATGAGTTTTTATATCCCTTATTACAAGGATATGATTCGGTTGCATTGCATGCGGACGTGGAATGTGGTGGTCGTGACCAAAAGTTTAATTTGTTGATGGGCCGAGAATTACAACGTCATTATAAACAAAATCCTCAAGTTGTGATGATGACGCCTTTAATTGAAGGCTTGGATGGCGTGAAAAAAATGTCCAAATCTTTGAATAACTACATTGGTATTACAGAATCACCTGATAACATTTTAGGTAAAATCATGTCTATCTCAGATGAATTGATGTGGAGATATATGGATTTACTGAGTCAACAAAAGGCTTCTGAACTAACACGCCTGAAACAGGATGTGAAAGAAGGGTATAATCCTCGTGATGTGAAATTGGGCTTTGCAGAGGAATTGGTCACCCGTTTTCATGATGCCGCGCAGGCAAAACAAGCCGTACAGAATTTTATTGAGCGTTTTCAGAAAAAAGAAATTCCAGATGATTTACAGACACAATCTATATCTTGTGAGTCTTCTACCACATTGGCGCAATTATTGAAATTGGTAGGGCTGACTGCGAGCACCTCAGAATCATCACGCCTAGTAAAGCAAGGTGCTGTCAAAATCAATGGTGAAAAAATTGCGGATGCTACAGTTGCACTGTCTGAGCATGAAGACATGATTATTCAGGTAGGAAAGCATCGCATTGCCAAAATAGAAGTAACATTTGAGAAGAAATAATACAAAAAATAACGACTTTCAAAATAAGTCGATAAAAAA
>PEQK01000019.1 GCA_002786165.1 Legionella sp.
CGACATAATGGATATACCGAATCTGCTTGAAATCCAATTAAAATCTTATAGAGATTTTCTCCAAGCTGATAGCAAATTAAATGAACAATTCAACACTGGATTACATGCTGCATTCTCATCCGTGTTTCCTATTGAAAGTTTTTCTGGTAATGCAAGATTAGAATACGTAAGCTACAAATTAGGTGAGCCGGCGTTTGATGTCCGTGAGTGCAAACTAAGAGGCTTAACTTATTCTGCTCCATTGAGAGTAAAAATCAGACTTGTGGTTCTAGATAAGGACGCAAGCGATGAGCCAAAGCCTATAAAAGACATTAGAGAGCAAGATGTTTTTATGGGTGAAATTCCATTAATGACAGATGTTGGTACTTTCGTTATCAATGGCACAGAGCGTGTTGTCGTATCACAGCTCCATCGTTCTCCTGGCGTTATATTTGAGCACGATAAAGGAAAAACTCATTCATCAGGTAAATTACTTTATTCCGCCAGAATCATTCCTTACCGCGGTTCATGGCTAGACTTCGAGTTCGATCCTAAAGATTGCGTGTATGCTCGTATAGACAGAAGACGTAAATTGCCGGTAACCATTTTATTGCGGGCATTAGGTTACGAAGCCGAAGACATACTGACAGAATTTTTTGAACAAACTCACTGCTATTTAAAAAATGGTGAATACCATATTGAGTTAATTCCTCAAAGACTAAGAGGTGAGATTGCTTCTTTTGATATATTAGTTCCTGGGACAGGTGAATTAATTGTAGAACAAGGACGACGAATTACTGCTCGCCACATTAAGCAAATGGAAAAGGCGCAAATGCAGGATTTAGTTGTCCCCAGAGATTATTTAGTTGGCAAAATATTAGCAAAAAATATTATCAATACTCTAACCGGTGAATTTATTGCGCAAGCGAATGATGAAATAACGGAAGAAATGTTAGACATCATGGCAGAGCACGGTATTTTATCATTGGATACTATTTACACTAATGATTTAGACCATGGCTCATATATTTCTGATACCTTAAAAATAGACCCTACTGCATCTCAATTGGAAGCACTGGTTGAGATTTATCGGATGATGCGTCCTGGTGAGCCACCTACTAAAGAAGCAGCAGAAGCTTTATTTAAAAATCTATTTTTCGTTGATGAGCGCTATGATTTATCAGCGGTTGGACGAATGAAATTTAATCGTCGAGTCGGTCGTAAAAATGATGATGGTGCAGGCACGTTAACCAAAGAAGATATTTTATCTGTGATTAAAACATTGATAAATATTCGCAATGGCATAGGCATGGTTGATGACATCGATCATTTGGGTAACCGAAGAGTGCGTAGCGTTGGTGAAATGGCTGAAAACCAATTCCGTGTCGGTCTCGTTAGAGTAGAGCGTGCAGTGAAAGAACGGCTCAGTCTGGTTGAGTCAGAAAATCTGATGCCTCAGGATTTAATTAATGCCAAACCTGTTTCTGCTGCAGTTAAAGAATTTTTCGGTTCAAGCCAGTTATCCCAATTCATGGATCAGGTCAATCCTCTTTCTGGCGTCACACATAAACGACGTGTCTCAGCCCTAGGCCCAGGTGGATTGACTCGTGAGCGCGCAGGTTTTGAGGTGCGCGACGTTCACACCACTCACTATGGTCGCGTTTGTCCTATTGAAACGCCGGAAGGTCCTAACATCGGACTGATAAATTCTTTATCCGTTTATGCACGTACAAACGATTATGGTTTTATTGAAACACCTTGTCGAAAAGTAGTGAATGGTCGAGTTACCGATGAATTAGAGTACTTGTCAGCAATCGAAGAAGTAGACCAATACATTGCACAATCTAGTGTTGCCCTGGATGCAGAAGGAAATATTTTAGCTGATTTAGTTCCATGCCGACATCAAAATGAATTTTCATTGACAACACCTGATAAAATTAACTACATGGATGTGTCTCCCAAGCAGATCGTATCGGTTGCGGCATCATTAATTCCTTTCTTGGAACATGACGATGCGAACCGCGCATTGATGGGTTCTAACATGCAACGTCAGGCAGTGCCCACGCTTCGTTCTGAAAAGCCTTTAGTAGGGACCGGCATGGAGCGTATTGTTGCTGCAGACTCAGGCGTTTCTGTTGTTGCAAAACGCGGTGGAATCATTGATTTGGTAGATGCTTCTCGTATTGTTGTGCGTGTTAATGATGACGAAACTACAGCGGGTGAAACGGGTGTAGACATTTACAACTTGACTAAGTATTTTCGCTCTAACCAAGATACCTGTATCAATCAGCGCCCTATTGTTTCAACGGGTGATCGCATTCAACGAGGTGATGTGCTAGCTGATGGTCCTTGTACTGATATGGGTGAGTTGGCATTAGGCCAGAATTTATTAGTCGCTTTCATGCCGTGGAATGGCTATAACTTCGAGGACTCGATTCTGATTTCTGAACGTATTGTCCAAGAAGATCGTTTTACTACTATTCATATAGAAGAATTAACCTGTATTGCAAGAGATACCAAACTAGGCACAGAAGAAATAACTGCTGACATTCCTAATGTCGGTGAATCGGCCTTAGCCAGTCTGGATGAATCTGGTGTTGTTTATATCGGTGCAGAAGTTACAGCCGGTGATATTTTGGTGGGTAAAGTGACGCCTAAAGGTGAAACACAATTGACACCAGAAGAAAAATTATTAAGAGCTATCTTTGGTGAAAAGGCTTCCGATGTAAAAGATTCGTCCTTGCGTGTTCCTTCTGGCATGAATGGTACGGTGATTGATGTACAGGTATTTACACGAGACGGTTTGGAAAAAGATGCCCGCGCAAAGAGCATAGAAGAAGAGCACTTGGCTCGTGTGCGTAAAGACTTAATAGATGAGCGTCGAATCAGGGAAGAAGATATCTATCATCGTGTCGCTAACTTACTAGTGAATAAAACAGTAACCGGAGGCCCTGCAGGCTTAAAAGCAGGTACCTTGGTAACACAAGATTACTTAGATGGTTTAGAGCGCAGCAAGTGGTTTGATGTTCGCGTAGATGATGAAACCATAAGTCAACAACTTGAGCAATTGTCTAAACAATTAGATCTGCTGACTAAAGAAATGGAAAAGCGATTTAATGACAGTAGAAAGAAAATTATCCAAGGTGATGATTTGGCTCCTGGTGTCTTAAAGATTGTTAAAGTTTACTTGGCAGTTAAAAGACGCATTCAACCGGGTGATAAAATGGCTGGACGGCATGGTAACAAAGGGGTTATTTCCATGGTTGTTCCCATTGAAGACATGCCTCATATGGAAGATGGTACGGCCGTTGATATCGTACTAAATCCATTAGGTGTACCTTCGCGTATGAATATTGGACAGGTACTTGAAACGCACTTAGGTTTGGCTGCTAAAGGTTTAGGTAATAAAATCACACAGCTTTTAGATAGCAAGCGAAATCTGAGTGAAATAAAGCAGTTTTTAAATCAAATTTATAACCATGATAAGCAACGAGTGAATCTGGATTGTTTAAATGATGAAGAACTGATGAGATTGTCTGAAAACCTGAAGGCTGGCGTACCCATGGCTACACCAGTATTCGATGGCGCCTCAGAAGAGGAAATCAAGCGCATGTTACTGCTTGCTGATTTACCTGCAGATGGTAAAACGACACTCATCGATGGTAGAACAGGTAGCACATTTGATAATAAAGTAACCGTAGGTTACATGTATATGCTAAAACTGAATCACTTGGTTGATGACAAAATGCATGCGCGGTCTACAGGATCGTACAGCTTGGTGACTCAACAACCTCTAGGCGGAAAGGCGCAATTTGGAGGCCAGCGTTTTGGAGAGATGGAAGTGTGGGCATTAGAGGCATATGGTGCTGCATATACATTACAAGAAATGTTAACTGTTAAATCAGATGACGTAGGCGGAAGAACAAAGATCTATAAAAACATTGTCGATGGTGATCACCGTATGGATCCAGGCATGCCAGAATCATTCAACGTGTTGTTGAAGGAGATAAGGGCGCTCGGTATTGATATTGAATTGGATCATGATTAACCGTTAATGACATTGACTAACCCAAATTTTGGAGGCATAGACTTGGCTATTCTAAGCAACGACCCAATGAAAAAAGCACCTGTTATGAGTGATCTATTGGGCATACTCAAACAACAAGGGCAAAGTGAAGAATTTGATGCAATTAAAATTGCGTTGGCGTCTCCTGAACTAATTCGTTCCTGGTCTTACGGTGAAGTAAAAAAACCGGAAACCATTAACTACAGAACATTCAAACCAGAGCGTGATGGTTTATTCTGTGCCAAGACATTCGGTCCCGTAAAAGACTATGAGTGTCTTTGCGGCAAATACAAACGCTTGAAACACAGAGGCGTTATTTGTGAGAAGTGTGGTGTAGAGCTGGCTTTGGCTAAAGTGCGCCGTGAGCGCATGGGGCATATTGAGCTGGCTAGCCCAGTAGCCCATATCTGGTTTTTAAAATCTTTACCATCACGGATTGGTCTGTTATTGGATATGACCTTACGAGATATAGAACGTGTTTTATATTTTGAAGCCTTCGTTGTTGTTGACCCAGGAATGACCGAGCTTGAGCGGGGTCAGCTGCTTAATGATGAAGTGTATCTCGATGCCATGGAGCAATATGGTGATGAATTTGATGCGCGTATGGGTGCAGAAGCTATCCGTGATTTATTGCGTCAGATTGATTTAGAAGAAGAGATTAAAAGTTTAAGAGAAGAATTACCAACCACTAATTCTGAAACTAAAATTAAAAAAATTACTAAGCGTTTGAAGTTATTGGAAGCATTCTATGATTCAGGAAACAAACCTGAATGGATGATTATGGATGTGTTGCCGGTTCTTCCTCCTGACTTGCGTCCGCTAGTTCCTTTGGATGGTGGCCGTTTTGCAACGTCTGATTTGAATGACTTGTATCGTCGAGTCATCAACAGAAACAATCGCTTGAAAAGATTGCTTGATTTGAATGCTCCTGACATTATCGTTCGTAATGAGAAACGTATGCTGCAAGAGTCTGTTGATGCCTTATTGGACAACGGACGTCGTGGTCGCGCAATCACTGGCACGAATAAAAGACCATTAAAATCATTAGCCGATATGATTAAAGGAAAGCAGGGTCGTTTTCGTCAAAACCTGTTGGGTAAGCGTGTTGACTACTCAGGTCGTTCCGTTATCGTAGTAGGCCCCACCTTAAGATTACATCAATGTGGCTTGCCTAAAAAGATGGCATTGGAACTGTTTAAGCCGTTTATTTTTTCCAAATTGGAATTTCGTGGCTTGGCAACTACGATTAAAGCAGCCAAAAAAATGGTTGAACGTGAAGAGTCTGTAGTATGGGATATTCTTGATGATGTGATTAGAGAGCACCCGATACTATTAAACCGTGCGCCTACTTTGCACCGTTTGGGAATTCAAGCATTCGAGCCGGTGTTGATTGAAGGGAAAGCCATTCAATTGCATCCTTTAGTATGTACCGCTTATAACGCGGACTTCGATGGCGACCAAATGGCAGTACATGTGCCTTTGACCTTGGAAGCTCAGCTTGAAGCGCGTTCATTGATGATGTCTACTAACAATATATTGTCACCAGCAAGTGGCGAGCCTATTATAGTTCCCAGCCAAGACGTGGTTTTGGGATTGTATTATTTAACCCGTGAAAAAGTAAATGCGCAGGGTGAAGGTAAAATATTTGTCAGTACGCAAGAAGCAAAGAACTTTTATGAAGCAGGCCATTTAGACATTCATGCGAAAATAAAAATTCGTATGCTAAAAGATGATGAAAGTGGCTACCACTTGGTAGAAACTACGGTTGGGCGTGCTATTTTAGCTGAAGTGTTACCTAGAGGAATGGCCTTTGCGACCATTAATCGCACGATGACTAAAAAGGTCATCACCAAGGTCATCGATAACTGTTATAGAAATTATGGCCTGAAAGAGACCGTTATTTTTGCTGACCAGTTGATGTATACTGGATTTAAATATGCTACACGCTCAGGTATTTCCATCGGTATAGAAGATATGGAAATTCCTGATGATAAAGCCACTATCATCGAACATGCTGACAATGAAGTGCGTGAAATCGAAGCACAATTTCGTTCCGGTTTGGTTACTAATGGTGAGCGCTACAACAAAGTTATCGATATTTGGTCACGAACTAATGAGTTAGTCGCCAAGTCGATGATGACTAAAATTGCTACAGAAGAAGCAGAAACCAGAAAGGGTGAAAAGGTCAGACAAGAATCATTTAACTCTATCTTTATGATGGCTGATTCAGGCGCAAGGGGTTCTGCTGCACAGATTAGACAGCTTGCTGGTATGCGTGGACTGATGGCCGCACCGGATGGGTCAATTATTGAAACCCCGATTACTGCAAACTTCCGGGAAGGATTAAACGTATTCCAGTACTTTATTTCTACCCATGGAGCACGTAAAGGTTTGGCCGATACGGCATTAAAAACAGCAAACTCTGGTTATTTGACCCGTCGTCTGGTTGATGTAGCTCAAGACGTGGTTATTACTGAAGATGATTGTGGTGTAGAAACAGGTATTTTAATGCAGCCGCTAATTGAAGGCGGAGACATAGTCGAGCCTTTACACGAACGTGTATTAGGGCGAGTTGTTGCTGCTGATGTATATATTCCGAATCAATCAGAACCTGTTGTTACTGCAGGGACTTTATTAGATGAAGAATGGGTTGAGCAATTAGAGAAACAAAGTGTAGACCAAATCATGGTTCGCTCGCCTATTACTTGTCAAACTCGCTTTGGTTTGTGTGCAAAATGCTATGGCCGTGATTTGGCACGTGGTCATTTGGTTAATACCGGCGAAGCAGTTGGTATTATTGCTGCTCAATCGATTGGTGAACCAGGTACCCAGCTTACCATGCGTACCTTCCATATTGGTGGTGCGGCATCAAGAGCAACTGCTGCGAATAACATTCAAATTAAAACCAAAGGGGTTGTCAGGCTGCATAACATTAAGACTGTAACCCATGAAAACAAGAATTTGGTTGCAGTATCGCGTTCTGGTGAAGTGACTATCGTCGATGAATTTGGACGTGAGAGAGAGCGTTATAAAGTGCCCTATGGTGCTGTATTGTCAGTACATGACAACTCAGCAGTCGATGCAGGACAAGTGATTGCCACCTGGGATCCTCATACCCATCCGGTCATTTCAGAAGTAACTGGTAATTTGAAGTTTGTTGATTTAATTGAAGGCATTACAATGAATCGCCAGACCGATGAATTAACCGGATTAAGTAACATCGTCATCATCGATGCCAAACAACGAAGCGTGGCTGGTCGTGAAATGAGACCGATGGTGAAGTTGGTTACTGCAGAAGGCGAAGACATTTATTTGGCTGGTACCAATGTACCCGCGCAATATTACTTGCCAGTAGACGCTATTGTTAATTTTGAAGATGGTGGCTTGGTAGGGGTTGGGGATGTAATTGCCCGTATTCCTCAAGAGCGTTCTAAAACACGTGACATTACCGGGGGTCTACCTCGCGTTGCGGATTTATTTGAAGCACGTAAACCTAAAGATTCAGCAGTAATGGCTGAAGTTTCTGGTTTAGTAAACTTTGGTAAGGAAACTAAAGGTAAACGTCGTTTGATTATTAATGTATCAGAAGATCAGTGCCATGAAGAGCTTATTCCTAAATGGCGCCATATCTCAGTGTTTGAAGGTGAACATGTAGAGAGAGGGGAAATTATTGCAGAAGGTGCATTAAACCCACATGATATTTTAAGATTATTAGGCATCGGTGCTTTGGCGAACTACATAGTAAATGAAGTACAAGACGTCTATCGTTTACAAGGCGTTAAGATAAACGACAAACACATAGAAGTAATTGTTAGACAAATGCTGCGTAAACGAGTAATTACGTTTGCTGGTGATTCAAAGTTCCTGGCGGGAGAGCAAGTTGAAGAAAGCGCTATGCTGGAAGAAAACGACAAGCTTCAGGCTGAAGGAAAACAAGTTGCCAGAGGAACACCCATATTACTTGGTATTACAAAAGCCTCTTTGGCTACAGAATCATTTATTTCAGCAGCATCGTTCCAGGAAACTACACGTGTTCTAACCGAAGCGGCAGTGAGTGGAAAAATTGATGATTTACGTGGTCTAAAAGAAAACGTGATGGTAGGTCGTCTCATTCCAGCAGGAACAGGATATACCTATCACCAAAGCCGTAAGGCAAAAAAAGCAAGAATGGCAATAGGTGGTGAACACCCAGTACATACAGTGACTGCAAGCGATGTTGAGCATGCGTTAAGCGAAGCATTAAATGCAGATAATCATAATGACTAGTCCGGATGCAAAAAAGGCAGGTTTGAACTTGACAAACCTGCCATATCTGTATAGAATCCGGCCTCCTTATGCATTCGAAATATTCACAAGTGACAGATCGGAGTTAAGTATAAATGGCTACTATTAATCAGTTAGTAAGAAAGCCTCGTGCTGACGTTAAAAATAAAAGTAACGTACCTGCACTAGAGTCATGTCCCCAAAGACGCGGAGTTTGTACACGCGTATATACTACTACACCTAAAAAACCAAACTCAGCTATGCGTAAGGTTGCTCGTGTACGGTTAACCAATGGTTTTGAAGTCTCCTCATATATCGGTGGAGAAGGTCATAATTTACAAGAGCACTCTGTTGTGCTTATAAGAGGCGGTCGTGTTAAAGACTTACCCGGTGTGCGTTATCACACGGTCCGAGGAAGTTTGGATACAGCCGGTGTTGCGGACCGTAAGCAAGGTCGTTCCAAGTACGGTACTAAAAAACCTAAAGATAAAAAATAACTGATTGTAGGAAATTAAGATGCCTAGAAGAAGAGAAGTCCCCAAACGTGAAATTCTGCCAGATCCAAAACACCATAGTGAGTTGTTGGCAAAATTTATTAACGTATTAATGATTAGCGGTAAAAAATCCACTGCTGAAAAAATTATTTATGGTGCATTGGATGTTTTAGAAGAGCGCGTGAAGAAAGCGAAGAAAGCAGACAGTGATGATGCTGCTCCAGCTTCTGTATTACGCTATTTTGAAGATGCATTAAGCAATGTTCGTCCTAGCGTCGAAGTGAGATCTCGTCGAGTCGGCGGCGCGACCTATCAAGTTCCTGTTGAAGTTCGCCATGATCGCAGTATTGCCCTGGGCATGCGCTGGTTGGTTCAGGCAGCTCGTTCACGCGGTGAGAAAGGCATGATGCTTCGTTTGGCAGGTGAGCTTGCTGACGCGTATGAATCCAAAGGTTCTGCGGTTAAAAAACGCGAAGACACTCATAAAATGGCTAAAGCCAACCAGGCTTTTGCTCATTTTAGATGGAACTAAGAGAGGTTCGCCGTGTCGACGCCATTAAACAGATACAGAAACATTGGAATTGCTGCGCACGTTGATGCTGGAAAAACAACGACAACTGAACGTGTATTATATTACACTGGTATGTCACATAAAATTGGTGAAGTACATGATGGTGCTGCGACTATGGACTGGATGGTTCAGGAGCAGGAACGCGGCATCACCATCACCTCAGCAGCGACTACCTGTTACTGGACTGGAATGGATAAGCAATTTGAGCCGCATCGTATCAATATTATTGATACGCCGGGTCACGTTGATTTTATGATTGAAGTAGAGCGTTCTTTGCGTGTGCTTGATGGAGCGGTTGTAGTCTTTGATTCCGTTTCAGGTGTAGAGCCTCAATCTGAGACAGTATGGCGTCAAGCAAACAAATATGGTGTGCCACGAATTGTTTTTGTTAATAAAATGGATCGAATGGGCGCTAATTTTTTGCGTGTGGTTGAGCAAATCAAGCAGAGATTAGGTTCACACCCGATAGTACTTCAGCTGCCTATTGGCGCAGAGGAAGAATTCAAGGGTGTTGTCGATTTAATCAAGATGAAAGCTATTGAGTGGGATGAAGACAATAAAGGCATGACCTTTAAATACGTGGACGTACCTGCTTATATGATTGCTGAGTGCGAGAAATATCGTACTTTGATTGTAGAAGCGGCAGCTGAAGCCAATGAAGAATTCATGGATAAATATCTTGAGGGAGAAGTCCTTAGTGAGGTAGAGATTAAAACTGCACTAAGAGCGCTTACTGTAACCAATAAGATAGTTCCTGTTTTTTGTGGTTCCGCTTTCAAAAATAAAGGGGTGCAAGCAGTGCTTGATGGTGTGGTTGAGTTTTTACCCTCACCGACAGACATCCCTGATGTTCAAGGCACTGATGAAGAAGGTAAGGCAATATCAAGAAAAACATGTTATGATGCACCTTTTTCAGCTTTGGCATTTAAAATTGCCACCGATCCCTTTGTTGGAACTTTGACTTACTTTCGTGCTTATTCCGGGGTTGTCAAGTCTGGGGATACGCTGTTTAATTCAGTAAAAGGCAAAAAAGAGCGAATTGGTCGCCTGCTGCAAATGCATGCTAATTCGCGAGAAGAAATTAAAGAAGTACGTGCAGGCGATATTGCTGCTGCGGTAGGACTTAAGACCGTGACTACAGGCGATACGTTGTGCGATGTAAATCATCCAGTTATCTTGGAGAGAATGGATTTTCCAGATCCAGTTATTGCTGTGGCAGTAGAGCCTAGAACAAAAGCAGATCAAGAAAAGATGGGCTTGGCTTTAGGCAAGTTGGCACAAGAAGATCCTTCATTCAGAGTTCATACGGATGAAGAAAGCGGGCAGACAATTATTGAAGGCATGGGTGAACTACATCTGGAAATTATTGTTGACCGAATGCGTAGAGAATTTAATGTGGAAGCCAATGTAGGTAAACCTCAGGTTGCTTACAGAGAAACATTAAAACAAGCAGTAGAACAAGAAGGCAAATTCGTTAGACAATCAGGTGGCCGCGGTCAGTATGGTCATGTGTGGTTAAAGATTGAGCCTCAAGAACCAGGTCAAGGATATGAATTCGTTAACGCAATTGTTGGTGGCGTTATTCCAAAAGAGTACATTCCCGCAGTTGATAAAGGAATTCAAGAGCAGTTACAAAATGGAGTCATTGCTGGCTATCCAGTAGTTGATGTTAAAGTGACTCTGTTTGATGGTTCCTACCATGAAGTGGATTCAAGTGAAATGGCATTTAAAATTGCTGGCTCGCAATGCTTCAAACAAGGTGCTTTACAAGCAAAGCCGGTATTGCTTGAACCCATTATGGCTGTTGAAGTCGTCACTCCTGAAGATTATATGGGGGATGTCATGGGCGATCTCAATAGACGACGTGGTTTAGTTCAAGGTATGGAAGATTCTCCAGCTGGAAAAATTGTTCGAGCTGAAGTGCCTCTGGCAGAAATGTTTGGCTATTCAACAGACTTACGTTCTGCAACGCAAGGTAGAGCAACCTATACTATGGAATTTTCCAAATATGCGGAAGCACCGAATAACATTGCTGAAGCAATTATCAAGAAACAATAAAGCTAACGAGGTTATTT
>PEQK01000001.1 GCA_002786165.1 Legionella sp.
TGGGGTGATTTACGTTATTGGATAGGAATTTTATACACAAGCGGCAGATTTAGATCTCTCTTCCAAAATGGCCACGGCAGGTAACGTTTTACCTTCTAGATATTCTAAGAAAGCACCACCACCTGTAGAAATATAAGCCATTTGGTCGGTTAGATCATATTTGTCGATAGCAGCAAGCGTGTCTCCTCCTCCTGCAATGCTGAAAGCGTGGCTATTAGCCACTGCAATCGCCACGCCACGTGTACCATAGCCAAATTGAGGAAATTCAAACACCCCTAGTGGCCCGTTCCAAATAATGGTTTTTGCCGTTTCAATGAGCGCTGTGTAACGTGTTACGGTTTCAGGACCGATGTCCATTATCATATCGTCGATGGCAACGTGAGACAGTGTTTTATTATAAGCGGGGCAAGTATCTTGGAAACATTTACCAACAACGACGTCTGTGGGTAGAATGATGTGGCATCCTGTTGTTTTCGCTAATTTTAAAATGGTGCGTGATTCTTCTAATAAATCAGGTTCATACAAAGACACGCCAATTTCTTTGCCACTGGCTTTCAAAAAAGTATTCGCAATGCCACCACCAGGGATGAGCACATCGACGCGAGATACCATTTGTTTGAGTAAAGATAATTTTGAAGACACCTTAGCGCCGCCAACGATGGCGATAATAGGTTTTTCTGGTGCACGAAATACCCGCTCTAGGGCCTCTAATTCACGCATGAGCAAAGGGCCGGCAACTGCAATCGGTGCATATTGAGCTAAACCATAAGTAGAGGCATGGCAGCGATGAGCTGTGCCAAACGCATCCATCACAAACACATCGCATAAACTAGCCAACTGGCGAGCGAGCGCTGGATCATTACTTTTTTCACCTACATTAAATCGCACATTTTCGCATAGCACTAATTCGCCTGGTTTCACTTGGACGCCTTGCAAATAGTCGGTTTCAAATCTGACAGGATGATTTAATTGAGCAGATAAGTAGTTAGCAATGGGTTGTAACGATAGTTTAGGATCAATCTGGCCTTCAGTAGGACGCCCCAAATGAGATAAAACGATGACACCTGCACCTGCGGCTAGAGCTCTTTGCAACGTAGGGAGGGCAGCTTGCAATCGTTGGTCACTGGTGATCATGCCGTTTTTAATGGGTACATTGAGATCTTCACGAATCAGAACACGTTTCGATTTTAAATCGATGTCTTGCATGCTAATGATACTCATGATTGCTCCTTTATATGTTCATCATATGATAAGCGGTATCTAACATGCGGTTAGAAAATCCCCACTCATTATCATACCATGCAATGACTTTCACCAAATTACCTAACACCCGTGTTTGTGTGGTGTCAAACACCGCAGAAGCGGGATAATGATTGAAATCACAAGATACCAGAGGCTCTTCATTGATATGTAAAATATCATTTTTAGCAGCATGCATGATGTTATTAATTTCTGCAACTGTGGTTGGCCGCTTCGGAGTAAAGGTCAAATCAATCACCGAAACATTTAACGTAGGAACTCTCATCGCAAAGCCTTCCAAGCGACCTTTGAGCTCAGGCAGTACCAATCCAACTGCCAAGGCAGCACCCGTTTTGGTGGGAATAATAGACTGAGTTGCTGAGCGCGCACGGTGTAAATCACTATGATGGCCATCAAGTAGCAATTGATCTTTGGTATACGCATGAATGGTATTTAATAGGCCATGCTCAATTCCAATGGCATCGTGTAATGGTTTGACCACGGGTGCCAAACAGTTGGTGGTACAAGAGGCGTTTGATACGATTTGGTGTTCTGGGCGCAAAACGGTATGATTGACGCCATATACAATCGTGGCATCAGCGTCGGTGCTGGGTGCCGAAATCAAGACTTTTTTAGCGCCCGCTTTGACATGCAACATAGCATCTGCATGTTGCGTGAATCTCCCCGTGCATTCAAATACGACGTCTACGTCTAATTCTTTCCAGGGCAAATCGGCTGGATTACGTTCAGATGTGATGAGAATAGGATGGCCATCAATCATAAGGGATTGGCCTTCGACTTTCACTTCACTGGAAAAACGTCCGTGAGTACTGTCATAGCGAGTCAAATGTGCTGTGCTTTGAATACCAGACAGATCATTGATGGCGACGATATTAAAATCCGATAAGCGTTTGGATTCAAAAATAGCCCTTAAAACACATCGCCCAATGCGACCGTAACCGTTAATTGCAACACGTATACTCATAAATTCTCCACAATAGATGCTTTCAATGCAGTTTCGCCCGTAAGATGTAATCGTAGGCCTTCTGTTTTAATCCGTTCGACGGTGATGCCTAAGCTTGTAAATACAATGTCTCCTGGACCGCATTCACCGAATCGATCTATACCAATAACGCTGCCATCCAAGCCGACAAATCGATACCAATAAGTCGTTGTACCGGCTTCTATGGCAATGCGTTTACGAACAGTATTAGGTAATACAAATTCTCGATAAGCCGCATCTTGCGCTAGAAAACGTTCAGCGCACAACATGGAAACGACGCGAGTAGGAATGCCTTCTTGACGTAATGCTTCAGCACCGGCCACCGCAAGATGTAATTCCGATCCTGTTGCCATTAAAATTAATTGGGGCTGTTCAGGACTGTCTGAGACAATATATCCACCACATTCGATATAAGCTTGATGTTCTATCGTTTGGGTAATTGCAGGCAGGGTTTGACGCGACAATAGCAAACAAGAAGGCCCAGTATGGTGTTCCAGTGCTTTTTCCCAAGCCACAGCCGTTTCCATCAAATCGGCGGGTCGCCATACTTGTAAATTTGGGATGAGACGTAAAGTCGATACGTGTTCAATAGGCTGATGCGTGGGACCATCTTCTCCTAACCCAATAGAATCATGGCTAAAAATAAAAATAACCCGTTGTTGCATCATGGCTGCCATACGTATGGCAGAGCGCGCATAATCTGAAAATACTAAAAACGTGCCGCCATAAGGAATGAACCCACCGTGCACTGCGATACCACTCATGATCGCAGACATCCCAAATTCACGTACGCCATATTGCAGATAATTGCCCTGCCATTGGTCGGCAGAGATGGCTTGTGTGCCTGACCAATCGGTAGAATTCGAGCCTGTAAGATCTGCTGATCCACCGAGTAATTCTGGGCAATGGGCCGCAAAATGTTCAATGCACAGTTGCGAGGCCTTTCGAGTTGCCATTGATTTGGTATTTTTTTGGCAATGTAACATCCATTCTTGTGCCAATTGAGGCCATTCGTCCGGTAAGTCCCCGTTGATTCTGCGTAAAAATTCAGCATAATCTTTTGGGCGACGTGCTTTGTATTCTTGACACTGTTCTAGCCATAATTGCTCGACTTGCGTGCCTTGTTCCACATGATTCCATGTCGAATAAATATCTTCAGGAATCATAAAGGGCGCATGGTGCCAATCAAAATGCTGGCGTAATTGGGCAATTGCCTGCGCACCTAGAGCGGCGCCATGGGTGGAAGCGTTACCTGCCTCGGGTGAGCCATATCCTATGATGGTTTTACATATGATCAAACTAGGTTGCGTTGTATGGCGTTGGGCCTTAATAATGGCTTCTTTAATGGCCTCGGGATCATGGCCATCAATAGGACCAATGACTTGCCAATGATAAGCTGCAAAGCGTTTGGCAGTGTCATCTGCAAACCAATCTTGTACAGGGCCATCAATCGAAATGCCATTGTCATCGTACATGACAATTAATTTACCTAAGCCTAATGTGCCCGCCAAAGAACAGACTTCATGGGAGATCCCTTCCATCAAGCAACCATCTCCGGCAAATGCATACGTAAAATGATCTACCAACGTGGTGAGCGTGTCGTTGAACTGCTCACTTAAGAGTTTTTCTGCAATTGCCATGCCCACAGCATTGGCCAAACCTTGACCCAGTGGGCCGGTGGTGGTTTCTACGCCAGGTGTATGTCGATATTCAGGATGACCCGGTGTTTTAGAATGTAATTGACGAAATTGTTTTAATTCATCGATGGGTAATGCATAGCCACTTAAATGCAATAAGGCATACAACAACATGGAGCCATGACCATTAGAGAGCACAAATCTATCTCGATTAAACCAATAGGGATTTTTAGGATTATGCTTCAGAAATTGATGCCAAAGCACAGCAGCAATATCTGCCATGCCCAAGGGCATGCCAGGATGACCCGATTGGGCTTGCTCCACAGCATCTACACTTAAAAAGCGTATGGCATTGGCTAATAAGGTTGATTTACTCATGAGTTGTCCATGCGGTCCATTTTGTAAAGGCGATATTGTCGCTCACTTAGGTCCTTTCAGCAAGCCAGCTGCTGTAAATATCTGCCAATAGATGTTGCAATTTGTCTTTATTTGGGTTTATTTTTGCATTTAATACAAGTTGAATCAAATTTATAAGGACAATGTTAGTCAGGTTTAGTATGGTTGTATAAATCGAACTGAGTGCCCATAAAGACATATCGATACCATAAATATTTTCTTTGTGTTTATTTTATGGGACAATAGAACAATTTCTATAAAACAATGAGTTTTTAAATGGCCGATCATTCTGTTTTAACATATTTGGATTTGGTCTGTAGTACCAAATATGCTACTAAAAATTCATTTTTCACCAATAAAAAATCTTTTGAACCAGAAAGTGCCATCAGTAGTCCTCTATATTATGATGAGCGGATGAGTACTTCGATCAGTAGTGGAAGTTTCGACCCTCTGGAACTGGTTCGTGTGCAATCTCAAGAACGGTCACCTCAGTCTTCCCCTCTCCCTATTCATACCATTTTGCGCGGTATCCAAGATTATGCCAATGCAAGAACAGAGGCAGATCTACAAGAAGCAGCCGATTTTTTTACGCCCCTTGTTTTACATCATTGGCACTTATCCCGAGCACTTAATGTGCTGCGTTGTAACAATCCGATTTTAAAGCGTTTGGATAAAAAACGAAAAAATATTGCTAAAATAACAGAGCTTAAACTCGATATAGCCAATAAAGTGGATTGGTTTGAATCAACCGTAGCAACTAAAAGAGCCGAGATTTTAAAATTAGAAAGAGAAAATCAAGCTATAGAATATGAACTAACGTATGAAAAAGACAATCCAACCATAGAAACCAATGAAGGCTTGCAAGCAGCTTTGGTGTTGGCGACTTTATTAAATCTCGTGTTTCGTGAAGGGATGTCTACGCCCTGGTTGAGTGAGCAGCGTCGTCTTGAAGTGCAACAACAAGAATATCGCGGGTTGTTGGATTTTTACTACAATATTTCATTTGATAAGAAATTTGATGATGTATTTGTGCAACATACGCCTACTCTCCAACGAGATGATGTGATGTTCGTCACAGATACACAAGATATGTTCACAAATTGGAATCCTGTGCGACTGGCTGTACAAAGATCTCGTCGTTTAAGTGTTTTTCTTGGACCTACACTAAATAACCCTACCTATTCTTCGACGGTAGCTCATCTAGATTCTTATGTGCGACCTGCTTTAGGTTATGTGAATTGGATGTTTTTTATACCTAGGCTGATGTTAAATTTTGGCCTTATTTATCATCATGTGTTTAATGATGCTGAATTAAATCCTATAGAAAAAAAATTGCAGATGTTGACGCGTTTTAGAGCTCATTGGACGCGTCTTTGGTGGGAGGTTCTCAATGATCTTCCTTGGCTGTTAAATGGTCTCACGATTTGCTTTATCTTGGTGGGCGGGGCTATGTCTCCCACAGGTCTTTGCCTTGGTGTGCTGATGCAAAGTTTGGATTTGTTCGGCACGACCCTAAGGGCTGTCATAGAGTTAGTCCGATTTTACAGTATGATGTCTGACTTACAGCAGGTAGGTAGTTCAGAGTCTTTGATACACGATTTAAGGCAACGCATCAACTTCGAACAATACGCTTTTGCTTATAACATTTTTCATTTTTCTGTATTGCTGGCAAGTTTATATATGACACTCCCTAGTATGGCTGCTGCGAGTCTTATGTGGCCGGTTGTCGGTGGGGTATGTGCTGTTTTGATGTCAGCATGTATGCATTTGATGTCCAATTATTTGAAGGACATTAGACAAAATTATGAACCTAAACCGCCAGGTCCCAGTCCTGTTCCGCAGACAAATTCTAGAGCAGGCTTAGGGTAGCTTGTTTATCATACTTCCTGCAGTCGGCCTATTTTGCTATGCTTTAGGTTTCCAAACTTTCTAAGGCATATATGCACCAGACTGCGCTCCCTAACTTTCATTCTATTGAGATTGATACCTTTCCTACTCGTTTAGACGAGCTGTTGACGCGGCATTTGGGCCATATTGACCAACTGACGAATCAAACCCATCCGACTTGGGCTAGTTTGATGTATCCTTTAGAAGAAATGCAAAATGAATTAGAGAAATTTTGGTCACCTTTATCACATTTACATGCCGTGGCCAACTCTCCGGCATTACGCACCTGTTATGAAGCTTGTTTACCCAAATTATCAGCTTATGAATCGGCACTTGGGCAAAATGAAGCGCTGTACGATGCGGTAAAGCGTATTGACCCTGTACTTTTGGATGCGGCACAACAAAAAATCGTGAGCGATCAATTACGTGATTTTATGTTGTCTGGGGTGGCGTTATCTCCAGAGCATCAAAAACGCTTTGAGGCCATTTCTACGCGCTTGTCTCATTTGACCAATCAATTTGAAAATCACGTGTTGGATGCTGTACAAGATTTTGCCTATCACATCACGGATAGCAAGCGTTTAGCGGGACTGCCTCAGTATGCAATTGCCAAAGCAGAGGCTATGGCCAAAGAAAAAAACTTAGAAGGATGGGTGTTGGGGTTGGATCATCCAAGTTTTGTCGCAGTACTGACGTACGCAGAGGATCGCGCATTACGTGAAACCATGTATGAAGCTTTTGTGACACGTGCGTCCGATCAAGGTCCTTCTGCTGGGCGATTTGATAATACGCCCGTGATGCAAGAAATCATGACGTTACGCTTTGAGGCAGCAAGATTATTAGGTTTTCCCAATTATGCAGCCCTATCTTTAGATACAAAAATGGCAGAATCTTCCCATGAAGTGACTACTTTTTTGCATGATTTGATTGCTCGAACACAACAACAAGCCAAATCTGAATTTTTAGATTTACAATCTTGGGCACAGCAAACATTACAGATAGAAGACATAGCGCCTTGGGATGTGACTTATCTTTCTGAAAAGAAAAGAGAAGCCGCGTTTTCTATTTCTCAAGAAGCACTTCGCGCTTATTTTCCATTACCCAAAGTAATGTCTGGATTATTTTCTATTATCCAACAATTGTATGGCATGCAGTTTGAAGAGGTCACCGAGATTGATCGGTGGCATGCTGACGTGAGTTGTTATCGTTTGATGGATGAAAACGGTGAAGCTCGTGGTTATATTTACATGGACTTATTTGCTCGAGCTAAAAAACGGGGTGGGGCATGGATGGATTCTTGTCAAAGTCGCTTTAAACTTGCGAACGGAGACATTCAATTACCAATTGCAACGCTCACATGTAATTTTGCGAAATCAGACGAAGTCGCCCGGTTATCCCATGACGAATTACAAACCTTATTTCATGAAATGGGACATTGTTTACAGCATGTGTTGACCCAAGTGGATTACCTCAGTGCTTCTGGCATTCATGGGGTCGAATGGGATGCAGTGGAATTGCCTAGCCAATTTTTTGAAAATTGGTGTTGGGAAGCGTTGCCTTTGCAAATGTTAACGGCCCATGAGCAAACTCAAGAACCCTTGCCTTTTGATGTGTTTCAACAGTTGGTGGCCGCTAAGAATTTTCAATCTGCAATGGCCATGACGCGACAATTGGAATTTTCTTTGTTTGATTTTCGATTGCATGAAGAGTTTAATCTAGATTCAGACGCGCAATTGATTTCAGCTATTCTTAAGGACATTCGTGCCAATATGGCGGTTGTTCCCGTGGTGCCTTACAATCGCTTTCAACATAGTTTCACACACGTTTTTGCCGGTGGGTATGCTGCTGGGTATTATAGTTATATTTGGGCTGAGGTGTTATCAAGCGATGCCTTTGCTCGTTTTGAAGAAGATGGTATTTTTGATGCTAAAGCAGGTAGGGATTTTTTACATCAGATTTTAGAGGTGGGTGGTGCAAAAAAAGCAGCCGATGCGTATGTGGCTTTTCGTGGACGCATGCCGACTGTAGATGCCTTACTGCGTCACAATGGGATTCATGCTTAAGAGGATATATTATTCTAGCAATACTTGACATGCTTTAAGATAAGCGCGCTCGTCGGGAAGTTGATGCTGACGTTGCGCGCTCCAAAGGCATTCTGCCAGGGGTTCAAGTAATAGGTGTTCCACATCGTGTTCATTGCCCAGCTTTTTAAGCAACTGTTGAAACACAGCGGCGATGCCTACTGGGCGATCCATAGCGATTTGATCCCGTAGGGTCAAATGCAAACCCATGTGCAAAAAAGGATTGGTTACGCCAAGATCGGGATGAAAGTGTAATTCAGGATCTTGTTTGTCTAAGAAGGTATGATATTCAGGGTGTTGCAATATCACCGCAATCAATTGTGATTCTAAGGGTTCTAAGGCCTGAGATTGCTTATATTTATTCCAGCTTTTGAAAAAAAAGCCACGCGTGTCTTGAATCGTATCGCCGTGCATCATAGTAAGATCATGCAAAAAGGTTGAGTTTAAGGCATATTGACATGGATCACAACTTTACGTCTTGAAGGACCCCGGGTAGAGATGGTGCATTGTGAGTAGATGTGGTATAATTAAGACATGGGGGCGACCCGGCTTCGACGTGGGTGGCAAAACCAAAGGTGCATGCCGAGAATGAGACTTCTCGTAAATCAGACTCAATAAACATAAATGCAAATGATGAAATCTACGCTGAAAGTGACGCTATCGCTGCTTAATTGATAGCCAACTAGAAGCACCGTGCGCTGCCAAAAACCAGCGCCCCGCTTGACCGAGCTCGCTTATCGGTATCGAATCGGCGGTCATAAAAGATAAGCTAGTGGCCTAATTTGTCCTGCGTTAGGTTGCGAAACTCAAGGACTAGCCCAACAACATCCTGCCAGTCGGAGGTTACGAGGCGAACTCTAAAAGACCCGGCTACGCATGTAGATCTAATGGCAGAGTGCTTGCGGAC